>JAFGES010000053.1 GCA_016931455.1 Desulfobacterales bacterium | reverse complement strand
TTGGCAGAAGGCTATGACTTTTTTTATATTACACTCCAGCGTGTTTCATTTTTTGTTGTGCCCTGCGGGGCATGGGGGTTATTCGGAAATTCTGAATAACTTTAAAAGGAGCATCATGGGGATGAGTAAGCAAAACGAGCTGGTGGTTTTCATTACAAGCCGCGAATCAAAATGCGATGAGTGTGGTGAGGACCTCGGTAAAGGATCATGGATATATCTGACAGCACAGAGAAAGGCGCTTTGCCTCTCCTGTGCCGACATGGATTATTTGGTTTTTCTGCCCTCGGGGGATGCGGCGCTGACCAGACGATCGCGCAAGCACTCTAAAATGTTTGCAGTTGTACTGCGTTGGAGCAGCGCCCGGAAAAGATACGAGAGACAGGGGCTTCTTGTCGAGGCGGATGCTCTTGATAGGGCGGAAACCGAATGCCTTGCCGACGAAAAAGTGCGCGAGAGGCGACGACAGCGTGATGCCCTACGGCGAGCAGAACTGGACAGTGAATTCGTTCAAAAGTTTGCCGATCGCATAAAGCAGCTATTCCCTGGTTGCCCTGAAGGCAAAGAGACGGTTATAGCTGAACATGCCTGTCTCAAACAAAGCGGACGTATCGGTCGTACGGCTGCGGCTAAACACTTTGATGAGCAGGTAATCCGCCTTGCGGTCATTGCTCATGTTCGACACACAGAAACTCCGTACGATGAGTTGCTTTCAAAAGGGTTTGACCGATACGATGCGCGCATGGAAATTCAAGATCGCATTTCTGAAATCATGGACAAATGGGAACGAAAACAGACTAAAAAATAGAACCTTGCTTTTATGGTTGGGACGATAAGGATGAAGTCACGCCTTGGATTCACCCCTTTGATCGCCGCAAGCCGCCCTCTTAAAATGGATGCCACCCCAATTTTAAACTGCGGTTTGCCGCTTGATTCTTGCATGGTAACAAGTCACCTTCAGGATGACATGTTGTTTCGCTTGACCGTAACGCCTTCTTTGGAGAATAGATTGCAATAGACTTCTCAAATCATGATCGATAAAATCGGCGTTGTGCGAAGGGACAAGATTCGAGAAGGGGTTGAACGCCTTGATGAAAAAGTGATAATTCGGTTGAATAGGTCATTAGCATTCTGGTTGGATCTTTGATAATTCCATTTTTGAATTGTTTTGCCCTCCCCTATTTTTTAATAACACCGAAATGACAGTAGCCTGTTCAATACCCCTTTCTTATTCTTCCTCATAAACAACTTCATCAATATTCCTGAACATGGCTATCATTTGTAGAAAACCAGAATAAAAGGAGCCGAAATTGATCTTTTTTCTCAGGTTAAGTTAAAATATCGCAATAATTTTTCAAATTATCGGAAAGGACCAACTTTTATTGCATGAACCCGATTCCTCCTATGCCTAAAAAAACCCATAAAATCAGTTCACGTAGCAACCTTATAACCAATGCATTGAGGCATAACCACATATCTCGTGGATTTAAAAATGTCCCTATTGTCCCCTTTATGTCCCCTTTAATAATAACCTCTGCTCATGTCCCTATTGTCCCCTTTATGTCTCTTTTCTTGGGGATAACATAGTGGACACCTGGGCCTCGACTGCCGATCTGGATTATGAGCCCTTTTTCTTTCAAATCGCTTAAATCTCTTGTAGCAGTTTTTTTAATACACGATGCTACCTTCTGATATTCGCTGTTAGATATTTTTGTGTATGTCTTTAAATAGATAACAGCCATTTTTTGTCTGTCGTTCAGGTCGTATTCGGCCAACATTTCATCCGTCAGCCAATTCCGCCACAGCGTTACAACAAAATGGGGGCCGCGTTGTTCAAAATCGGGCTCCGGAAGACCTGCCGCCCTGCAATCGGCGATCATGTCCGTCGTACCCGTGCCCGCCTTTTCCACATATTTGGCTCTAAACAGAGGCTCGGCAATCAGCGGGTTCCAGGGCATGGGTCCATGGGGTTTCCGAAGCAGTTCAGGAGAAAGTCCCGGCGGCAATTCTCCAGGATTCCACACTTCGATACGATCGGCAAAAACTATCACCTGGATAAATCCATTGCTGCGATAATTCCGGTGAGCGACGGCATTTACGATGGCCTCTGTGATGACCGAGCGGGGAATTTCAAACGTAACGGGAGCTTGGGTTGATTTTCCGCGGGTCCCAACACTTCTATCGATCTTTCCCAGCACGAACTCCACCGCTTGATCGATCACTTCAAGCAGTCGGCCTTCGTATGGCTGCTGAGATGCGATGGGTTTTCTTTTTTCCTTGCCGTGAAAATGAAAGCAGTGGATCTGGGCATTGTTGAAAAACCGTCGAGGGTTTTTACCGAATAGAAGCATGGCAGCGTTGGTGGGTCGGTCATTTCGCAGCAGATTGAAATTTTGCAGAACCGCCTTCGTTGTTCTGGATCCCTTCAGGGTTAACCGACCCGCGGCCTCGGCAGTTTCGATAAAATCTTTCACCTTCTCGGCATCAATATCCCGAAGGGTGGCATCATCGCACACGCTGTCATCAAAGGGCGTGACCCTGAAAGCACCCCGGTTCTCAAGACATTCGACGAGACCAGCGTAAACCTCCCGGATCAATCCCTGGGTGTCTGAAAACCGGCGGCGGGTGACCTGACGGCTTGCCTTGCCTATCAGCCTGGCCATTTCAGGCTCCCGGGCTTTATCGTCACTGCCCTTTACAAACACCAGCCGCTCCCGGAGTGTGGCGGTTGCCTGTTCGAATTCCAGTTCCGTTGGCGATTTTCCCTTGTCGTTTTTCGATCCGTACCGATTGCCGAAAATCCCCAGATAGATGTCGCAGTGTTCAACTTTATCCAAATAAATATCATCTGGCTTGCGATCAGCGGCGGAAATGTCTTCAAATAGAAACACCTCTGAGAAAAACCGGCTCAGGAGATGATCCTGGGTAATAAAAGACTTCACCGCTCGTCGCTCTTCGGCAAGTTCTTCCTGAACACTGCTGATGAAAATTTTATAACGTGTAGAAGGCATGTTTGTAAGCTTTTTTAAAAAGGTTTCAATTTTGTCCGACGAGCTGGGCACAGCTAAGGTGATACGTGCAAGCTGTTTGACTTTTTTCCGTAACGGTAACGCACGCATCTGAAGTTATTGCAGACATACCATAACACCCTGTGAAGTCAAGAAAAGGATACCGACATATTGGGAGCCGCCTACCTTGAAAAAATGAAAATATGATGTTTTCAGTATCCCAACGTTGGACGCGTCCAACGTTTCTAATCCTTATTATAGTAGCGATAGGTGAAAGACTTTGTCCCATTTCGAAACTTGTTTCGTTTTGGGACAAAGCTCACGAATGTTCATAGGTTCGGGGGGGAATCGTTGACAGTGGATTTTGAGAAAAATATACTCAGCCCCGAGGAGGTCGCCTGGTTTTTCCGAAAAAGTATCAGCTGGGTGTATAAAAACTGGCGGAAACTGGGTGGTAGGAAACTTGGAGGTTCTCTGTTCTTCCCCGGAAAGGAGGACCTCTCTATGAGTTGTTATTTTGTCAAGGGAAAGGGCTGGAGATACGCCTTCACCCTGCAGGGAGCCAGGCACATAAAAGGCTGGTTCGAAACGAAACGCGAGCCAGACAGGCGGAAGCAAACAGAAGGGAGGAAATAATAAAAAAGGGGCTAAATCGTGACCGATCTAACCCCTCTTTATAATTGGCAGTTTATGGTGGAGCTGAACGGGATCGAACCGTCGACCTCATGACTGCCAGTCATGCGCTCTCCCAGCTGAGCTACAGCCCCTTAATCTGAATTGATAAAATCAACTAACAAAAGATTTTATCACTGTCAATAAATAATTTATTAGTTGGACTCTTTCAAGCCGTTTAATGCGATTGCCGGTGCGGTTCGGTCGACAATCCCGAAGACTGCTTGTTTTGTGGTTTTGATCCGTGAGAAATTGTTGACAAACTCCATGATTAAAAATAGTATATTTAATTCATTTTAAAATCTACAACATATTGAACATTAAAGATTTTCTTTAATCGACAATATTGGATCAGATCGAAAAAATAATTAAGAGGTGCAAGTATGGATTTAAAAAGCTTTACACAAGCTTCCCGAGCATTTACCGATCAGGCCAAGGGTCCGAAAATGTTCAAAGAGTTTGATGCAACCGAACTTTATTGTCCCCGATGCAAAAGGGCCGTACCTGTGCGCAAACGACTACTTCTCATTCTTCCGGAAGGGGATAAATATGAATATATCTGCTCGTTTTGCGCAGAATCCATCGGAATGAAAATTGATCGTCATGAAAGACCCATTACGCTTATTGCTTAACATTTATTTTTTAGAAATTTGTTATTTCAAACGATAGTGTTAAAACACCATAAACGCCGTTGAAATATCTTAATATTTGAAAATCAAATATATTTTTACTAAAAATCAGCACAGCACATGAACACATCAAGAGGAATTATATGCTCAATTTAATGCGAAAAAACGCCGGGGCTTGGATAATCAAAGTCCTTTTAGGTGCAATTGTAGTTGTATTTGTATTCTGGGGGGTTGGAAGCTTTCGTTCACAAAGATCAGGCAGAATTGCACTTGTTAATGGAGAAACGATCACAATTGAAGCGTACCGAGAGACATATAACAATCTTATCGAGCAGTATCGTCAACGATTCGGTAACAACTTGAATGAGGAAATGATCAAGATGCTGCAGATAAAAAAACAAGCTGTAAATCAGCTGATCGACCAAAAACTGTTGATTCAGGAGGCGAAAAGTCTCAGTTTTAGAGTTTCCAATGATGAACTGGTTGAAGCAATTCGGAACTTTGATGCATTTCAGAGCAATGGTAATTTTAATCAACGGCTATATGAAATGGTCTTGAACCGTAATCGATTGACTCCTGAAGAATTCGAAATCCTTCAAAAAGAATCAATGCTCATAAATAAATTAAGATCACTTGTAACCGGCAGTATCAAGGTTTCAGATGCAGAAGCCGAAGAATGGTACAATTGGAATAATTTGTCGGTCAATATCGATTTCGTGCTGTTTGAACCGGATCGATATAAAGATATCGAACTCTCCGCTGATGAAATGAAAATCTTTTATGATAATCATAAAGCATCTTACAAAATAGAGCCGGAAATAAAAGTTCGTTATTTGCGCTTTGAACCGGAAAAATATAAGCCTTCGGTCACACTCACGGATGCGGAAATTAAAGAATATTATGAAACAAATCAAAAAGAATTTCAAAAAAACAAAACCGTGGAAGCACGGCATATTTTATTAAAAACCGATTCCAATGCATCGGTTGAAAATATTGAAAAAGGAAAAACAAAAGCCCTGGATATTCTAAAAATGGCTAAGGAAGGCAAAGACTTTGCCGAATTGGCTAAAAAGTATTCCGAATGTCCGAGCAAGGATCGCGGCGGTTATCTTGGAGCTTTTGAAAAAGAAGCGATGGTTCAACCGTTTGCAGATAAGGCCTTTTCCATGAATGTCGGAGAAATCAGCGAACCGGTTAGAACACAATTCGGATGGCATATTATTAAGGTAGAAAAGATCAATCCGGAAAAAATTATCTCCCTCACAGAAGCCGCACTTGGTATCCAAAAAAAATTAACCGATGAAAAGGCTAAAAATCTCGCTTATGAAGAAGCCGAAATCGTCAATGAGGTATCATTTGAAGGTGACGATTTGCTAAAATCCGCCAAAGAACGAAAACTTAATATATTTACTACCGATTTTTTCGGCAAAAGCGGTCCAAGCAAAGAAATCAAAAATCGAGGTAAATTTGCAACCGAAGCATTTAATCTTTCACTTTTCGAGATCAGTGATATTTTAGATCTTGGAGATGGTTATTACATTCTTCAGCCGATTGAAATGCACCCTGAGAGGATTCCTGAATTTGAAGAGATACAGGAAAAGCTCAAAGTTGATTTGACCAAAGATAAACGGAACGAAAAAGCAAAAAAGGATGCCGTCGATTTTCTGGCGGAGTTAAAAAACGGCAAATCGATGGATATGGAAAGTAAAAAGTTAAAATTAAACCTAAATACAACCGGTTTTTTTAAGCGCAATGATTCAATCCCCCATATCGGATCAGAAAGAGAAATCGCCCAGGCTGCTTTTAAACTTTCTGATAAGAATCAATTACCGGAAGATATCATCCAAGGCAAAAAAGGCAATTATGTAATTCGGTTCAAAGAAAGAAAAGAACCCGGTCCGCAAGGGTTCAAATTAGAAAAAAAGAAGATTAAAGAGCAGCTACTGCAACAAAAAAGATTCAGAGCCTTTGAACAATGGTTGGTACACTTAAGAAATAATAGCAAAATTTCTATTGAAAAAGATTTTCTAGAATAAAAACTCAAACAATATATTCTGACCGAACAGAGCAACGAAATGCTTGATAAGGACAAAAACAGAAAACGATACTATTTATCCAAAAGATGTCCCGAGTGTTTTACCGAACTCCCCCTTTATGCAAGGGTCTGCATTTCGTGCAAAAAAAAAGTCGGCAAAGTCGATAAACACGGTAAAGCTAAAAGACCTTTCAATTGGTTGAGCTATTTTGTCTGTGTCATTTCGTGGTTGGTATTAATTCTTTACCTATGGTGGGCTTTCTTTAAATAATTATACTGCTCCACTTACCTTTTGCTCGTTTTCAGCGTTGCATTGAAAGGTAAATACGTCACCATGTTACCGTAAGGAGCGAGAGGAAATTATGTCTGAGTTTACTGATAAAGATCGAGAGATACTGCTTAAACTGGCTCGTGCAACTATAAAATCAGAGCTTTTCCGAAATTTTAAAATAGAAAGGCCGGAATATATTTCTCCTGCACTTCTGAAAAAATGCGGTTGCTTCGTTACCCTGCACAAAGCCGGTGTTTTAAGAGGCTGTATCGGCACCATTGAACCGGTCAGATCTTTAATTTCCGGTGTCGAAGCAAATGCAATCCATGCTGCATTTAGAGACCCTCGTTTTCCCCCTTTGACGGCGAAAGAACTGCCCGAGATCGAAATTGAAATCAGTGTTCTTACCGTTCCAACAGTGATGGATTTCGTAGATGCGGAAGACTTAAAGAGAAAACTGAAGCCGGGGATACATGGCGTCATACTATCGCAGGGGTCCAGCACAGCGACTTTCCTCCCGCAAGTTTGGGAACAATTACCGGATAAAGAAGTTTTTTTAGAGCATCTTTGTCAAAAAGCGGGAATGATAAAAAATTGCTGGCGAGACACGAATACGACTGTCAAAGTATATGAGGTCGAATGCTTTTCAGAAATAAAATAATGCTCTTCTTCAAAATAATCTTTCTTAATTCTATCGATATGAATTCGTAAACAATCAAAATTAAAACAGTATCGTCATATTTTTACGGAGTATTATCATGCCTAAAAGGCTTTTCAGATCTTTTATTATAAAAATTTTAGGGTATTCCATTTTAAGTATTTCACTGACTCTCCTGTTCACCAATTGTAGCAATATCCCTTACATTAAACATTCTTTTTTAAAATATCTAAGCGTTGTCAATTCGATAGCCGACGATATCCATTGCCCACCTAAATGGTCGCACGAGCAAAGCGACATTTTGCCCGATCCAGCCCTTGTATTCGGCAAATTACCCAATGGTTTTCGATATATTTTGATGAAAAATCATACCCCCGTCGACAGAGTGGGGATGCACTTGCATGTTCAGGCCGGATCATTAAATGAATCGGACAAGCAGCAAGGATTGGCGCATTTTTTGGAGCACCTGCTATTTTGTGGTTCGAAACATTTTCAACCCGGCGAACTTGTAAAGTATTTTCAGCAAATAGGGATGCAGTTCGGTCCGGATGCAAATGCGCGCACCGGATTTAATGAAACGATTTATGATGTACTTTTACCAAAGGGAGATAGAGAAAACCTCGAAAAAGGCCTGATAGTCATGCAGGACTATGCCGAAGGGGCACTTCTTTTACAATCGGAAATCGAAAGAGAGCGCAACGTAATTTTGGCAGAGAAACGTACCCGTGACTCTGCGTCCTATCGGACCCTTGTATCGACCTTAAAGTTTGAATTCCCTGAAGCAATGTTTTCAAAAAGACTGCCGATCGGAATCGAAGAAGTCATCGAAAAAGCAGATCGGAAGCTACTTAAAGATTTTTATGATACCTGGTACCGCCCTGATAATATCGTTCTGGTGATGGTAGGCGACTTTGATATAAGCCTTGCGACTTCACTGATAAAAAAAAATTTTGAGAAGTTATCGAGTCGAGCACCGGCAGCATCCAAACCGAATATCGGCAACATTGACCATAAAGGTCTCAAAGTATTTTATCATTTCGAGAAAGAGACCGGAAATACAACCGTTACGATTGAGGTTTTAAAGAAAATCACACCTGAACCGGATTCATCGGCTTTCCAAAAAAAAGACCTTATAAAAAATATTTCCGATCGAATCGTCCAGGACCGGCTGGATACACTTATCGGCAAACCGGGCACCCCCTATACCTCGGCTGTTATCGGCTCAGGAATCCATTTAAAATATGTTGAATATGCTCAAATTTCAGCTGACTGCAGTCCTGAAAACTGGAAAAAAACGCTGACATTACTTGAAAAAACACTAAGAGCAGCATTGTGTTATGGCTTTACACAATCAGAGCTGGAAAGAGTCAAAAAAGATTTTCTATCTGAACTCGATAATGCGGTCAACAGCATGGCTACACGCAGCAGCCGCACCCTGGCACGAGAGATCTTGTATAACTTAAACAATGATCGCGTTTTTCAATCTCCGGAGCAGCAGCGTAATCTATTCGCACCGTTTATAAATTCCTTGACACTCCAACAGGCAAATGAATCCTTCAGACAGACCTGGGCGCCCAATCATCGGTTGGTTCTAGTAACGGGAAACGTAAAAATCGACGCTAAAGCCACAAAGCCTGAAGCACTGATACGCGCGACCTATAACAAAAGCAGACGTCAAGAGGTCTCAAAACCGATTGAAAAAAAATCGGTTAAATTTCCTTATCTTCCCGATCCTGGAAAATCCGGACGGATTATCGACAAAAGAGAAATTTCCGACCTCGGAATTTTGCGGATTAAATTTGAAAACGGTGTTTACTTAAATTTAAAAAAGACCGATTTCGAGGCAGATGAGGTACAGGTCAATATTGCCTTCGGCAATGGCAGGGCTGAAGAACCGGCTTCCAAATCCGGTCTCGCTGCGCTGACTTCGGAAGTCATGAATGAGAGTGGACTGGCCGCACTAACTCGCGATGAAATTGATCGGGCATTAGCGGGTAAAAATACAAGCATCAAGTTCGATATATCCGAAGACCGTTTTTTGTTTGAGGGTAAAACAGTTTCTAAAGAAATTTATTTACTGTTTCAGCTTCTTTATGCTCATTTAGTTGATCCGGGCTATCGTGAGGACGCCTATAAACTATGCATGGAAAAGTTCAAGCAAAAATATTCGGCTTTATCTCGTTCGATCAGTGGTGCCATGCATCTTTCCGGTGAGCGTTTTCTGGCCGGAAACGACAGTCGTTTCGGCCTTCCTGTTTATGAAGATTTTAAGACGCTGACCCTTGAGGATATTCGTTCTTGGATTGATCCGGCATTAAAAAATGATGCATTCGAGGTATCAATCGTCGGAGATTTTGATATGGATTCCGTTATTGCTGCGGCCTCTAAATATTTCGGCAGTTTTCCCCACCGTCCGGTTGCTCTTTCACATAAAAGAAAAAGAGCAGGATCACCCATATTTCCTATTGGGCAATCGTTTGAAATTGCAGTGCCCACGGAAATTCCAAAGGCACTGGTCGTTGTTGCCTATCCCACCGAGGATTTTTGGGATATTCACAAAACGCGCTGTTTTTCCGTACTTTCTGAAATTTTTTCCGATCGGCTCCGTGAGAGTATACGCGAAAAACTAGGTGCAGCTTATTCTCCTTTTTCCTATAACAAAAGCAGTCGAGCTTATCCGGGATATGGCGTCCTGCAAGCCATGATTCAAGTCGCTCCGAAGGAAACGGCTACCGTTTTAAAAGAAGTTCGAAATATCATATCCAATCTTGCAGAAAAGGGGGTGACTCAAGAGGAATTACGGCGCGCAGTAAAGCCTATGCTTACCAGCATCAAAGAAATGCTTCGGCTTAACGCATACTGGCTGGACAGAGTGCTGACGGACTCCGCCAGGTATCCGCAACAACTTGAATGGAGCCGAACCATAATAAAAGATTATGATTCAATTGCTGTGGATGAACTCTCCGTTGTTGCAAAACAATATCTTGATAATCATAAGGCAGCTCAAATAGTGATAAAACCTATGAGGGAATAGCCGGCGATAGAGAACATTATCATTTTTTTTAAAGAATCAGCTCCATATAAACTGTATTTTCAATCGGATTTTCATAATAGGGTTCTATTTCTTTGAAACCTAATCCGCTATAAATTTTCTGAGCAGTGATCATCGATGAGAGTGTATCTAAACGCATGCGCATGTACCCATATTCTTTTGCCTTTTCGATAACCTTTTCACATAGTGCCCTGCCGATGCCTTCTCCGCGCGCTGACGGCTTGACATATAATCTTTTCATTTCGCAGGTGGCATCATCAAGCGGTCTCAAGGCCACACAACCGATAGCTGCATGATTTTCTTCAGCCAGAAGAAGAATACCTTTCGGGGGCGAATAAATCAGCTCCAAATGCTGCATTTCATGTGAAAAGTTCTGAAAAACCAAATCAATTCCCAGGTTATCAGCGTACTCGTAAAACAACGCTTTAGCTTCCAGAAATTCTTCAGGTGTATGGGCTTCAATAATTCGAATCATCTTATCATATCCTTTAGCCATGTATCTACTTGAATTGGAATCCAACATTCGGTATCTAAAGCCCTTAACCTACCTTTTAGAAACTTTGCGCCCCTACAGTGGCGGTTATCTGCTTTTATATTGATCATGGCCGAAGAAGAGGTTCAAAATCTTTCAGCGTTTTTTCATCCATAATACCCAATCTCTGAGCCACTTCAGGTTGGAGAAGTGCAAAAGTCCCTCGTGATTTTGCATGGATTTTACCATTTGTGTCATAAATGAGGCCTTCCAGTATGGCTTCTTTTTCATTTTTTACCTCAAACACCTTGCCTTCAACTTTTAATTCTTTGCCGCTAAAAACAGGTTTTATGAAGTCAACAGTTATGGATTTTGTTAAAATAATTTTTTTTAGCAAATAAATTGCCGACCAGCTCATAATTTCATCCAAGATGGTTGATATAACCCCGCCATGGACCAGGTCATTCCATCCACAAAGGTGATCCGGCACCGTCAGCCATGAAAAAAGGGATTCCCCGTTTGAATAAAATTTCATTTGAAGTCCTGCAGGATTATCTAAACCGCATCCGAAACATTTTCGATTTCCCTTTTTGGGTACAAGCTTGTAGTTTTCCGTTTTATTCATGATGCATTAAGCCCTCGCTTCTTAATCCATTGAAAGAAAATATTTATTTCGTTGAACCATAATCTTAATTTTAATTTTTATCAAACAGATCGCAAAAAAAATCCCGGATGGGTTTAAACATCTAATTTCAACTCGCGCTACACCCTTTCTTGACACATTCACTTCATTTCTTTATATTCATATTCACTCGAAATAAACGAATAAAAAATAGATAAATTGGAACAGATGAGAGCACATACATTTCTAAATATGTTTAATCTTGGGCTCATTAAAGAGGTTTTAATAATAAGTATTCTTGCTTTGGTCTTCGGATTTTTTTTTAACGCCGTTCGGCCGAACCCTATGGAGTTATTCGTGACTGTTGAGATCAATGATTCAGAGCAGAGGAACGAAAAAATATCCGTTGAAAAGGCTTCCGCACTTTTAGAATCCGGCATGATCATTTTTCTTGATTTACGTTCCGCAGATAATTTTCATTCAGCCCATATTCCAGGCGCTTTTAATTTTCCATTTGAAAACATATATGAGCAACTGTCTGAATTAGAAAAGTTATTAAACAACAAAAACTCCGTAATTATTATATATGGTAGCGATCTAATGGATACGAAACCTGATGATTTAGCAGAATTAATCGGAATGATGGGCTATGAAAATATCAAAATCATGACCGGTGGATGGGCCTCTTGGGTTTCAAAAAATTTTCCCGTGACAACCCGTCAAAATTCGGGAGAATAAAATTTTTACTATTATGAAAAAATTCTTGACCTCTTCTACCCTCTCAGCGCTGTTTCGTTGGTTGCTGGGTTCGATTTTTATTTATGCCGGTGTTTTCAAAATTGCCGACCCTTGGTCCTTTAGCGATGCAATCTATAATTATAGAATCCTACCCGATTTTTTGATTGATATTTTCGCACTTTGGATCCCCTGGCTGGAGATTTTAAGCGGTCTGGCGCTGATAATCGGAAAATGGATCAAAGGGGGGACCTTCATCCTATTGATGCTCATCATTGTATTTATCATCGCTCTGGGTGCCGCCCTTTTTCGGGGGATAGATATTTCCTGCGGCTGCTTTGGATTAGACGAGAGCCGAAAAATTATCGATTGGTCCACTATTGCTAAGGATTTTGGTTTGCTTCTGATGTGTCTGCAGGTGTTGTTCTTCGATCAATCAAAATATGCACTTATAAAGATTCGCAAGGAAAAAAGCGTTCGTCCATGATTGATTGTCACGCCCATCTTGCGCTCAGCGATTTTGACTTTAATCCCCTTTTCCAGTTGGCCTTTCAAGTCCAAAGCGCATGATATTTACGATATGTTCAATCCAGCAACGAGCATCGTCGGGTTTTATCTGAAAAATGCCGAGCCCTGCATCCAGATGTTCAATAGCCTGGGCCTGTAAAAATTTGAAGTTTTAATTATCCTATGTTATTTTTATTTTATAAATATAAATAATTATATAAAGATACAACTATCAAACCTTCATAAAAATCGCTTATAAATTTTCCTAAAAAAACAAACAACTCCAAAGTCCAATGGCAGATAAGCTATTTGAGCCGTTAATTATTTTAATTTAAAAATACTTATGGAGAATAAGCATGAAAAAAATAAGCTTTGGCCCAATACTTTGCATTCTATTGGCAATAGGACTGAGTTTTACTACTCCTTTAAATCTTAAATCAGCTGAAATCAAAGACGCAGAATCCGCAACACACGGTACGCAAGCAGCCGCCTACTCCATCATAGACACGTATACTTTCGCGGGGTACAAGGTCATCCAATTCGAATTGCCTGTGCTTTCCACCTATTCATACATGTTGGTCAGTGACGGAGATGCTTTGGTCGTAGACCCGTGTCGAGATATTTTCATCTATCTTGAAACAGCCGAAAAAAAAAATGTAACTATCAAAGGGGTCTACCTGAGCCATTCACATGCCGATTTTATCGCCGGCCACACGGAAATGGTCCAGGCTGTAAATTGCCCGATCTATCAGAGCAAAAAAAGCAGTGCGAGCTACAAGATTAAACCGCTGGCAGATGGTACCACCATTAAGATCGGAAAAGCGACCCTCAAATTCATTGATACGCCGGGACATACGCCCGATGGAATGTGTGCTTTGGCCTATGGTGAAGACAACGCAAATACCCCCGATTTAATGTTTACCGGCGATGTGCTTTTTGTCGGAAGCGTCGGCAGGCCGGATCTGATGGAAGGAACAACGTCAGCCGCCCGTCTTGCGGCATCTATGTTTGAATCCTGGAACAATAAAATTTCAAAATTTCCCGATCATGTTAAAATTTTTCCTGCTCATGGTGCGGGTTCGTTATGTGGTGCGCACCTCAGTGATGAACCCTTTTCTACCATCGGCAAGGAGAAAACTTCCAATCCTTATCTGAAATACGATAAAAAAAACGAGTTCATTGCGGCTTTACTGGAGGGACTTCCGGAAGCCCCTCAATATTTCAAACACAACGCCGGGATTAACAAAGCCGGTCCCGCACTTGTGGATTGGGATGCTCCGTTACCGGCTGAAATCTCTGCAAACAAAAATTTAATGAATGTCGAGAACAATTATCTGGTTGACATTCGCGATGCCAAAAATTATGCAGCCGGGCACATTCCGAATGCAGTCAATATCGGATTAAGGGGAAGATTCGAGACATGGGTCGGCATTATGGTGCCGTGGTCCTCAAACCTTGTTCTTTGCGGCAACAAAACAGAACTTAAGGAAGCGCTCTACCGCCTGCATCGGGTTGGCTATAGCGCCGGTATTCTAACTTTACAGAGCTGGGAACGCGCAGATCTTTCTCTTAGCCGCAGCCCTTCCATTTCTCCCCATGCACTTTATGACCTGATGCAGAAAGGTGAGTCACCGATTATTGTTGATGTGCGTTTGCCGGCTGAATGGATGGCACTTAAAATCGGTATGGTTCTTAACCTTCCACTCAATCACCTCTCCGACCTTTCATCTCAACTGGATCTTTCCGAGCCTGTTGTAACGGTCTGTAATTCAGCCTACCGCTCCAGCATGGCGGTGGGGGTACTTGAGCGCAATGGTTTTAAATCGGCCCGAAGTCTTGAAGGGGGCAGCCAGGCTTGGATCGATGCCGGACTTCCTGTCTTTGAAGCAGCCAAGACTATCTCAGCCGCAACCACTGCTTCAAAAAGATACATTAAACTGCCGGAAAGAATCTCTGCTTCAGAACTTAAGCGTCTTTTAATGGATCTTCCCGGTACGTTTGACCTGATTGATATCCGCCCGCCGGAATATTTCACGGATTACAACATTGCCGGATCAATCAATGTAGATGTAGCTGAATTGATTGCTAATCCCACCTATCTTGTCGGTTCCGCCCCTTTAATCATTTTGGACCGAGACGGCTCCCTGGCCATGGCTGTCGGGGGCATTCTATCTCAAAAAACGAAGCGACCCATTAAAGTTTTATATAAAGGCCTCGAGGCCTACTGGTCCGAGACTGAAGGTGCAACCGGCTATAAACCAGGGGTAATTCAACCGACGACGCCCTTTTCCCAGACACCGACCACTATAGCACCAGCCGCACCGTCGACTCCTGCCAAACCGCAGCCCCCAAAAACACCTAAAAAAAGTGCCGGTTGTTAATATCTGATAAAATGATAAAGGAATTCCGAGCAATGAAATCAAAAATAGAAAACAAATCCTACTTTAGCAATCCGTACCTTGCCGGTGTAATGCTAGGCATAACACTCCTATCCTCTTTTCTTATCCTTGGGGCCGGATTAGGTGCTTCATCGGGCCTGGCCCGTATAGCAGCCTTTCTTGAAGGAATCCTTTTACCGATGCACACTTTTTCAAGTGAGTATTTTGGGAAATGGGGACACAATCCCCTCAACTATTATCTAGTCTATATGTTTTTCGGAATTTTTTTGGGCGGATTCTTTTCAGCGATTTTATCGAATCGGATAAAATTTGAAATGGAAAAAGGTAAAATCGCATCAAATTCTTTGCGAATAATATTTGCACTTTGCGGGGGTATTCTGGTCGGCTTTGCAAGTCGCCTGGCCCGCGGGTGCACATCCGGCCAGGCCCTTACCGGCGGAGCCCTGCTTCTGACGGGAAGTATCGTTTTTTTAATCTGCATTTTTGCCGGTGGTTATGCTGCGGCTTATTTCGTGAGGAGGCAATGGAATGATTAGTACATTCTACAGTCTTGGAACATTGGATTCGATCAACGCCCGGTTTTATGCGCTGTTGATCGGCCTTTTCTTTGGATTAGCATTGGAAAGAGCCGGTTTTGGAAATTCCCGCAAACTGACCGGCATCTTTTACTTTAAAGATATGGCGGTGTTAAAGGTCATGTTCACTGCGCTTATTACGGCAATGCTCGGCATGTCATTTTTCATCGGCATGGGCGAAATTAATCCGGCAACCGAAATTTACTATACAGCTACCTACTACGGCGCTTATGTTGTGGCCGGCCTGATTTTTGGAATCGGTTTTGTTATGGGCGGCTGGTGTCCGGGAACGGCAGCGGTCGGTCTGGCCTCCGGCAAGCTGGATGCACTGATTTTCCTAGCCGGTGTTGGTATTGGAAGCATTTTATTCAATGAGCTTTTCCCATTCATCAAACCGCTTTACACCTGGGGACAAAGCAGCCGAGAAACCTATGGTCAGACTGGGCTTGCCTTTATTTACAAAAGTCTGAAGATGTCGAAAGCTTCTTTTGGATTACTTTTCACGCTGCTGGCCATTTTTTGTTTCTGGGGTTGCGAATATATTGAAAAAAAGAAAGGGGCTGCGAGCAGTGATCGGGGCAAGTATTACAACAGCCCGTTTCTAAAGGCTTTCAGTATCGCATTGATCATCTTGGGTGCCAGTCTGTTCTTGTTTCGTGCACAAGAGGCGCAAACGGCATCCGGATTATCAGCCTCTCATTTTTCAGAAAAAGGTTTGTTGACGGCAATCGCATCTGCCGAAGATCATATTGATCCTGAATACTTAGCCGATCGTCTTTCTTCCGACGATAAAAACGTAACTGTCATTGACGTTCGACCGGTAGAAGAATTCAACACCTTTCACATTCGCGGGGCGTTAAACGTTCAGCTTCCCAGGCTCCCGGAATTTTTACAAAAAAGCTTGGATAAAAAGATGATCGTCCTTTATTCCAATGGTATGACCCACCCGGCACAGGCAAGAGACATTCTCGATCGTATGGGATTTGAAAATGTATACATCCTCACTGATGGCCTCACGGGATTTATCGAAAGATGCCTCAAACCGGTCTCGCTGCGTAGTGAACCCGTATCTGCTGAAAAAGCAGGCCGGATTCATGCATGGCGTCAATATTTTTATGGACGGGATGAAGAGCCAACCGCTATGGCCTCAATGTCTCTCAACTTGCCGCTGAAATTACCAGGCCTGATAGACACCACCTGGTTGGCTGAAAATCTGGAAAACAACAGTCTTAAAATCATCGATTCCCGCAACCAACCCGAATATAACCGTGGACACATCCCCGGCTCACTGTCCATTTCTCCGGAACACTTTCGGGGGCTGGTCAACGGCATTCCCTCCATGCTGCTACCACAGAACCTTCTGGCGGCAAAGCTGTCACTTTCCGGGATCCGGCCCGAGAATATGATCATACTCATCTATGGGGATGACCGGGTTCGAGATGCCACCTTGACCGGAATGGTATTTGAGCGTCTGGGGCATAAAAATTATGTCATTCTGGAAGGTGGCTTCGATAAGTGGGCTGCAGAGAGAAAACCGATTGATACGAATCTTCCGGATGTGACAACCGTTGCATATCCGGTTGGATCTCAGCCGGATACTTTTACCTTGAATTACCGGCAAGTACTTGATCATGTTCATAAAAAAAGCGCATTGATAATAGATGTCCGGCCACTTGAATATTTTAAAGGCGAAAAATCCGACGAAGCCCGTGCCGGCCATATCCCAGGGGCCTTGAATCGACCTTATACTGAAGACTTGAGCCGATTTGAAACTTACACAAGCCTCAAACCGGCTACTGAACTTGCAGTCTCCTATGCAGCCCTTATTCCTAACAAGGATACGCCCATTATTGTGCACTGTCGCACGGGCCATCAGGCCAGCCAAACTTTTTTTGTTCTTAAAAATCTGCTCGGTTATAAAAATTTATTTTGGTATGATGCAGGCTGGACCGAGTGGGCCGCACGACCGGAATTGCCTATTGAGGCTAACAATTAGAGTAAAAATTTATTGCTCTGTTAGGAATTCCCCCTATAAAAATGAGCATTTCACCCTATAGACAAAATAGATCACGATAATTAAATTGGATGCAAATTGAGTTAAAATCGTTATTTCAAATTGCAGCCCGCGAAGGGCCTTAAAAAAAAAGGAGGAATATTATGGACATAGTTCCCTGGAGACCGTTTGGTGATGAACTCACATCTTTTCGTAAAGAAATTGATAAACTTTGGAATCGATTCCTAGGCGAAACACCTTTTGCCAGAACGTTTGCAGAGGAATGGCTGCCGTCTGTTGATATTTCCGAAGATAAAAACAGTTATCTCGTCAAAGCCGAACTTCCCGGTATGGATGCCAAAGACGTTGACGTCAGCCTTTCAGGCGATCTTCTTACGATAAAGGGTGAAAAGAAAAAGGAAACAGAAGAAAAAGATGAAAATCGCTATCGTTCGGAGAGATATTATGGTTCTTTTCAACGGGTATTTCGACTGCCGAGCGGTGTGAAAAGCGATAAAGTTGAAGCATCCTTTGATAAGGGTATATTGAAAATAACACTTCCCAAGCTAGAGGAAGCCAAGAAAAAAGAGATTGAAATCAAGATCAAATAAAGAATTAGAGGCCCTCTGGGGTTACATTTAAATTATTATCTCCTTGCCGGCTAATAAGCAACGGTAATTATCCTTATTAGAGCTTTTTAGGGTCACGGAAAAATAAATTGCACAATCCATCTGGTTTTTGGTGGATTTATTATTTTCCATGACCCTTAATTTATGTTATACCATGTAAAAAATAAACTGCTCAGGAAATAATGAATATGAAGAGTTTAAAATGGCAGGTTAAATTAGGAATTATTTTACTGCTGTCATCGATATGCATTTATACCATTCATTTTTTTATTTTTCGGGAACCGCAGTATCTTTTTCGAATATTAGGTGCTCAGCTTGGATTTCTTCCCATCAACGTCTTCCTAGTGACGGTTGTAATCAGTTTGATTCTCAAAAAAATTAAAAAGCACAATACGCTGCAGAAGTTGAATATGATCGTCGGCGCCTTTTTCAGTGAGGTCGGTACCGAGCTTATACGTTATTTTTATCGCTTTGATAAGACCTATAATCAAATTCAAAAAAATCTGATCGTAACCGATACATGGACGGACACAGACTTTACCAAAGCACAAAAACAAATACGCGAATTTGATTTTCAAATCGATAGCAAAATGGGCAACCTTGAAGATTTGCACCGATTTCTCAGTGAAAAAAGAAACTTTTTTCTCAGTCTCTTTGAAAATCCCAATCTACAGGAGCACGGCTCTTTTTCAAATCTTTTCCGAGCCGTATTCCACCTTGAAGAAGAGCTGAAGCATAGGGAACATCTCGAGGAACTCAGTCGTATCGATTGCGAACATTTATCCGGAGATATCCAAAGAGCTTACGGACTGCTTATCTGTGAATGGTTGGGATATATGAAACATTTAAAAGATAATTATCCCTTTTTATTTTCTTTGGCGCTAAGAACCAACCCGTTTGATCCAAATGCCTCGGCCGAAATCAAATCATAATTTAAAAAAATTTAGCCCCAATAAGCTTCCCACTTACGGTGAATGTCTTCCCGAATCGCAGATATTTGATCATCCGTCATAATTTTGAATCGACCCTGGGACTTGAAATATTTGTCGACATCGCGTAATTTTTTCTTCTTCAAGAGTTTCTCGGAAGCGTCGGTCAGTCTAAATTGATCGCATTCGATCTCATAAAGGTCATAGAGCCCGCTTTCAACGGCCAGCTTCCCCATTTTAATGGTATAGCGAGGATCGAACCCCCAACCCGGGGGGCACGGGGTATGAATATGAATGTATTTGGTTCCGGTCATACCTGTAGCTTTTTTGATTTTATCGTATAGGTCAATCGGATAAGCTGCGCTGCATGAGGCTACATAGCTGATATGATGAGCCGCCATGATGGCCGGGACATCTTTTTTCTTCTGAAGTTTACCTTTAATGGGGGTGGTGGCCGTCAACGCGCCACAAGGCGTAGTGCCTGACCTTTGAACCCCGGTATTCATATAGGCTTCGTTATCATAACAAATATAGATGAAATTGCTTTCTCTTTCCGCCGCACCCGAAAGCGCCTGCAGACCGATATCGCTGGTACCGCCGTCACCGGCCCATGCCACGACATTGATACCTTCCCTGCCGAACGCTTGCAGGGCACCTATCACACCGGTAGCCGCAGCCGCTGCAGAGGCAAAGGTAACGTTTAGACATGGAAGTTTGGTGGCTGCAATTGGATATAATCCCTGAAGAACGGTCAGACAGCTTGGCGGGACCACCAGAATCGTGTCTTTACCAAGCGCTTTGAGACCGATACGGTAAGCAATACCAAGCCCGCATCCCGCGCATGCTCTATTGCCCGGATGAACAAATTCCGTTTCCGGCAGGTTGAAAATATTCGTCTTTGCATGCATGTTCATCTCTCCTATATCTTGAGACCGATCCAACCCAATGTATCAGGTGTATCAGTTGAAGTTTCGGTGCAAACACGCCGCACGGCATTTATCAAGTCCCCGGTCTTAATCTCCCTTCCACCAAGCCCGAGAATATAGGGATAGACGCTGGGCCTCTTTTTGCGGCCGTTGCTTTGCGCATAAAGGGCAGACTGAATATCCGCACATAAGGGACCTTGATAGCCGTAGCTCAAAGCCTTCTCAAAAACAATTACCCCTTTTGCCTTTTCCAGCGTTTTGGCAATAGCCTGATCCGGAAATGGGCGATAGAGTCGGATAGCCGCAATGCCGACCTTATAGCCCTCGTCTCTTAGCATATCGACCACATCTCTGAGTTGATAGGCAAGCGACCCCATACTCACCGCAATAAATTCAGCATCTTCGCATCGGTAGCTTTCCACATAAGGCTCACCGCCTCGGCCGAATATCTGTTTGAAACGCTTTTCAATATCCCCGGCCACATCAATAGCCTTGCGCATGTCTTCCTGCAGCAGGTACCGGACCTCCATATAGCCGTGGGACATTCGGCCATGGATATCGGCTCGCACGTCCGGCAGGGTTACGGTATTAAAATTTGCCGGTTTGTCAGGGTCCAAAGCATATTCAGGGCGATAGGGTGACAGGAAGCCGTCAACCGATTTTTGATCCGGAATATCAAATGGCATATAAGTGTGGGATAAAAGATAGCCGTCATAGCAGACCATGACCGGAATACTGACCGCTTCGGCCAAACGGAAGGCTTTGATAACCGTATCGACAATCTGCTGATGGTCACATACATACATCTGAATCCACCCGGTATCTCTTTGCGATATGGAATCCTGATGATCATTCCAGACGGTCCAGGGAGCACCTACACCCCGATTCACTACGCACATCACAAGCGGCAACCGTGCGCCGGCCGCCCAATGAATTTGCTCGTGCATATACAAAAGGCCGTTGGCACTGGTCGCCGTAAATGCCCGGGCACCGGCGGTAGAAGCAGCAATGCAAACAGCCAAAGCACTGTGTTCGCTCTCAACCGGAATATACTGAGCATCCATCTCCCGGGATTCGATAAATTCGGAAAGTTTTTCCGTCAGGGGAGTCTGAGGCGTAATGGGATATGCGGCAATCACCTGAGCTCCGGCGAGCTTCACTCCCAGTGCCGCAGCGACATTACCGGATTCAATCGTATACATCCTTCTATTTTTCCTCCTTTATCAGGCTGACCTCTTCAACCATTTCAATGGCATTCATGGGGCACTCTTCCGCACAAATCCCGCAACCTTTGCAATATTGGTAATTGATCGTCGGCGGCAGGCTTCTTGAAATGACCCCGTCCGGGCAGCACAACCAGCATATAAAACAGGCCTTGGTATTGCGCTTGGCCGGTGTACATCGATCCAAATTAATAATCGGTCGCAAAACCCGCCATGAACCGGTTCGCCCACCGTCACCGGGCCCGGGTTCACTATAAGATATTTTATGGCCGCAAGTTCTCGTCCCCATTTATTTACCTCCGATTACCGTCTTTTGGTACGCCATAAAAGCGGCCCTGGAATTTTCATGTGGTTTGCTTTGACTGAATTCATCTTCAATATTCCGCATCAAAACGTGAATATCCATCAATTGACTCGCTTTTGCAAATGTACCAATGATTCCGGAATTAACAATACCTTTGGAAAGACCCGCCTCACCGGCAATCGAAGTAACGTCCGCAACTGCAATGCGTATACCCTCATAGCGATAAGCCTCAGGGGTTTTGGGAGTATTTAAAACCAGCCAACCGCCCGGCTGCAACCCACTAGTAACATCGGCTTCTTCGAGCAATAGATGGTCCAGAACCACGACCATATTCGGACTCTGACTGGGAGAAAGATCATAGATTTTTTCTTTAGATATCTTCAGAGATGTAAAGACAGGTGCTCCCCTACGTTCGGTCCCAAAGGTCGGCACCATGACAACACCGCGATATCCGGATTCAAAGGCGGATTTCGCAACGATTTTGGCTGCGGTGATTGCACCCTGCCCTCCCCTGCCATGCCATCGGATTTCGATGATATCTCTTTTCATTTTTATCTCGCTAACGATTTTGATATATCCTATAAAGCAAACGAATTAACGGCTATTATTAAAGTATAATAAAAACGTATCAATCCCATGAATGATGTTTTGCTGAATGGATAATAATCCTATCTAATATATGGATATGCTTTACATAAATTTCAGTAAAATACAAACAAATTTATTTCTTTTTTAAGTTCTCAATCGCTCCCTCTTTCTATTGAGATTTGAATTCTCATCGATTTTTCTATTGCTTTTAAGGTAACTTATGATTATATATAAAAAATAAACGCTTGTGACCATGTGGTCATTATATCTTTGAACCGACTATTGCTCTATAACAAGCATTATGTAGAAATGATTTATTGAAAAACGATTACCGAAATTCGGAAGCCCTCGCCTTGAAGCACGCCTATCCGGCTCCTCTCAAGTCCAAAGCCCGAAATTTCAGGAGGGTGCTTTGGTCCTATTCCTATTTTGTTAACAGACAAAAGCAATGGTTTTGGGCTAACATCAATATTGGAGCTAATTATTTGGGCCAATTATATTCTTAATAATCAATATGTTGTATTAAAATCAGAAATTTTTAAAGGAACAAGAATTATGAACTTACCCACGTTAAAATTTGGTGATCTGATTGCCAGAGTTCCAATCATCCAGGGTGGAATGGGAGTCGGCATCTCACTTTCAGGACTGGCATCAGCCGTCGCCAATGAGGGGGGAATCGGCGTAATTGCCACACCGCTGATCGGTATGAATGAGCCGGATATCAATTCAAATTATTTGGAAGCCAATATCAGAGCGCTGAGAAAAGAGATTCAAAAAGCCAAAAGTATGACCAAAGGCATTTTAGGTGTCAATATTATGGTCGCATTAACAAATTTTGCCGATTTGGCAAAAACGGCCATAGAGGAAAAGATCGATATCATTTTTTCCGGAGCGGGGCTACCGTTGGCACTTCCTAAATATCTCAAGGAAGGCGTTAAAACCAAATTAGTTCCCATTGTATCTTCCGGAAGGGCCGTCAAAACAATTTGTAAACGATGGCTATCAAAATTTGATTATTTACCGGACGGTTTTGTAGTGGAAGGCCCCAAGGCGGGGGGACATCTCGGTTTTAAACCCGATCAGTTGAACGATCCCGATTTTGCTTTGGAAAACCTCGTAAAAGAAGTCATTGCTGCAGTTAAGCCCTTTGAAAATGAAAAGAAAAAAAATATTCCGGTTATTGCCGCGGGGGGTATTTATTCGGGAGATGATATTTACAATTTCTTAAAGATGGGTGTCTCCGGCGTACAAATGGGAACCCGTTTTGTTGCGACTCATGAATGCGACGCATCGATTGAATTCAAGCAAGCCTATATTGACGCCAAAAAGGAAGATGTCGTGATTATCAAAAGTCCCGTAGGTCTTCCGGGCAGTGCGATTCGCAACCTTTTCATTGAAGATGTAAGCAATGGAAAGAAAAAACCTTTTAAGTGTCCTTACCACTGTATCAGCACTTGCAAGCACAAAGACAGCCCATATTGCATCGCCCTTGCATTAGCAAATGCCAAAAGAGGTCTGCTTGAGGATGGTTTCGCATTCGCCGGAAAAAATGTTTATCGTATTAATCAAATTATTTCCGTCAAAGAATTGATGAATACCTTGATTAGGGAGTATAAGCAGGCTTTAAAATAACTTTACAAAAATTTGATGGCCTACGGCAAGACCGATGAGCCGAATATAAAACATTATCCGGTAAAGTCTCATCGGTCTTGTAAAGTTATTTCCCGAATCATTCACATTTTTTTTCAATCCCAATCCGTCATACCTTTTTCTTCATAACCAGCCAATAGCATACTCACGTCTTCATTGCCGAGACCACGGACTTGTTCAGGAAGCCAATTATATTTATCAATGATGTATCGATAAACAGCCTCCACGCCTTTTAAACCGATGTAACCTTCTTTCTTGGCAATGTGATCCCCTATCGTCTCGATTCTAGAACTATAATCAGCCATTTTCCCCTCCTTTTTAAATATACCATTTTAAATTCATCCTTACTTCCAGCCATAGAGCCTAAAAATTATCTAAAAATTAACCGGTTAACTTACATTCTAATAAAACGGATAATGTTCTATTATGAAATAAATGACTATAGCTTAAGAATTCCCTTTATGAATAAACTCACTTTGAAATTTCTAAGCGTCTTGCTTTACATGGTGTGCGGGAAAAAGCTTTGATATGCTCAAAAACCAATTTTATTATTTATATATTTATAACTAGTTATTATCTTTGTCTATAGGGGAAAAGCTCATTTTTATGGGTAAACATTTCTGAATAGGGGAATTTTACCTAAAAAATTTAGGGGGTTTCCCTATGTATAGCCTCAGGCCGTCTCCAACATCAAGAAAATACCTATTTATCGACTTTTGTGTCTCTTTTGGTTTCGATCATAAAGTGGAGGCATTTATGTTGCAGTACCGGCCTTAAAAAATAATATATTTAGATAGGCTCGTGGTTTGAAATTGAAGCTGCAATAAGATAATGGCGGTTGAATTTCAAGCATTTCCGGAATATAGAAAAGCTGTCTTTAGTGAGGAAAAATATCCTCAGCAGATTTTTGGAAATAATAACGATTTGGATTAATATGCAAAAAAATAAATCAGATTTCAATGAATCCGTTGAGCCGTCGGATAATCACGCATTGGAGAATTCGACCCTCATTGTCGCCACTTTCAGCTCTTTTATCGGGCCCTTCATGATTTCGGCAGTCAATGTGGCTCTGCCTGCCATTCAGGCCGATTTTAAAATCAGCGCGGTTGTCTTGAGCTGGATTGCCACTTCATATCTACTATCGACAGCTGTTTTTCTCGTTCCTATCGGTAAAATTGCGGATATTTACGGGCATAAAAAGTTTTTCGTACTTGGATTATCACTGTTTGTCGCTGCATCGTTTTTTTCTGCTTTCGCACCAACGATAACCATCTTAATTTCCCTTAGAGTGCTGCAAGGGTTCAGCGCTGCCATGATCACAACCACCGGCATGGCAATTCTAACCTCCGTATTTCCGATTCAAAGACGGGGTCGGGCGATTGGAATTTATGTCGCCGCCGTCTACGTGGGACTTTCAGTGGGTCCGACCGTAGGTGGCGCCTTGACCCATCATTTCGGCTGGAGAAGCATATTTCTGACTGTCGTTCCTCTCGGGCTTTTATCGATTTTTATCGCAGTCAAGCATCTTAAAAAAGAATGGAAGGGAATGCCGGGCGAAAAATTTGACCTGACCGGCAGCATCATCTATGGTTTTTCGTTGGTCGCACTGATTTACGGTGCCACGTTACTGCCCAATTCCATGGCGTATTTTATTGTCGGCTTCGGTATAATAGGTATTATCATCTTTACGGCCCATGAAAAATCGATCCAATATCCGGTTTTTGAATTAAAGCTGTTTAAAAACAATCGCATTTTTGCGTTTTCAAGCCTTGCCGCGCTGATTAATTATTCCGCCACTTTTGCCGTTACCTTCATGATGAGTCTATATCTGCAGTATCTTAAAGGATTCAATCCTCAGGAAGCCGGTTTAATCCTTGTTTTTCAGCCTATTGTGCAAGCCGCATTTTCACCGATATCCGGCAGATTGTCCGACAAAATTGAACCCCGTATGATTGCATCGATTGGAATGAGCCTGACGGTATTCGGATTATTGCAGCTGGTTTTTCTAAGCCCGAAAACTCCCGTTATTTATATTATTGGAATTTTAATTCTACTTGGATTCGGTTTTGCTCTGTTTTCTTCACCGAATATGAATGCCATCATGAGTGCGGTTGAAAAGAGATATTTCGGTATTGCATCCGGTGTAGTTTCAACGATGCGGTTATTAGGCCAGATGCTGAGCATGGCAACAGCTACCATTTCTTTTGCAATATTCTTGGGAAATGCTCCGATAACGCAATCCAATTCCACGCTCTTTCTTCATAGCTTGAAAATCGTATTTCTCATTTTCGCATTATTATGTATGATCGGTATATTCTTTTCGATGGCAAGAGGTGTACTTAGGAAGTAGAGGGCCAGCCCCCGGGTGCACCCGGGGGGCGACCACCATCACTTTCGACTTTTCAAACGCCAATATCCCACGATTAATCCCGCACCTGTAAACAAAAGGCCCGAAAAAATATACCCCACCCTTCCCACTGAATATGATGAGAAACTCAGAAAAAGACATACTATTCCAATTAGAAAGTAGGCATAAGGTAAGGTCTTATAAATCGGTTCCGGAAACCACTTCATATCCAACCTCAATCTTCATCCGTGTAAGTAATTCCTATAATCTGCAATTTTATTCATTTCTGGCAGCTTAGGTTGCTTCTGCTATCTCCTACTCAAGTTCAACCACATCCCAATGCCCACAACTCCTAAGCACAGAAGAAAAACCGGCCAACAGCCGACAAGCTCAGACCGTGGAATTGTTTGGGTGGCATGGGCAGTGGCTGAAAGAAGCATTGCCGAAAAAATATATAAGCAGTATCCCATGTTTAACTCCTTATTCTAAATAGGTTATATATGAAGAATCGCCCAATTTGATAAAAACTTTAAAATAACTCTGAGGGGTAATAATGAGAAGATGACTCAGATTGTTAACATCGGAAAATGGCAGGATCGTTTGGAGAAACACCTGAATATGGGAGAGCCGGAAAAGGCCATGTGCTACCTGCTGACGAATATCCAGAGGTATGACGAGGACCAAACATTGACCGCTTTTTCATGCAAATTCAAAGGAGATTATCGCTGTTAGAGAGACCGATTAGCAATTCAGCGAGTTTAGGTCGCCACCGGTTCGGATAAGGTCCCTAAAAACCGGCTATGGTTGGCAAGCTGCTGGATATAATTCGTGTCTTCTATAATTTCATGGAAGTTGGCAGGAACAAGCAAACCCAGGCAATGCAGCTGAAACCGGCAAAGGAAAAGATAACTGTTGAAAACATTATTTATTATCGATAGCAAAGCTGCTTAGGATTCTTAAGTTAGCAAAGCGGCTACCCGTTACAGAAGATTTCTTCGAAAAGAAAAAGACCGCTGATATCCAATCAACGGTCCTTTCTCACTTTGCTTCAAAACGTTAAGCGATCGCCTCGCCATTGCCAACCCTGCCTCAATTATAGATTCGCACTAGAGTTTAATTATCGTCTTCGTCAATTTCATAAATTAGTTCCAAAGCCCTCTCGGCGACAACCTGGTGAAATGTACTAGAAGGATGAATATCATCGAAAAAAAGATATTCATCTGCATTATCAACTACTCCTTCATTAAGTGCCGTGACATCCAGTGGACAGCCCATGGCATCAGCCCCCAGCCTTGCCGTATCTGTAATATTTATAAAACCGAAAACTTCAGGATTCATCAACATTTCTTGAGTAAGAGCATATATATCAAGTTGAAAAATCTTAACCTTGATTGAATATAACTTTTTTAATTCTCTCTTTAATTCTTTCAATTCGTTAGCTAAAAGAGTATTAAATTCTACGGACAGATAATCAAGCATTGGTGGTATATTAGGATAGTATAACCCTAAACAATGGGCGCGTGCAGTTTGTCCTAATGGAGGTAGATTCGGCACGAGAAATGTCAATTTTGTTTCGGGAACGGTTAAGGCTAACGTTTCTATGTGTTTAGTAATGTTCTTTACTAAATTTTGAGGATCTGGTAGGAGACCACTTGTATTATTAAAATCGTTTGATCCGGCCCATACAATAAAAAGCTGGTTATCTTTCGGCAAATTATGATTTTCGGGATCAGTACCTAAGAAATATTTAATTTGCTCACCAACATTGGGAGTCCCACGAGCAGATAAACCATAGCCGGTTTCAGCTCCACCCCAAGCGTAATTTGTTCCGCCAAGATTGCTTGGTACCGGTACCTCTATATTTATCCGTAGAGCAAGATATTCAACCCATACCAAACCATTAGAAAACCGACCGTTATAATAAGGTGGCGACTCTGGAAAAGTCATGTTACTAGTAACATAGAGATTCCCAGTATCTGATAGACTATCACCGAAGACGATTATTTCCTCGATTTTTCTCGCATGCGCCGGTGATATGAAAATGGTCGAAACAAAAACGGCAACAAGCATTGCAGTTGCAAATAAAAAATAAGAGATTTTTCGTAATTCTTTCAATGTAGAGCTCCTTTCAATTAAAAGTTTTCTCCATTATTTTGTTTGAAGTCCTTCCGAAAATCACAAATTGCTTAAAAATAAAAAAAGCTCAAATAATAGGATATTAGAAGTGTGTTTAAAAGATAGCGATATTTATATATAAAATAAACGGGGAGGGTTCACATTTCACAACAAGGGCATAAAGTATGCCGGAGCTTTTCTTGAATTTCTCCGTCGTTTGTTTCGGACTTTATGTACACTGCCTGTTTGCCGCTCCCTGGAAAGTATCGGCTCCAAATAGTCAAAACCATTTTTCTCAGGTGGTTTTAATTTTTATTTTTAATTCAATTCAATGTTAAATAAATTCATTTTCTGTATCAGGATTCTAAATCATGTCGATAAAAACATTTCTGTCTCAATGCCTTTTCAATAGAGAATGGGTTTTAGCGCACATTTAGAAAAATCGGGAGAGGTGTCAACTATATAATTATCTAAAGAAAGAAGGATAATTGTCAAGATACAAATCGGCATATGAATTTTTTTGATAATTATGCGTCTTGAAAAGGATGATTAAAAATGGGTGTCTTTCTCAATTTCGAACTCGTAAAACCCGCAATTACTTGCCAACCTACAAAAATATCAATCCGATGAAAACTTTTTGATATAAGTTCATTATGTCATCATGCTTACCTTGAATGACATATAATGTCAGAACGCTTTAACCGAAAAGGAGGTAAGCATGAAATTATCAAAAGCGGCGAAAATTTGGATTGATTACCACAAGGCCAATTCCAGAGAAAATACCGTTCGGGCCTACGAAGGGACCATATCAAAATTTGCTCACAGATTCGGTGAGGTGGAACTTGATGTAATCGGTACCGATGATGTCTTATCATTTTTGAATGACCTCACCAACGGGCAGAAGCAGCAAACCAAAAAAATACGCTATTCCCACCTAAAAGCCTTCTACAGCTTCGTTAAAAGCAATTTTGATCCGACTCTGAATAATCCCTGCGACAATCCAATGATGAAAAAGCTTTTCAAAGCCAAAACACCCACTAATTGGAATATTCATGAAAAAGAAACAGTCGACGAAATTATTTTCAGAACAATTAAACCGAGGAATCGGCTTATTTTGGAATTGATGGCCAGAGGCGGTATGCGTATCGGTGAGGTCCTTAAATTAACCCTGGCCGATATCAATGATCGTAAATTGACCCTTCGTGACCCAAAGAGTGGCGAGGAATATGAGTTTGTTTTTGTTCCACAAAAAGTGGCCGATAGATTGAAGGAATATGCCAAGTCGGTATGCAAGCAAACATCGGATCGCATTTTCCCTATAAGTTATGAGGCTGCAAGAGTAATGGTATCTAAGGCCGGTAAAATGGTTAATATCAATTTAAGACCTCATGATTTGCGGCGCCATTCTGCCACGTATGCATCTCGATCCGGCGTGCCTATTGAAATCGTTAGCAAAGTGATATTAAGACACGCAAATTTGTCTACCACTCAGCGTTATTTGGGAAAGATCAGCGACACCGAAGCCGTTAGGTGGATTGAGAATTTGTATGGGTAACAATTTACTTTGGGGGAGCCGCGTTACCGGTTCCTCCATGTTGTTTTAAGAAATGAATATCACAGTACAATCATGTGGCTGATAAATTGTTCTTCATAGCAGTTATCTGGAATTGGGGATTTTCAAATTGTGCTGGAGGATAGCGATTAACGCCGCCTTCACAAGCGGAGTCATTGTGAAAGGCGTGGTTGTGACATTTTGTTAAAAGAGCATAAGTGTGAACTGTGTAGGCCTGAAACCCATGTCCTCACACATGTCCTTCTTAATAGAGATTTGATTCCCAGCTGCTTTATTTATTAACGGTCCCCAAGGCCCCATTCATTCTTCTTCCATTATCAATTTAAAAATCTCCTCGGGAAGCATCTCTTCAAGTTCCGCCAGTGCGCCATCAGACAGGTTGGGCTTTAGGCGGCGTATGGAGCTTAAAATAATCTTCAAGGCCTCATATCTCTCCGTTTTGATCGAAATCTCCACAGCTGATTTATAAAACTCAAATGCATTAGGGAAATCATCCTGCTCTTCATACACCCTCCCGATCTGGTGGTAGGAGGATCCCAACGCGACGTGGTTGCCGGTTTTTTCGTTCCACTCAATGGCCGTGCCATAGTTTTTCAGGGCATCGGCCCACTGACGCTGCTCTTCATACACCCTCCCGATCTGGTGGTAGGAGGATCCCAACTCGACGTGGTTGCCGGTTTTTTCTTTCCACTCAATGGCCGTGCCATAGTTTTTCAGGGCATCGGCCCACTGACGCTGATATAAATAGATTGTTCCGATTGATCCATATATTCTTCCTTTTACTTCGTCAGGAAGGCTCTCATTTAAAAGCATTTGTTTATAGATTCTAAGTGCATCGTGGAAATCCCTCATCATACTAAGCGTCTGTGCACAGTAACCCAATGTGAAAAATGAGTCCTGATCCGGGTTTATTAAAAGTCTTTTTTCCGCCCTTAACACGATAGCAGCAAACACGGACGTCGGAACAAACCCGTGAAATACTTTGGCGCAGGACTGTAAATAGGCGTTTAACAGTTCAACATCATCCTGTTCCAGTGTCGGCTCGATGCCGTGAAGTAGGGCACGGGCTTTACCTGGTCGTTCTTCCGCATTTTTGCCAAAGATATAAAACAGAACACCGATGGCCCGTCTCGTTTTCATAATTGTCTCAGGGGGCTGAACAAAACGGCTGTCTTTGTTTTCGAGCAGTTGGTAAACAACCAGGGGATGAATGTCCACCAGGCCTTTTCTGTCATGAACAATAAGGCTGAGGTCCACCAGTTCACCAATGGCGCTGTTGAGATTGTGCTGAAGCGTTTTCTTGTCCTCAATCGAATCCCGGACCAGTTTTGAAAGCAGAATATAGTCAGAAATCCTGGGGGAAGGAAAAAGGGCCGCGATGCAGAGCCAGTCTATGGCATCGGCGCTAAGCAGGGATAAAAAAGCGTCAAGCCGTGCGTAGTCTGCGGCTTTTCGGGTGGCGGTTTTGATGGCATCAGGCAGGTTCCGGTTGCGCTGAAGGTAGTTTACCACCAGGTTCACAAGGAAGGGATGGCCGCCCACGGACTGGAGGATCTCGTACTTTTCTTCCAGGGGCAGGTTTCTCATGTCCCCATACTGGTTGATCAGGCAGGCCCGTTCCGTAAACCCGAATTCGGTCAGGTGAATCCATTTAGACCGGGCAAGTTCCCGGCCTTCAGGAGAAAAATTAAAACGGTGTCGGCAGGTGACCAGCAGCCGGGTCTGCCGGGGGGTGTGGGCCGCTAGTTCCCTGAACCATTTCCCCAATTCCGGGTCATGGAATGCGCCATCCGGGTCAATAACGGTCTCCAGGTTGTCCAATATGAGAAGCACCCTGCCGCCAAACCGGGTATTAAAGAGATCGTTTAGCGGGCGGAGTTTTTCAAGAGGGGTGGGGAAATCGTCATGATCGTCGAGCACCTTCTGATATTCCGAAAATCCGAGATCGTGGGCAAGGCCTGCCAGCTGCATCAGGAATCCGGACAGGGTGTTTCCCATGCCTTCCCGGAAGTCAATCCAGATGACCTGGTTCATCCTTCTTGGGGCAACCGGATGGGTCAGTGCGCGGTTTTCCATACGGCTGCTAAGGAATGTCTTGCCGATACCGCCCAGGCCGTGGATCCCGACGATTTTGCAGTCGTCGGTCCACCAGCCGTCTTCAACCTGGGATATGTAGGAAAAACGACCCACAAAGCTTCGGTCCAGAGGCCTGTAGTTTTCAGTGTGGAACGCCACCCTGTCTGAAAGGCCTGCATCAGACCATGTCTCATCCTCCCGGGCCCGGATATCGATTTTCGGGTGTGCATCAAGGGCCGACAGGTGAACAAACTGATAAAAGTCATGGAACTGATTCTGGTCGGATTCAGCATCGCATCTCGCGACGGTTATGGCCGTTGCGATGTCAAAACCATCCTGGGAGCAGAGTTCCTCAAAAAAGGTTTTCATGATCACCCTGGCCGTGCTGTCGAAAACAGCGGCCTGGGTGGCGATAACTTCGGGAATGCCAAGGGCCAGCACCTTCCGGGCCACATCATCATACCCTTTCCGGCCTTCCGTCTCCTGCCGCCCCACGGTTGCCGCATTGCAGCAGTTCAAAAACACCAGTGCCGTATCCGGCTGCCGCCTGAGAATGGCGGCAAAATCACGTGACGATAGGGGGTCAGCCGCGCCGTTGGGCCTCTCCAGGATTAGGTATCCCGTATTCTCACTGAAACTGCCGTGACCGGTAAAATAGATGATGTCATAGGAGTTGCTCCTGAATATCTCCTTTATTTTTTCACGGGTGCAGTTAAGGATCTCATCAACGATGATTCTGCCCCGCGATATGGAATCATCAAGGGAAAGGGCCACCGACAGAAGTTCCTCTTCAACCATGAGCGGATCCTGATCATTGGGGGAAGCCGACAGCAGGGCCATGCGAAGAGGCTTTTTGATTTTTAGTTTAGATACAAGCCTGGTGTTGTCTGGCCGGCGAATGATGGGCACAAACCGGTCCGTGAGGACGAAGTCACCGTCAATGGCGGCAATCTCCCAGGGAATCCGTGAGATTTCCGGTAGGCGCCTGTTTTCCGAAAGAACGATCTTCAGGCCGTTTCCGCCGTTTTCCAGGATAAAGGCCATCCCCTTTTCACCAAGGAGGGCCTGGGCCATCTGCTGGCCTTCATCCGCCAACTCATCACGCGAGTATTCATAAAGCGGCTTTATCCAGGACCATGTTTCGGGGGAGTGCCATTTGGGTGGAATGGCCACGCTATCGGATTCGTCTTTGGAGCCGTCCGGAAAGGTAACCATTCGCGTATACGTGTCTCCGGTTTTCTGAAATTTAACGATGATCATGTGCCCTCGCAATATGTTGTAGAGGTTCAATCAACCCTGCCGACTTTCGGATCCGGGGCCTGTGATGTGAGTGTGCCGATAATAAGGGGTGCAGATGCGCCCACATTTACGGCAATAAACGGATTAAGGGAGAAATTCGATTTCAGATAGATGACAACCAGTATACCCCCGGACCCTATCATCAGAAGGGTCACAATCCAGTAAAAAATGGATTTGAGCCAGATTGGCAGCCGCGACGGATCTTCCCTTCGCAGTTTGAAAAGACCCAGTATTTCAGCCAGGCATCCGCCAAATATGCCATATAAAAAGCCTTCAAGAAATCCCATGTCATCTGCTCCTTAGGTGGACTTTGTGATGAATGTTTTAAACGCCCTCAGGACTTCTCCGGCTGTGGATTCACGATTGGACAACCGATACAGGTCCTGTCCTGTCTTGTCGGGAAGCAGGGATTTTCTGATGAGAGAGGGATACCTGGCCACGATTTCTTTCACCGTGTCCTGTGGCAGGCCCACGGCTTTCGAAATGCCCTCGATGGTTCTGAAATCTTGGGGTCATCCAGAGCCTCAAACACCTTTTTTTCGACATCATCTGTGATGATGTTCCTCCATTTCTGTTTCATTCGATTTTCTCCCTTGGTTTATGGAGTGTGAATGTCTTTTAAATGTGATGCTTTTATGTTGATTGTGAAATCTATAAAATGGTTGTTAACTCCCATCTCTTTCCTTATTCTGGTATATGCTGTCCGGTATAGTAAGAATCTCATGATAACGACGGGCATCAGTGGACGCACGCTTTTTGCGATCCACTGAATGCCTTGGTTGGGCAATTTATATCCATATACAGTCTTAGAAGATATTTAGTTCCTGGAATGAAACCTCTCCCTCTATAGGTGGCCACTCTTGTGAATAGAACTTATAAAAAAGTTTTTGAGTTTCCGGTTTAAGATTCCAAAAAGTTTCATGGTCAAAAACGTACTCTATATGGGCAGCAGCCTTGCCCCCTATACAATTTATGGTTTTATGTGGCCAAAGCCGCTTATCAACGAATAGAGAAAGCTCTTCATATAGGATTCCGTTTATGTTCTCTTCATTTCCTCTTTCGAAACCTACCATCTTCGTTATCTTTATAGCTTTTGGCCAGAGCAGTGAAATGTTGAAGAAATCTTGATCGCGTGGACCTATCCACTTCACAGATAACTTTAAGCTATATTTGTGAAGGTCTGCTGTGATTTCAAGTTTGTCAAAGCCGACCTTTATATCAGCCAGTTGGCCAGCTCCATCTTTTGACCCTTCATTCTCCAAGATTAGTCTGATAAATTCTGCTAAGTCCTTTGCAACAGTTTCCTTTATTTTTTCTCTTTTCGGTTTCGCCGTATCTGCAGGTAATGAATAAATATATGGCCATCTTTTATGTGCAAGATCGAAAGGAAGACCTTTGCTGGGATCGCCATAAGATTCATTCATTATCTTTATGATTCTGCCAGAACCAGCCACTTTGTATGCATACCCCAATTCCAAAAGAACGTTCGGATTTGGAATGTTCTTCCCATCAGGAGTTGAAGCGACAATAGTTACATCGGCAATAAAAACATCACATATCGCAATTTTTTGTAAAATGGTTGGGAATACATCAGGATCTCCATGGACACCCTTTGTGTCATGATCTACTCGTGGTGCTTCTTCAACATGTCCGTCCTCTACCAGCTGTTTAACCGCAGACTCGAGCGCCCCTTTGATAAATCTGTGGTTTGTCTTGGAAGGTGTATCGCTCTGCCAGCTGTAAAAAATAGTTATCGTCACAAATGCCTCGTCTTGTGCCCAACAGTATTTTCACAGGTGCCAGCAGTTCGGCGTCCTGTGCAAAATGATGTTATACAATTATCCCTTTTTAGGAGGTGGTGGTGGGGGGGGGGGGGGCTTAATTGTTGCCTTGTTTGGAGATTGAACGCCTCCCCGGATGCTTTGATTTTTTCCCTTATTCAATGGTATCGGCTTTGGAGACGGTTTCGGGGCGTTGGTCGTCATTTGGATTCTCCTTTTTATAAAGATCGGTTAAGAGTTTCTTGGCCTTATCAAGATCTTCAGTGCTGGCTTCTATTTCTGCTGGTTTTTTTAGAAATTCAATTTGTTCGACATCTGATGATGATATTAATAATTGCTTTACCGAATACAATGGCGCAGATGACCCATCATCGAGAAGCCATTCCGCCTCTTCTATTAAAAAATGTCCGTGTTGAGGATCATCGGGATATTGTTTGGGCCAACCATAAAGTCTTCTCTCACCTGTTAAATGTAGAACAATAAAGCCCGGTTCAGATTTAAATGCGGAATACCATTCTGTTGGGTGTAACGTCTTGTTTGTTAATTTGATTTTCGAAAGTAATTTATTGAGCCATTTGAAATTACGCGAGCATATTTCATCTCCATCATTTCGAAATAAAAATAATGGGAAATCATTATTTATGCACCATGTAAAGAACAAACCTATTGATATGGCGATTGTTATGGACCAAACAAACTCGGTTTTATCACCCCATATTCCAAAAGAATAAACATTTTCTCCGATAAGTATAGAAAAAAAATGTATCACGACCAATATCGCACGAACAAAAACAGTAAAAATTAAAGCTTGAATAATTCTCTCAAAATAAGAAGGCTTAAGGTGGGCAGTAAGGCCATAGATAATCCAGGCAACAATAAACCCAGGTAATAGTTGATAGATAACCCTTATTATTTCAGTTGAATTCAGTTCCATACTTTTTTACTCAGTTTTGATCATGTATAACTATTAATGAATAGATAATCATTAACTGAAACACTTTTCGGACAAATTTACCGCTACCCATTCGAATCGTCAACGGAAATATATGCAATAGGAAAACAT
>JAFGES010000052.1 GCA_016931455.1 Desulfobacterales bacterium | reverse complement strand
TTGGCAGAAGGCTATGACTTTTTTTATATTACACTCCAGCGTGTTTCATTTTTTGTTGTGCCCTGCGGGGCATGGGGGTTATTCGGATTAAGGAGATGTTCAAATGGCTCAAATCCCTCATAGAGTTACCACTATCATAAGGCGTTTTATTAATGAATTGGAAAGAAATAATATACCGATAAAAAAGGCAATATTATTCGGCAGCTGTGCAAAGGGAACATTTCATGATTGGAGTGATATTGACCTTGCTTTAGTTTCTGATGTCTTTGAAGGAAAACGTTTTAGCGACCGTAATAAAATTAGACGTATAAAAATTGCAATTAGCAGCGATCTTGAAGCAATACCCTACCGTCCTGAGGATTTTACACCAGATGATCCCTTTATCAAAAAAATTATCGAAACCGGCATTCGAGTTGTTTAACAGTGAAGGATAAGCTGAACGTTCTCTCGATAAATTTTGTGTTTCTAAAGTTTCACGCTTTTTTGATAAGAGCAATACTATAAAGACCGTTGCTGGCTGCTATCTGGGCCAAATCGGATTTAATTTTAAGGAGATTATAGGGTGTCCCCCATATTGCATAATACAGCCGATGGTTGGCCATTCAGATCTTGCTTATTCCAAATTCTCTGCATCGGCTAAATCTTGCGGACGACCGGTAGCCCGTTTATTTTGTTTTAAATTCTCGATATCAATAAAATTTATTCTGATACCTTGAATATCAATCTCAACCCTTGCTTTATAGCAGTCCTCAAATTTTATTTCTTTTAAGGTTGTCAAGATATCGATTCTATTTGGAGGATAACCAAGTTGAATAATCTGGTCGCTTTCAAGGAAATCTTCGGACTTTAATCCCAACGATCCAAATCCAAATTCTTCAAGAGCCTTTATAACATTATCAGCGTTCTCCGGCGAAAGCTCAATCCATACATCAAGATCTTTAGTATAGCGCGGATATCCGTGAAATGCAACGGCATACCCGCCAACCACCAAATATCTGACGTTATGCACGTTTAACAATTCGATAAACTCTTTGAAATCCTTGCTCAGCATTATACCTCCATGAATTATATTCTTTTCTAATTTGCTCTAAGGCATTCAACCGCTCTTCATATGATCTTGATTGCCAAAAGACAAAATCATTCGGTTGTTCATTGAATTTATATTTTTTTATAACCTTGCTTATATCCATGACAGCCTCCTGTATTTTTTTCGACTTGGTAGTGTTTTGCATCAATTAATGTGGGCTGACCAACGTTACGGTTTACAGTCTGCGAGATACGAGCGGTCTTATGTGAAACAACCGATTGTTGAACGAAGCCGCTATGGCGGCGGAAAACCAAAATCGGATATATTCCTTTGAGTGTTTAATTTGAAATACCTCAATATCAAATTAATTTTAAGCAAAAAATATACCCCATGAAACAGTTCGGAGTAAATCGTTTTAACAGACTTTATGAACATTACCAGAGAACTTTGAAGATTCAGGGCAAGGTACAAAAGATCATCTATGCCTATTCGAGAGCCATTCGCCGCATAGCGCTAACCTTTGTCTGCTCTTAAGGCCTTTCGCCGTAAGACACAACAATATGGTTTCATGCGGCAGCAACAGACTTTTCGACATCTGTTTTGGCGAACTTGGGTTAAGTTCAAAAAATAAAAAATGAATATCGAAGGGCATATTTTGTATTGGGTGGAAAGTGTCGAGATTGTACCAAAGATTTTGCAGAGTCATATTTTATTCGGATTAAGGAGATGTTCAAAGGTTAGGCGATCCTGATCATCATAAAAAATATCTTCTCATTCACTTCCATGGGATAATACATAATAAAGTCCGCCTTCATATTCTATTCTCCATGCTCTGTCCATACTCTCAAAACTATAAAAAAATATTATGCCGATTAATCATTTATTCACTATACAAGATGTGATACCAATTTCCCCGTCATTATCTCAGTTCCGTTATTATTTTCCGAATAGTTTCAAGAAGCTGAGGTATTTTTCTCTTGCAGGTGAAAAAAACTGTTTCGGCATGTATATCCGCATAGTGATGGGTGATAATGTCCCGCATCCCTTTGGCCTTTTTCCAATCAACTTCAGGATATTGATGTAAAAGTTGTCCTTCTGTAATTTTATCAAGATTCTTCAACGACTCCCCGATAACAATCAGCATCATACAGATAGCATCCATTTTTTCAATACCGGCTGGACTACCGGTAAAGTCGGACACCTGGTGTATAGGCTCAAAACGGATGATGATTTTAGCTGCAGCCTCTTCTATCTGTCGCAAAACTTCCAGGCAGAGTTCCTTGTCACGCATACACCGCTTCCCCATCGATCCTTTTTTTGAGAAATTGATTCATGTTATCTCTATAGGTCACGATGTCAACCGAACAATGAAGCCTTTCCTCCAAATCATTTTTAATTCCGACAAGCATGAATAGATCCGGCTCTGAGATACGGACCACCACATCCACATCGCTCCCTTCCCCAACCTCGTCGCGTGCCGCCGACCCGAAAATGCCGATAGTGAGAATGCCGTATTGTTTCGCGAATTCTTTTTTGTAATCACGCAGGATTTCAATGATTTCCTTTTTACCCATTATCGTTCCTCCTGGTTAATCGCGAATACACAAAAAAGCACGCTATTTTTTTCCATTATCTTTTATTTATCGATTCACGCGGCTTCGTGTCCGTTAACGGTTTCATTGTACATCTACGATGCCGAAAATATCCACCACCCTAACCGTCACTCAACTCTATATCATGCAAAAGCTCATTAACTTTATTATAAAAAATTGCTGAAGACAAGGCAAAAGCCGTCAGCTTATCGGAAAGGAGTTCCGGAATATCTTTGCTGCTTCAAGGCGTAGATTCACTTGAAAATTCTCGTCCTTAACCACCTGTATCCGGGAGATTATTTTTTTGATTTTACGATTGTATGATGGAAATATTTTCATTTTACTGCTTGGCAAAAATTTTGTTTCAAATGCGACACGCGTGAATCGGCACAAAATTCTCAAAGGCGTCTTCAATCTCTTTCTTAATCATAGCTGTGCAGCGCTGTTTATGGTTTATGAAATGAAGTTGGCGGAAAACGCCCTCTATTTCATATGTGATGAGTTTTTTAAACTCAGCCTGAAAGTTTTTGAGCCGCACGGAAGATTCTTTCTGCTGTAATTCTTCAATTAATTTTTTAAACACTTTCTGCACGGACGTCCCCCATACCTCCCCCGTCCCCCATACGGTCCCACAGTAAGGATACGAGGTCGGGTCACGACACCTTCCGGTGCCTGCCCTGACCATAGTCGTGTGAGTGATTGTTTATTTCTTAAACTTTTTCCTGAACCCTGCAAGACCTATTAAGCCCGAACTCAGCAGGATGAGGGTCCCTGGCTCTGGCACTGCTTGATCTTTGATTGTGAGTATGGATGTAATCGGTGAGTCGGGAATGTACATCTCATAAACGCCGACAGGATCTGGCTCAAAAAGTCGAAATACCTGGATGCCGCTGTGTACCGTCCACGGAGTTCCTAACTGGCTGATTGGCAAGTTGAGGTCCGTATCAAATTCGAGGTATATAAAGCCCATGCCAAACACCAGTTCGCGCACTATTTTAACGTCTAATATCTGGAAGTCATACCCGTGCCACTGTGCCTGGGCTACGGTTAAAGTCTCCGGTGAGATCGATAACTCGTTCCAGCCCTCAAAGATGCTTTCACCTGCAAACTCCCAATTCATATTTAGTTGCATATCCGGGTCATAATAATTGTATTCGTAAATGTATAGTGCGTGGGCCGGTGTGATTAAAAACAACACAATCAATAATGTCAAAAGAACTCGTTTCATATGTCCCCCTCTCCTGTTTCTATGGATGCTTGCTGCCAGAACTGCTTGTGCTACAAGATCGATTACCTTTAAACACGCGGGCAGCGGTCGGGGTCGGACCTACCTATCTTCTTGATAATCAAAACATATCCTTCCCAAAATAGGTGTTTTTTGGGCTTAGACTGACATTTTCAGGGGCAAAATTGGCCCTGTAAGGAAAATCTTGTTCACGAATCTCGAATCCTTCGTTATTCCCAAACACCTTCCGCCCTAACGCCTTGATCCCAAGCCTCTTCATTGTGGTTTCGATAGCAGAAATTCTTTTTTATGGCACCTATGGGTGATTTACCCTGTTAAATTCGAAGACCATTTAACCGGGGTATGTCAAACATATCCGGCACTATAATGACGATTCGCTCTTGGCATTTTCTTGTGAATTTCTTAAAAGGTACTTTCTGATACCAAAATTGCCGGTTTAAGCCGAAAAAACATGGGCTTTTTCGAGTATTACTATAATATATCTATCAGTTAGCTTGGTCCTACCCGACTCCTACCCGACTCCTCCTGCATGAACGTCCCTATTCCCGCTATTCCGTTTTGCACTTACGTCTCATATATGCAATACCCCTCATCTGTGCCAAAACTTTCCACAGAAACTCAAAAAAGGGTACCAGCGGTGAGGAAAACTCAAGATGCCTTAATTACCCGGCCTTTTGGCATCAGGTGCACTGGTTTGGGTTTTACTTTCTAAATATAAAGTATCGGGACAGAAATCTTGCCCACCTTTCCATTGAACGCTTCCAAGAAAAGGTTTTACTGAGTTGAATATTTTAAGATCTTTTAATTCTCGGAAAATCCCTTTCTCCAGATAGGGTTTCACGTCGAATATTTTTTTTTCTCCATTTTCAAATGTCAAAATAATTGTATAATCTGGGTTCGGTGATACCTCTTTCACTCTTGGATTCATAATATTTAATCCTTATTTTAGTGGTTCGATTTTAAATATTTCTTGACCGTTGATTGCAAGCTCCCAATCGGCCATTAATTCTTCATGATGTATCTCAATCCATGCCTGGACAAGTCTTATTTTATTTTTCTTTAATTCACCCTCAATTGAAAATTTTCCATGGGCTGTCTTTTCCGTTTAAGAAAATCTGCAACTTAAAATTCTTCCAAATATGCTTAACTATGGTGTTGATTCCCATTTACAGTCCGATAATTTCCTTGCATGATATATAGTTACACGTTAAAATTTAATATAAAAATCCTGAAAATATCCGCCGGAATTCAAAACCCAATTTGTATAATTTGCAGAATGCTAAAGCATCAGACACCAAGCACGAGAAGGAGAATCTGATAATTTTCTAAAAACCAAATCGAGCCCATGGCAATGAAAACACAAAAAAATACTTTGGTGATCGGAGCCGGCATTAGCGGACTGGCAGCCGCACGCCGTCTGTTTGAAACGGGGCAGAAATTTACCCTCATAACCGATCGTCTGGGCGGACGGATGCACCATAGCCAAGACGGCTCCATGAATTACGGAGCCATCTATTTGAATGACGATTATAAAAATGTTTTACAGTTTGTCGGCAAAGGCCAACGATTCAAGACATCGCAAGTTTATGCCGCCGACGGGTCGCAATTAAAACCCCTTTTGCATGTGTCAAACCTGCGGTTTACGTTTTCTATTCTCCATCTATTCTTGCTGACCAAACGCCTGCAAAAAGAACTCAACCGTTTTAGAAAAGAAGCGCAGTTTATTCCTCAAGACAAACTGCTCCCCAAGTTCCCCTTCATAAAGAAAATGGCGGAATTTCCTGCGTCGGTATTTCTTAAAAAATATGGTCTGGAAAAATTAGACCAGAGCTACTCGCGTTTTGCATTTGCATCCACATGTTTTGCCGATGTTGCCGAGGCCAATATGTTATTTTATTTAGAAGTCCTTTTTCCAGTCGTCATCAAAACCTATATTGCCGATTTTTCAGATACTTATGAAAAGTTGACCCAAGGCTTCCATAAAAATATTATCTTTGACAAGGTTAAAAACCTAACTCAAACCAATGAAAAATTATTCACCGCCGTCACTTCCGGAGGAAGGCGATATATAGCTGACAACGTCATCATCGCCGCACCCTATCATAATGCGAAGTGCTTTTATGATCATGTTCCCAAACCCCTGTCGGCAAAACCGGCGACCGTTACCTATGTCCGGGGGCGGCGAAAAAATCTATACGGTCGGAAAAAATTTATCTTATTTAATCCGAAAATTGATTCCATTTGTCTAATCTGGCAACAGCTGGGCGATAAAGATCTGATACTTTCCATAGATCCCCATCCTCAACTGATGAAATATTATGCGGACTACGAAATACTGAACCAAGTGACTTGGAAAACAGCAATTGTCCTTTCCAACAGCCGTTGGGTGCCCATGCGACTGAAAAAAAACCTTTTTCTTGCCGGTGATTATAATCTGTGCGGGTTGGAAGACAGTTACATCTCAGGCATTTGTGCGGCCAACCAAATCATTGCAGAGGCAAGGGTATGAAAAAATACGATTATGTAATTATCGGATCCGGTATCGGCGGATTATTTTCAGCCGCCCTGCTTGCACGGCAAGGATCATCAGTCTGCGTTCTTGAGCAGCATACGGCTCCGGGCGGCTATGGGCACAGCTTTGAGAGGCAGGGTTATAAATTTTGTGCGGCATTGCATTATATCTGGAATTGCGGCCCTAATGAAGATGGCGACAAACTATTGAGGTACTTGGGGTTGGACAAGAAAATTACATTTACTCCTCTTAACCCGGATGGTTTTGATCTACTTCATTTTCCTGATTTCTCATATAAAATCGTTAAGGGTTTTGACCGAAATCTCGAAGCACTGTCAAAAAAATATCCCTCCCATCATGGGGCTTTATCGCGTTATTTTAAGATTATCCAGGCGCTGCATGACGAGGTCAAAAAACTGCCGTTTTCTTTAGACCCGATCCGCATTATGTCCCAAGCCTTTCGCTTCAGTCATGTTTTGCGATACCGCAACCGGACCACGCAGGATTTATTCAATCAATTAAAACTGCCGCTTGAACTGCAGGCCATTCTATCCGGACAAAGCGGTAATCTTCTGGCAGCGCCCGAACATGCTTCCCTGCCCGTACATGCCGCCATGGTGACCGGGCTTGATCGCAGTACGTGTGTCCCCACCCAAGGTTACGACCATATTTTCAACACCTTGGTTCAATACATCAAAAGCTTTGCAGGATGTCAGGTAAAATTCGGCACTCAGGTTGTCATGCTGCAAGAAAACCAAGACCGGATTATGCTTGCCGTCGATCAAAAGGATGAAACCTACCGGGCTGAACAATATATATACAACGGTGATCCCAAGCTTCTCAGACAGCTGTTTCAAGAGACGCGGATTCCCAAATCTTTTTTAAAAAAATTAAACTACAATTATTCACCCTCTGCTTTTATCGTGTATTTGGGTTTAAAACATTTGGACCTAAGCCGGTTGGGATTTGGAAATTGGAATGTTTGGCATTATCCTGATATCGACATCAATCGAATCTTTCGATTGCAGCTTGAAGAAAATAATTTTAATGATCCTTTTCTATTTATTTCCACACCCGGTTTGCATAAAAAAAGCATGATATCCGCTCCCTTGGATTGCCGGCCGATGATCGTTTGCACAGCCTGTGATTATAACTATATGAAGAGGTTTAAAAACCAAGGGCCGGCATCCTACCGAGCGGAAAAAAACCGAATAACCGAATTGATACTTGATCAGATTGAAAAACATTATATTCCGGATCTTCGCAAACACATTGATTTGCTGGTGGCAGGAACTCCATTGACCATGGAACGTTTTGTTTTTGCTCCCGAGGGAAATTCCTACGGTGCGAATCTATCCCCGCAAAATATCAATTTAGGCAAACTCGACTATCGCACCCCTTACCGCAACCTGTTTCTGATCGGAGCTACAGCCGGAATTCCGAGTTTTGCCGGTGGATTACATTATTCTGGGTTATTATTTAAAGAATTAACCGGAAAAAATATTCTCGATGGATTCCAACATAGGCCGAATGACGGACTGATATAATCTTTTAAGGAGAAAATTTATGTATAAAAGGATTCTTGTTCCTTTGGACGGTTCACCCCGGGCAGAAAAAATTCTGAATCATGTAGAAGAAATGGCTTTACGTTTTAAAGCCCAGGTCATCTTTTTGCAAGTCGTAAACCCCTTTGTTCCCATTATGGATTCTTATACGGATTTACTTGAACAAAGCCTGAATGAAATCAAACGCCAGGTCGAAAAATCCAAGTCGTATCTTTCAGCCTGGCGGGGAAATTTCAGAAAAAAGGGGATTCACTCCCGCAAAATCGTGGAACAAGGCCCTGTCGTCGATACTATCCTCAAAATAGCCCAGCAGGAAGAAGTCGACCTGATTGCCATGGCCAGCCATGGCCGCAGCGGCCTTTCCCGCGTATTCTATGGGAGCGTTGCCGTCGGCATTCTCCATCGTGTGGATCGCCCCCTCTTGTTGATCCGGGTTCTGGAAAGCGATTAGGCTCGCCCGCGTTTTCCTGATGCGCGCAAAGACTACCGGTTTTTACGTTCAAATGCGACCATAAAGTCGGTCAGGGCCTGGACGGCTTCCAGCGGTACTGCATTATACAGCGAGGCTCGACATCCACCTACGGAGCGATGACCCTTGAGTCCGGCAAAATTGTTTGCCAGTGCTTCTTTAACAAATTTTTGTTCCAATTCTTCGCTGGGAAGCCGAAAGGTTATATTCATCAGGGAACGGCTGTCAGGCATTGCGGTACCTTTATAAAAATCGCCGGCGTCGATTGTTTGATAAAGAAGCTGAGCTTTTTTCCGGTTAAGTTCCTGCATTTTATCCAGGCCGCCGATGGTCTCCTCCAACCATTTTAAGACCAGCTGAACCGTATAAATTGCAAAACAAGGAGGGGTGTTAAACATTGAATTTTTGGAAGCATGGGTTGTATACTTCAGCATTGTCGGCAGATTATCCGGCACGCTTTGCAAAAAATCATCCCTGATGACGACCAGGCAAACACCGGCAGGACCCATATTTTTTTGAGCGCCGGCATAAAAAAGGCCGAAGGGTTCCGGATCAAAAGGTCTGCTCAATATATCCGAAGACATGTCTGCAATCAGCGGTACGCCCTTTGTGTCCGGATAGCTTGCCCACTCAGTTCCTTTGATCGTATTATTGGATGTAATATGGACAAACCGAGCATCACTGCTGAACTGAATATTTTGCGGAATATACGAAAAATTTTTATCCTCGGAAGATGCAACGACTTTTATCTTTTTACCCTGTATCTGAGCTTCTTTGATCGCTTTTTGGGACCATGTACCGGTACTCACATAATCTGCTGATTGGCCCTCGCTCAAAAAATTCATGGGAACCATGCAAAATTGGGTACTCGCACCGCCTTGGAGAAAAAGCACATGAAATTTATCATCCAGCTTCAGCAGCCTTTTGGTTCTGGCGATGGCATCATCGATAATGGCGTCGAATTCTTTGGATCGGTGACTAATTTCGGTAATGGACATGCCGCATCCATTAAGGCTTAAAAATGATTCCTGAATTTCTTCTAAAACGCTCAAGGGAAGGGCCGCTGGCCCGGCGTTGAAATTATAAATTCTTTTTTCCTTCATATGCTCTCCTCTCCACCCTTTAAGTATTTAAGCTTGTTAGCCTATTTTTGTTAAACAAATTTTGGAAAACTTTTTGTTTCTCAGATTACGGAAAATATGTCAATAAGTATTTTTGACTATCGGAATTAACCCCATTTTTTACGAAGCCGTCAAGATTTGTCTTTGGAAAACCAAAAAATATTCTTAATTTTTCAACCATAGGATAAGTTTGAACCGCACGCGGATGCAGGGGAAAAAACAACAATTGTTGACAAATAATCCTATCTTATTTTAAGGCTATTTATAATATCCAATGAACAAATCGCAAAGATAAAATATAATCATACCAACAACAGGAAAGTTGCTTTCATGAAGATCTACGATTATCCTTCGGAATCTGCGGAAAAAAAAATTTTATCCATTGTCAACCGTGGCCTAAACTTTCAGGAAAACGATTTTCTTGAAGTTTCCCGCATCATTGAAGATGTCCGAACAAACGGGGATAAGGCGCTGATTCAGTATGCCCACCGGTTTGATTCACCCCATTTAAACATAGAGTCGCTTAAAATCACAAATACTGAAATCGATGCCGCCGTAAAAAAAGTGGATTCTTCTTTTTTACGCGCATTGAAGCGAGCCGTTAACCAGATCGAAACGTTTCACAAACATCAGTTGAGCAAATCTTGGATAGATACGCAAAGGTCCGGAACGCTGCTGGGGCAAATGGTCAATCCGGTAGATGCAGCGGGCGTTTATGTTCCCGGGGGCAAAGGGGGTAAAACGCCTCTGGTCTCATCTGTTCTGATGGGCGTTATTCCCGCCAAGATTGCGGGAGTGAAACACATAGCCATGGTCACACCGCCTACAGAGGATGGCAGTATCAATCCTCATCTGCTGGTTGCCGCTGATAGAGTGGGAGTGGATGCGGTTTACAAAGTCGGCAGTGCCTGGGCCATTGCGGCTTTGGCCTATGGTACCGAAACGATTCCGAAAGTCGATGTGATTGTAGGGCCGGGCAATATCTACGTCACCCTGGCAAAAAAAATCGTTGCCGGAATCGTCGGGATTGATATGATTGCCGGTCCCAGTGAGATCCTGATTATAGCCGACCACACGGCCAATCCCGAATATGCAGCTGCGGATTTACTCTCTCAGGCTGAACATGATCCTTTATCTTCTTCTATTTTTATTTCCACTTCCAAAGAAACCGCAAAAGCGGTTGCAAGTGCGATTGATAAGCAGGTGCAAAAACTATCGCGTAAAGATATTGCGGCCAAATCACTTAGCAACTACGGGGCTATCATAAATGTTGCCGATATCGGAAGTGCCATCAAACTTGCCGATCGAATCGCACCGGAGCACCTTGAGCTTCAAGTTAAAGATCCCTTTGAATATATCGGACAAATCCACAATGCCGGAGCAATTTTTATCGGTGATTACACCCCTGAGCCGGTCGGAGATTATATTGCAGGACCGAATCATGTGCTCCCCACCGCCGGAACGGCGAGATTCGCTTCTGCACTCTCTGTTGATCACTTTATCAAAAAAACCAGCCTGATCCACTATTCGGCTCATACCTTCCGTGAGGAAGCGGAAGATATTATCCGCCTTGCTGAAATCGAAGGGCTGGATGCACATGCAAACGCTGTAAAAATCAGATTGAAACATCGTTCCGAATAATCCATTGTCGGGCAAACTGCTATAGACATACACCGGTGTTTGCCCATAGCTGCTAAATATATCTAAATCCAGATGGAGGTGGCCATGATCGCAAGTGATTTAAAAGCGTTTTTTCAACCTGCCGGTGTCGCTGTTATCGGTGCTTCGGAAAATTCTGAAAAAATCGGACACGAAATACTGAAAAACCTTTTAAACGGAGGATTTCAGGGCGCAATTTACCCGATCAACCCCAAAAGCAAACAAATTTTGGGATTGGATTGTTACAAAAACGTCAAAGAGGTTCCAAACGCGATTGACCTTGCCGTCATGATCATTCCGGCCGAATTTGTCGCCCGCTCAATTCGAGACTGTGGGGAAAAAGGAATCAAAGCCGCGGTGATCATCACGGGGGGTTTCAGCGAAGCGGGAAAAACAGGTGAAGAACTTCAGCAAACAATAACCCGGGTTGCACAAGAATACGGCATCCGACTGATCGGTCCGAATTGTCAGGGCATCAATAATCCCTACCATCGATTATGTGCATCATGGCCGCTGCTGACCCGTAAGGGACGCGTGGCGATTATCAGCCAAAGCGGGACGGTCGCAGCCGCTATGATGGATTGGTTCTCCGTCGAAGAGTTGGGGGTATCCGGATTTGTCAGTTTAGGAAACCGTGCAGATGTGGATGAATCCGACTTAATTGAATATTTTGACAAGGACCCGGCAACCGAAGTTATTGCGCTATATCTGGAAGGGGTCAAGGACCCCGCTCGTTTCCGTCGGGTTTTAGCATCAGCAAATAAACCGTTGGTGATTTTGAAATCCGGGCGTACGCCGCGAGGAAAGCTGGCGGCCGAATCCCATACTAAATCACTTGCAGGGACGGATGCAATCTATGCCACGCTCTTTCGTCAACTGGGAATCTGTCGCGCGGAAACCATTGAAGAATTTTTTGATTTTACCAAAGCCCTATCTTATCTGAAGGTTCCTACCGGCAACCGTATTCTTTTCATTACAACCTCCGGCGGCGCCGCGATTCTCGGAACCGATACGGCTGAACGCGAAGGTCTGGAAGCCTCACCACTTCCCAAACAACTGGCCGAGGAATTGGAAGGTATTATTCCCGCATATGCCATCCGATCGAATCCACTCGATCTAACCGGTGATGCAAATGCCAAAATGTTTCAGCAAGTTATTCAGAAAGCACGCCCATATTATGATATATTGGGAGTGATTTTCGGCGATCCGATTGAAAATGCCTCTCAGGCCGTAACGCCGGGAGCAAACGAGTTGATCGTTTTTCTGGGGGGTGCGGAAGTCGAGCGAAAAGAAAAACTAAAAATGCACCGCCAAGGCATTCCGGTTTTCCCCACTCCCGAAAGAGCCGTTCGAGCGCTGTCTCAATTGGTCCCAACCCAGAAAAAACTTCAACCCGCGGCAACGACTTTCCCGACAACCGCCGTAAAATCACAACTGAGTTTTATTGAATGTTTCCAGCTTTTAGAATTAAAAAATATTAACTTTGTGCCCAGCCTTCCGGCAAACAGCCCGGAGAATGCGGCTGATCTCGCGCATCAAATCGGTTTTCCCGTGGCACTTAAGATCGATTCGCCGGATGTTTTACATAAATCCGATGTCGGAGGCGTCAAACTGAACCTTCAGGCAGATAATGACGTAAAAACAGCATATAATGAAATGATGCAGCATGTAAAAAGCAGATGCCCGGAGGCGAGAATCAACGGAGTAGTGGTCAGTGCAATGGCAGCCCCCGGTTTGGAGATCATCATGGGCATGAACCGGGATCCCCAATTCGGGCCGACGTTGATATTTGGACTGGGAGGGGTAAATGTTGAATTGTTTCGAGACGTCTCCATGCGACTACTGCCCCTTGATAAAGAAGAAACTTTTAAGATGATCGGTGAAATTCGGGGGGCGGCACTGCTGAAAGGCTTTCGAGGTCAACCCCCTATTGATGAAAACGCCTTGGCGGATGCGCTGCTTAAACTGGCACGCATCTCGGAAGAATATGAAGATATTGTTGAAATCGATTTGAATCCGGTCATGGCCTATGCTCAGGGACTTGTTGTGGTCGATGCTCGGATTCTGAAAGCTTGAGCGCTTTTATTTTCAATAGGGTATGATTATAAATGTCCTTTTTCTCGGGAGCTGTTTCGATCGCCTTTAATGCAAGTTGTTCGGCCTCCGTTAGGTTTTCTTGCTTTACGCAGTAGAGCCATGCAAGATTATTGTAAACATCTGCATTGGAAATCTTTTTCTTGATTGCCTTTTTATAATATTTTTCCGCTTTATTCAGATTGTTTTTTAGAAAATAAGCATTGCCCAGATAAAGATAGGCTAAAGGAAGTTTTTCAGCCGCCAAGCGGTACTGCTTGACGGCATTTTCAAAATCTTTGTTTTTCTCATAGGTCACACCCAAATTTAAATGCTCTACAGGGCTGAGTGGATCTTCCAGCACAATAATTTTTGGAAAAGCGCAACCGGAAAAAAACAGAATGCCGCAATAGCTCAACAATACCAACAAAGTTATTTTTTGCATATTACACATCATAAAAAGTAAAAACAAATTTATTAATTTTCAGGGAGTGATCAGAAGCAACCAGTAATTTGTTTTTTCCCATAATTTTAAAAAATTCGAATAAGATATCCGTTTGAGGTGTTCTTGGCCTGAATTGACAATGATCCCACTTTCATTATAACCGACAGCCACCATAAAATGGTTCTGTTGATAGATCCAAAAACCATAGTCTATCAAAACGATTATCGGCCGGCTCGAATCAACCAATCGTTTAATCTCTTCGATGCTGCCCGTATATTGTCGGGCTTGATACCCTTGCTTTTCAGCATATAAGCCCATATCCAGATTCAACGTGCCTTTGGCGGATTCGCTGTATAGTTCCGCCGCAATCCTATCCGGATCAAGATCGGCATGCCAATAATTTAAAACCGCGGCAAGAGCGGCCGGACCGCACCGGTAGGATTGTTGGGGATAAAATGGAACATTTTGAATCAGATGACTCTTTTTATCATCTACTAAATGGTTGCTCGTTGCACAAGCCGGCAGTAAAATTGGAAGCAGCAAAAAAAATAGGAACCAATATCCCTCAAACCCTCTGAGGTATCCAGGCCGTTTCTTACAAAAAGGCATGCCGTCGGTGGGGTGTAACATTACGGCAAGAGTTTGATTGTCTGTTTGAGTGTTATTTGGATTGAATAACAACTTTCTTCCCGGTCACTTGGAACCAAACCGCAATCAGGATTCCAATCAGAAGCAGCACGACCAAAACTTCAAACCCACCACTGCCGACCTTGAGTTCATCCAATTTTAACGCCACCTGATGGATCTGCCGATCATCGAGCCGGCTCATTTTTTCCTTGATTTCATTGCTTGAAAAGCCCAATTCCTGAAGTCTTTTGCCGACCATCCGTGTTTCAAGTACGTTTTGAATCTTTTGAAGATCCAAATCTCTGTTTTCCTGTGACCGTGCAATACCCTCTGATGGACAAAAACCCGCATCCACACGGGGTATGATTGCAATTGCAAACATTGCAAAGACTAAATACCAAGAAAAAATTTTAAAAAATATTTTCGACATGTTTCAAACTCCTTTTCTTTCAAAATCTTCAATTCAGTTTAAAACGTCAGCACCAAGCAAGAAAATTCAGGTTCTTGTCCTTCAAAAATCATCAGGAAACTTGGAATTTCGGCTCCTGTATATATTCGCTCCTGCACTTCGGACATCGACCGGGTTTTTTCATTCTATTTCGTTTCGCAAAAACAAATCCACAGGAAATACAATAGGCAGGCGTGACATGAAGCTTTTTCTGCCGGCTACCCAGTGAACGGGCAATATGATCGAGATGGGTATAAACCTCCTTTTCCGGGATTCTTAATTTCTGGGAAATATCCCGCACATCATATTCTCCCGTGGACAAAAAGTTGATGATTTCCTGGCGAATCGTCGGCATCTTCCGGTAACCCTAACTCAAAAGATAGAAACCCAGAAGCTTGGCATATTGATCGGGCGAACAGAATTCAGTGCCGATATAATTTTTATGAATCGTTTTTATCTCAACTTTCCCATTGATCAACGTCCGTGCTTTATCATCCAAACGAAATTTTACTAAAAACACATGCCCGATATCGATATTCTGATTCAAACCCCCATTAAGCTCTAATTTCAAGCCCGATCTTGATATATCAATAACCCGCATAAAACCTTTGGCAACCGGTTTTTCTTGAACAAAATGGGTAAACTCACCGGTCAAATCAACCTGTTTTCGATATAATTTTCTTCTTTCCAATAAAACATCATAAGAATGACCGCACTTGCATCGGCACCGCACGCGGATCTCTTTATCAATTTTAATGTATTTTGAAACGTCCGTATCTCTTGACCGGCCGCACTGCGGACAAACAAAAGTAGCGATATTACTATCGGGTATAAAAATTTTTGTCGTCATGTTAAAAATTCAAAAATTTCATCCAAGATTACGGGTTTTAAAATATCAAGTATTTGATCCTGCCGTCTTTGAAAATGATTGGATTGAATAAAAAAATCTTACTCCCTCTGAAAAAAAGGTTAAATCATATATACAATAGTTTTTCGATTAGAGCCAATTAAAATCTAATCCAACCGCTTTTTAAAACGACTGACAGCAGCAGTGAAAACAATCATTCCCAAAATCGTTAATCCTAAAAATTGAGGCCATAAAATTTCCAACCCAATTCCCTTTAAAAATATTCCCCTGATAATGATCAGAAAATACCTTAATGGGTTCAGGTAAGTCAGCCCCTGCACAACGACCGGCATATTCTGGATGGGAAACACAAATCCGCTGAGCAAAAAAAATGGAAGAATGAAAAAAAAGGTTGTCATCATGGCTTGCTGCTGAGTGGAAGATATGGTCGATATGAACAAACCGATACCCAGAGTGCTTAGAAGAAACAGGCAAGTTGCCGCAAAAAGCAAAAAAGCGCTTCCCACCATGGGGATCTTAAACCATAAAACGGCAAAAACACTCACCAAAACCATCTGAGTCTGCGCAATGATAATAAACGGAATGGTTTTACCGATGATCAACTCGGCAGGCTTCAACGGCGTAACGATCAGCTGTTCCATTGTTCCGGATTCCTTTTCTCTGATAATCGCCATGGAAGTCAGAAGTAAGGTGAGCAGCATAATGAGAAATGCGACAATTCCGGGAACATAAAAGTATTCACTGTCTAAATTTGGATTATACCATACCCTTATGCGCGCATCGATTTGACCGTAATGAATTTTCCGAGCATAGATTTCAGCGTTGAGTCGGCGGTTAAATTGTTGCAGCAAGGCCATGGTGTATGCAATCCTGACCGAAGCCATATTACTCATACTGCCGTCTGCCAAGATCTGAATCGGCGCTGTTTGGCCGCTATGAATTCGGCTGGTAAAATCAGGTGGAATTTTTACCGTCAAGTCGACTTTTCGCTTGAAGAGCAGGTGATCCAGATCATTGGGACAATCGGTATAATGGGTAATACTAAAGGTCTTATTTGCGTTTATCGTATTGATGAGTTTTCGGCTTTCCAAAGTTTTGCTTTGGTCCAGAAGGGCAACCCGAATGTTGCGAACATCAGTGCTGACCACATAACCGAAAACGATTAACTGAATGAAAGGCGCAAGGATTAGAAGCGGCCGGTTTCTTTTATCCCTGAACAATTGAATGAATTCTTTGCGCACCAGTTCACGTATTCTGATCCAATTCACTTCATAGCCCCTCTTTTTTTAAAATCACCAGATTTACAATAAACAGGATACCGAACATGATCAAAAGAATCAGATAATCCGACCACAAATGTCCCAATTCCGACCCTCGCATATATAAGCCGTTAAGGATATTTATAAAATAGGTCGCGGGCACAATGTAGGTAATTTTCTGGAGAATTGCGGGCATATTTTCAACCGGAAATACAAAATTGCTCAGTAAAAGCGAAGGAAGGTAGGTCACCAAAATAGCCACCTGATTGGCCACGAGTTGCGATTTGGCGACAACCGATATAAACAGCCCCAGGTTCAAGGCGACTGCAAGATAAATGCTTGCTGCGATCATCAAGAGCCAGAAACTTGACTTCATCACCACACCGAACAAAAACTGTCCAACCAAAACAGCCATCAACACATCGATAAGTCCGATAAAAAAATACGGAATCGCTTTTCCCAGGATAAATTCATCCGCTTGAATGGGCAGCGCGCAAATGGTTTCCATCGTGCCGTTTTCATATTCGCGGGCAATGACCAAAGAGGTCAGCATGGCACCGACAATCATGATAATGACGGCAATAAGCCCCGGAACGATAAAGTTACGACTTTCAAGATCTTCGTTAAACCAGACGCGAATACGCCCCTCGACGGCGGTTTCCATCTTTTCCATGCCCTTACGATTAAAAAAATCAATCCGTTGAACATGGTTATCATCCTCGATGAAAGCCGTCAGATAACTTCTTGTTAAACCGGATAAATTGGGATCACTTCCATCGAGAATAATTTGAAGCGAACTTTCACGATCCGCCTTTAAATTTTCCGTCCAGTCCGGCGGAATGACAAGCCCCATGGACGTACGACCATGGTCCAAATATTTTTCCAAGGCTTTGGAATTCGGAAGATGGGCGGTAACATCAAAATAAAAAGAAGTATTTAATTTTTCGACGATATCACGGCTAAGTTCCGTGTTATCTTGATCAACGACCGCAATTTTAACATTTTTAAGATCCAAACTGAGAGCATATCCGAAAAGCAAAATCAGCAAAAGCGGAATAAAAAAGGCCAAATACAAACTTCTGAAATCTCGAATCAGATGGTAGAATTCTTTACGGGCGATCGCGTGGATTCTGATTGGATTCAATCGCTTCTCCCGGTCATCAGTTTTACGAAAGCATCGTTTAGATCGGCATGGGATTGATCGGGAAAAAGATCCTGAATAATTTGTCGGGGAGCACCGGAAGCAACGATTTTTCCCCTGTTAATCATTACCAGTCGATCGCAATGCCCGGCCTCCTCCATATAATGCGTGGTCACAAAAACCGTAACCGCTTTGCCGGTCAGATATTTAATAAACTCCCAAAAATGTCTGCGCGTAATCAGATCGACACCGGCCGTCGGCTCATCCAGAAAGAGAATTTCAGGTTCATGCAGCAACGCACACCCAAGAGCCAGGCGCTGGCGCCAACCCGGGGGCAATTCACGGGTCAGACGTTTACGGGCATCTTTGAGCCGTGTCATTTCAAGCACCCATTCGGTTCGATCCTTCCATTTCGACGCCGGAACGTTATAAATACCTAAATAAAAACGAATGTTTTCAATCGGGGTCAAATCGATATAGAGAGAAAATTTCTGGGACATATAACCGATGGTTTGTTTAATATTTTCATTTTCCTTAAAAATATCATATCCGGCCACACGTCCGAATCCCGACGTAGGGGTGATAATTCCGCAAAGCATGCGGATGGTTGTGGATTTACCGGCACCGTTTGGACCGAGGAACCCGAATATTTCACCCTTTTTAACTGTGAAACTGATTCGATCGACGGCTGCAAACCGGCCGAATCGTTTTTCTAAATCTTTGACATATACCGCCTCAGGGGTTGAATCGTTCATGGGCCAGTGCCTCGTCTACCGCTTGAATCTGAGCGATCATCGCCTCTTGTAAATCGGAAAAGCCCGACTGCAGTTCATGCGGCGTTGATTCAGCGATGACTCGGGCATCATGCATCAAAATCAAGCGATCGCATTTTTGGGCTTCATCCAGGTAGGCTGTTGAAATCAATAGGGTTATCCCTTTACGCTTCATTTCGGTCAGGATATCCCAGAATTCACGGCGTGAAACCGGGTCCACGCCATTGGTCGGCTCATCCAAAATAAGCAGCTTGGGTTGATTGACCAACACACAGGCAAGACCTAATTTTTGTTTCATACCTCCGGATAAATCCCTCGCCAACCGGTGCTCAAAAGGTATCAGGTTTGAAAAACCGAGATAATATTCTTTTCGTATTTTTCTTTCACGGCCGAAAATACCGAAAATATCCATGAAAAAATCGATATTCTCACTAACCGTAAGGTCCTGATAGAGTCCGAAACGCTGGGGCATATATCCGATCAACGCCTTCACTTTTTTTCTTTCAGCAATCCCGTTCAGACCATCTATGTAAATGCTGCCGGTCGACGGCTTAATCATACCGGCGATCATTCTCAAAAGCGTAGTTTTTCCAGCCCCGTCAGATCCCAAAAAGCCCAATATCATTTGACGCGGTACGTCAAATGAAACACGCTCAACAGCTTCCAGCCGGCCATATTTTTTCGATATGCCTTTAACCGTTATGAGCGGTGAATCCATAGCGCCTCTTTCCGGTAATAGAAGGGATGATTCATCGAAACCATGCATCGGCAAGCATTCCCGGCTTTAGTTCAAAATCAGGATTTAGAATGGCAATTTTCACCAAATAAACGAGTTTCACCCGCTCCTTTTGGGTTTGAATCATTTTGGGAGTGAACTCGCCCTCGGGAGAAATAAAGGCAACACGGCCTGTGTAAATTTTATCGGCAAATGTATCGATTCGAACCTCAGCTGTTTGGCCGGGTTTTATTTTTCCGATTTCAGTTTCATCGATATAAACTTTTAAATCCACCTTGGATAAATCGGCAAGAGAAAACACCTCTCGACTTGCAGAAACCACTTCTCCCGGCTCCAAATTTCGACTGGTAAGAATCCCTTCAAAGGGTGCCTGCAATTTTGTATATGCCAGTTGAATATTTGCCAGTTCAAGTTCCGAACGGGCAGCCTGAACATTGGCTTTAGCAGCTGCAACCTCTCCGGCCGTTGCCTCGATTGTCTTCAGATTTCCTCTGGCCTTCAAAAGAACGGCCCGGCCTTCAGCAAGTTTGGCTCTGGCGACATCGATCGTTTGTTTTCGAAATCCTTCCTGCAGAAGATCAAAATCTTCCTTAGCGCGCTCATATGCTTTTAATGCAAGCTCGAACTTAAGATCGACGACATCTTTATCCTTTTCGGCAATAATTTTTTCTTGAAACAGCTTATCATATCGAATCTTATCTTTACGGGCTTCATTGTAGGTACTTTGGGCCGCCTCAAGTGCCAAACGCGCCTGCTGAACTTCTTGGATTCTATAACCGGCCTCAAGTTCATCCCGTTGGGCTTGAAGTGCCGTCACGGCTGCTTCGGCTCTTTCGACTTCCGCAGGCAAAGTGCTTTGATAAACTTCAAAAACAGCTTGCAACTGATTCAAATGTTCAAGCGACTGCTCTAATCGGGCTTGAGCCAAATCCCGCCGCGCCGAAAATTCAGCGGATTCAAGTTCGGCCAGAATTTGACCCTTTTTGATGGATTGACCTTCATCCACCCATATGCTTTCAACCCGCCCGGCGGTATTGAAAGCCAAATCGGCCTGGGTTGCCTCGATGGTCCCCGAGTAATATGATCCTTTATCACCTTCCTGCCTTTGGCCCATATATACAAGGGTACCGACCCCTATGAGCAAAGTAAAAAAAACAACTAAAATCAGAAGCTTTTTCACGGGATTTCTCCTGCATATCCTATAATGTAATTTTACGGCAAACCGTTTTGTTTCAACCAATGCAATGCCATAAAGAGCCCGGCAATTGATTTGCCGTCGCAAATTTCTCCTTTAAAAATCATTTCCATGGCCGCTCCAATCTTAAACTCATAAACTTCCAACACTTCATCGACATCCAGATCCTGATTCATCCGACTCAGCTTGCCGGCTAAAAAAATATGAATGCGTTCATCCGAATATCCGGGCACGGGTAGAATTTCCGTTAATTTATGCCAATTTTCCGCAATATAACCGGTCTCTTCCCTTAATTCCCTTTTTGCACATTCGATGGCGGTCTCTTTCATATTGAGGGTTCCGGCAGGAATTTCCCAAATATAATCTCTAACGGCATGGCGGTATTGTTTAATCAATATCACAGTGTTCTTACGAGATAAAGGAACGATCGCCGCTGCACCCGGATGTCGAATAATATCCATATCCACTTCGACACCACCGGCTAACGTGATATTTTCGGATACCAGTTTAAAAACTCTACCATGATACAATGTTTTGCTATCGTTCACCTTTATAGGCATTTTAGACTCCTTATCGCTCATCTCAACCATTTTTTTGATAAACATGAATTTATTTGAAAGCAATCAGCTTTTTTGACCTTTTAAGTGTTCAACTTGTGGATTTAAAAATCTATTTTACAACATATCGGTAGTTTTGACTCGGCAACCCTACACAAGTGTATATTATTTTTTCAGCATTTTTTAACTTGTCAAAAATTAGATAACAATATAAGGCTGATATATCAAATTATTATCTTAATTCTCACTAAAACACTCGATATGGTATTGATATTGCTTGAGTCGGTCCTATGAAATACATATTGACCCTATTATTAATACCGGTTATTTATTCCGGTTACAGTTTTAAAGTTTTTGTCCAAATGGATTAAGGTCATGGAGCGTCCTCTTCTTTTTACCATTAGTCTTATATTTTTCCGAATCGACAAAACACCGCATCGAGGATTAAGACTAAGTGTTTATTAATAATAAAAATTTATTATCAGGTACCATGGATCAACTCAAAGAATGCTGCGGCGTCTTCGGTATTTTCGGGGATTCCAAAGCTGCAGAAAAGACTTATTTAGGGCTTTATGCCCTTCAACACCGCGGGCAGGAAAGTGCCGGCATTGCAGCCTCAAATGGAAAGGCAATCACGCTTTACAAGGATATGGGCTTAGTATGCACCGTTTTTTCGAATCCGGATATTTTATCCGGTTTAAAAGGCTCATCCGCCATCGGACACAATCGTTACTCAACAACCGGTTTGTCGGGACTCATCAATGCCCAGCCCATTCTCATACAGTTTAAAGGCGGACAAATTGCGGCAGCACATAATGGAAATTTGGTAAATGCTTTGCAGCTTCGAAAACTGATGGAAGAAGACGGCTCAATCTTTCAGACCACATCAGACAGCGAAATCGTTCTTCATTTGATTGCAAGATCGAAAAAATCTTCTATCGAAGACATGGTGATTGATGCCTTGAACCGGATTGAGGGTGCTTACTGTTTTATATTTTTGACGCCTTCAAAACTTATTGCGGTTCGTGACCCCTATGGATTCAGGCCGCTTTGTCTTGGGAAAGACGGAAATAGCCATATTGTCGCTTCCGAATCCTGTGCTCTGGACATTATTGATGCACAATATATTCGTAGTATCGACCCGGGAGAGGTTCTCATCATCGACCGAAACGGTATCCAATCCAAGCAACTGCCTCAAAAAAGGCGGCGGGCTTTTTGTATCTTTGAATATATCTATTTTTCCAGACCCGACAGTATGATATTTGGTGAAAAAGTCGATAAAACGAGAAGAAAACTGGGTAAAAAGCTCGCAGAAGAATCACCTTGTGAGGCGGATATCGTGATAGCCGTCCCGGATTCAGCCAATACGGCCGCACTGGGATATGCGCAGGCTTCCGGGATAAGATTTGAAATCGGTTTAATAAGAAATCATTATATCGGTCGCACCTTTATTGATCCGGATCAGAATGAAAGAGATCTGGATGTAAAAATAAAATTTAATCCGGTTACAGGTGTCTTGCGAGGCAAACGAATCGTTGTAGTAGAAGACTCGATAGTGCGCGGTACGACTTTGAAAAAGTTGGTGCGTCTATTACGTACTGCCGGGGCCGCGGAGATTCATGTTCGGGTAAGTTCACCGCCGGTTAAGTTTCCCTGTTTTTATGGAATTGATATATCCAGCCGTGGTGAGCTGATAGCTTCATCCTCCGATGTTGAATCGATTTGTAAACATATTGGAGCAGATTCTCTCGCGTATTTATCCGTTGAAGGAATGCTGGATGCCGTGCCGGAGAGAAAGCTTCATTGCACAGCCTGTTTTACGGGTAATTACCCTACGGCCGTGCCTGAAAATTTTTGTAAAGAACAATTTTCTGCAATTTAGAAAAGTTATAATTGAAAATAAGTATGATAATCTCAAAATTATTCCATTCAGAGAATAATTTTTTTGTTTTGTAATCGAATAGAAAGGATAAAAGTGTCATGGTATATCATGGCCGATCATATTGCGGGCATCTCGGCTTGTCGGAGATAGACGGTAAGGTTCGAATGACGGGCTGGGTGGATGCACTCAGAGATCACGGAGAAGTACTCTTCATT
>JAFGES010000051.1 GCA_016931455.1 Desulfobacterales bacterium | reverse complement strand
GATGGACGCTGATGATTTTGATGCCATGATGAGAAAAGCGCTTGGCGTTCCAGCTCCGAAAACCGTGAAAGCTCATAGTCCTATTAAGCTGACGCTGAAGTCGAGAAAAGCAAAATAGCGTCTCCGGGATGCAGACCATTTTTAATAAATATCTAGCCGAGATTGGACGGAAGTTTTCATATTATGAAACAAGTGAAATGGGCTATCGTGCCGACTTCGAGATTCTGCTGAAGGCAATTTTTGAGACAATTCATATTACCCGGATAGATCATGACGCGAAAGCGAAAGATGGAAATAAACCCGATTTCGCCATAATGAATAACGGAGTGCCGATTCTGTATATCGAAGCAAAGGATATCGGAATTTCACTGGATAAAATTGAACAATCTGAACAGATGGCAAGATATTACGGTTATACAAACCTTGTTTTGACCGATTATCTGGAATTTCGGTTTTACCGGAATGGCTTGCGGTACGAAGATCCAATCAGGATTGCAAATTTCGATATAAAAAACAGAACGATTAAGCCAATTCCTGAAAATTATGAAAACGTTTCCAAAACCCTGATTGATTTTTCAAAATCGAGTCGAGAACCCATTCGATCAGGAGAGCATCTTGCCAAGATTATGGGTGGGAAAGCTCAAAGACTTCGAGATAACGTCAGACATTTTCTTTCTAACGAATCTGAAAAAAACGTAGGAACCAAGCGGGTTTATGAAACGATAAAACGATTATTGGTTCACGATCTAAACCATGGTTCCTTTTCGGATATGTATGCTCAGACCATTGTTTACGGGCTTTTCGTAGCACGGAATTATGACGAAACTCCTGATAATTTTACCCGTCAGGAAGCGCGGGATTTAGTCCCTGCGTCAAACCCTTTTCTTCGACATTTTTTCGATCACATTGTCGGTCATGATTTTGATAAACGCCTTGAATACATTGTCGATGAGTTATGCGAGGTCTTTTCTCATGCCAATACTAAAGAGCTTATGGATCAATATTATCAAAATGAATTATTTGGTAAAACCAAAGAGAATATTGATCCCGTCATTCATTTCTATGAAGATTTTTTGAAAGAATATGATCCTGAACTTCGCAAAAAAATGGGAGCCTTCTATACGCCCGTGCCGGTCGTTCGGTTTATCGTCCGATCTGTTGACCATTTACTGTCAAAAGAATTTTCGCTTTTCAACGGTTTGGCCGATACCTCAAAAACCGCAACGGGAAATCATAGAGTTCACGTTCTCGATCTGGCGACCGGAACAGGGACGTTTATCAGCGCCGTAATACGTCTGATTTACGAGAAGATACTCAAGACGGGTCAACAAGGGCGCTGGCCAACATACGTACATCATGATTTATTGCCACGCATTCATGGTTTTGAAATTATGATGGCTCCATATACAATCGCTCATTTGAAACTCAGCATGGCATTTAAGGAGACAGGGTTTAAGTATTTCAACCATCGACTTGGCATTTACCTGACAAATTCTCTTGAAGAAAGCGTGATTCAAAAAGACATGTACAGCAGTTTGGGGTTCGCTGACAGTATAGCTGAAGAATCAATGGCAGCGTCGATTGTAAAGAATAAATCCCCCATCATGGTAGTGATTGGCAATCCGCCTTATTCCGGAGAATCAAATAACGAATTTTATAAAGGTCATGATGTTTACAAGGTTGAGCCAGCCGGAGGGAAACTGCAAGAGCGAAATTCTAAATGGTTGAATGATGATTACGTAAAATTTATTCGCCTTGCGGAAAGCATGGTCGAAAAGAACGGTGAAGGCATTATCGGCATGATTACGGCTCATGGATATCTGGATAATCCCACTTTCAGGGGAATGCGGTATCATTTGATGAAAACCTTTGATGCGATTTATGTTTTGGATTTGCATGGAAATTCTAATAAAAAAGAAAAGGCGCCAGATGGCAGTAAAGATGAAAATGTATTTGATATAAAACAGGGCGTATCAATTATTTTTGGGATAAGACATAGGACTAAAACGGAAAACAGATTATTGACCATCTACCGCGCCGATTGTTTTGGGACGAGGCAGGCCAAGTTTGAATTTCTAACCAGCAATTCGATAAACACCGTAGCTTGGAATGAGGTAATACCGAAGGCTCCAAATTATGAATGGGTTTCCCGGAATGAAAGTCACAGGGAAGAATATTTTCAAGGATTTTCAGTTAAGGATTTATTTTCGGTTTCAAGCGTCGGTATCGTGACCGCCCGTGACGGGATGAGTATTCAGTTTACAAAAAATGAAATTGCACGTGTCATTCTGGATTTTCAGTCACTGGATTCCGAATCACTTCGCTTAAAATATAATCTCGGAAAAGATGTTCGTGACTGGAAAGTTAATTTAGCCCAAAAAGATGTGATTAACAATTACGACGAAGACAGGTTTGTAAAAATTTCATATCGACCATTTGATGAAAGATGGACTTTTTATACTGGTAACTCAAAAGGATTCCATTGTATGCCGCGTGGCGAGGTAATGCGGCATTTGATTTCGAGAAAAAACATTGGCTTAATAACCGTGAACCGATCACCAGACAAAACTCCTGTGTCTTATTATTTTGCAACAAGATACCCGCATTCTAATGGCTATATCCGATCAGATAGCGTTAGTATTGATACAGTATTTCCTCTTTTTTATCTTGATCGAAATGGCGCATTTGTTCCGAATATTAAAGAAGAGTTTATCTATGAACTTAAAATCATCATAAACGATGTCACACCTGAAAATATTTTTGATTATATTTATGCCATTCTTCATTCTCCAGGTTATCGCGCAAGATACCGGGAATTTCTGAAAACGGAGTTTCCGAGAGTGCCTTACCCGAAGAATGAAAACGTCTTTAAACAACTCATCGTGCTAGGCTCAGAATTGCGCTTACTCCATCTTTTTGAATCACCGAAGCTACAGCAATTTATTACTTCTTACCCTATCGCAGGATCAGACGGGGTTGATCAAGTCGCTTATAAAAATGGCGACGTTTTTATCAACGAAAATCAATTTTTCGGTAATGTTCCAGAATGTGCTTGGAACTTTTTTATTGGTGGCTATCAACCGGCTCAAAAGTGGTTGAAAGATCGAAAAGGAAGGACTCTGGATAACTCAGATATTGAGCATTACCAGAAGATCATAGTCGCCCTGTCGGAAACAGGCCGAATCATGAAGGAAATTGATGAAATTGACTTCTTTTGAAAGGAGAATGCAGCATGGATGAGAACACCAAAAACTTAGTTGCCAGCAATCTGACAATTGCTTACTTTTCTTTTAATCCAACAGTCATAATGGGTTTTTCAAAAGAAAAAACCGGAAAAAGAATGACAGAGTTTCACGACAATCCTGAGCAGTGTGTTATTTCTGTTTTTCAGAAATTTTACGATCTTCTTGAGGAACCCAGCAAGTAACCACAAGTTTCATGTGATTATCAAATACTGTTCCGTCACTCGAAAACTCACTTAATAGTATTTGTTCACTAGAAAGCAGACGTTCAATTTTTTCTACTGCTTTTATTGCTGGATTGTTTTTTGTTTGTTCCATGCGTCACCTCCATCATTTACTTTGCACTGGCTTTTTTGATATAGTCAAGTCTGGAGTTGAGGTTGGGGTTGCAAAGTGGAGGGTCGCGTTTCAATGCCTC
>JAFGES010000009.1 GCA_016931455.1 Desulfobacterales bacterium | reverse complement strand
TTGAACCTGATATTTTATTCCATTTTATCGATATCATTGAAGATACCATTATACGGCAGATGCGGATAACATCTGCGAAACTTTAGTTATAAAATGGCACTTGAATTAAGACAACAACTTAAATTAACTCAGCAATTAATCTTAACTCCACAACTACAGATGTCAATAAAGCTTCTGCAGTTGTCCCGACTGGAACTGATTGAAATGATCAGCCAGCAGCTAGAGGAAAATCCCGTATTAGAAGAGGTTCAGGAAGTTGCCGGTGAAGAACAATCCACAGAACTATCCGAGGCTGAAGTTACTGATATTGCTTCAACAAAAGAACTGACTATAGATGAAAATACTCATGCGGATATTGACTGGAGTAATTATATCGATGAATATAATTCTCCTGATAAGATTCACTTCGAAACCGAAAAAAAAGATACCCCAAATTTTGAATCCTTTATAGCTCCAAAGGAATCTTTGAAAGAGCATCTCCTTTGGCAAGTGCTTATGACTTGCCCAACAAAGGAGCAAGAGGAGATCGGAAGCCTGATTATCGGCAACCTGAACAGAGATGGTTATCTGGACATCCCGCTTGACGAAATTATCAAAACAAGTGGGGCTGCCCCGCAAAAGGTAAAACAGTTTTTATCTATCATGCAGACTTTTGATCCAATCGGTGTGTGTGCGAGGGATCTAAGAGAATGCCTTCTGATTCAGGCACGGCATCTTGGCCTGAATAGTACAATCGTAATCGATATTATTAAAAATCATCTCCATCATCTAGAGAACAAAAATTATAAAGCCATATGCAGAGCTCTGAAAGCAGACATTGAAGAGGTTATTTCCGCTATTGATATTATCAAAGGGCTGGAACCGAAACCCGGCCGACAATTTAGCGAGGAAGAACCAATATATATTAATCCCGACATTTTTGTCTATAAGGTCGAAAATGATTTCGTAATAATGTTAAATGACGACGGCATGCCGAAGCTTCGTGTCAACTCATTTTATAAGAGTTCGATGAATAGCGATTTAAATATACCCAATAAGGCAAAAGACTATATCCAAGAAAAAATGCGTTCTGCCGCTTGGCTGATCAGGAGTATACATCAACGCCAGAAAACCATTTATAAAGTAATGGAGAGTATCTTGCATTTTCAGCATGATTTTTTCGAAAAAGGAATCTCCCGTCTAAAACCAATGGTGCTCAGAGATGTTGCAAGGGACATCAATATGCATGAATCGACAATCAGCAGGGTCACAACTAATAAATATGCATTTACGCCTCAAGGCATTTTTGAATTGAAATATTTCTTTAATAGTTCTATTAATCGAATTCATGGTGAGGCTATTGCCTCTGCCAGCGTTCAGGATAAAATAAAACAAATCATTGGGAGTGAAGATCCCAGAAAACCATACTCCGATAGTAAAATCTCTAAAATTCTCAAAGAGGCAAATATCGATATCGCCCGAAGAACAGTAGCCAAGTATCGGGAAATGCTCAGGGTCTTACCATCCAACAAACGCAAACAATTTTAGGGAGGTCTTTAGCATGCAGACGACTGTAACCTTTAAAAACCTCGATTCTTCAGAAAATTTGAAGTCCTATGTTCGAGAAAAACTGGATCGTTTTGATAAATTTCTTGAGAACCCTGCAGAGGCAAATGTAGTGCTTTCAGTTGAGAAGTTTCGCCATTTAGCAGAAATCAATATCACCGGCGATAAACTAAATATAAATGGTAAAGAAGAAACAAATGACATGTATTCCGCTATTGATATCGTATTGGACAAGCTTGAAAAACAGATAAAGAAGAGCAAACAAAAAATCAGAGGTTACAGAGGCGGAATAAAAAATAGAGCAAAAGATAATTCAACTCAAGATATCCATCCTATCGATGAGGAATCTACTAAGCAGTTAAAAATTAAAAATATAGAATATAAACCAATGGATATTGAAGAAGCAACGATGCAGATGGATCTTGTAAACCATAATTTCTTGGTATTTACAAATGCGAGGACGGATAAAGTAAACGTTCTTTATCGCCGCAGGGACGGCCATTATGGATTAATCCAGCCCAGTAGCTGAGGTAACGTTACGGGCTTCGGATTTTCTGAGTTAAAAATGAAAATTCTTGATGTTTTGAAAAAAGAATCAATTCTTGTCGATTTGAAATCAAATGACAAGATGGGAATTATCGAAGAACTTGCAACTCCACTTGCCCGTATTGCCGATGTAAACCATAAGGAGCTTGTACGCGTGCTTATGGATAGGGAACAGCTTGGCAGTACCGGCATTGGTGATGGTATCGGAATACCTCACGGTAAATTGAAAAATATTGAATCATTGGCCCTCGGTTTTGGCTTAAGCCGAAAAGGTGTCGATTTTGAGTCTATGGACGGCCGGCCGGTATACATTTTTTTTCTGCTTATAACTCCTGAAAACTCAACCGGTCTTCATCTAAAACTACTTGCTCGAATTTCAAGAATTCTAAAAAATGATGGGTTTAGAAAAAAACTATTAAATGCTACTAACAGCGATGAAATATTTAACATCATTCAAGAGGAGGATGAAGAATTTTAATTAACAAAATTAAAAAATTGTTGGTTGAAAGTGAAAAAATTTAAAATCATAATTATTACAGGATATTCAGGATCTGGAAAAAGTACCGCAATGGCCGCATTTGAGGATGCAGGTTTCTATTGTGTTGACAATATGCCGGTTGATCTTCTACCTAAATTTTTGGAACTGCCTATTGAAAGTGATTCTGAAATTAGTGGGCTTGCCTTTGTAATGGATATACGTGAAAGAGGTTTTCTCGCGAAATATTCATCAATTTTCAATTCACTCAGACAAAAAGGATATTATTTTAAAATCCTTTTTCTTGAAGCAGATGAAAAAATTCTATTGCAACGATTTAGTCAAACGCGCAGACCTCATCCACTATCTTACAACAAATCTCTAATCGATGGTATCAGGGATGAAAAAGAAAAATTAAAAGACCTTAGAATTGCAGCTGATAAAGTTATCAATACTTCTTATTTAAATACTCATGAATTAAAGACTATTATTCTCGATATTACTGAAAAAAGCAAAGCGCTTTTACTCATGAGGATAAATATTATGTCGTTTGGTTTCAAATTTGGTATCCCCCATGATGCTGATGCAGTAATGGATGTTCGATTTCTTAAAAATCCTTATTTTGTCCCTGAATTAAAATCTCTGGATGGAGAAAACGAAAAAATTAAAAATTATGTACTGAATAATACGATTACCTGCACATTTTTAAATAAATACTTAGACCTGCTTGACTATTTAATCCCATTATATATAAATGAGGGGAAAGCTTATTTGACTATTGCGATAGGTTGTACCGGAGGACGCCACCGTTCTGTCGTTATTGCACATAACGTGTTTGAACATTTAAAGAAAAATGGAAGACAAGTTCAGATTACCCATCGGGATATTAATCAATAGTTGAATAAAGGAGAGACAAAAGATAGCAGAAAACAGGAATTTTATGATAGGAATAGTTATTGTTACACACAGCCAACTCGGAGCTGCTCTTATTGAAACCGCCGAATTTGTATTAGGTTTTCGACCTGAGGCACTCACATCGGTTTCAATCAATTTAAACGAAGATACAGATAAGCTGCGGGAAAAAATTGCCCAAGGAATAAAAACAGTCAACCAGCAAGAAGGGGTGCTGATCCTTACCGATATGTTCGGCGGAACACCTTCCAATTTAAGTTATTCTTTTTTAGAAGAAGGACGTATAGAAGTTATATCAGGAGTTAATCTCCCAATTTTGATCAAAGCAGTCAATGCCCGTAAAGATGCTGAACTTGGTGAACTGGCAGAATGTATAGAAGTATATGGTCAAAAAAGCATCTCACTGGCAAGTGGAATTTTAAAAGGAAATAAGCGTCTATAACAATTGGAATTATTTTTAACCTATAACCTCGGTAAAATCAGTAAACGCCTCAAAGTAGTTTTTTAAAGTGTCGATCACGATTAATTTTTCGAATTCCTTCTCTATTAAGCACCTCGGTTTCGACTAAATTAGTAAAACACAAAAATATGACCTACTGGTTAAAATAAATGCACTGATTATAATGCAAAATTTCAAGGAGGCATTATGAGTGTGAAATTAGGCATCAATGGCTTTGGAAGGATAGGACGTCTTGTTTTCAGGGCTGCGATGAACCGTTCTGATGTTGAGGTTTTGGCTATCAATGATCTCACAGATTCAACAACGATGGCCCATCTTCTTAAATATGATTCCGTACATGGCACATTAGACCGTGAAGTCCTTAATAAAGGTGATTCAATTGAGGTGGGAGACAAATCAATTGCTGTGATGTCCGTAAAAGATCCTTCCCATCTAAACTGGAAAGAGTTAGGCGTAGACATCGTTGCTGAATGTACGGGTATCTTTAGAGACTCTGAAAAAGCGTCAAGACATCTTGCGTCCGGAGCAAGAAAAGTAATAATATCCGCACCGGCCAAGGATCCGGATATCACCATCGTTATGGGAGTTAACTCAAACCAATATGACCCAAGACAACATCATATCATATCAAATGCATCCTGCACCACCAATTGCCTCGCACCGGTTAGCAAGGTACTGCTTGAAAATTTTGGGATAAAATGCGGTCTGATGACGACTGTACATGCTTATACGGGTGACCAGCGCCTTATAGACCTTCCCCATAAAGATCTTCGAAGGGCTAGAGCTGCCGCTCTTTCCATGATACCGACGACAACAGGAGCAGCAAAAGCAGTTTCTATCGTACTTCCCGAGCTCAGTGGGAAACTTAATGGTCTTGCTATTCGTGTTCCAACACCCAATGTGTCCGTTGTTGATTTTGTCGCAACTTTGGAAAAATCAGGGGTAACGGTTTCTGATGTAAACGAAGCCTTTAAAAAGGCCTCGGAAGGATCACTCGCCGGCATATTGGGTTTCAACGAACTTCCTTTGGTATCTGCGGATTTCAATGGTTCTCGCTTTTCTTCTATTATTGACGCACCAACGACTTATGTTGTTGATAACATGGTGAAAGTACTTGCTTGGTATGATAATGAAATAGGATATTCAAACAGAATGGTTGACCTTGCGGTTATGATCGGAGCCCATTTATAAGTTCGGTCGCTATTAGCAAATCATGGTTCTATTATGAAGATAAACGGACCAAATTTAAGGAGATCAAGGAATGGAAAATCGCCGATCGCTCATTGCAGGGAATTGGAAAATGTTTAAAACCAGTTCGGATGCCATTGATACGGTCAAAGAAATAGTAAGACGATTAAAACAAGTCATTGATATTGATATTATGATTGCACCTCCTTTTATTTCAATTTCAAGCGTTGCATATATTGCAGGGCAAAGCAATATTGCGATTGGTGCTCAAAACCTTTTCTGGGAGAAGGAAGGTGCCTATACCGGTGAAATATCAGCCCCGATGCTTTTATCAGTCGGATGCCGATATGTCATTATTGGTCATTCCGAACGTCGACAGTATTTTGGCGAAACCGACGAAACCGTTAATAAAAAAATGAGAGCTGCAATTAATTATGACTTAACACCAATTTTATGTATTGGCGAATCTGAAAAAGAACGTGAATCAAAAGATACATTTTCTGTACTTGACAAACAGGTTAAAAAAGGGTTAAAAGGTTTTTCTAAAGAAAATCTGAAAAAATTGGTTTTAGCTTATGAACCTATTTGGGCTATTGGAACGGGTAAAACAGCAACTAGTAATCAAGCTCAAGAGGTCCATCGATTTTTGCGCCTGTTGCTCGAAAAAAATTTTGGAAATATGCTTGCCGAATCAACAAGAATAATATACGGAGGAAGCGTTAAACCAGACAATATAAATGAATTGATGGCAATGGATGATGTTGATGGAGCATTGGTTGGAGGCGCAAGTTTAAGTGCTGAGACATTCTGTAAAATAGTTAATTTTAAACGATGATCTTATAACTGATTTAAATATAAAATATAATAAATATGTCAATAATTTTAATCATAATTCACGTTATTGTATGCACGGCTCTGATTATGATTGTTTTGTTGCAGACCGGCAAAGGTGCTGATATCGGCGCTGCTTTTGGAGGAGGCTCCAGTCAAACACTTTTTGGCAGTACCGGCGCATCAACTTTTTTAAGCAAGGCAACAACAATGGCAGCCGTAGTATTTATGTTAACATCTCTAGGGCTGGCTTACATGTCTAGCCATAAGGCGAGAACTTCCATCATGTTGGATACAAAAGCTCCTCTGGAACAGCAAACTGCACCGGAAAAAAGCTCTAATACCCAACCAGAGTCCTCGAAGCCTACACCGCCGGCTCAACCGGAAGAAAGTACTCAGAACTAAATGCGATTACGTCGTTAATAATCAAAAACGAGGAGTTTGCACAATATTTAACAAGCGACTTTTCACGACATCATCAAAACATAAACTTTGTTTGTCTTAATGTGCCGAAGTGGTGGAATTTGGTAGACACGCTATCTTGAGGGGGTAGTGGGGAGACTCGTGCCGGTTCAAGTCCGGCCTTCGGCACCAAATTTATTTAATGTTTTAAAATTAAAAAAGCCTAAATTTTATTCTTGTTTTTAAGACAAAGCATAACTTAATTTTTTCAGGTATTGATAAATCAAAAGTATAAATCCCGGATTAATGGAAAATTTGTTTGTTAATATTCTTCTGCTGATCTTTTAAAGTGCTTTTCTATACTACGAATGGCCATATACCGTACCGGTAGAAACTTAATTTTTCGTTATAATTATTTTAAGTTACGACGGATATTATGTGTTTGGCAAAATTATTTCCTTAGAAGTCGAAATTTAAACACGATATTTTGTTTTTTTATTGTGGTATTACAAAATAGATTGTATCTGAAAAATTTAAAATGGACTTTTTACGAGTTCATCAGTTCTGCCCCTTCTTATAATTGACTGCCTGCACAAAGTCATGCTTTGAGGTCGAAATGGGGAAACCATACAAACTGCTTATTATTGATGACAACGAGGAAGTACTAACAACGTTGTATGAATTTTTTAGCCAAAAAAAGTATCAGGTTCTATCCGCTTCAAACGGCTTAGATGGATTAAAATTACTTGATGCTGAAAATGGAAAATTTGATTTGATACTAACAGACCTTGTTATGCCAAATATAAGTGGGGTCGGGGTAATTTCAATTGTAAAGAAAAAGTACCCGTCTATCCCGGTGATTGCTATCACTGGATGGGGTGAACACCCTGAAGCATTGGCAACCGAGGCTAATGCGGATTTTGTATTGGAAAAACCGTTCGAACTTTCTAAACTTGACCAACTAATTACCGACCTACTTTCGCAGAAAACCGGCTGAAATGAATCAAATAAAAATAATATCAAATATCTGTTTATTATGGATGTTTTTAGAGTTTGACTCTTTTGACAACAATTTCCAAGCATTATAAACAAACAATTAATAAAATGTATATGGGACCCCCTTTAATCGGTGTAAGCCACAGTATTGAAAGAATAAGGGAACTGATAAAGCATGTTACCGACACAGGATTGAACATCTTAATCACCGGAGAAAGCGGTGTTGGGAAAGAAGTTGTAGCCAATAATCTCTATTACAGCTCTTCAAGACGGAATAAGCCCTTTGTGAAAATTAATTGTGCAGCGTTACCGGAGGGATTGCTTGAAAGTGAACTCTTCGGATACGAACGGGGTGCATTTACCGGCGCTGAACGGAAAAGACGAGGTAAATTCGAAATAGCGCATGAAGGTGTCCTTTTTTTAGATGAAATTGGCGACATGGCTCTAACGTTGCAGTCTAAACTTTTACACGTTTTGCAAAGTGGTGAGTTTGCCCCATTGGGATCAGAAAAAGAAATTAAAACCGATACATGGGTTATAGCGGCCACTAACCAGGATCTTGAACAAAGAATAAAAGAGGGAAAATTCAGAGAAGACCTATACTATCGATTGAATATAATAAAAATAGATATCCCCCCTCTTCGTAACAGACCTGAAGATATTCCACCTCTAATTGAATATTATATAGAAGCATATAATTCTCAATTCAATACCAAACAACTTTCCAAACCCAATAAACAAATAATGGAAAAACTCATGGCCTATCACTGGCCGGGAAATATTCGAGAACTTCAAAATATACTCAGAAGGCTGATGGTAGTTTATAGCTGGGAGGAAATTATTGATGAACTTTTGATTAAGAAAAGTTCTGTGGGAAATATAAATACAGCTGAATCGTTTTCGAATAAGACTTCAATCACCGCCGATTTATTTGATCTCAAAGGCGAAGATTCACCCAACAACTCATCTTTTTCCCTAAAAAAAATAAGGAAAAAGACTCTTGATATAGTCGAAAAAGAGGTTATTTCAAATGTACTCCAGCAAACCGGCTGGAATCGGCTCAAGGCTGCAAAAATATTAAAAATTAGTTACAAAACATTATTATATAAGATCCAGGATCTAAATATAACACCACAGCAAGATTAAAAAAAATAGCCCACTCAAATGGGAATATTCCCGATACATACCTACAAAAATTTACTCACTTCATTGTTATGTTATTATTAAGATATCCATACGTCTTGTGTCGCACAAACGGCGCTATATTGCATTCGGTTAATAGGAGCAACAGCAAAAAAGAATCCGCTGCTATTAATATTACTTATCAAATGCGCTTTCTACCTTCATTATCATTATCATTACTTATTTGATTTGGGTGCGGCTCTTTTGCGACATGCCTTATAACAGTTTTTGGTAGTCATAATATTTCTCATTTTCTGTTGGACCTACTTGATTA
>JAFGES010000050.1 GCA_016931455.1 Desulfobacterales bacterium | reverse complement strand
TACCCCGATTTTCATTTTCTCCGCAACGGCTATTTTGATAACCTGGCAGGCACGGACAAGATTCGACTGGCGATCCAGTCGGGAGGGTCGCTAGAAGAGATTCAAAACATATGGGCGGTCGACCTACGGGCGTTCGCGTTAAAAAAACAGCAATACAGTATTTATAAATTATCGCATCCTTATTAGCTTGGCCAAAAATAGTTTTTCTTCTGATTCATTTTTTCATATATTAGCCGCCATGAAAACAAATGATGGCAGAACATTCAAATTAGACACCCTTGATTTTGTCAGAAAATGAGCAATTGAGCTTTTCAAGCAAGGTTACAATCGCCGCCAAGTCGCCGGCATGCTGGGTGTCAGCCGCAACTCTGTTGAAACGTGGGTAAAGATCTACAAAAAGCATGGGCTCAAAGATCTTGATCTGAAGAAACCGGGCCGCAAAGTCGGTTCCGGCCGCCTGTTGAAGCCGGATCAGGACATGAAGATCCAGAAAATGATCCGCGACAAGATGCCGGATCAGCTTAAATTGCCTTTTGCTCTCTGGAATCGTCGAACGATTCAAGCCCTTATCAAAGAACAGCTTGATATTGCCTTACCGACACGTACCATAAATCACTATTTGCATCGCTGGGGCTTTACGCTGCAGCGTCCAATAAAACGGGCTTTTAAGCAAAACCCGAAAAAAGTGCAGGAATGGTTGAACAACTCTTATCCAACCATCAAAGAACGCGCCAAAGAGGAAGATGCTGAAATTCATTGTGGCGATGAAACAGCTGTCTCCAGCGATTGCAGTTATGGACAAAGCGATGCGCCCAAAGGTGAAATGCCTGTCGTCCGACGAAATGCAAAGTCCGTTTTATGTGTTATCAAGGAGCGATGAACTCGCACTTGTTTCTGACGTTTCTGAAACGATTGGTCAAAGACAGTCCGAAAAAGATATTCTTGATTATTGACAATTTGCCGGTTCATCACTCTAAACCGATAAAAAATGGTTGGCGGAACATTCTGATGAAATTGAGTTGTTTTATTTGTCATCTTGTTCGCCCGAGCTCAATCCTGATGAATACTTCAATCGTGATTTCAAACAATCGGTTGCGAAACCGCCGGCACGAAACAGGAACCAGCTTAAAAGACAGCTTGCGTCACATATGAAAAGCATACAAAAGCTGCCTGAACGTGTAAAATCCTATTTTAAAAACCCAAACGTCATTTACGCAAAATAATTTATGGCCGGATTAATAAATACTCTCTTTGAGTATCGCTTTTTTCGCACCGATCACTTGACTGCGCTTATAGACGGCGACCGGATGTCCTTGGAAAAGCGGTTGCGTAAACTCTGGGAACACCGCTTTTTGGAGCGGTCTTTTTTGCCTTTATATCCAGAGCCGGCGACGCGGCCGGCGATTTATTCACTTGACTACCGCGGCGCTAACCTACTCGTTAAGGAAAAAGGCATTGAGCCGGGTCTAATGGGGCACGTGTTAAAGCATAATAAGTCAAGCACGGCTTATGTGGAACTCCAGCTTCTGTTCTCTAATTTTCGGGCAGTTTTAGCTTTGGTCTTACGTAATAAGGGCTGGGCTAAAATTAAATTTTGGCGGCAGGACAATGAGATCCGCGATAGGGTGGAGGTAAAATTGCCGAACGGCAAAACCAAGCACTGGCCGATCGCGCCGGACGGCTTTTTCTGTATAGAAGGTGAGCACGGGAAGATGTACAGGTTTATTGAAGCCGATCGCTACACTATGGACAACCGGCGGTTTTTGAATAAAATGCGCGCTTATTATCACTGGTGGGAAGGGGGGAAGCACACCGAGAAATTCGGGATTAAGAATTTCCGAGTGCTTACAATCACGCATAACAAGCTGGCCCGGGACCGGCGGCTTGAAGTGACCAAAGAGGTAAAGATGGCCAAAATAGGGGGGGAGGGACGTGCCGATCGGGATGAAAATATTTTGGTTTATAGCCGAAGATGATTATTCGCTTGAGAAATTTGAGAATATTTTAAAGCCGATTATCAGAGTAGCCAAAGCCAAAGAAGAAAATGGACACGCACTGCTAGACTAGTAATGTAACAATTTTTATGGCTTATATGTAGGTGAGGTTGTTAGCAAGAATGACTTGGAAGAAATACAAAAAGAGCAAATTTCCCCTTTCCGAAGCGGAGAAAGGAGAGCGGCGGAGTCTCCGGCTGCAAAAATTAATTGTTCCCTTGCTGGGTCTGCTGATCAGCGGGGCGGGGATTGTTTATGTGTTTGTCACCGGCAAATTTACCTTCCAGATGACGACATTTGACCAGAATACCGTACTGACCCTGATCTCGACGCTCGTTGCCGTTGTGTCGCTTTACTTTACAGCATTCCCGCCGAATCTATATTCCAGAGAGATAAAATCAAAGGCCAAGGATTTCAAGCGCTTTTTGCCGCTGCATTACATCGATATTGATTGTCAGGACAAGAATCCCGCCGACGATGTAGAGCAAGCGCCCATACGGCAATCCTTGCGCGAGATTGTCTGGGACTGGCTGTTTGATCCTGATCCGCGGCAGACGAAGAAAAGTTTTCTGCTTTTATTAGGCGATTTTGGCACAGGCAAGACAACCTTTTGCTATTACATGGCGCAGGAAATCATCACTACTATGCACTCTATGGATGCGGAGGTGATCCAGTTGGGGCGTGAGAATTTAAGTCTGAAGGAAAAACTGAATGAGATAAAGGTTACAGCGCGCGAAAACACCGTGCTCTTTTTGGATGCCTATGATGAGAACTCGCAGCGTCACTCGGGTGAACAGGAATTTGATCATTTTCAGGAACTGGCCAGTAATTTTTATAAAGTCATTATCACCAGCCGCACTCACTATTTCATCCAAAAGGAAGCTGAGCCGCATCTAGCCACGCGTTATGTTTCGTATTTCTCCGAGCCGCAAATCCAACGGTTCTTTAAAATTAAATATCCCTGGTGCTGGAAACGATATTGGAACACGATCAAAGGATATGAGAATTTGACCGACCTGGCCCGCCGTGTTGTTCTGCTCAACTATATGAGCCGCGAAGTGATCCTGTGGATACAGAAGCAAAAAAGCAAGAATTTGGAGATCAACGCCTTTAAACTTTACGGTAAGATTGTTGATGAAATTTTACCTAATGAAAAGGGGCCGCACGAATTTTTGTCGCGTGATATGGCCGTGGAAGTGATGTCGATTTTGGGATTTCATATTATCTGTTGTGGCGGTGCTAGTCGAATGCATTACCAGTCCATGACAAAGGACCTGTCGAATATTCTTCATTCTTTACATATGAGCGATTCAAAACTCGCCGAATATTTAGACAGTTCTGAAAGTTTTGAAACCTTAGCAGGCTGGTTGATTAATGAAGTCCGAGCCCGTACTTTTTTGATTCGCGATGAGCCGGGCTATTATTATTTTGCACATCGGTCGTTTGCCGAGTATTTTGCTGCGGTTTTTATTAAAGAACGATTGTTAAAAGCGAAAGCAGTCATTAATGTTCAATTTCAGATCAATCGAGTGATTTTAGGGCTGTTAAAAGAAGCGGGAGTTAAGATTGGAGATAATTTAGAGTTGTTTAAAAAAGCGGAAATTACAATTGAAGACATTGCGAGTCTCTTAAACGACGTGTCACATATCTATCGAGAGGATGGAAGGCGGTTGGCGGAATCAGATGCAAAACAGATGGTCAAGAAAAATGAATTTTATGATAGTGACTGGAATAGTAGTGGCAAAGGGATTGAGCACCTTTATTATGAACCAACTTCCATTTACAAAGATAAAGTGGTTTGTGATTTCGCCACCGGCCTGATGTGGCAGCAGAATGGATCAACTAAAGGATACTGGGATGGCGAATATGTCAGAAAGCTGAATAATATGAAGTTTGCTGGCTACAACGACTGGCGTTTGCCGACGTTGGAAGAGGCAATGAGCTTGATGGAGCCGAAAAAACACGGCAATCTTTATATTGATCCTGTCTTCGATTCTAAACATAGAAGGATTTGGACGAGCGATCAATCTGCAGCAGCCCCTGAAGGCAAGATAGGTTCCTGGGTGGTCTTTTTCGATGCCGGCTACTGCGACTTCTCTTATCGCATTGACTACGGCCAACCATCTCCTTCTGTGCGTGCAGTTCGTTCCCTACCATCATCGGTCGAGTAATTTGATCATTTGGTTATTAATTTAGGATAGAGGATCAATAAAATGAAGGAATTCGAACGAGGATGTAAGGTTCGCTTTACGGCGGACCATAAAGACGTCAACGGCCGGATTCGGGGCCAAAAAGGCACTATCGGAATATTTCTGGGCGGTTACACAAAAAGGGATAAATGTTCAGTTCAGACAAGCAAACATTACCCATTAAACGACATTCCGTATAGTATTCTTGAGAAATTAGAGGACTGAATTTGACCAAAACCCCCATTCATATTAAACCAATCATCCGTTGACCAACATCTTACCTCCTGATATTCTAAAATATGTGACAATTAAATTATCAGGAGGAAACAAAAATGTCTACGCTAAAAAGTAAACCCAAAGGCTGGATTGACTTTTCAGCCATCAAACAAAACGTATTGTTTCTGACCATCCTTGAGCATTATGGACTAGTTGATACTTTTAAACGCCAGGGCTTCAAGCTGGTTGGTCCCTGCCCAATCCACAAAGGCGACAGCAAGTCCGCGTTCCACATTGATCTTACCCCAAGTTCACCACGGTCTTAAACGGACATATTCATTTTATTGAACTTACGTCCATTTTCGTTCTTTGACATTGCCTATGGGTCACT
>JAFGES010000008.1 GCA_016931455.1 Desulfobacterales bacterium | reverse complement strand
TGTTTGGCAGAAGGCTATGACTTTTTTTATATTACACTCCAGCGTGTTTCATTTTTTGTTGTGCCCTGCGGGGCATGGGGGTTATTAAAAAAAGGCTGATCGTTTGTTCCACATTCTATTTTTCACCGACGCCGATGATTTCCACCGTGGCAGTTTGAACAAAATCTAAAGTTCTCAAACTCAAAAATTCCTTTTTCGTTGATTACCAGTGAGTGACAATCCAGGCACTCCATGCCTCTTGTTATTATCATTTGGTGATGCCTATCCGGATTGTTGCGGATGCTGCGTGTATCCATGATAAAATCGTAAGAGCCGAAGTGACATCCCAAGCAATCTTCATTATTGCCGATATGTCCGAAATATGCCTTTTCTGAGCCGGGCTCGACCCTGCCGTCACCGTTTGAATCGATTTGTATGTTGTGAAGAGAACTTGGAGCATGGCATTTTTCACAAACTCGGATTTTAAAATCTTCATCCGCTTGGAAATCATGGCACAAGCTGCAATCCAGCGCCGAGCCGGGTATAATTTCCTGGCCGATTCCCGTGCTGTGGTGGGTATCAAAATTTGAAAATATAGTATCGCCGAATTCAGCGTCAGTACCGGTGCCATGGCAGAATTTGCATCCACCCCGGCCGTTTTCTCCTGTACCCAAGCCGGGAAACGGTGTCACCATAGACGGCTCATATTCCGGAATAAAGTGGTCGTCAAGAGGATTGTCAATAGGTTCATGACAGGCTTTGCAGTCTTGCGCATCAGCTGCTATGGTAATGTGGTGAACAGAGGCTTGCCCTGGAATTTGCTGATGACAGAGTATACAATCTCTGAAATTGAAATAGTATCCAGGGCTAAAGTGCATTTTGTGACAAACCTGACATTGATAGGTTTCTCCAGGGGTGCCATAGGGGGAGACGGTCGGATCGATGATGATATCTCCCAAAAGTTGGTGATGTCGGTCCGAAATCGTTCCGGGGTTGACAATAGCGGGATTTTCATGACAAATACGGCATCCGGCTTCTGTTAAATCGTTAGAAACTCCGTCCGGAAGGCCGATGATTTGATTTACCGGCGGTGGTGGTACGCTTGCCCAACTTGCCGCTAATAATGAAAGAGTCATCATTAAGCTCCAAAATGCTATTGTTTTCATTTTTTCTCCTTCTTTGTTTAAATTTTTTTTTAGCAGCAGAGGCTAGTTATGACTATTTTATTAAAATTTGTTTCTCAGCACCTCCGTTCACAATACTTGAAAAACATAGTGATAATAAAAATGAACTCATCCAAAAGAACGAAGTTTTTTTCCGGGGAACTTTAGCAATTTCATGCGAGAAAGCGTTATGGAAAGGATTTTCACTACAGTAAATGATAAAACTCAGATGAAAAGATTTAAATAGGTTGAACTGCGTATTTTAAGAACAAATTTAATGTATTTAAAACGTATTATGTATTTATATTTTTTTTCTTATAAAAAATACGCTCTATGTGCATTTAGGACTTGCCAATCTCGATTATATAGTATAAACAACAGCGCGACGTAATAAATTTGTCGTTAATTAAATTCATAGGAATTCAATCATCCCCTGCATTAAGCAAGCGTTCTTTACTACTTAAATTTACCTTTCCTTTTTTGCGTTTTTATTACGTAAAGCCCTGTATTATCAGGTAGGCTAGAGGTATGTAAAGCTTCGGTGAAAGGCTTTCGGGCACTTAGACGACTATCCTCAGCCGGCTGTATAAATGTAACGGGACAAAGAGTTGTAGAAAAACAATCAATAAAAAAATAAAAGAAAGATTAAAAGATTAATGGAAGAAGCTAAAAGAAAAGAAATTGAAGCTAAGTTATACCAACTACTTGCACAGAACGAACAGATCAAAAAAGAAAAATCCTCTGCCCCAAACACATACTGCGGTGCCAGAGTTATCCGCCGCCGCAAAGGAAAACCGGATTTGCATATCGCTTAAGGAAATCTTTTTCTTTGTCCAAGCGTTTAGATTCCGTCATGCTTCAGAGAATTGATCAGGGAGTGCCCTTTCTTAACGATCGGCATTAACGCGTACACATTTTGCTTATTGATTAAATTTTGTAGAATTTCAAGCTAATGAGTACGAGTGGATTACAACAGTTCAACCATGAAATTGGAAGACGTTTGCACTCCCTCAATTTCAATGATCGGATGACCGCGGTCATTGATTGTAACATCCTGGGGCCAAAAAAAATTCGGGTCCATGCTTCGGTAGTAATCGAATACATATGGAAGTAGCTTTACCCATAGTTTTTCTCCATCCCGATAGAGCTTTGAGGTGAGACCGAAATCTACTTCTCCGAGGCGAGTGAGGATAATATAAAGGGGGATTTCTCTACCGCTTCCGTCCCGGCGGACACGGGTTCCAATATCAATCACATTGTCGATATCGATGGGATGGAATTTGTTCCATCGGCTTTGTATCCGGTGGCCTGCAATATAAACATGATGAAATTCAAGACCAATTTCTCGGGTTTTGTATGCAATACTGCTGATTTCTTCCGGACTGTCATTGATATCACCCAAAAGAGGTGTATTGACGTATACCGTAATGCCACAATTATGCAGAGCTTTGAATAGCTCAAAATGAATAGGCTTAAACTCGTTGGAATGGAGAAATTCAGTTTCTATCTCCAGTCGTAAGGGATTTGCGATCGTCAACCGATTCAGGCTTTCTAACTTATTTAGAATCGACCGGCTATATATTTCCGGGGCATAATTAAACTTCAGGCTTCGCAAACGGACGGCGTTGACATGATGAATATCTGTTAATCGGGTAAGGATCTTTTCGATTTGATACAGTTCATTGATTGCATCTTCATCGGAAAAAATGATTGCATCCGTGATTTTATCATTAGACCGCACATATTCAAGATCCTGATCGTCGGCACGGGTATCGAGGGCCACGCGGGTTTCATGAAGTCTGAACGAGGTTGTGGAACCGGTTGAAACAATGGAGTGAAAAATTCTTTGATCATTTAGAGATTTTTTTTGAAGTTGTTGCAGTGATTCAGGTTCGGCAGTGACATGTTTGATTTTATGAGCCGGTCGTGATCCAAGCAGTAGTGAATCCTCTCCGATTTCGGCCATAAATTGGACGTCAATAGTCCCCTCTTTATTAACTCGAATCGTATTGAGTGCTTTTTCCATTTTAGCAAAAGCCTTGTAATACTCATGCGTATACGGTGTTCGAATCCAAAGAAAACGCTCGTTTTCCTTAACCCGTTCAACGGCCCATCCGCTGATATGCCAGTCTATTTTTCCGATTGACGTTGCCGTGCAGATTCTGGGGATAACTCGATCCGAAAGATGGGCTCTAAGATAAGCGGCCGTATGGATTCCTTTTTGGAGAGGAGTCCAGTAAATGCTGCTTCCGTGAATCGGGCTACAAGGAATATAAATATTGTGAAGCTCCGCACCGGCACCTCTGAGGAGACTAAAAAGCCGTGTCAGTTCCGGTCCTTTGTCATTGCAATTTTTCAAAAATGGGGTTTGAATATAAACCGAGATGCCATGCTTGACCAGATCTGAGATAATATCAAGAGACTGCGGAGATATTTCATCCGGATGAATGAAATGAGATGCCAATTCGACTCGTTTACCGTTTTGCTCCAATTCCGACTTTTTCATCTTTAGATAATTGAGCCAAAATCCATCATTTTCATAAAACAGATACGGGTAGTAGGAAATGGAACGAGTCGCCAAACGTAATGTCTGCACATGAGGAATTTCCTTTAATCCCTCAATAGCAGACATCATATTGATTTTATTTAAAAAAGGATCTCCACCGGTAATAAGAATTTCTTTGATGGAAGGGGTTCGACGCACATAATCCACCGCTTTTTGAATATCTTCCGGGATGGGATGGGCCTGATTTCTGGATTCTTTATGTTTTCGAAAGCAAAAACGACAGTAAACCGGGCAACTCATGTTCAACAAAAAAACGACCCGGTTCTGATACATCTGTTCCAGAAGACCGTCTTGAAACTGCCCAACCCATGTATCGATGTGGCCGACATCATCGAGTTCCTTAATAAAGGGAAGGTATTGATATGCCACGCATCTGGAAATCCGCATCTGACGTATAATATGCATAGACAAACGCACCGGATACCTATCGATTACTTCCTGCAGGGCGCTGCGATCTTTTTCAGGCACATGGATATTAGTCAGTCTTTCTACCTGATCCACGTCTTTAACCGATAGGAATCGGTTCCCGGGTATAATTTTTTCCAACACGGATACCAGCAGCAAATGCGGCATGGCAATGTTACCGATTTTCAGCATCTCGGCATTTTGAAAATTTGATTCAGACAGCTTTTGGATCAGTTCGAAGAAAAATCCCGCAGGATTATTTTTATAACCGGTTGCTTTAAGCAGTCTGTAAAATCGGGTGGTTCCGTCTCCTTTCCGAACGATTTCATAAAAGCCTTTTCCCACCAGATGGGGAACTGCATAACGTTCCAGGAAATCAATAATACCCTCCTCAAGGACCTCCAGCGCTATGTCGACTTGCTCGAATGAATTAGAAAATATCATATAAAGGGGCTACTGCTTAGGTTGCGTTTCTTTTAAAATTTTATTCGCAACTTCCCCAAAAGCTTTGCTTACCATTGAATCGGCATATTTGTCTTGAAGGCATATTCCGGAGTCTCCACATGCCACAACATTTAAATCAAACGGTATTTTGCCTAAAAAGCCTATACCCGTTAAATCTGCTGTTTTTTTACCACCACCGGATCCGAACAGATCAATGTTTTTACCGCAATGAGGACAGTTAAAACCACTCATGTTTTCAATCAGGCCAAAAATATCCATTTGTACTTTTTTGCAAAAATTAATCGATTTCCTGACATCACCTAGCGATACTTCCTGAGGGGTGGTAACGATAATGGCCATGGCATCGGTAATGGTCTGGGCAACCGTTAGAGGCTCATCACCGGTACCGGGAGGAGCGTCAATGATAAGGTAGTCAAGCTCCCCCCAATCCACATCCTTAATAAATTGTTTAATCGCTGAATGCTTGAGAGGACCCCGCCATATAATCGCATCATCTTTAGACATCGTCATTGATTCGACTGAAACCACCTTCAAGTTTTCAGAATAATTCAATGGGACCATTTTTCCGTTTTCATTTAGTACCACGTTTTCTTGCAAACCCAGCATACGAGGTACATCCGGTCCGTGCAAGTCAACATCCATGATACCGACCTTAAAACCCTTTTTTGAAAGTGCTATAGAAAGGTTGACGGAGGTACTTGTTTTACCGACTCCTCCCTTACCGCTCATGACAATAAATTTATTTTTTATTTTTTTTAAAGATCCCTCGACTGAAGAATCTTGTCCGGGATTTACATTTTTTTGATCAGCTGATTTGGGGCAACCGCCGTGAATTATTTCCATGTGACCTATCTCCTTTTATACTTCAATTTTACAGCTTTCTATTATAATTTTTTAAATTGAAATTTTTGAATATATTTAAATACAGCAAACTAAATATTAAGATTTTAGTTGTCAAGGATTAAATTGATAATGAATTAAATTGACAAGAATTTCATTTTTTCAGATCAGATAAAATAGGTCGGAAAAAATTACGTTAAGCAATCATCCATCCGATATTAAAATTTATAAATAATTCGCAGAACTGATTTTATTCCTTTTGTTCGGTTTTCAACTTCAGTTTCGTACATGGTATTTAAACTGAAAAAAGTTCCTTTATAATTTAAAACAGCTGTCGGCCCAATTGCAAAAACCTGTTCTTTAGAATCAGGTACATGCTTTCCCTCAATTTTATCTTCGTTTAATTGCTTCAAATAGTACCCGCAAACTCCAAGCCTGAAATTTTCATTAAAAACCGATTTTGTCGCTGCGTAATTCATGTGAAACGCCTGTCCAGGTTGCATATCAAAACTCTCCGGACCGAAATCATGGTTTTTTGCGTTATAGGTGTAATGCAATCTGGAACTTATCTCAAAACCATGCGGAAGCAACCAGGTAAAATTAATCCAGGGCTCTACCGTATATAAATTTGCTCCCGGATTGATCGCCTTTTTATTATCATATCGGCCAATAGGCAAATAGAAACTAACTTCAGCGTTGTAGAAAAAAATGCTGCTTTCGGTGGGTTTAAAATTTCCTCCTAGAAAGGGCCCCACACAAAGATCACCAAATCCGCTTCTTCCGGATTCAAATCCCAGATCGGAATCGACATCAAGTCCCTGAAGTGCACAAATCGCCTGCAAACCGGGAGTCAGCCCGAATATTTTTTGAGAAGATACATAGGTAAACTGGGGGACTAACACAACCACATCAATTTCATTGCTACCGGGAAGTTTTTTTCCATCACCATCTCGAAAGCTGCTTGCAGTATAGTATGCATTGTATAAGGTAAAATAGAAACCGGGGGGAGGCAAAACCCCTTCCAAAGACCCTGTTGATCCTAAATTCAGATTCGGATTCTGGTTATAAGCTTCAGCCCTATAAAAGTTACTGGCGAAAAAAGCAAAGCCGACCAACAACAAGATAAGAATAGATTTTTTTAACATAATCTTCGAGTCCTTCTACATAAAAAAATTATCGTTCAACTTCTATGCCTTAAAATAAAAAAAATCCCCAAGCAAATAGCTTGAGGATTTTCCATCTCCACAAAACGATTACTTCGATGGCAGGTCTTCTGACTTTCGGATCATCCTACTTACCTGCGCCTTCCCACCCTGTTTATTTTTTCAGGGAAGTGGCATACTGCGGGTTTTGTCCCCGATTACAGCGGCGGGTCCGTGCCGGATTCTCACCGGCTTCCCTATTAAGCTGCTAACTAAGCACCATCAAGTACACTTTATATTATTTTTGGTCGTTTTTATTAAATTGCTTCGCAATCCTTGTCAAGTTCTTTTTCTTCCCCGTCCTAACAAAACAATTCAAGCAAACGATAAAATTACCCAGTATTAAATTTGTATACCCGTTTTTCTTAATTGTTGAGTTTTCTCCTGAGAACATTTTTCGCATCTAAATTGAGGTGATTTGTCATTTGTTCGATCATAATTTTTTGTTTTAACTAAACGATAGCCTCTTGCAATAGACCCACAGTCAACACATTTAACTTTTTCTTTGACCTGCCAAGAAGCATCTAGTTTTTCAGACTGAAAAATAAATCGATCCACCCAGAAGAATATGAGACCGCCGATAAGATTAGCTATAACGGTGGACCACGTTGCGCCTAATGTTGCAAAAAATACGACACAAACTGCAAGAATCGGGGTAGATAATTGCCATCGGATCAAGTATAAAAAATATCTTTTAAAATTAACTTTCATATTCCCTTCATCTTCAATTACTTAACCAGCATGACCGGGCATTGAGATAAGATGCCGACCTTATGGCTGATGGTTCCCCAGCCTAAAGTGGGTTCGTTGAAATCAATTTTATGAGAATGCAATACGATCAAATCGATATTGTTATTTTCAGCATGTCTGAGTATCTCGCGTGTCCGGTTTCCATATACAATTTTAGTTTCGATGTCTACCGAACTCTTTTCATGCGGTGCCACCAGAGACGTCATGTCTTGCTGGGAACGTTTTTCGAGTGTGAGATAAAACTCCTGAAACTCGTTAAATGTTGTATCAGAAATAATTTCAATTATATGTAGCAATGTAACCTTACCTTTGGATTTAAATGCCAGATTCATTGCGATATCCAGTGTTTGAGTATTTTTCTTGGAAAAATCAACCGGTACTAGAATATTTTTAAACATATTGCCCACCTCCAACAGGCATTCATATCGTGGATTTGCAAACTATAAATATGCACAGAAATAATGATTCATTTCACGTTCGCTCTGTTTATACGGTATCCTATCCATTAAAGCAATATTTTGAAGAAAACATTTTCTTTTTTGCTCAGACAGCCCGCAACGCATCTACAATGGTCATTCGAGAAGCTTGAATGGCTGGAATTATGCCGCCTATAAATCCCATCAGAATTGAAAAAATAAATGCCGAATACACAGTTTTGACGGTTAAGTTGAAGCGAAAGGCCAGTTCGGAAAATGTCTGGAAGTTGACCGTCGAAACGGTAAAAAACTGCATAAACGATGCAAAAAACAATCCTGTACAGCCTCCTAAAAAGCCGAGAAGCAAAGACTCCGTTAGAAAACTTACCAGTACGGCCTTTCTCTGAAATCCAAGGGCTCGCAATGTTCCTATTTCGGCCGTTCGGTTGGCAACGGCGGCATACATGGTAATCATGGCTCCGATAGTTGCACCAATGGAAAAAATGATCGTAAGAGACAAACCAAGGATTCGAAGAAATTTTGCCATCATCTCGGACTGTTCCAGATAGTACTGCGTTTCCCTTTTGGCTTCCAGGCTCAGGCGGGGATCATTGGCGATACGCAATTTCACTTCCTGAAACATCGATGGGTTGCTCAATTGAAAAATCACTGAGGAATATACAGGTCGTCTGAATGCCTGCATCAGTTGATCCACATCACCCCAGATCTCTGAGTTGAAACCTGTGTTTCCGGCATCGAAAATGCCGACTATCATCCAGTTGCGTAATCCGCAGCAAATCTTTTGATTAAGCTCTATCCCCTTAAATTTGTCTGTCAGGCTCAAACCAACCATGACTTCGGACAAGCCTGTCCGCGGCAGGCGACCCGCGATCAGCTTCACCTGGGGCCTAAGGCTTATCGAAGGTCCTTGAATACCTCGAATGACGACGTTTGAAGGTTTGCCGGTTTTTCGCTTGGGAATCGATATCAGGACGACAATCTCCTTTGCAACGCGTTTTTTACCGTCCATGCCGATTGCAATCTCGGGCATTGTTTCGATAATGGAAGCTTGTTGCCTTTCCACCCCGCTCTGGACTTCCGTGCCGCTGCCTTTCCGAATAACGATAACGTTATCATCCGATCCGGTCTGCACTAAAGTTTTTTGCAACCCTTCGGCGAGCATAAGGATGGATGCAAAGACGCATACTACAAGGGCCATGCCGAAAATCGTGAGAATCGTGGTCAAACGCCTGGTCCATAGGTTTCGAAAACTGTATGAGAAGGGAACCATCATCTTATCCGATCCTTCTCAGGCCGTCGGCAATACGAATTTTTACGGCCTGCCACGTGGGAATGACGGCAGCAATAATTCCGACCCAAAAGGCAGCAATAATATCCAGACACACGGTTTTTATTTCAATATTAAATACGGGGAAAAAAGTAGAGAGATTTTTACTGAAGACTTTGGCGGCCGGAAATGTCAAAACGATTCCAAATACGCAGCCGATAAAGGCAATCACAAGGGACTCTCCGAAGATCAAGGCAGCAATCCATCGACCGCTAAATCCCAAAGTTTTTAAAACAGCGTATTCACCGATTCGTTCTCGGGTAGTCATTGCCATGGTATTTGCCACCACAGCCATGATAATAACAATGACCATAAAGGACACGACTTGTATCGTTATGACAATTGCTTCGCTCATGGACACAAAGCTCTGCTGAAAGGCTTTTTCCGTTTCAGTCAAGGTCTCGGCCCTCGAATTTTTAAAAACTGCGTCCACATCCATGCTAACCTGTCCTGCCTTGTCCGCTCCGGTCAGCTCGATTACATAGTAACCGACCTGATCGGCTCGCAAAGGTGAAGTTTTTTTCAGATTCTCATTGAGGTAATTCCAGTGAAAAAAGAACTGATTTTCATCGGTGATTTTATCTTTTCCTCGATATACACCTCGTAAGATAAGCTCCCAGTCACCCGGAAAAATAGTGCCTTGCAAAGTCACTATGTCACCGATTTTCCAGCCGTATTTGGCGGCAAGGTTACGTCCGGCGACAAATCCTCTTCGATCTTTGAGAAAGTCTATTCTCTGATCTTCAGGTAAAATAAATTCTTTATAGATTTTTAAATAACTTTCCGGCTCAATTGCAAAATTGGGAAAAAAATTCTTTTTATCGATATAAACACCGCCAAACCAGTTTCCGTAAGATACATCCTTTACGCCGTTGATTTGACGGATCTTTTCTTTATATGAAATCGGAAGGGGAAAGATAAGTGATACGGCATTTCTCGTAATCAACCGATTTGCCGATGAAGCTTCTACACCGGCATACCAGGCACTGATAACGGTACGCAGAAAACCAAAGGATAAAATGGCAATCGCAAGGCCCAGAATGGTTAGTGCAGTCCGAAGCTTGCGGCGAAATGCATTTTTAATAAGGATTTTGAAAATGAGCATGGCTTAAAACCCCCTTTTCCAGATGTCTGAGAACTTTGGCTTTCTCCGCTGCGCGAGGGTCATGCGTCACCATGATAATTGTCATACCGGATTGTAAATTCAGTTGTTCCATCAGACTAAGAATATCTTCTGCAGAAGCCAGATCCAGATCACCTGTGGGTTCATCGGCCACCAGTATCGTCGGATCGGTAACAACTGCACGGGCTATGGCGACCCGCTGCTGCTCACCGCCGGATAACTGGCCGGGATAATGATCCATTCGATTTTTCAAATTGACCAAGCTCAGTGCGATTGCGGCATGCTCACGCCGCTCCTTCCTCGAAAGGTCTGTCAGGTGAAGCGGAAGTTCTACATTTTCCAGGGCGGTTAAGACGGGGATAAGGTTATAGAACTGAAATATAAAACCCACATGATTGGCACGCCAAAGGGATAGCTGTGTTTCGGAAAAAGATGTAATATGATCGCCCCCAATTATAATCTGCCCGCTGTCCGCATGATCAATCCCGGCAATGAGATTCAGCAGCGTACTTTTTCCGGATCCCGATGGTCCCATGAGAGCCAAAAATTCACCCGCCATAACGTCAAAGGTAATATCTTCCAACACCGGAATCTTATAATCACCGCGGATATAAGTTTTGCTTAAATGTCTGATTTCAACAATCGGAGTCGCACTTTTTATCAATATTCGATGACCTTAATCCTTGAATCGGGTTTCAAATCCTTGGTCGGGTTTGAAACGATTTTTTCTTCAACCCTTAAACCATCTATGATTTCCACCATATTCCCGAACTCGGCGCCAATGCGCACCGGCGTTTTTAGCGCTCTGTTTTTTCTAATCAGAAATACAAAATACTCACTTCCTTGCAAGACGATGCCGGAGCGATCAACGACCGTGCGCAGAGCACGCTCATCCGATCGGATTTCTCTCGAGAGAAAAGAAACCTTGGCACTCATTTCAGGCAGAATGCGAGGATCCATTTGAAGAAACCTCACCTTCACCATAATCGTTGCCTTGGTGCGGTCGGCTGTCGGCACGATGGTATCGACCACACCGGGGAAAGGGGTTTCAGGGAGAGCATCCAGTTGAATTTCACAGGGTTGTCCGATTTTGACCCGCTCGACGTTGGATTCGGAGACATCGGCTTCGACCTGAAGTGAAGTCATATCAGCTATGGTTACTACAGCAGCTTTAGCGTTTGCGGCAGCGCCGAGAGGCGTTACGATATCACCGATGTCGGCGTTTTTGGTCAGTACGACGGCATCAAAAGGCGCATGAATGTAAGCGTATTGAACCATCACATCAGCACTCAAAAGTGCGGCGCGACTGACCTTCACTGCCGCTTCAGCCGCCTCAAGTGCTGCTTTTGTAATTTTATACCTGCTTTCCACACGATCAAAATCCACCTGAGATACGGCACCCTCTTGAATCAATTGCCGGTATCGATTATAATTGAGCGTCGTTTCCCTCAGTTCCGCCTTGGCCTGTTCGACTTTCGCCAAACTTAATTCCAGATTCGCCTGCCTCTGTTTCTGCGCAGCAACGGCATCTTCATTCTCTAAACGGGCAATGACTTGTCCTTTCCTAACGGGGCTGCCTTCGGTTACCATGAGAGCAATCAGACGCCCGGTTATCTTGGAGGCAACCGCAGCCTTTCGCTGGGCAACCACATAACCACTGGCATTTAACAGCGTGAAACTTTGATAGGGATAGATCCTGGAGACACTGACAACCTCAACTGAAACAGCCGGCCGAATAATGCCTGTAGAGTACAGAACCGCTGCCATGAAAATGAAAATAATTACCGTCACCCAGTAAACGGTTTTTTTTCGTCTTTTTAACCTTCCCAACTTATCTGATTTTTTAATCTTCAATAATGAAAGATCATCATTTGCCATGAGAGGATTTTACCTATGATAAAATTTATATCTGAACAAACACTGATTGGGAAAATTATCTACTGTTTTATATGAAACATCAACCTTCTGCAAATGGCTGTGACAAAGCGAAATGTGAGATATCCCAAATGGGAAGGGTGCTCAGCGATGAGCACCCCTATCCTGATAGATTTTACCCCAATGTTGGGGTTTATTTGTTTGGTGCATCAATAGCATTATCGAACCATTCGAAGTACTTAACGGCTCCTTCCCTTCCTGATTTTACCAGCTCCTTTTTTTTAGCATCGGTTAAATCAAAATCCGTGGTATTAACCCCGATGGTATCTATATATACGGTTCTAGCCCAATCGTCGCTATGCAAATGTGCATTTTGCTGGGCTTCTAATACAGTACTTATCAATCCCCAGGTGTAATTAAAAAAATCATCAATCTTTTTGTGTGGGGGCTCAGCGTGATCGCGAAAAACAGATATTTCTTCTCTTGTATCGAGCCTAAAGCCTAACGTTTCTTTATTATAGACATATTCCGAAATCGGCCTATCGGAAGTAGATATTTCTTTATTTATTTTTTTGTAATAGATGGTTTCGGAAAAGTTATCAGTGATCAGGTATTTTTTTCGATCAAACAATTTTATCGGATAATTATTGAGAACACCACCATCCACATAAACGTCACCACGCATACTACGCATAGCAGCAAAAAAAAGTGGAATCGACATTGACATCCTTACTGCGTCTGCAACACACATTCGTGGTGTGTGTTCTACGGAAAACACCTCTGAATATGAAGTAGATAAATTTGTAGCCATGAAATACAGCGATTTAAATTTGTTTTTTTGCTTCATCGCTTCGATATCAGCGAAAGTTGACTCGCTATTACCGGTTTTTTGTCTGATTAATTTCCCAATCCATTTTCTAAAGAAATCACCTTTATACCACCCAAATTGTTCAATCAGCCTTTTTGTGTCTCTTGCTATACCCCATGAATCATCCATAAAATCATTAAAATTCAAGGACCATAAGATTTCTTTAGTTTCTTTTGGGGAGAAACATAGACCCAATAGTATCGCATTTATTGCACCTGCCGACGTTCCTCCAATTCGTTCTATTTTCGGAGTGATATTTTTTTCTGATAAAACATCAAGGGCACCTATGTATGCGATACCTTTTACGCCACCGCCTTCAAAAACGAGATTTCTGAAATTATATGACATTGTTTTATCCTCCTTTGTTTGCTTCCGAATCCAACGACGAAAATCATTCGCGGGTTATGGGTTCAATGCTGGTGGTTCAATAAGAATATCAAGATGATGGAGATTCAGTACTCCTTGCCATTGCTTTTCCAGACTCAACCGTACAATCGGTGGGAAGTTCGTTGCAAGAATTGTAGTGGACATCGCCGACATCAACACTTCCATCTTCATTGAAAGTAACGATCATTGATCCATCGCCCGAAATTTTCAGTTTTCCGGTAGTAGGGCAATCCATTTCTTCATCAATACGCACAGGTATTAGGGTTTCATATGTAACCCATCCGTCAAAGCAATCGCCGCTGATTGCCCCTGAAATGGAAAATGTAATGTTTTTGCCGTCCACAGTATCCATGACTAATGAAAAATTTTTATAATCCAGTGCAATGTTGTAATTTTCATCAACATCAACGTAGCTTCCTGAAATGTCTCCGTTTATGGTGAATTGCATATGTGTGATGATTTCATCGTATGGATTGTAGGTAAGATCGGTTAAATTGATTTTCAAAGAATCACTTTGAATATCAAATTCATCAAAATTCATTTGAAAATCGGAATAGGAAATATTCATTTCATAAGGTTGACATAAGTCTCCAAGGAAAGACAGTTTAAATTGTCCATCAAGATAATAGCCCCATTCTTTGCAACCGTCAGCAACAATTGTAGCCTTCAGATCAACGATTTCCGAACAATCTTCAGGTTCATCCGGTCCTGTCCAGGAATAAGACTCGGAAATAATCCCACCATCTTCACAATCGTATTTTTCACTGTAACTGCCTTGAATGCTAATATTATCTTTGCCGGCAAATAAACGGGAAGCCAGAAGTCTTAAGGTTGGGGTGATAAATTTCGGAAACGCCTTAATCTGATTCTCTGTTGCTGAAGTCGCTTCAAGCATTCCGGAAGATATATCAGTCAGTTCAGTTAGATTTTGGCTGAAACCAAGCATTCCGACCGCTTGGGCTGCGGTATTTTGGTCAATCGTCGCCGGTTCCAAATCTGCGGAGCTGCTGCCCCCACCCCCTCCGCCGCCACATGCCATCGTTAAAATGACCACAAAAATCAAAAATAAATAGATTTTGCATAAAAAAACATGTCTTTTCATTTGCTTTCCTCCTTGAAGTTCAAATGTCGGTGGGTTCTATCATGAAAATATTATACTTTTCCTAAATCCTCTCTGCAAGTACTTAAATATCAATCCGCTGTTCTGCAGGCACATAATTTGGTTTTGCCGGATTGTATTGATCCGATGATGAGAATCGGTTCTCTAAATAGGTTGTTTCCAATTTCAGGAACAATTCTACCGATTTCAGGAGAAGATTTTAGCTGCTCAACTTTTGAAAATATTGTGTTAATCCATTCTTCTGCTGAGGAAGGCTTTTCTTGGGCAATATAGTCAGCACACCGAGATATTCCACGACATCAACCCCGAAACAACCCGATTTCCCGATACCAATTTTAAAAATTGAATAGCTGGGGCTTGCACTATCTCCCTTGCGATTTATATCGCTGAGAATTATAAAGGCCCTTCATTACATCCCTGTTTAATATCAAAAGGTTTTAAAACATTATGCATAAGCCAGTTTTCCTTTAGGTTCTGGTATCGGGCGACCCATCTCTTGAGCAGTATCAATCCATTCCCGGATAGCAACTTCTGCATTTGCAACAGCATCTCGGTATGTAGACCCATCTGCCATACAACCCGGCAATTCAGGGACTTCTACCACAAAGGCTTCATCCTCATCGCTCCAATAAATAATCATCTCATACCTAGCTTCCATATTATTCTCCAATGTTCATACGGTAGCGAATAATAATATCTCTCACTTGTTTTACCTGATAAGGTTTCGCTTTTCCACCCTTTGGCTGAAGATTGAGGATTTCTTCAACTCCATCCTTGGTAAAAATATGATGATCACCTCGAATTCGCTCTCTAAATCCAAGACTAATGAGCAACTTGCAGAGAGCAATAAATGAAATATTAGAATCACCCATTCGCATTAAGATATGCTCAAGAAGTTTTTTATGTTTTACCATTATCGTTCTTCCCGAGTAATCGCGAATATACATAATTCATGCGAAAAAATGCCAATGAATACCAAGAGAGGCGACCTTTCATATAGGAAATTCACAAACATAAACTAATATCTTCGATATCAGGCTCCAAATAACAAGGTTTCCCGGAACCTATCCGGAAAATTGGCCAAGCTTATACTACCACCATTCTTCGAACCACTGACCGAAGTTCAACCATGAAAATATTATACTTTTCCTAAACCCTCTCTGCAAGTGCTTAAATATCAATTCGCTGTCCGGACAATCGTAAATTCTTTTGATCAGCTACCTTGCAGTTCACATCATCATCGGCTCGCGAGAATCTACGCCTCCCCCAATCCTCTTTAAATTTAAACTTCCGGATTGTATTGATCCAATGATGAGAATCGGTTGAATATATATAAGGTTCGATTTTGTAAAACCGTATTTTAATTTTGTCTAATATTTTGAGTGAAAATCATAACCTGTACGCGTGGTGTAGGTGGGTGCTTGGAGATGAGCGTCCCTATTCCGATGTCATAATTTCTTTTATCGGTAATATTTGCTTGCCGTGGCGAATCGTAAGAATAGATATTTGTTTCTTTTCAATACGATAAATAATGCGGTAATTGCCATAAATCAGCTCTCTAAATCGGTTGTTTCCAATTTCAGGAACAATTCTACCGATTTCAGGAGAAGATTTTAACTCCTCAACTTTTGAAAATATTGTGTTAATCCATTTTTCTGCTACAGAAGGCTTGTCTTGGGCAATATAGGCTGCGATTTCCGAAGCTCTATCGACAGCCAACGGAGACCAGATTATTTTCATTTTCGGACTCGTTTCATAACTTCTTCTTTTGCATTCTCATGATCAACTCCTTGCCCATTTTCGAGCTGATTTAGCGATATTTGAACATCTGTCAGAAGATCAAGTTTCTCTTGCATCCTTTCATATTCATGAGCATCTAATAGGACGGCAACACCTTTTCCATGCTGAGTAATTATCACAGGCCTTTTTGTATTGTGGATTTGCTTTATGAAGTTTGCCAAACCCGTCCTTACCTCAGACAGTGGTATGATATCTTTATCAATTTTTATTCTTTGCATCTTACACCTCATATAAATTCTAAATTTTGTACATTTTAGCGTACAATATATGGTTGATGCAATAAATTTTAGGCATAATAATATCATTCATGCCATTACCAGTTAACGGGAAGGCGAACGCTGTTACCGGACTTGTTATTAAAAAGCAGATAATTATTTTTCTTCCCATAAAGAAAAAGGTCTCTGGTAATCTCAACATCCATCTTGCAGTAATCGATGATTTCACGAATGCGTCCCTCCTTCCACCACTGCAGCGCCTGGAGGCCGTCGGCGCTTTTTTCAGCGCCCAATGTGACCTGAGCCAGGTGATCTAGCGACAGTCGATAACCGAGGCGTTTATAAATCTGATCCAAAATATCCAGTGTCGGCAGGGTATTAAAGTCAAATAAGGGTGCGTAACCTCTCAGCACGGAATAATCGAAACGTAGAATGTTAAAGCCCACCACCAAATCAAATTGTTTAAGGTGTTCAATCATCTGATTGATCTGAGGTTCCAGGAACTCATAAAACGTATCTTCAGCGGAATCATAAACAACAGCGCAGCTAACCCCCATTAAATCCGCCCGATGCCATCCGCCGACTTCCGCTGCCGAGCGCTGAGTCTCAATGTCCAGCACGCCGAAACGAAAGTTTTGCGGTAAATTTTTTATTTCCGAATTTAAAGTATCCCCTTTAGTGGAATCAATAAATTGTTCCACTTGGCCTGCCGGCCGGATTCTTTTGACACCTGCCGAAGGTCGATCCAAAATTTTTTGGCCGTCTTTGATTGTTTCCAACACAAAACATGCGGCGGCTTTGTCAATCGGCCGGTTTCCCGAGCCGCATTTGGGAGAATGCACGCAAGACGGACAGCCGGATTCACAGGGACATTCCATGATCAACTTCAAGGTATAGGCCAGCAACTGTTCCGCCTGTTTAAATGCCTGCAAGCTCAGACCGGCTCCGCCGGGAACACCATCGTAAACAAAAATCGCCGCACTGCTGATTTGGAAATGATAGGGGGTAGAGATGCCGCCGAGATCATTTCGGTCGGTCATAATTAAAAGCGGGAATATGCCGATGGCCGCATGTTCAATTGCATGAATGCCGCCCATGAAATGATAATGCTTAGATTCGGCTTGTCTTTGAACTTCTATTGGAATCTGAAACCAAAGGCCTTCGGTTTCAAAAATCAGCGGCGGCAAATCAAGCGAAATGATATTTAACATTCGCTTGGCATGCAGCTGCCATTTCTCGTATCCGGTGACGTGCTCGGTAACTTTCAGGCGGCCGCAGAAGACCGTTGTTCCCCAGACCGGTTTTTCGTCAAATATTTCCAGAATTTCGGTGTTCTTATATGATCTGACCTTGGTATAATAATCAACCTTGGCTTGGGAGACCTTAACCGTCCGCGTCGCGGTATCTAAATGGTCAACCAGATACGAATCCCCTCTATGGAGATAAATGGCTCCGGGATGGGTTTCTTTAAAGGCCCTGAATCCATCGATTTCCCCGCGGTTATTTCCGGTCTGGCTGCAGACAATGTTAAAGCGGCTGCCGCTCCCTCTCAGGTCGACAAATCGATGGGGAGAGCGTTGCCGTGAATAAATTTCTTTTCCATCAGCGCTTCTCAACAGTTCTCCTTGGCTTTCAAGCCTCTGTACAATCTTTTGAACAGCAGGTGAAGATAAAAGCGGTTCATCTGCCTTCAGGGGCATCTCAGCAGCCGCACAAATCAGATGTTTTGCCATAATTTCAGGATTATACGGATTGATGATCGCCGCTTCAGGATCGCGATGGATAAATTCTTCCGGGTTGCGCATAAAATACTGATCCAAAGCATCATCACCGGCAATCAGAACAAATGCCGAATCCTGCCCGCTGCGCCCTACCCTGCCTCCTCGCTGCCAAGTGGAAACGATCGTACCGGGATAGCCGACGAGAAGGCACAGATCCAAGTCACCGATATCAATGCCGAGTTCAAGCGCACTAGTAGATATGACGGCTATAAGTTCACCTTTTGAGAGCTTATCCTCGATTTCACGGCGTTCTTCAGGTAGAAAACCGGCCCGATAGGCGCTGATACGGCCAGCAAAGCGCCCGGAACGGGTACTTGCCCAAATTGAAATAAGTTCCGCCAGCTTGCGGGATTGCGTATACACAATCGTACGCAGGCCACGGTGTAAGGCGGCTGTCAACAATCGAATTGCAGCTTGGACCGGACCATCGATAGGATCAATAAAAACAACATGCCGTCTTCCCTGCGGTGCACCGCTATGGGTAATCGTTTGAACTTTAAGTCCGGTCAATTGCTCTGCCAGTTGGCAAGGATTGGCAACGGTTGCAGAACTAAATACAAATGTAGGTGCTCGGCCGTAAAAAGCGCATATTCTTAAAAACCGCCTAAATACTTGGGCCATGTGCGCACCCATGAGACCCCGATACGTATGAACCTCATCCACCACAACCATATTCAAGTTTTTATAAAATTCAGACCATTTGCGGTAATACGGCAGCAACGAAAGGTGGAGCATTTCAGGATTGGTCAAAAGTACATGGGGAGGGGACTGTCTTATTCGTCTGCGATGCCATGCGGAAGTATCGCCATCGTATATTGCAGCGCTCAGGTTGATCTGCGGGCTGCCGCCGTTAGCCAGCCGTTCTAAAGCGCGAAGTTGATCCTGGGCAAGGGCTTTTAAAGGAAAAATATAAAGCGCTTTGGAATTGGAATCGGTACACACCTTCTCCAGCACCGGAAGATTGTAAATCAAGGTCTTTCCGCTTGCTGTCGGTGTGGCCACCATCACATGCCGGCCGGACCTTATCCAATCAACGGCCTGGGCTTGATGGGTATAAAGTTTTTTGATGCCTGAAAAAAGGAAGGCGGCTTTGACCGCATCGAGCCGCAGGCTCTTGGGCGCAGACCAACCGGCAGGCTTGGCCGGCAGCACACGATGATATACAACCTGAGACCGAAACACATCGGAAGCGATCAAGGACCGAATATATTCGTTAATATCGGCTTTCATGACCTGATCGACTTCTCATAAACACCCATGCATAAATTTGATCCGATTACTCTTTTACCCGCTCAACATATTGGCCCGTTCGAGTATCGATACGAATCATTTCGCCTTCTTCGACAAAAGGTGGGACCTGGACAACATAACCGGTTTCAAGGGTAGCGGGTTTGGTACTACCGGCAGCCGTATCCCCCTTGGCCCAAGGTTCGGCTTCGACAATTTTCAGATCGACAAAATTAGGCACGGTGATGCCGATTGCCTTTCTTTCAAAAAACAGGACATTGCAGACCGTGTTCTCCTTTAAAAAATTTTTAGCCTCATCCACTTGATCTTCGGTCAGCATTTCCTGCTCATAGTTGGATGTATTCATGAAACAATATCGATCACCATCCTTATACAGATATTCCATTTCATGTTCTTCTAGATTGGCTTCATTGAATTTTTCACCGGACCTAAATGTTCGATCAAATTGGGCGCCGGTCACCATATTTTTAAGTTTGCACTTGTATAACGCCTGTCCTTTACCCGGTTTAACAAAAGCAAACTGTACAACAACATAAGGATCTCCATCAATTTCGATTTTTAGACCTTTTCTCAGGTCGCCGCTTTCATACATCTGTATATCCTTCCTTATCTTTTAATGAACATGATTTTATCGCGATCATACGTTCCGCTTTACGTGCCTCGTCAACAAAACGTTTCACACGGTCAAAATCTTTTTTAAACCTTATGGGACGTCCCTGCGCATCCAATGAATTGGTAAGTGTGCAACTATCAACACCCGCCGGCCGAACACGCATAATACCTTCGTAGACATTATCTACTGAAATACCACCGGCCAATATGACCGGAATCCGACTGGATTGAACAAGTTTTGCGGCAATATCCCAATCACATGTTCGGCCGGTCAGGCCTACAAAACCTTTAACCGGCTGTTTTTCACAAGACCCGGATTTTTTTTCCACCAACAAGGTATCGGTTAAAAAATAATCACTTACCGGCTCGAACAGATGTGCCAGCTTCAAGGAAGGCACGGGGTTTATCATACCCTTTTCGATATGGAGAGGTAATATTGGAATCGAGCGCATGATTTTGATATCCGGGAATCTTTTTCTTACATTTTCCTGAATATGAATTAATTCTTTAGAAAATTGAAACGTATCATCGCTGTTTGTCAATGCCTCACAGAAATGGACAATTTCAGGCTGGTAATAATCTAATGTTTTGAGGATGGAACTTAGTTTATTAAGAAGAGGAATCAAACTGCTTTGAGCGTTTGAGTTCTTCGATAGCTCAATGGTCTCTTTTATCAACGGTTGTTTCCATGATTCTTCAGACACAATCACGCTGCCGATATGATCAACCCCCATTTCGATTAGTGCTTGAGCTTCGAAAGGGGTTTGGATCTCATAAATCTGAACAGCAATCCTATTCATAATACAAGCACCACCTTGAAAATTTAAAAGCTGAAATATCTTCGCTACCCTTTGAAATACAACTTTCCAATAAAGTCCGTCATTTTATTGAAAATAAAGTTGACATTTTGAGCCGTGTTTAACATATTCAATCTGTTTTCGCAAATCGTTTAAATACCTCAATATCAGATCGAGTCGGACGGTAAAATCAAACTGGAAAAGCTATCGATGAAAGAAAATATGTCTTCTAAATTCAAATTACACATAGATGATGAAGGCGCTGATTCACAATTTCAGGCTGAATTGGCTGAACTACAAATTAATAAATTAAGTCGAAAAGTGACACGGATATCCATCTATATCCTCTGCCTGACCGCTATTATGCTTGCAATCGCGTATCTTGATATTAAAAAAAAAATCGGCAATATTCAAAATACGGGTTCAAACCAAGTTCAGGGTCTTTCTGAGAATCTGGAATCAAGGTTTTCCTCGCTGTCTTTGCAATATGCAAAACTGGAGGATTCGATGAATAAAAAATTTTTGTCTATTGAAGAAAAAACAGCGGTCCTTAAAAAGGATTTGAATCAATCCGAAAAGTTCATCCAAACCGTTCAAGCCAACCAAAAAGATAAAAAAGAAGCTGAAAAAAAAGAGATCGAAAACATCAAATCTGAAATCAAGCGCATAAACGAAAAATTTACTGCTCAATTCACAGAAATCATTTCATTTGCAGATCAGACCCAAAAAAAAATAAAAAAGCTGCAAACCGATCTGTCGGCATTTTCTTCTCTCAAGATTGATCTGAAAAAACTAAACCTCGCTCTTGAAAACCAGCAAAAAAATTATCAGCAGAAGTTAACCGTTTTATCAAATGAGTTTGAGGATAAAATTCAATCCATTCAGGAAAGGATCGCTGCGATTCAAAAACTCAATGAATTCATTGCAACGCCTCCCCCTGAACCCGGAAAGATTATTGAACAAGATCTTCATAGGCAACCCTGAGCCTCGACTTTAAAATTCCGGATGCCTGTGATTTTCAAACAAAAGCTGCCCGAGAAGGACGAAACGTCCAGTACCCCTAAAGCTATTGGAGGGCTAAATGCTAAAATTTCTTTTCAGAAAACAGCGGCAAATCGAAGCTTTAATTTACGAGTATTTAGATAACCTCAGCCTGACTCAGAAAAATTTTGCTGAAGCTTTGGATAAATTAATAGCAAAGGCCTCCGAGAGTGATTTTGATTTTTTAATCGATCAAACCCACAAATTCGAATCCAAAGCAGATGATATTCGCGAGGAAATCAAATCTTTGATGTATAGTAAGGCACTTTTACCGGAATCACGCGGCGATATTATGGAACTTTTAGAAGCGATAGATGAAATACCTCGCCGCTTCGAGTTGATCCTACACATGATTCAGCTGCAAAAATTGGTGATTCCGGATTTCATTGTCCCCGATATCAAAGAACTGATCAAGATCTCGTTGGAAAGCTGCGACCTCATGATTAAAGAAATAAAGGTGCTGTTTAAGAAAGATAACGGTCTCAGCGGTCTCATTGCCGCTATTGACGGCAATGAAAGTCTTTGCGACCATATCGAGCGCCATCTTATCACCCATATTTTTACTTCGGATCTTGATCCTTTTCACAAACTGCAACTTAAAGAAATCATAATTTATATGGGTGATATTTCCGACCAGGCGGATCGGGTGTCCAAGCAGGTCAATATCATTCGAATGAAGAGACAAGTCTGATGTTTTCACTTTTAAGCGGTATTTTTTTAGGCTGGTCATTAGGTGCCAATGATGCTTCCAATGTGATCGGATCGGCCGTTTCGTCCCGCATGTTGAAATTTCGCACAGCTGCCGGTTTGGCTGCCGTTTGTGTCCTGATCGGCGCCCTTTTGGAGGGAAGAGCCGGTATTGAAACGCTGAAAGGGCTGACGTCGTTGACGCTGCAACAGGCGGTGATTTCTTCTATCGCTGCCGCGGCCACGGTCACTATCATGACAGTACTTGGTTTTCCGGTTGCAACTTCCCAAGCAGTTGTAGGTGCGATTTTAGGTATAGGACTGATGAACCGCCAACTCAACCTGGGAGGGCTGGGAAAGGTAGTAGTTTGCTGGCTCGGGACTCCCATAGGCGGCGCAGTACTGGCAATCTTTATTTATATGCTGTTTCGGGCCGTTTATAACCATCTTAAAATCGACTTGTTTCAAGCCGATGTTTTGATTCGAACGGCTTTAATTATCGCGGGATCATATGCGGCTTACACGCTGGGTGCAAACAATGTGGCCAATGTTACCGCCGTATTTGTGGCGGCAGGTCAACTCAGTGTATTTGCCGCTGCTCTTCTCGGTGGAGCAAGTATCGGCTTGGGCATACTGACTTACAGCAAACCGGTGATTACAACGGTCGGAAGTAAGTTAGTTCAATTGGATCCGTTTTCAGCATTGATCGTTGTTATAGCCGAGGCAATAACCATTCATGTGTATACTTTCATTGGTGTGCCTGTTTCCAGTTCTCAGGCATTGGTAGGAGCTATTTTTGGAATCGGGCTCGTCAAAGGGATCAAAACCGTGAGCAGGAAAACGCTCAAGAATATTCTTATCGCCTGGTTTTTAACCCCGATTGTTGCGACGTTTATTGCAATCGCGCTTGAATTTGCAGTCCACTTAGAATATGTTCCATATTACTGAAAAAAGTCGACCCCAAACTTCACTAATTTCCTCAAATGAAACACTTTCTTAAATTTAAGATGGGCGAATTCAAAACCACCAAAAACTGCCTCTCCCCCCGGATACTTATTCGATATACGCTGCTGCAGTTGCCTGAATCGGCGGTTTTCATCCTGGTTCTGATATTGATTCGACGCTGGATAAATATCCCTGACTGGTCTTTCTATGGCCTTATCGCTTTCTGGATCTTTAAAGATATTATTTTCTTTCCCTTTGTATGGCGGGCTTATGATTGCGATGATCAGCAAGCAAAACACTCAATGATCGGCCTGCAGGGATTTGCAGCGGATCGCCTGGCTCCCTCGGGATACATTCGAATTCGCGGCGAACTTTGGCAGGCTGAAGTTTCCGGCAATGACTCGATGATTGAGAAAGGTCAACCTGTGCGGGTTCTTGCTATTGATGGTCTTAAGTTGTTGGTTCAATCCGAGCCTAAAATTAAAGATACGGAAAACCCGGTTTAATGATCCGTTTTAAATCCGTTAATAAATGGTTTGGTAATCTCCACGTGTTAAAGGATATCAATTACTATGTTGCACCGGGTGAAATATCGGTCATTTGCGGACCCAGCGGATCAGGAAAAAGCACTTTGATTCGCTGTATAAACAGATTGGAACCGATTCAATCGGGTGAAATCATAATTGATAATATCCCTGTTCATGATTTGCGTACCAATATTACCCGTCTGCGTGCTGAAATCGGTTTTGTTTTTCAGCAATTCAATCTTTATCCGCATATGACCGCTCTTGAAAATATTACCATTGCGCCGATTAAGGTTAGAAAAATGTCCCGTAAAGAAGCAAACAAACTGGGGATGGAATTATTGGAAAAAGTCGGTATTCCTGATAAAGCCGATGTGTATCCGTCTAAACTTTCTGGTGGGCAGCAACAACGTGTTGCCATTGCCCGAGGGCTTTCCATGCACCCTAAAATTATGCTTTTTGATGAACCGACATCCGCACTTGATCCTGAAATGATCAACGAAGTTCTTGATGTGATACGAAATCTTGCCCGAGAAGGCATGACGATGGTAATTGTTACGCACGAAATGGGCTTTGCACGAGAAGTGGCTAATCAGATTGTATTTATGGATGAAGGACGAATCGTTGAAACCGGCACTGCCGAACAGTTCTTCAGGAATACACAAAATGAACGGACGCGTATATTTTTAAGTAAAATCCTCACTCACTAACACATTCATATCAATGATAACGTTTTTCAAATGAACTTTTAAAAGACGCCTCGCTCCCAACAAATAAAGACTCCGAATAAACTTAACAGGGTGATCATCAATAGGTAATCCATCCACTGAAGTCGATACTGTCTTCTGGATGACCGATTCTGCCGGTTGAAACCACGCAATTCCATCGCCATCGCCAGTTCATCCGAGAGCAGAAACGATTGAACGAGCAGCGGCATCAGCAGGGAAAAAAAGTTTGCTGCGTTTTTAAGTTTGGGTCTTAGATCAATTCCTCGGGATCGTTGGGCATCCATGATATGACGAATCTTTTGCCGCATCATCGGAACGTATCGTAAGGAAGTTGTCAAAATAAATACAAAGGCATAAGGTACCCCTATTTTTCGCAAAGCAATTCCGATCTCATCCGGGCTGATCAGATGAAAAAAAATAAAGGATACACTCAGAAGGTTGAACAACCGCATTGAAATTAAAAATGCTGCCGGCCGATCAAACGATAAAAAAGACACAATAGCTATCAAAACCACCAGCGGAAAGACCAGATGCATTATCTGAAGCAATTTGGATCTTGTCTCCAGCAGAAATAACAGTATTATAATGATCGCGCCCTCTAAAATGAGGGTAACGGGCGTCTGTGCAATAAAAACCGCGGCAATCGTAATCAACCCCAGTAAAAGTTTTGTTCTGGGATCAAGTTTTTTCATAGTTCCCATCTTTTAATTTAAATACGGATCTGATTTCGAATATATTATATCATTATAGAAACTCAGCGGCGAACCATCGGTGACAACGTTTCCATCTCTTAAAAGAAGCCATCGGTCTGCTGTTGCATGGGCAAAATCCAGATCGTGAGTGACGATCAAAATCGTGCAACCCCGATCTTGAAGAATTGTCAAGACTCGTGCCAGCGCTTCCCGGAAATGTCCATCCTGCCCAACCGTTGGTTCGTCCAGAACGATTAATTTGGGTTGCATAACCATAACAGAGGATATTGCGACACGTTTTTTTTCACCTTCGCTGAGCAAATAGGGTGATTTATCCAGTAAACTATGGAGTTCAAAAAGATCACAAACCTCTTTAAACCATTTGTCCTGTTTTTTTCCAAGCTGTTTTGGCCCGACCAAAAGTTCATCTTTAACACTGCTTTTGAAAAACTGATCATTGGCATTTTGAAATGAAAGCCCGATGTCGGCAGCCATTTCAGCAGGAGATCTTCCTAGAATGGTTTTACCCTTGAAAAATATTTCTCCACCGGTAGGTAGCATTAACCCATTGAGGTGTTTAATCAGAGTTGTTTTACCTGAACCGTTTTTACCGATGATCGCAACGATTTCACCTGTTTTAACTTCAAACGAAACGTTTTTAAAAATCGGCTGATTCCCTATTCGGCAGGAAAGATTGCGGACTTCAAGGATTGTATCTTTACCCGGTGATCTATGATTTCTGCGCGGTGGATATTGCGGCAGAAGGTGCTCTTTCAGCAAAACATTAAGCGCCGCCTGGGAGGGGCCGTCAAAAACAATCTTTCCCTGTTTGGCTATTATACAGCGGGTTGTATCTTCCAGAAAACAGTCCATCAGTTGTTCAATGACCACTATATTCTTGCCGCTTTGATGAATTTGTCTCAGGACTTCACGCAACCGCCTGATGCCTTCCCAATCCAGGTTCGCGTACGGCTCATCCAGAACCAGCACCGAAGGATCTAAACATAGAACCGAGGCAATCGCCACCATCCGCTTCTCACCACCGGAAAGTTCCATCGGCGTTCGGTTAAGAAGATTTTCAATCTGCAGGGTCCGGGCAATCTCGTAAATTCGTTTATCGATCTCCTCGGAGGGTTTTCCCAGGCTCTCTAAACCATAAGCGATTTCATTTTCAACCGTATTGTTGAAAAGTTGGGCGTCCGGATTTTGTAGGACAAGTCCGACTGTTGATAAAAAATCGGATGCACGTTTATCTTTTATATCGGCATTATTTACCCGGACGGAACCTTTCAGCGTACCGCCGAAAAAATGGGGAATCAGCCCGTTGAAAAGATAACCGAATGTTGATTTGCCGGACCCATTGGTCCCACAAACAACTATATATTCGCCCTTATCGATCGAAAGATCGATCCCTTTTAACACCCATTGTGTCGTCGGGTAACGATAGCAGATGGCATTGAATTGAATCACGGTTGCCAGATCCTTGTCTTTTGTAAAAGTTTTAGCGCAATGATACCGATCACCGAACCGCCGATCGTACTCATGCTGAAGGCCACGATTAAGGTTGTCATGGCTAACGGTTTATCCATCAGCAACGGTCCGACAATCCATACGCTCACCATTGCACCCAAAAATCCGGTACCGATGACTTCTCCTAAACCGGCCAAGTATATATTTTTAAACATTCGATAACTCAAACCAGCCAGCAAGGCACCAATCATCCCGCCTGGAAATGCTAAAAGTGTTCCCAACCCCAGCATATTTCTGAGAATGGCTGCGATAAAGGCAATACCCACCGCATAAGACGGCCCCAGCATCACCGCCGCCAAAACATTGACCATATGCTGAGCCGGAAAACATTTTGAAAAACCGACCGGTATGAAAAAAGGTGATAAAGCGACTGCAACGGCTACGAGTATCACTGCACGGGCGACATTTTTCGATTTCATCATGTTTTTTCCTTTTTATATTATATGCTTCCAAACAATAAAAGCCCTTTCCTGACGGAAACGGCTTTTATTAACATGCAATAAAAAACTCAAATGTTTTTTTATCGTCATTTCCCTACGCTGGAATTACCCAGATCAGGTTCTAAGGGTCTTTCTCAGGCCCAAAAGGCCACCCCGTTATGAATTTTATTTAAAATTCTTTTTAAAAAATTCAAAGCCTTATGTCAAGTATAATCGCAATTCTTGTTTAAGTTTCGAAAAACGTACCCTTTACGGCCTTTTCAGCTTGTTATTCACCCAAAGAGCGTCTTTCTTTAAGCCGTATGCTTAGAGGAATACCAATATTTTCTCTGAGATTATCTTCTGTTTTTCGTATCAGTTTTTCGAGCATTTTGATTTCATCGGAAAAAAGATCGTCATCAATTGCAATCCAAACTTCCAGGCAATTTCTTTGTCCTTCACGGTTCTCAAAAAAACGATGATATTTTGGAACAAACCCCAGTGCTTGCTCGATATGAAATAGAATCTGCCTCTGGTGAACTTTTACTCCCTGAATATTCATGATGTCGTCGGTACGTTCCGGAAACCATTTGATTCGAATTAAATCACAACCGCAGGAACAGGGGGTTTGGATAAAGCAAGCACGATCTCCGGTTCTAAACCGGATCAGCGGAAACGCTCGAGTGGTCAGTGTTGTCAAAACAAGTTCACCGGTTTCACCCGGCGGTAAAATTTTTCCCGTGTCAGGATGAATAATTTCGGGCAAAAAATGATCGGCATTGACATGGAGGCCATCATGGTTTTTACATTCATACGCAATGGCTGGTCCCGGTATCTCGCTCAATCCGTAGTGGAGCCACGCTACGACATGTAATTTTTTTTCCAAATGATCTCTTATTTTCACATCCACCGGTTCTCCCAGGAGAATAAGTGTTTTTAAATTCAAACGGGTTGGATTCAACTCTCTCTCAAACAAATGCTCAGCAAGCCGGAATGCGGAGGAGGGGGTTGTGATCAAAACCGAGGTCTTATAATCTTTCAATACCATCAACTGTTTTTCAAGAGATAGAAACGTATTTGGAATGACACTGGCTTCGATGGTCTCAGCACCATCTTTGTAGTCACGGCCCCAATTGGCAAGACCCGGATCGAGCCGAATATGGATGATATCGTTAGCGGTGACCCCTGAAGAGATAAGTGCTTTGGCGACAATCTCTCGCCAGAGTAAAAGATCATGCTGGGTATATCCGCTGACGGTTGGATTGAGAAAAGTTCCAGGCGAGGTATGAATCCTGACGATATCCCGCAATGGTACGGCAAAAAGGCCATAAGGATAATGTTCCCCAAGATGTTTTCGTTCCATAAAGGGTAAATTTGCCAGATCGCTCAAACTTTCAACCTGGGATGAATCCATACCGAGCTTTTGGAAACGATTTTGATGAAAAGGTACGTTTCTATAAGCACGATTCAGCGTGCTTTGTAAATTTTCCAATTGCAACTGGCTTCTTTCTGCAGGACTTAAATGGTTCATTTCAAATCCTTCCTTCATAAAAATCACCATAGTCTTTGCCGAGATAAGCTCTTTTGACCTCATCATCGGTTAATAACTCCGATGCTGTCCCCTGTAACACGATCTTACCGGTTTCAAGAACATATCCGCGATCGGCAATCTTGAGTGCCGCTTGTGCATTTTGTTCTACAAGCAGAATCGTCAGTCCCTCATCGCGTAATACGGCAAGCGTTTTGAGTATTTTTTCAACAAGAAGCGGTGCCAGCCCCATTGAAGGTTCATCAAGAATAAGAAGTCGGGGCCTTGCCATCAAAGCCCGACCGATGGCGACCATCTGCTGCTCACCACCGGATAAAGTACCGGCCGGTTGATCGGCTCGATCCTTTAGGACCGGAAAAAGTGTCATGACCATTTCCAGATCTTCCAGAACATTCTTGTGAAGTTTACGGCGATACATAGTATAAGCGCCGATTTTCAAGTTGTCCATAACGCTCAAGGGTGGAAAAATCAAACGACCTTCCGGCACCAAACTGATGCCTCTTTTTACAATTGCCGGTGGGGATAATCCTCTTAGCGATATTTCTTCAAATATGATTTCCCCTTCCCAGGTCGGCAGGAGTCCACAAATGGCATTTAAAAGCGTACTCTTACCCGAACCGTTTGCGCCGATCAGACTGATCAACTCCCCTTTCCTGACAGAGATGCTCACACCCTTTACAGCGATAATACGGCCGTAATAGCACTTCAAGTTTCTGATGCGCAGCATATCAAACTCCTAATTTATTTACCCCCACCCAAATAAGCGGCCATGACTGCATCATGAGATTGAATTTCTCTTGGAGTTCCTTCTGCGATCAAGCGCCCCTGGTTCAGAACCGCAATCCGATCCGAAACATCCATTGCAAGGCTCATATCGTGCTCAACGATCAAAATCGTTACCCCTTGATCGCGAATTTTTTTTATCAACTCACCCAACTGTTTGGTTTCAACTGCATTTAGCCCTGCGGCAGGTTCATCCAATAAAAGAATTTTGGGTTTTGATGCCAGCGCACGAGCAATTTCCAGAAGACGTTGCCATCCAAACGGTAGATCGCTACTGCGGACTTCCGCGTATTGTTCCAGGCCGACAAAATTAAGTAGCTTTTTCGCCTCTTCACGGGCACCCTGCTCTTCCTTGATGGTCCACGGCATTCGGAAAATAGTACTCCAGAATCCGGATCGGGTTCTCACGTACTGGCCGACAAGAACATTTTCAATGACCGTCATGCTTTCAAAGAGCTCTACGTTTTGAAATGTTCGTGCAATACCGAGCTTTACCCGGTCATGAACTCTTTTTCCCTGAACTTGGATTTGGTCGAAAAAAATACGTCCTTTGTCGGGATAATAAGCACCCGCAATGAGATTGAAAAGGGTCGTTTTACCCGCGCCGTTGGGTCCTATCAATCCTTGGACGGTATAGGGTCGGACATCAAACGAAATATTCCATAAAGCCTGCAGGCCCCCAAAAGACTTGCAAATCGCCTCAATTCTTACAATGCTGCTGTTTTCTCCGGCAACACTATGACTTTCACTATCATTTTCCGGTTGAATACTATTTGAAATATTTTTTATGAGAACGTTCATAAATATCCAGAATACCCCGGGTTAATCCCTGTGGTAGAATAATCATTACCAGCATCAGAATAAGACCATAGACAATCATCTCAAAATCGGAAAATGCATGGAGCCACTCCGGAAGAAGAGTCAGCAGGGAGGCACCCAACAAAGCCCCCCATATACTTGCCATACCGCCGATTACCACCATCGTAACGATACGAATTGAAACAATAAAATCGAATGTCCCCGGACTGATGAAACTGACGAAATGTGCATATAAAAATCCAGCGACACCAGCCAAAGCAGCGCTTAACATAAATACTTGTAATTTTAAATTTCGTGTATTCACTCCTACGGCTTTAGAGGCATGTTCGCTGTCATGAATTGACCTCAAAGCTCTGCCGATTCGAGAATCAATCAAGCGTTGGCACAAAACAATGCTGATTAATACCGTGCACCAGACGAGATAAAAATAATTACGACTGGAGGAAAATGAGAAAGCCCCCAATTCAAGAGGCGGAATTCCGACATATCCCGAAGCGCCACCGGTAACAGAGGTCCATTCTCGAAAAATAATATGCACAATCATCCCGAATCCCAAGGTCCCCATTCCCAAATAGTAACCGGATAGTTTCAAGGTGGGTAGCCCGACAATAAACGCAACTAAAATCACGAGACAAATCGCACAAGGCAACGCCAACCAGGGAGATAAATCGTAATGCACGGTCATAATAGCCGTCGTATAAGCACCGAGACCATAAAAAGCAGCGTGTCCCAGAGATATCTGACCGGCATATCCCATCAGCATGTTCAATCCCAGTGCCAAAATGCTATGAATCCCGATAAAGGTTAGGACCTGCAGATAGTATGAATTATCGATACTCATCCCTGCTGCGGCGACCGCGATCCAAAAAATTCCATAAGACGCCGTTTTTCGAAGAAGCTTTGAACTCATTTTAAAATATAACCCATTTTAAAAGCGTTTAACTTCTTTGACTCTCATTATTCCGCCGGGTCGCATATAGAGAATCAAAAGCAGCAGTAGAAAAGCAATCGCATCCTTTAGGCTGGAAGAAAAAAAACCGACGCCCAACGCCTCTACAATCCCCAGAAGAAATCCGCCGATCAGTGATCCCCACAAGCTTCCGAGCCCCCCGAGCATAGCGGCACAGAATCCTTTCAATCCCAGCATCGTTCCCATATTGTAACTGCACATGGTAATGGGGGCGATAATAATCCCGGCTACAGCCCCCATTCCCGTACTTAAGAAAAAAGCAAGCAACACCATTTTTTCCGAATGGATGCCCGATAGCCGAGCCGCCCGTTTATTGATGGCACAGGCCTGCATCGCTTTGCCTGTCAGCGTTTTTTTAAAGAAAAAATGCAATGCGCAGACTGAAATCCCTACAATAACTAAAATCCACAGGCTTTGGGGCAAGAGGCTGGCACCGAAAATAGTTATGGGTGCATGATCTGAAAATGAAGGCACACTGTAAGAATCTTTCCCCCAGAGCAACATACCGATACCCCGAAAAAATATCGAAGCACCGACCGTGATAATCACAAGCACAATGGGATGCGGTTTGGAAACGGTTCGAATGGCAAGGCGCTCAAAAAGCAACCCCATACCGGAGACGGTGAAAACCGTTATAAAAAATGCCAAAGGCAGTGGAAGTTTAAATATGTTCCAGAGCGTTACCAAAATCAAGGCGCCGAGCATCACAAATTCACCGTGAGCAAAATTAATCAGCTCCGTTGAATTATAAAGAAGAGAAAAACCGACAGCGATTGCAGCGTAAATTGCACCATTAGTAATACCGGAAAAAACATATTGTAGGGCTTCTTGCATCACTGCTCCCAAGCTTTTGGTTATTTAAGAAGTTCCCAGGTTCCGTTTTTAATTCTGACCATAACAAAAGCATCCGGGCCTAAACCGTTATGGTCTTCCTTAGAGAAATTAAAGATACCACTAACACCCACATGGTTTTGCATTTGTTCCAGAGCAGTGCGGATTTTCTCTCGTTCTCCGTTGGAACCCTCGAGAGCTTTTGCAAGAATATGGATGGCATCATAAGCATAGCCGCCGAATCCGGATACCGTCATTTGATATTTTGTTTCAAATGCTTTCGTATAATGCATCAGTACTTCTTTTTGAGGATCCATCGAAGGCAAAAGATCCGCTACGAGTATTTTCCCCGTCGGAAGATAAATACCTTCCGCCGCACTGCCGGCAAGTTCGATAAATTTAGGGGAAGCAACGCCGTGACTTTGGTAAAGGGGAACTTTAATATTGAGTTGCTGAATATTTTTAGTAACCACTGCCGGGCCGGGGTTTGTGCCCCAGCATATAATCGCATCGGGTTCCTCTTTTCGTATCTTGGCCAGTTGCGGTGTCATATCCGTATCTTTTGCGCCAAAGGTTTCCGCGCGAACAATCTTGATACCGAACTGGTCCGCCTGATCTTGAAGTTGTTGTTTTCCGCTTTCTCCAAAAGCATTGGAAACGGAAAGAATACCGATTTTGCGTATATTTTGATTTTTCATAGACTGATAAACAGCGGCCACTGCTAGAACGTCGCTTTGAGCGGTTTTAAATACCCAAGGTTTTACGGGTTGAGTAATTTTTATTCCGGCCGCACAACTGATCAAGGGTATCCCCTCTTTTTCGGCAAAAGGGATGATTGCAAGAGATGTCGGTGTCAAACTGGGTCCGATGATTGCGATGACCTTGTCTTTGTTAATCAGTTTGCTCACAGCCATGACCGCTTTTGTGGGATCACCCTCGGTATCATAAATTACGGCTTCCAGGAGCCGACCATCAATCCCGCCGTTTTTATTGATAGTTTCAACCGCCATCTCCATGCTCTTTTTTTCAGGGTCGCCTAGAAAGGAGGCCGGACCGGTAACGGAAAAGATACCGCCTATTTTATAGGTCTGCGCGGCGCTTACAGATGAAGCACAAAAAAAATATAAAACCACGAGGATCATAACTATTAAATGACTTTGCTTAGATGAATTTTCATAAACCATCGTCCTACCTCCTTATAATATTTTATCCGATCAAATGGTTAATCATTTATTAAGATTATCTTGAATTACAATGTATAAACTTTGCTCCCATTAATGACCGTTACCCCGTTTTCCTCAAGAATCTTTACCGCCTCGTCAAGGTGATCAAATCGAAAAATCATAACCGCATTATTTCCGCTCGGCTGAACAAAAGCATACATGTATTCTACATTGATACCTTTTTTATAAAGCAAGTCCAATATCTTGTGAAGACCACCGGGTTTGTCTTCAACTTCCACTGCGACCACATCGGTTTTACCCACTGTAAAACCATGACTTTTAAGCGATTCTTCCGCTTTTTTATTATCATTGACAATCAATCGCAGCACGCCGAAATCGGAAGTATCCGCCAACGAAAGCGCCCGAATATTAACGCCGGCTTCAGCCAGAATGGAGGAAACCTCAGCCAAACGGCCGGCCTTGTTTTCCAAAAAAACCGAAATCTGTTCTACTTTCATGGATAATCTCCTTTTTGATTCTAAAATTTAATTTTACATAAAATTTAAATTATCCTTTTTTACGAAACCGTCAAATTTTACGTTTGTCAACAACTCGTACCGCTTTTCCTTCACTACGGGCGATTGCTTTGGGCTCTACCAGTTTTACATCAGCAGAAACACCAAGATACTCCTTAATGTTTTTTGCTATTTTTCTTTCAAGCTCCTGTAAACGTTTCACTTCGTCGGAAAAAAGTCGTTCACCGACTTCTACAAGAACAGTAAGCGTATCCAGGTTACCTTCTCTGTCGAGTACCAATTGATAATAAGGTTCGATCTCATTGATCTCCATGAGAACACTTTCGATTTGTGAAGGAAATACATTAACCCCGCGAATAATCAGCATATCATCCGTGCGACCGCTGACTTTTTTCATACGAATCATTGTCCGACCGCATTTGCACGGTTCGGGATGCAGAGAAGTAACATCTCGGGTTCTATATCTTATCACCGGAAATGCTTCTTTGGTTATTGAGGTAAAAACCAACTCTCCGGTTTGGCCGTAGGGCAATACTTCTTCTGTGGCCGGGTCGATAATTTCCGGAATAAAATGATCTTCAAAAATATGGAGTCCGTTTTTCGCTTCATGGCATTCAATCGAAACCCCGGGACCGATAACCTCACTTAAACCATAAATATCGACTGCAGTTAGGTGCAGTTTACGTTCAATTTCCAGCCGCATATTTTCCGACCAAGGTTCAGCACCGAATATACCGAATTTAAAATTTAGATCATGAAAGGAGATTCCCATTTCTTCGGCTGCTTCCGCAAGGTGAAGAGCATAGGAAGGGGTTGAGGTCAGTATTGTCGGTTTAAAATCTTTCATTAAGACAATTTGTCTTTTTGTATTTCCCCCGGAAACCGGGATCACCGAAGCACCCAGTTTTTCAGCTCCATAATGAACGCCCAAACCACCGGTAAAGAGTCCATAGCCATAGGCATTGTGTATGATGTCGCCGCGGGAAGCACCACCGGCTACAAGCGCACGAGCCATGAGCTCCGCCCAGGTGTTGATATCTCTAGCTGTATATCCTACGACGGTGGCTTGACCCGTTGTGCCGGATGAAGCATGGATCCGAACCACATTATCCATGGGAACCGCAAACATTCCAAAAGGATAATTGTCTCTTAAATCCTGCTTAGTCGTAAACGGTATTAATTTTAAATCTTTTAGCGATTTTATATCCCCCGGCATAATACCGGCCTCTTTAAATCGATTTCGATAAAAGGGAACCGTGGCATAAACGCGATCAAGGGTTGCTTGCAAACGGCGCAATTGAATCGCCTCCAAGGCTTCTCGGGGTAATGTTTCAAATTCCATATCGTAAATCATACCTCTAATCTCCTCTCTTCCAATAAAAAAGGCTGTAGGTTTTAGAACCCACAGCCTAAAAAAATAAAACCATGGGTTATTTTTGTCTACCCATGGTTTTTTAAGTGCTATATTCGGGTTTTTCTAAATTGCCCGCCCATGAGTAGACTTCTTAAAATAGAAGCCACTAAAAAAGCGAAAAAAGCAAAAATAGAAAAATCGAATTTTCATGATTTAGAATATGTTTCTTATTACAATTTATTCTTTTATCAAATTGAAATAACTCTTATTAAAATAATTTAACCTTGTCAAGAAATAAAATCTTATTCATTTAATTTTCCTTTAAAATCAGCCTTTCGTTTTTCCAGAAAGGCACTTGTACCCTCTTTAGCATCTTCGCCGGACATGCAAATTGCAAAAGCATCGATTTCAATTCCGCAGGCTGAATAAAGATCAACATTCATTCCAGCGTTTATAACTTGTTTGGCGGCGCGAAGAGAGACTTTTCCCTTTGAAGCAATCTTTGCAGCCGTCTTTTTAACTTCTTCCATTAATGTTTCCTGCGAGCATACCTTGTTGACCATACCGATCTCTTGGGCTTTTGCTGCCGGTATCATCATGCCGGTAAAAATCATTTCTTTGGCCATATTTTTACCGATTATTCTCGGCAGACGCTGAGTACCACCGAAACCGGGAATAATTCCAAGGGTTATCTCCGGCAATCCAAACATTGCATTTTCCGAAGCATAGATAAAATCAGAGGCCAAAGCCATCTCGCTGCCTCCGCCAAGCGCAAAACCGTTAACCGCTGCGATAACCGGTATCGTTAATTCCTGTAATTTTCCGATTATCAAATGACCTCTTGTTGCAAATTCTTTTGCTTGCAGCGCATTAAATGATGAGAGTTCTTTAATATCAGCGCCGGCAATAAAAGATTTTTCACCTGCACCGGTTAAAACTAGAACTCGTATATCTTCGTTTTCCGCTATCTTATCAAGCGCTTGAGATAGCTCCTGAAGTAGTGCGCTGTTCAAAGCGTTCAATACTTTGGGTCTATTGAAAGTGATTGTTGCGATCCCTTCTTCAACTTGAAACATGATATCATTGTATTTCATTCTGCACCTCCAAGGCTATCTAAAGGACAAGGAAAAAATTAATAGATTAACTTCCATAAAAGTCAAAATTGAGGCGGCAAAGTCATGCGATCCAATCTTTACCTTAAATGGGGATAAATCATCAAGAGATCTTTGTCAAACTGAAAACGCTGAAATTGGTTTCAGTGCTTCATTTGTGATTTGGTTCGCCACCAGTGTAAAAATATATCGTTTTCGTGAAAACAGCCTTCGGAAACCAAAATATGTAAGTATACTAATCCAACTTTGGTTTTTTTTAGGCACACTTTTTGTTTAAATAGCATTATCCGATATATACTGCGAACGGCCATAAAATACTATTAGAAAATTTTTTTCTAAAATTGCTATGAACAAATGACTTTATCAATTTTATAATCACTTTTATAATCACTCTGGATTTAATTAATTTCCATAATCGGAGAGTGAAAAAATGATTAAAGTCGAGTTCAGCAATTCTCATTTTGGCATCTCTAAACACAATGTGTTGTGTTTTAACAATTTCAAACTACAACATATTGATTGAAAATTGCCATAATTAGAATTACTGAGTCGAGTTTGCCGAGCAGGATCTGAAGACCATTGATTTTGAGCGTTTCAATCACCCTATACCCCAAATTCAGCGCCGAATGGAGGTTCTTTGGATGAAAAGCCAAGGACTGGCACACAAGCATATCGCCAGCCTGGCCGGAGTTTGCGACAATGCTGTGACCAAATATCTTCGACTATACCGAAACGGCGGTCTGGATGAAATCAGAAAAATCATTTTCTACAACAGTCATGATTTGCACCCCTCCTCCACCAAGAAAATTACAAGCAATGCACTGCTAAAAAATTGACTAAGGAACCCCTGACAGTTCCTTCAATAATTCGTCAAGTTCAATATGAGAATTTGAAAGCAATTTTGGAGAGAGTGCTGCTGTATAGCAAGGAATTTGTGTTAAAGCGGTTGAAGTTTGAGGTTGCAGGTGTTAAGAGAACCCGAAAGAAGCATAAGCAATTGGTAAATATTGAAGAAAGCCCCTCTATTCAATTAGCGAATGCGGCTTAGGACAATTTTAATGCCAATAATCAAATTTTCAAAGAACTATTTTTCGAAAACTCAAGTATATATCTTAACTAAGCAAACAGTAATAGATGTTGTTGGGGGAGATGAGATTTTATGCGGGCTATTAAACTTATAAAGATTATAATTCTTTTTGTTGTTCTGGTATTTGGAATATCATCGATGGGATTTTCCTTAGAGGATGGTGATATCACGTATTTTGAGATAACTGATGGGAAAACACAATTTCATTTGGGTGCGGCTCTTTTGCGACATGCCTTATAACAGTTTTTGGTAGTCATAATATTTCTCATTTTCTGTTGGACCTACTTGATTA
>JAFGES010000049.1 GCA_016931455.1 Desulfobacterales bacterium | reverse complement strand
TCTTAATTTATTCAATAGGATATCCACTATTTCCGACTAATTCCTATAAAAAAATTCCCACTAACTTGGGACTTTTGAAATTGGCTCTTATATTATAGCAAATGGGCATTTGGGCCATTGACAGCCGATTCCATACATATAATATTAATATAAGAAATATTTATATTATATGTATTTAACTGAGTAATAGCAATTTTTATTTATTTTATATTGCTTGTGGGAAATAGGAGGAAGCTGCTTTTTTACATTCCCTCCGGCATTGATTCGTTTAACGGTAGAGTAGGTGGCGTTAAATTCATTTTCATATATTGTGCTCATATCGCAATACGATGAGTTTGTTTCGAACTTTTTTTATTTTCTATCATAACTTTATTTAAAAAATTGATTGATATCATTTATTTTCACTTAATAATTTTTCTTGACATTTTATATTTGGTTGTTTATTATGAATCAAATTCAATAAATAGATAACTCTTTTTATAATTTAATAATTTCATTTTTTAGACCGATAATATTTGAAAAAAGATTAAAATGATTAATCAATTTAAATTAAAAGAAGGAGGGTCTTATGGCGGAACAAAAATTGGGTAATCCGGCAGCGGTTGGATTGGGGGGTTTTGCATTAACCACAATGATTTTGCAGTTCCACAATTTGGGATGGATCGGTGTAGGTCCGATTTTGGCCTGTGGTTTACTTTACGGTGGTCTGGCACAATTGATTGCAGGCTTGCAGGAAATGAAAACGGGCAATAATTTCGGTTACAGTGCGTTTACATCCTATGGTGCGTTCTGGATTTGCCTCGGCGTGATTTTTCTTTTAAATCATTTTAATATTTATAAATCAGGCCGAGTTGAAGTAGGTGCCTTTCTGGTTGTATGGACCATCTATACCGCCATTATGTTTGTCGGTTCAATGCGGACGAATAATGCGCTGGCATGGACCTTTCTGACATTGTTGGCAGGGTTTATCTTTTTAGATCTTGCACACTTCGGATTTCCTTCAATGACCAAGGTTGCAGCAATTGATCTGATCGTATGTGCTTCATTGGCTTGGTACATTATGGCCCATGTTGTTCTTGCGGATTTCGGCGTAAATGTCCCGGTTGGAAAGCCTTGGATTAAATCTTAATTAAATTCAGTTTATTTAAAAACACAAAAACCCCGGCATTGATGGTGCCGGGGTTTTTGTGTTTTTAAATTAATTTTTTTTTATGCTTCACGCACAATGCACAATAAAAACAAAAAGAAAGCCGAACCTTGTCGGTTCAGCTTTCTTTAATTTTTAATATATCTTTAATTGATATAAACTATTTAACTTTGCGCTTAAGGAAATAGCCGTCGGGATCGCACTCTTCTCGCAACAGTTTCAAGTCTGCTTCACTGGGTTCTTTCATTTCTTTCAGATCCGGTGAAATCAGCAGTTCAAAACTGACCAATTCCTGGATATCTTTGGCTGTTTTACCCGGGATAACTTCCAGCAGCATCATTCTTCTTGTTTTCTCATCAAAACCGAAAAGAGCTTGGTTCGTAATGACGCGATAGGGTCCTGAGCCCATAACGCCGGCTTTCTTTCTATAATCCGGAGAGCCGTCTCCAAATCCAATGCTGGTTATAAAATCGACTTTTTGAGTAAATCTTCTTTTCTCAAGAGCCATAATTGCGATGGTTTTCTCACAATTGGCCGCCATTGCTCCGGCACCGCCGCTTCCCGGAAATCTTACGTTGGGAGCACTATAGGTGCCGCCTTCAATTGTCGAACCTACATTTCCATACATGTCTATTTGGGCACCACCGATAAATGCATAATCGGAATACCCCCTTTGGGTTAACTCAAAAACACCACAAAGTCCCTTGGCAAAAACGGCTTTTCGAAAGGCTCTGGTATCACCCACGGAAAGCGGCATTCCCTGTTCGAGTATCGCTGCAAGTGATCCCGCCTCAAAAATGAGGTTGAGATTGGGTGCATGCGTTAGCTGGGCATGCATAGAAGCAATTATCGGCAAACCGGTTCCGACAAATACAATTGTATCGTCCTCCAAAACTCTTGAACCGGTGTAAGCAATCATTTCGAATGGACCATATTCAGGCATTGTTCCCTCCTTATGGTATTATGTAATAGCGTATTTTAGTATTGATTAAGCAAACCCTTATGTTGTTATAATCGGTTGTACCTTGTCGCCCAGTCTAAGCTCTTTGATTTTTTTGTAGGGTCGTGTTGCCAAGAAATCGTCAAAGGTTTCACAACCGAAAATATATTTGTCATAGAATTCTTGCAGTTTGCCTTTTTCTCCGGTTTTTCTGAATTCATCGCAAATGCTTCTGAACTGGAGAAATTCAGGCATATCAAACCAATAATATCCATAACAGGCTCCGGGGTAGCTTCCAAAAGGCTGTTCGACCAAAGCATCCACTACCGCATAGGGGATTTCGGTAAGATTCGGATACTGACGGATACTTTCCGATGGAATAATTTGTTCCGTCGTTACGATGCAATGATTCGCCGCTTGAGCGATTTCCGGACAGGTGCAAAGGGCTCCGAATATACGGCTGTTGCCGTACATATCCGCTACGGGAACGTGTACAATACCTACATCTGGATAACAGGCGGGGACCAGGTATACATTTTCATTTGTAAATGGGCATTCGATCATTTTGCCGCGGTTGACCAACTCCATATCGCTACCACCATGATCTCGAGTCGGAATAAAAGGAATTCCCATGGCACCGGCCTTAAATCTCGCAGACATACCATAATTGGTGTAGTCATCCAGCTCAATCATGCCTTTGGTGACCAAATAACGGAATAAAGGTGCAATACCGATAACTTCATATCCCCACCAGGCCAGTTCAACACGCTTAATTGATACATGATCAGGGTTCAGAATCATTGCACCGGCAAGCAATTCAGTGCAAATTGAATTGGATTGCATGGACAGTGTCAGATCTTTCGCACCCTTCCGGATAATTTCATGTATAATGGCAACAGGAACGCGTGTGTTAACAAAACCACCGACCCCGAGGTTGATCCCATCTTTGATATATTTAGCCACTGCTTCTTTAAGAGTTGTTCTCTTATCGTGCAATCCCTTTTTCTTTGCTACCGCAGCTTTTCTTGCTTCATAAGGAGTGGGTCCCCAATACTCAAAAGGTGCTTCTTCTCTCTTTTTGATCGAATCATAGTCTAAATTGGTTACGCTCCTTATCAAAGAACTAGTTGGTTCCTTCATCAGCTACCTCCTTTCACTGCCCTTTCAAATATAATATTAATAAATTGTTCGCATTTCTCTCCATGGTATAAGCACGCTCGAAAAATATTTTTTATTCTCACCTCCAATCCTAAATAAATTTTATATAATCTATAATTACAAATCATTTTTTTCAAATTAGTTATTAAAAGTCAAGAAAAATTTATAATGTAATTAAAATATTTATAAAATATCATAATATGAATCATATATATTTTTTAATATTAAAATAGAAAATATAAAAAAATATGCAAGTAATTGTATTTCTATATAAAAGTATATATGAAATTAAAGTTATGCTTCTTTTCTTGACTTAAAAAGCATTTTGACATAAAAATCTAGACTTTCGCCGGCAATGCATATACTGTTTCGATCATTCCGGGTTGGAATTATTAAATTAAATATTATAAAAAATATTATGAGCAGATATGCCGGTAAAAACTTAGAGACAGGGTCCTATGCACATCAATCGCAATGTATTGTACTTTGTTTTTGTTTTAGCGGTGATAGGGGGGGGCGCATTCTATATAATATTTTTTTTGGATTTATTCGCAAAATCACCTGTTGGAAATTCGATGGGTCAAAATGTTCGAATCTTAAGTCCCCAAACTTCCAACAAATCGACTGTTCATCTTTATTTCGCTGATAAGGAAAATAATTTTCTAAGTGCCGAGAAGCGATTTCTATATTATTCGGATAATACAGTCGATACTTGCCGTGCCATCATTATTGCTCTGATAGAGGGGCCTGAGCAGGGGCTGATGCGAACAATCCCGGCCGATACAAAGCTGCGGGCCGTATTTATCACTGAGGATGCAACGGCATATGTTGATTTGACGGAATCGGTCAGAGATAAGCATCCCGGAGGCAGTCAATCGGAACTTTTTACGATATATTCAATTGTAAACTCATTAATTTTAAATACTTCTGAAATCGAGTCAGTCAAAATCCTGATAGGGGGGCGTGAATCGATGACCTTGGCAGGGCATATCGATCTGCGTTTCCCTTTTAAGGCCAATATGCTTTTGATAAGATGAAAAAAAATATAAAAATAAATAAAATCAGAAACATTGGTATCATTGCCCATATTGATGCCGGCAAAACAACCGTCACAGAGCGCATTCTTTATTATACGGGCCGATCCCACAAGATCGGTGAAGTCCATGACGGTGAAGCGGTGATGGACTGGATGCCGGATGAACAGGAGCGAGGTATCACCATTACCTCTGCGGTAACGACTTGCCGGTGGAAAGATAGTGAAATCCAAATCATTGATACGCCGGGGCATGTCGATTTTACAATCGAGGTGGAGCGTTCCTTGAGAGTGTTGGATGGAGCGGTTGGTGTTTTTTGTGCAGTTGGAGGGGTGGAGCCTCAGTCGGAGACTGTCTGGCGCCAGGCGGATAAGTACCATGTGCCCAAAATTGCTTTCATTAATAAGCTAGACCGGATAGGCGCTGATTTTTTTGGCACTATTGACATGATGAAAGAGCGCTTAAAGGCCAATCCGGCTATTTTACAAATCCCGGTTGGCTCTGAAGAAAAATTTATCGGTGTCATCGACCTATTAAATATGAAACAAATGATTTGGGACGATGATACGCTTGGTGCGACTTATACAACCGAAGATATTTCCGAACAATATCTTGAAAAAGCAAATGAATATCATGACAAGCTTGTTGAAACCATAGCTGAAGTTGATGATGAAATTATGGAGGCTTATTTATCAGAGGCTCCAATTAGTACGCAAAGTCTTATTGATGCGCTTCGAAAGGCAACGATTCAGCTTAAATTGGTTCCGGTTTTATGCGGATCTGCTTTACGAAATAAGGGCATACAGCCGTTGCTTGACGCTATTGTTCATTTTCTTCCCAGCCCTACGGATGTTCCCCCAATAAAAGGGATAAACCCGGAAACAGGAGAAACGATTGAATGTATCGCCGAAGAAAATTCACCTTTAGCGGCACTGATTTTTAAGGTTTCAATGATGGAAGGCCGGAAGCTGTCCTTTGTCCGAATATATAGCGGTAAAATGACGGTGGGAGGAGATGCTTACAATCCGAGCCGCCGCAAAAAAGAGAAGCTTTCCCGGATCTTAAGAATGCATGCCAACAAAAGAGAACGAATCGATGAAACCGGTGCCGGCACTATCGTTGGTGTTATCGGGTTAAAAGATTCTTCGACCGGTGAGACGCTTTGTACGAGTGAACATCCGGTTTTACTTGAGCAAATGGAATTTTATGAGCCTGTCATTTCGGTTGCCGTCGAGCCGAAGACCCATGCGGACCAGGAAAAGTTTGATGAGGTTCTCAATAAGTTTATGTCTGAAGATCCGACTTTGAAGGTTCGCACGGATGAAGATACCGGGCAAACTATTTTATCCGGCATGGGTGAACTCCATCTGGAAGTGATCATTAGTCGAATGAAGCGAGAATTCAATACAAATGTTAATGTCGGAAAACCTCAGGTGGTCTACAGAGAGACGATTGAAGAAGCCGTTGAAGCCTCTGCGATTTTTGACAAGGAAGTTTCCGGGCAACACCACTTTGGTGAAGTTACTTTAAAGCTTCGTCCGTTACCGCGTGGTTCCGGCAATAAATTCAAATCAAAAGTGCGCAGCGAAAGTATACCGGAAAATTTAATACCTGCTATTGAAAAGGGCATCATGGAATCCTTGGAAAGTGGACCATTAATGGGATATCCGGTGGTCGATGTCGAAGCCGTTCTTACCGGTGGATCTCATAGGGACTCACTGAGCACGGAACTTGCTTTTACCGTCAGCGCATCCATGGCCTGCAAGAAGGCGCTGTCAAACGCAAAGTCATATCTGCTTGACCCGATTATGGATGTCGAGGTATTGGTTCCGGAAGCCTTCATGGGGGATGTTATCGGAGATCTGAACGCTAGGAGCGGAAAAATTGAATCCATAAAACCGAAACTGGGAGCTCAAGCAATAAAAGCCAGTGTTCCACTTGCGCAAATGTTTGGTTATTCGACGGCGTTAAGATCAGCGACGCAGGGCAGGGGCACATTTACAATGCGATTTTCGCATTTCGATCGTAGTTAATAACCGATGAAATGATCAAAATTGGACTTTTTACGACGGCGTCAAGAACTAAGGAGAGGTTTTGGATTTAAAACGTCTTTGACGGATTTCTTTCAACATTTTATTTATTTCAAGCACCTTGTCCGGATCTTTCATATTTTTTAGCGCTTTGTTCAAGTGAAACATAGCATTTTTTAACTCACCTTTGTTCTTATAAAAAATCCCAAGATTATAATGGGCGTTATGCGTTTGGCCTTGCTTGGTATAAGCTTCGCCCAGAAAATAGAACGCCTGATTATAATTAGGGCTTTTTTCGGTAATTTCCTCAAATAGGGCTATGGCTTCTTTTAATTTTCCAAGCTCAATTTGACTTCGGGCAAGAAAAAAATGCCGCTCCGGGTCATAAGGCCCAGTGTTGATGATACTGCCCAGGGTATGGGCAGCTTCTTCATAGCGACCTTCTAAAAAATAGATTTTTCCCAGATCTTGTAGGATATAGGAATCAAAAGCTCTTTTTCCGAGTGCAGTTTTAAAATGGACCGCCGCATCTTTATAATTACCGATTCTGGTAAGGATCAGTCCGTATCCATAGTGGACCATAGGATTGTCCGGAAATTTTAAGACTAGGTCGTTAAATCTTTTAATGGCAACGCTTTCGTCTCCATAATTAGCAATCAGACGAGTTTGGATTCTTTCAAAATCATCGAATTGAATCGAAGCCCTGCATATTTCTTTGTGTGAATGGCCTTGTATCCAGTTGTCTATATAAGCGATACGATCCTCTACGGCCGGATGGGTGGTTAGATAATTTGGAATTTCATCGGAACCAAACCATTGCTTATTTCGAATTTTTTTAAGAATTTTGAGCAATCCTTCTCCATCATATCCAGCTTGAGTCAGATAGTTCAGCCCGATTTGGTCTGCCTGCATTTCATCTTCACGGCTGTATGCGAGCTCAATTGCCTGGCCGGCCGCCATCGATCCAACCGTCAACGCACTTGAGACGGCGGTTGCTCCGCCTGCGCCGAGAAATATACCTGCTGCAATTCCGGCAAGTGTTGCGATACTGATTTTTTTTGATCTTTCTATCTTTTGCGAAATATGGCGGCAGACCACATGCGCTATTTCATGCGAAAGGATGCCTGCAAGTTCATTTTCGTTTTCCATTGCCTCAAGCAAACCCCTATTTATGAAAATATGTCCCGCGGGAATGGCAAACGCATTATAGACTTCGTCGTTGATTATATAAAAATGGTAGGTAAAAGGCTGTGGCGGCAAAACAGCGATAATCTTTTCGCTGACTTTGTTTACATAATCAATAATCAAAGGATCTTTAATAAGTTGGAAACGATCTAAAACGACTTTCAAGAACTCACGTGACAACTCTTCTTCTTCTTTTACCGTAATGCTGTAAGCCGACTGAGGAAAAAATATACCCGTTATTAAAAGCAAGACAGAACAAACGGCTATGATTTGCTTCCTAAAATTTTTATTTGCCTTTAACTGTTTCTTTGGCATTTGCTTATATCCTTTTCAAATATTGAGTTTTATGATAAGTTTTCGTACATGGCACATATCATCTGTATAGCTAACCAGAAAGGCGGCGTCGGTAAAACGACAACCGCAATCAATCTGTCTGCGGCATTGGCCGTTTCAGGCAAAATGACATTGCTTGTGGATTGTGATCCTCAGGCTAATGCTACCACAGGAATCGGTATTGATAAAGCGGTTCTCGATAAGACGCTCTATCATGGAATGATCGGGGGTGCGGCAGCAAAAAGTCTTATATTGGACAGCGAGATAGAAACCTTGAAAATTATTCCCTCACGGGTGGAATTGATCGGTTTTGAAGTCGAAATGATGTCTAACCCTCAGCGGGAAAAGGCCTTGAAAAATCTACTTAATGAAGTTCGGGATTTGTTTGAATATATCATACTGGATTGTCCCCCCTCTCTGAGCCTTTTGACGCTAAATGCCATGACTGCATCCGACTTTCTGTTGATACCTCTTCAATCCGAATTTTATGCATTGGAAGGTCTCGGTCAACTTTTACAAACGATTAAGCGGATCAAACAGCGCTTGAATCCGAATCTTAAAATTGCCGGAATCCTCCTAACGATGTTCGATAAAAGAACCAACCTTTCGCACCAGGTAGCCGAAGATGCTGAAAAATATTTCAAAGATTTAGTATTTAAAACCAGGATTCCCAGAAATGTGCGCTTGGGAGAAGCTCCGAGTTTTGGAAAATCCATATTACTATATGATGCAACTTCCGCGGGTGCAAAAAGCTACTTTGATCTAGCAAATGAAATTATTTCCAAAAATTATTAGCACGAAAAAATATTAAGTATCAAGAAAGTTTTGGTATTCTATGGATTTAAGACCGGAAGGCCTATAATGCAAAAAGGAAATCTAACAAAAGAATCTAATCCAAGTTTGAAAAAGCCGAGGAAAATGGCATTGGGAAGAGGGCTGGATGCCCTTTTTCCGGATATCGAAACAATTGAAAACCAACCCAGCGAATATTTTTATTGTGATATCGAACAAATTTATCCGAACCGCTATCAGCCTCGATTAAAGTTTTGCGAAAATGAACTGGAGGAATTGTGCAGTTCCATCAAAGAACAGGGTATTATCCAGCCCCTTTTAGTTAGAAAAGATGAAAATGGATATGAACTGATAGCGGGTGAAAGAAGACTCCGGGCCGCAAAGATGGCGGGATTCACTCAAGTGCCGGTCGTTTTGAAGAAGATCGCCGATGTTGATTTACTGGAGATCTCAATTATTGAAAACATCCAGCGGGAAGATTTAAATCCCATGGAAGAAGCTGAAGCTTACCATCGCCTGATGACCGAATTTAATCTGACTCAGGAACAGGCTGCAGAACGAGTGGGTAAAAGCAGATCCGCGGTTGCCAATTTTTTGAGACTGCGCCGATTACCTGAACCAATTAAAGCTGATATCGTTGACGGCAAAATGAGCATGGGACATGCCAGAGCTTTGCTGGGTGCGGATACATCCGCTCAACAAATTGCGGTATGGCGAATGATTCTTGCTAAAGATCTTTCGGTTAGAGAAGTAGAAAAACTGATTAAAGGATTAAAAAGCGAAGAGAAGAAAGACGAAAAACTCCCTCCGAGTTCCGAAGACATTTATTTGTTGAGCTTGGCGGAAGATCTTTCTCGTAATTTCGGTACGCGGGTCCGGATTAAAAGACGTGGTAAAAAAGGAAAGGTTGAGATCGAGTTTTTCAGCAATGATGACCTTGATCGGTTGATCAGCCTGCTTAAAAAAATATAAACCATGTCTTTGCATATCATCATCGACGGCTACAACTTAATCCGGCATTCAGACATATTCAGCGACCTTGACCGCAGGGATATACAGTTGGGTAGAGATGCATTGATCGATACCCTTGCGGAATACAAGAAGATTAAACCCCATCGGATTACCATTGTTTTTGACGGCTTAAATGCCCCCATTTTTTCACAGCACCGAGACCGAATCAAAGGCATCGAGATAAAATTTTCCCGAGGTGGAGAATCGGCCGATAGCGTTATAAAAAAAATTTCGGCTCGGGAAAAAGAAAAGGCCCTGATCGTGAGTTCCGACAGAGATATTGTCGATTTTGCAGCTTCACAGGGATCTGCCACCATAGATTCCATTTTGTTTGCACAAAAGATAGCAATGGCCTCATACGTGGATAAAAAAGCAATGGATGAAGATGAAGGTTGGATTCCGACAACTAAAAAGAAGGGGCCCAATAAACGCTTGTCGAAACGGCAGCGACGCAACAGAATTAAAATAAAAAAGCTATAGGGTTGTCTTTGATTCGATGAAAATATTACTTGCCAAGCATGCGGGCTTTTGCATGGGGGTTCGAAGAGCTGTGGAGATGGCCTTGGATGCGCCCAGCAAACATGAAGAACCCATTTACACTTACGGCCCGCTGATCCATAATCCTCAAGTCTTAAAACTATTGGAAGAAAAGGGAATATCGGTAATTGACGAAGTTCCGGAATCCGCTTCGGGTACGGTTCTTATCCGAGCCCACGGCGTTCCTCCTTGGACAAAAAATCGTCTTGGAAATGCGGGATTCAAGGTGATTGATGCGACCTGCCCACGCGTTATAAAAGTTCAAACCATTATCCATAAACATGCCCGGCAGGGGTATGCATGCATCATTATCGGAGACAGAGACCATCCGGAGGTCGTTGGTTTACTGGGGTATGCCGGGGATAACGGGTATGTTGTAGACACTCTTAAAGATATCGATGATCTTCCTGTTTTTGAAAAGGCGATTATTGTTGCCCAGACCACCCAGAATAAGCTCTTTTTTGAAGAAGTAAAAAACCGGGCAAAAACCCGATTTCCCCATTACAAGATTTTTGATACGATTTGTGATTCCACTGAAAAACGCCAGGCAGAGGTCAAGCGTCTTGCAGGCGCTGTCGATGCGATGATCGTCGTCGGCGGTCGAGACAGCGCCAATACTCAGAGGCTGGCCGAAATTGCGGCTTTGGCCGATAAACCGACGTATCACATCGAAACCGAATCCGAACTCGATGCCAAAGCCTTGACTTCTGCTCATTATATCGGAATAACCGCCGGTGCCTCCACCCCCAACTGGATTATCAAAAGAGTCTATCGGACACTGGAAGCCTTACTTTCCAAGAAGGATCAGGGCTGGCGAGGGCTCGTTTTTGCCGTTCAACGGATCTTGCTTCTTACCAATATCTATGTCGCCCTGGGGGCTGGATGCCTCTGCTATGCCTGTAGCAAACTTCAGGGAATTGAACATTATTTTCCTCATGTGCTCATTAGTATCCTGTATATCCTTTCCATGCATATTTTTAATAATCTGATAGGGATCAAATCGGACCGTTATAATGATCCGGTCAGAGCTTCTTTTTATAATGCCCATATGTTATCGCTAGCACTATTGGCAGTTGTTGCCGGCGGTTTAGGCCTGCTTACGGCCTTTACTGTCGGATTGATTCCGTTTTTGATTTTGCTTGCCATGAGTGTTCTCGGACTTTCCTATAACTTGAGTTTTCTGCCGAAAGGGTTTACCAGCCGCGGGTATCGACGAATAAGAGATATACCGGGATCAAAGACCATTCTGATTGCAATGGCCTGGGGTACCGCAACCTCGTTATTGCCCTCATTGTCTGTTTTCGGAAAGATCAACCTGAGCACTATTTTTGTATTTATATGGTCGACTTGCACTGTATTTGTGAGAACCGCATTTTTCGACATTCTTGATATGCAGGGAGACCGAATCGTGGGCAAGGAGACGATTCCAATTCTGTTGGGTGAAGAGCGGGCCATGCGTCTTTTAAAAACCATGCTGCTGATGATTATGATGATCTTGTTTTTATCAGGTATATTTCATTTGATTTCGAATTTGAGTTTCGCCCTTGTAATCTGTCCTATTTTTATAATCATTGTTCTTTTAGCACATGAGAGAGGTTTTATGTTTCCAGGCATCAGACTGGAGTTTTTGGTTGAAACCCACTTCGTGTTAGCCGGCATTATTACGCTGATTTGGTCTCTTGTTTAGGAGTTTATTCAATCCATAATAAAGAGATTCATGGATTATTTTTTCTTCCATATAACCGGCTCTGCACCGCTGATCAGGCGTCGAATATTATCGATATGACGAAAGTATATCAGCAGGGTGATTAAAATCGCACACCCTGTGAAGACTTGAGAATAAGTAACTTTCCAGACCGCAAAAGGCAATGCGGCCGAGGCGGCCAGAGAACCGGCCGATGCACGGTTAGACCAGCAGATGATCATAATGAAAACCAGAATCGCAATCAAACCTGCTATCGGAGAAAGTACCAGAAAACAACCGGCTGCAGTTGCTACTCCTTTTCCACCGTTTTTAAACTTCAAATAAATTGGAAAAAGATGTCCTGAAAAAGCGCAAACAGCAACCGTGGCAATGTAAATTTGTCCCCGAAAACTATGACCGGATGCTGAGATTTGAGCGAAAAAAACCGGAAGAGCGCCTTTTAATATATCTGCAATAAGCGTTATTATTCCTAATGTTTGTCCTGCGACCCGTCTTACATTGGTCGCTCCGATGTTGCCGCTGCCTTGCCGGCGGATATCCGTGGAAGAAAAAAGTCGCGTCAAAACCAGACCCCAAGGAATCGAGCCTATCAGATATGAAAAGATTAAAAGCCCCGTCAGTTTAAATGCATTTGATATTTCCATGAATTTTTATCAAAGTCGGCCTTTTTAGAAAAATTTGTTTCGAGTTTTTCTTTTACGGCTTCATATATTTGCTGAATAACGGTAGAAGGTTCTTTATGGCTCGCTCACCGAAAAGAAATCCAAGAACCAATATATTTAATGCCAAGAATGTAGCGGATAACGGAGAATCGTCCTCAATTTTCCAACCTCCGGAGCCGCTAAAGACCATAAGGTCAATATAAAGTACTGCGAAACCCCAAACCGGTCGCTGTATTCCTCTAAGAAACAATCCGATTTTTCCAAGTCTTGGAAGTTGTTTCAAATCATTCGTCGTATTAGAAATCGACTCGATCTGATTATTGACTTCTTCTTCGGCGTTTTCTACTGCTGCCGTTACCTGTGAAACTTTACAGGCGACCGCGGATTTAATATTAGCAATGATAACTTCGGCATCCTTTTGATCTAAGGAAGTCGGTATGTTTTTCCTGATTTCATCAACGACATCGGTTGTGAAAGATTCATCGATCAGTGTTCTTATTTCATTAAACATCGCAAACCTCCTAACACCATTATGAAAATTGTTTTTAAGACATCCTTTGATAATAAAAATACCATTTTTAAGCTGATTAAAACAAGTTATTCGTGAGTGAAAATTGTTTTTATGGTAAGAAAAGAAAATAAAGAATCAAAATTTTGAAATGGGCTGAATTATGAAACATGAAAAAAAAGATATTCGTTGGAAACAACGCTTTTCAAATTACAAAAAAGCATTGCGCCAACTGGAAAAGTTTATTGATAAAGGCAATTTAACGGAACTCGAAAAACAGGGGCTTATTAAGGTGTTTGAATACACCTACGAACTCGCCTGGACAACCTTAAAAGATTTCCTTGAATACAGAGGCCAAACAGATATTTACGGTTCAAGAGACGCTATTCGGAAAGCTTTTGAGTTAGGTTTAATCGACGACGGAGAAAATTGGATGGATATGCTTGAAAGCAGGAATAAAACTTCGCATACTTACAATGAAGAAATAGCCGAAGAAATATGTCGAGCAATAGTGGACATCTATTATGTGCTATTTAATCAATTAAAAATAAAACTGATCAGTCTGCACTCGGATTGATATAAAGCCGTTTTTGATTTAGGTATACGATGCAATATGGTTTAAAACAAATAACCATAGAAAAGATTTGCTGGATATTTAGTAAGTATGAACAGGTAGAAGAAGTTATCCTCTATGGTTCACGTGCCAAGGGCAACTATAGGCCGGGGTCTGATGTTGATCTGACATTAAAAGGTAAAAAACTAAATTTGAAAGTCTTAAACAAAATCAGTGTTGATCTTGATGATTTGCTTTTACCTTATACTTTCGATATTTCCATATATCACCATATAACGAATCCTGATGTGATCGAGCATATTGAGAGGGTCGGCAAGGTCTTCTATAAGAAGAACATGGAATAAATTGTTTTACAGGAGATAAAAATGGGAACCCCGCCGGCAAAAAGGGAGTAGATTTTGAACCCCGGTTTTTCGATTATTCATTCAAACTTTTTGGAAGACCTACGGCAGGTAGCCGTTCAATGGATCCGTAGCCATCCGCTTGACCCTTTGGAAAATGAGCTGTTTATTGTGCACAGTAACGGCATGGCTCAGTGGCTCAAGCTAGCGCTGGCGGAAAACGCCGGCTGTGGGATTAGCGCTGCGCTTGATTTTCAGCTGCCGGCACGCTTTTTATGGAATGCCTACCGTGCGGTGCTGGGTGTTGATGAAATCCCGCGTGAATCCCCTTATGACAAAGTGCGGTTGACCTGGCGTTTGCTGCAACTATTGCCGTGTTTGTTGAAAGATAATTGTTTTGCACCACTTGCGCAGTTTCTTGACGATGATGACCTGCGCAAGCGTTACCAATTGGCTTGTTACCTTGCCGATCTGTACGATCAGTACCAGGTTTACCGTGCCGACTGGTTGGAAGACTGGACATTAGGCATGGATCAGTTGCGAAATGCCAATGGAGAACCGGTTGAATTGCCGAAGGAGCAAGCTTGGCAAGCTGAGCTTTGGAGGCGGATTCAAGCCGATGTGCCTTGCCGGCAGCGCCATACCGGCCGTGCCGATTTGCATTGCCGCTTTCTTCAAGCTGTGAAAGCTTTGAAAAAACGACCGGCCGCTTTGCCGCGGCGAGTGATTGTGTTCGGTATCTGCTCTTTACCCAAACAGGTACTGGAGGCACTGCATGCCGTGTCTGGACACAGTCAGGTGTTGCTGTTTGTCCACAATCCTTGTCGGCATTACTGGGCCGATATTATTGAAGACAGAGAACTTTTGCGGATTGAGCGTGCTCGCCATCCACGTAAAGCACAAATGCCGGAAGACTTGAATCCGGAACTTTTGCATCAGCATGTCAATCCCTTGTTGGCGGCTTGGGGAAAGCAGGGTCGTGATTACATCGGTCTGCTTTACGGTTATGACCAACCGGATGCTTATCGGAAAAGTTTTACTGAAATCGATTTGTTTGATGATTTTCTATTGCCGGAACAGCCGGGTAGTCTGTTACAGCAGGTGCAGCAGGCAATTTTGGATTTACAACCTCTACCGACGGTTGAGGAAGAAAAAGCATTTATCGCACCTGAAGATCAATCCATTTGCTTTCACCTCGCCCATAGTCGTCAGCGTGAAGTGGAAATTCTGCAAGATCGGTTACTGTCTTTCTTTGAGCGGATTCCCGGTTTGAAACCTCGAGATATCATTGTGATGACTCCGGATATTGATATCTATGCCCCCCATATTGAAGCGGTATTCGGCAATTTGCAGTCCCAGGATGCACGTTTTATCCCCTTTGCCATCGCGGATCGACCTGAACGAGTCGACATTTCATTGCTTCCGGCTTTTGAGAAATTATTTCGATTGCCTGATTCACGCCTAACGGTCAGTGACCTTATAGACTTGTTGGACATCCCGGCCTTTCGTGAGCGTTTTGGTCTGGCTGAGGCTGATTTTCCGCGGTTGCATCAATGGATTGAAGGTGCGGGCATTCGCTGGGGACTCAGTGCCGCGCAGCGCAGCAGTCTGGGTTTGCCTGCCGGGCTTGAGCAAAATACATGGCTGTTCGGCCTACGTCGTATGCTGCTGGGATATGCGGTCGGCTCCGGAGAACCTTGGCAGGAAATTGAGCCCTATGATGAAGTCGGAGGAATGGAAGCCTCGTTAGTCGGCCCGTTGGCAACCATACTGGAGAAGCTTGAAAAACATTGCAGGGCATTGAGTCAACCGGCGCCGGCGGATGATTGGTGCAAGCGTATACTGAGTTTGGCCAAAGATTTCTTTCTGCCGACCAATAGTTGCGATCAACTGACCCGAAATCGACTGGAAGAGGTTTTAGAACAGTGGGCAAATGCTTGCAGCGATGCCGGTCTGAAAGAAGAATTGACACTGCCGGTGGTGCGCGAAGTCATTCTGAGTGCCATGAATGACTCCGGCATGTCTCAGCGATTTTTGGCTGGAATGGTCAACTTTTGTACCCTCATGCCGATGCGTGCGATTCCTTTTAAGGTCGTCTGCCTCTTGGGAATGAACGATGACCAATACCCGCGTAGTCGGCCGCCGCTTGATTTTGATCTAATGGCCGGCTCCGGAATGTACCGACCGGGGGATCGTTCACCTCGAGAAGATGACCGTTATCTATTTCTCGAAGCCCTGCTTTCGGCGCGCGAAAAACTCTATATCAGTTATATCGGCCGTAGTGTACGCGATAATAGCGAGCGCATGCCTTCGGTGTTGGTGGGCCAGTTACGTGACTATTTGGCTGCCGGCTGGACGGTTGCAGATACGGTATCATCAGCTAAAGAGTCAGAGGTGTCCTTGCTGGATCGGTTGACTTGTAGACACCCGCTGCAACCCTTCAGTAAAGCTTATTTTCAGCCTCAGCGGTCGCCGGGCTTATTTACCTATGCCCATGAATGGCGCGAAATCCTTGATCAGCGGGAAATAAAAACGTGTGAGACACAACTGGCAGCGCCTCAATTTGAAGGCAACGTGCAACTGATCCAACTGATTCGATTTTTAAAAAATCCGGTGAAGAGTTTTTTTAATCAGCGTTTAAAAGTCTACTTTGATGAAGTCAATATTACGGCTGAAGACCGGGAACCCTTCACTCTAGACGGCTTGGCGAATTTTAGTCTAGGCATGCAATTACTTAATGCCGGGTTGGCTGTTGAACCTGCCGAAAGTGCTGAAGCGGTTCGTCAATCTGCAGAACGTTTGCGCCGCACCGGCAAGCTGCCGATAAACGGCTTGGGTGAGCTGGCGGCAGAAAAATTGACTGGGCCGGTTTTAAGTATGCTGCAACACCACCACGGTTTAAGCGAAAAGTGGCCGCATGCAGTGCAACCGAAAGAAATTCGTTTTCCGATTCAGCTTACCGGTTGCGGCTGCGGAGCATTGGAAGACTGGCTGGACGGCTTGAAAAAAAACGATCCGCCGCGGCCGGCGTCCTCAAAACCCATAAGTTATGCCCGTTGGGAGTTTTACCCCTCGGAAATTATGGACGGTAAGGGCAATGTTTTACGATTGGCCGGTCTAATCGGTCCGTGGGTGAAGCATTTAGCCGGTTGTGCTCAGGGCATGGTTTTGACCAGCTATCTGGTTGCGCCCGACAGCATTATAGAGTTGAAGACGCTAGATAAGAAGGAGGCTCAAGGCCGGCTGGCTGAAATGATTGAATATTGGTGGTTAGGTTTACAGCTGCCATTGCCGGTGACAGCTAAGACAGCCTTAGCCTATTTGAGGGTGCTGCTTTCAGATCACTCCCATGACAGCCCGGAAGATAAAGAGCAAAAAGCAGAACAAGCCGCCCGCAAGGTTTACCAGGGGGATGGGTATAATTCTTTGGGAGAATTGGGATATGATCCTTATTTAGCTCGAACCTATCCGGATTTTAACTCCCTTAAACAAGCTGCCGACAATTTGTTCGCGACTTTAGCCCGGGTGCTCTATGCACCCCTGTTTGAAGTCTTAGATGAGGTACGATAAATATGGCCCATCCATTGGATGCGTTGACATTTCCATTACACAGTACCCATTTGATTGAAGCCGGTGCCGGCACCGGTAAAACCTATACGATTGCTGCTCTATATTTGCGATTGGTACTTGGGCATGGGGGTGAAAACGGATTTCACAAACCGCTGATTCCGCCGGAAATTTTGGTTGTGACCTTTACCAATGCCGCCAAGGAAGAACTTCGTGACCGAATCCGCAGCCGACTCACCGAATCCGCAGCTTTTTTTCGTGGGCAATGCGAGGGTGATGACTATCTGAAAACTTTGCGTGAACAATACCATCCCGATCAGTGGCCGGGGAATGCAAGGTTGCTGGATCAGGCCGCACAATGGATGGACGAATCGGCCATTCATACCATCCATGCCTGGTGCCAACGAATGCTTCGGCAGCATGCCTTCGACAGCGGCAGCCTCTTTGATCTGGAACTGGAAACCGATGATCAGGAGCTTTTGGAAGAGGCTGCATGCGACTACTGGCGTTGTCATTTTTATCTAAAATCGGCCGCTCAATTGACCGATCTGATGACGTTGGCTAATTGCGCCACACCACAAGAGTTGCTGAAGAAAGTCCGGCCATTGCTTAATGTTCCGGTAACTTCATCGAGCGATCCTTTTGAACTGTTGGGACGGCGTCGGCAGGCGATTGAAGAGGCTCGTCGGATCTGGGACTCGGATTTTAGCGCCGCCGTTGAACAAATACAAAGGGCTCAGGCCGATAAAACTCTAAACGGCAACAAATACCGTACGGCTTCTCTATCCAAATGGCTGGATCAGCTAATTTGCTGGGTTAAAGATAAGGGCCCACTGCCCGAGGCCCACGTACTGGAAAAATTCTCCGGACGAGGGTTGGCCGACGGCGTGAGCAAGAACAAATCCGCACCTCAACACCCGGCCTATAAGGCTTTTGATAACCTTAATAAACTTTTGGCTGAACTTAAAATTGATAAGGCCCTTTTCATCCATGCCGCACAAGATATCAGCCGGCGTTTTCGACAGGAAAAACAGCGTCGCGCTCAGGTGGGCTTTGACGATCTGCTGACCCGCCTTAACGACGCCTTACAGAAGCCTGGAAATGAGCGGCTGGCAGAGGTGATTCGTAAGCAGTTTCCGGTGGTGCTGATTGACGAATTTCAGGATACCGATCCGGTGCAATATGCCATATTCAGTAAAGTCTATTTGAACCGGCCGAATGCGGGCCTGTTTATGATTGGTGATCCCAAACAGGCGATCTATGCGTTTCGCGGCGCCGATGTCCATACGTATTTGAAAGCGCGTCAGGATACGATCGGCAGCCATTACACCCTAAGCAAAAACTTCCGTTCGACCGACGGTATGGTGCAGGCGGTAAACCGCATGTTTCAGGCGGCTGCGCAGCGCCCGGAGGGCGGTTTTTTGTTTAAGGATCAGATTCCTTTTGAACCCGCTGCTGCTCAGGGACGCAAGGAGCAGTTTGTGGTTAAAGGTGAGCCGGCTGCCGCAATGACTTTTTGGCAACTGCAGCAAGCCGGGCCGGTCAATAAAACCGGAGAAGACGGCTATCTGGATCAGATGGCGAAGGCAACAGCTGCTGAAATCGTCCGTTTGTTGAATTTGGCACAACAACAGCCGCCCCGGGCCGGTTTTCAGGAGGTCGGTAGGACGTTATCCGATGGGGTATTAAAAGCTCTTCGCCCGGTGGATATTGCCGTTTTGGTGCGTGACGGCAATGAAGCCCGTGTCATTCGCCGGGCGCTGAATGTCTGCCGAGTGCGCAGTGTTTATCTGTCTGATAAGGATTCCGTCTTTGACGGCGGCGAAGCCAAATCTCTGCTTTATCTACTGCGTGCCTGCGCGGAACCGGAGCGGGAGCGCATATTAAAAACAGCTCTGGCAACTGATATTTTGGCACTTTCGCTGACGCATCTGGATGACTTGAATCAAGATGAGTCAGCCTGGGAAGCTGAGGTTGAACGGTTCCGACGCTATCAACGGATCTGGCGGCAGCAGGGAGTATTACCGATGTTACGTGCGTTGCTGCATGAATTCGGTGTACCCGTGCGCTTACTTGCTATAAACGGCGGCGAGCGAATATTGACCAATTTGCTGCATCTTTCGGAAATCCTTCAAACGGCTGCAACCCAATTGGATGGCGAACAGGCATTGATTCGCTGGTTGGCCGAACAACTTGAACAACAAAACAACATCTCTGATGAACGGATTCTCAGGCTTGAAAGTGATGAAGAATTGGTTAAAGTGGTTACGATCCACAAATCCAAAGGGTTGGAATATCCGCTGGTGTTTTTACCCTTTATTTGCAGCTTTCGCGAAGTGACAACCCGTAATTCTTCAGTGGTCAAATACCACGATGAAAAAGGAGAGCTCAAGCTGATAATGAATCCGAGCGTGGAAGACTTGGCGGCCGCGGACAAAGAAAGATTGGCCGAGGATTTGCGGCTGCTTTATGTCGCGTTGACCCGAGCAAGATATGCCTGTTGGTTGGGCATCGGCGTTATGGGTAAAAAAAGTCAAAAAAGCGAAACCGGTTTGTTGCACCGTTCCGCACTGGGTTACCTTTTATCGGGCGGGCAGATGATTCCGACAGATCAGTTGACCAAGAAACTTGCGACCCTGAAAGGAGATTGCCAACATATCGCTATCGAACCTTTGCCTGAAGTCAGTGATAAGATTTATCAATCCTTGATGGATGAAATTCAACTGGCACCGGCTTTAACATTCACCGGTCAGGTGCCGCGTGACTGGTCGATTACCAGTTATACGGGAATGCTGGCCGGTATGAATCTGCCGGAATCGGATGATCCGGAATCAGATGAATTGGAATATAGAGGACTGGAAGCGGTTTTTGATTTTCCGAATTCGGCTGCAGAGGATCAACTGCAGCAGGCTGAAACCGAACCTGTTGCAGAGCCGGAGGTAATGGAAGGATTTCAATCCATTCACCAATTTCCCAGTGGACCGGATCCGGGAACGTTTCTGCATGAATTGCTGGAATGGGCCGCTGATGAAAGTTTTTCCGAACTATGCCGAGATCGCCAATGCATTTACGAAAAGATTGATGAGCTTTGCCGACACCGTGATTGGGAAAACTGGACTGAAATGCTGACCGACTGGTTGCAGCAATTGCTGCAAACCCCTTTCAAATTACCGGAAGAACAAGGGAGGGTGGTCTTGGCACAACTTGCAGCAAATGACTATCAGGCGGAGATGGAATTTTTGTTTGCCGCCCATCAGGTGGATACAAAGACCTTGGATGATTTGATAACGAATGCAATTATGCCGAAAGCCCCGCGTCCCCAGCTTCGGAAACACACGGTCAACGGTATGCTCAAAGGTTTTATGGATTTGGTTTTTTGCCGGCATGGACGCTATTATGTACTGGACTACAAGTCCAACTATTTGGGAGAAAACGATCAGGCCTATGGGGTTGAAGCCATGGCGGGAGCCATGCTGGAACATCGTTACGACCTACAATATGTGCTCTATACCTTGGCCCTACATCGCTTATTGAAATCTCGATTAGCCGATTATGACTATCAGCGGGATGTGGGGGGAGCGGTCTATCTGTTTTTGCGCGGTGTTCATGCCGAAGGGCAGGGGGCCTATACTGATAAACCACCGCGTTGGTTGATTGAGCAATTGGATGATTATTTTGCGGGACGGTAATTAGAATGAACTCGGTAAAAATGAAATCTCATGCTATCTAAAAACCTTTTCAATCTACTTGATAACTGGGTCGAACGCGGCTGGTTAAGAGAACTGGATCGGGCTTTTACCTGCTTTTTGCATGATCAGCAACCGGATACCCCTGAATTGGTCTTGCTGGCTGCAGCCTTGACCAGCCACCAATTAGGGCGAGGGCATATTTGTTTGGATCTGCAAGCTGCCTTGGCGAATCCGGATGCGTTTCTATCACTACCGGAGGAAGGCAAAGGAAGCGAGCAACAGCCCGACATGCCCACGGAATTGTTAATGGGTGTTTCCCGGCAAACCTGGCAACAAGCTCTGCAAAACTCCGCACTAGTGTCGGCGGGATCCGGCAACACACCCCTGGTTTTATATGACGGGCGGTTATACCTGCGTCGGTACTGGCAATATACCCAGCAAACGGCACAGAGTATTTTGCAGAGGTTGAAACACCAACTTCCTACACCGGACAATCTGTCCGAGCGGCTTGATCAGTTATTTATGGACCTTCGTAGTCCTGAAGAGCAAGCTAAAACCGAGGTACACCTGCAAAGTGTAGCAACCGCGATGGCAGCCAAAAGTGCTTTTAGTGTAATTTCCGGCGGACCCGGGACCGGCAAGACCACCACCATCGTTCAATTGCTGAGGCTTTTGCAAGGGTGGGCAATGGAGCAGGGGCGTAAACTGCGAATTCGTTTGGCGGCACCTACAGGTAAAGCAGCCGCAAGGCTGACCGAGTCCATTGGTGATGCGGTCGCAAATCTGCCCGAAAATTCGCGCCGTGAAATCCCGACTGAGGTGACCACTTTGCACCGTTTGATGGGAAGCCGTCCTGATACCCGCCACTTTATCCACAACCCGCAAAATCCACTTCATGTTGATTTGCTGGTTATCGATGAAGCATCCATGATCGATTTGGAAATGATGGCGGCTCTTTTGGGTGCTTTACCGATTCATGCCCAACTGATTTTACTGGGTGATAAAGATCAGTTGGCATCGGTTGAAGCCGGATCCGTGCTGGGCGATATCTGCCGTAATGCGGACAGGCCCGGTTATCAACCGGAAACTATTGCATGGTTGGAGAAAAATACGGGATATTGCCTTAAAGCCTTTGCAGGACTCGGTACTGAGCTGGATCAGCATATTTGTATTTTGCGTAAGAGTCACCGTTTTGGTGTCCATAGCGGCATTGGTGTGTTGTCCCAGGCGATTAATGCGGGGGATTCCAAGGAGGTTGCGGCAGCCTGGGGACAGGGCTTTAACGATATTACCCGGTTGGCATTGCAAACCACTGATGATAAAAGTTTTGCCTGTTTGGTATTGGATGGTAATAGCCGTACGGGTACCCATGTCGGTTTTTCCGATGAATCGGTGGGTTATCGTAAATATTTGCAGCGTGTGGGGGCCGGACCGCAGGAGAATGAGTTTGAAGAAGACTGGTTGCGGGCCGTGCTCGATGATTTCAGTCATTTTCAATTGCTTGCGGCATTGCGCAAAGGTCCCTGGGGTGTGGAAGGGTTGAATGAAAAAATCGCTGATATTCTCTACAAAGCAGGACTTATCAGAGCTAAAGAAGGTTGGTATCCCGGTCGGCCGGTACTGGTTAGCCGCAACGACTATAGTTTGGGATTGATGAACGGTGATATCGGAATCGCCTTACCTATTATGGATCATCATAATGAAGGTCGAAAAGTCTTAAGAGTCGTGTTCCCCATGCCGAACGGCGCATTAAAGATAGTTTTGCCTTCCAGACTCAATGATGTTGAAACCGTTTACGCCCTGACGGTGCATAAATCCCAGGGGTCTGAATTTGAGCATGTCGCGCTGGTTTTGCCGGAGCGGATGAGCCCGGTATTAACTCGGGAACTGATTTATACCGGTATCACGCGTGCACGCAGCCGGTTTACTTTGGTAAGTTTAAATACGGATGTATTGATGGAATCAGTCAAAAGGCGAACGCACCGCGCTTCCGGATTGGGGGATTTGTTGAGTTAGAGTTGAGCATTCAGCCAAAATTCGGGAGAATTGCCGAAGCATTTTAAAATGTCTTTTTTAAAAGTATCGAGTTTGCTTTTTCGCGAAGTAGATCGGTACTTCTTTTCAATCTCACGATATAAGGCTTTCAAACCTATAGGGAAAACACCTAAGGGCCTCGGCAAGAAATAATTGTTCTTAGGTAAACTCCCGGCTTTGCCGGGCGACTCATCAGAGTTTGACATTTACGGGAATAAATGAAAGCCCCTCCGGATGTGAACCGCTCAAATTCACAAAGGAGAGGCTTTCATGAACGATGTTTCAAGTTTAAACCATAGTCGTTGGGAATGCAAATACCATGTTGTTTGGATTCCCAAATGCCGTAGGAAAACATTATACGGCCAACTTCGCAAATATCTTGGGCAGGTTTTCAAGGATTTGGCGCATAGTAGAGAAAGTGAAGTGCTAGAAGGACATATGATGTTAGACCATGTGCACATGCTTATATCAATACCTCCCAAATATTCGGTGGCCCAAGTCATTGGATACATCATTGGATACATCAAAGGTAAAAAGTGCAATTCATATCGCACGTAACTACCTGGGGCATAAAAGAAATTTTTCCGGCCAGCATTTTTGGGCCAGAGGCTATCACGTTTCAACAGTTGGTTGAGATGAAAAGTCGATCCGTGAATACATTAAGTCCCAGGAGCAAGAGGATCGCCGGTTAGACCAATTGAGTTTATTTAAGTAATTAGTCGCCACCTTTGAGGTGGCCAATAAAATAACCGCTTTGAGCGGTTCACATTTACAAGCCTCCGGCTTTGCCGGAGGTAATGTGACTACACATTTTGCTCATCCTCTGGTCCGTCAACCACGTTACATTCACCGGCACATGTCAAATAGTTTTATTGACTTTTAATGAAATAGACCCTACAATAGGCCTTTAAAAAATGAACCAATGTTGGTACCTAAAAGGAGGCTGTATCTTGCAGACAAAATTTAGCGTTGAAGAAACACAAGCACAGTTTTTGAATAATTTTAAAGCCTATGGATTTAAGGATAAAAGCTCTATGATTCGCGCGGCAATAGAGCTTTTTAAGAAAGAAATGGAACTTGAAAGTCTGAGAAAATCCGCTGAGTTATATTCTGAAATTTATTCTGAAGATGATGATCTAAAAGAATTGACCGAAACAGCATTAAACGGATGGCCGGAATGACAGTGCTGAAAAGAGGTATGATAATTGACGTCAATCTTGATCCGACCAAAGGTTCGGAAACTGGGAAAATTAGACCATGTATAGTTGTGACTAACGATATTTATAATGAAAGAGTCCGTCTTATTCAAGTTGTTCCAATTACTGAATGGAGTGCAAAAAAAGCTCGAATAAAAACCAATGTTCCAATTTATCCTTCATCCGATAATGGGTTATCTAAGAAATCGATAGCAGACTGTTTGCAGACACGTCCAATAGATCACCGCTATAGGCTGGTCAAAATTCGAGGAAGATTGTCATTAGATAAGGTACAGGAAATTAACCGATCTTTAAAGGTTGTATTTGAACTTAATTCATAGTGAGCATTAAAGTATTATTTTTTTCAATCTGAATGTATGCTCGGACTTTCTCGTTAAAGTAATCCTCATCCTAAATTTCCATTTCATATCTATACCATCGTCCTTTGAATTTCATTTACTCTCATTAAATTAACGGCGGTTTTTCATTTTTGATGCTTTTGCTTGTTTCCGTTTATTTTTCTTGGCTTTCTTTTTTTATTCTGAGATTTACCTGACTCCGTTTCACCAAAACTCTAAAATTCCTGTTGATTTCTCTCCTGCAATTTTGCTTCCATGAGCTCTTGGACGTAATATGGGACGCGTAATATATAACGTTCGTGCAGAAAGTGCTTTAAATTAAGTATTAAATTTGAAAGTTACAGGTTATACAGAATTTAATGAGATTATGCGTCCCTGGGCTTTTCAAAATATATTGAATCCGGGCATTGAGCCAAAAAAAATATTTCTCAGCAAAATAGATCGCAATAATTTTAAGAGAATTTAAGGTTGGTATTGATAAATCGGTTTGATAATTTTATTATTCATTACCAAACTGATAATTAATAAATTAGTGAAAAGTTGTATGTTACTAACGGCAGTGAAGGAGGTTTAATCATGAGCACAGCCAAAACCGAGGTGCAATCCCTATTGGAAAAATTGCCGGATGATTGTTCATTGGAAGATGTTCAGTATCATTTATATGTTATTGAAAAAGTCCATCGAGGAATTGACCGGGCAAAAAAAGAAGGCGAATCATCTCAACTAGATGTAGAAAAACGGCTTAGAAGATGGAATATCGAGTAGTTTGGTCCCCAGAAACGGTTGAAGACCTTGAATCAATTGCAGAATACATTGAAAGAGACTCTTTGTTTTATTCTCGGGCTGTTGTATCAAAGATTCTTAAGGTATCGAGGAAAATCAAAGAATTCCCCTTAATTGGAAGAGTTGTTCCGGAAATTGGCGATGTAAATATCCGAGAAAGGTTCATTTATAGTTATCAGTTATCGCCTTATATACCAATTAAAAAACAATAAAATTCTTATCGTAGCTGTTATTCACGGGAAGCGTTTATTGGAAAACATTGACAAAAGATTTAATGATAATGAAAAAAACAACATCGATAACGACAAAAAACAGCACTGACACCACAAAAATCAGCGTATTTAAAAGGGATAGAATCCCCCGGAATGGCATCAAGAGACTCTTCAAGAAACAGAACATTGGCTAAAATTGGGCTGGGAAAAGATTGCGCCAAGTATTTTTTTATTCTATGTTTTCCGACATTGACCGGAATCTTCCACACGGCCCTCACGTCAAGATTTATCTTATTGATTTTATGATTATTTTTTTAACTAATAGTGTAGTAATAAAAT
>JAFGES010000048.1 GCA_016931455.1 Desulfobacterales bacterium | reverse complement strand
CTCACTGGTGGGGCTCCCGGACTTCAAATCCGGTGTGGGGCGCTAAAACCGTCCCGGGTGGGTTCGATTCCCATGCACTTCCGCCATATTTTTTTGTTTTTATTCATATTATCACTCCCATATTCCCCAATTTTATAGTACCGGACTACCACCAAAATTATAAAAGATATGTTTGCCCAAAGAGAAGTAAAGCATCCCTGCCCTTTGGGCAAATATTCTTTACCTGATTTTGTCGTAAAATCACACTGGATGCCTACGTGGTACCCTATTTTTGGACGATTCACTCCGGCCAAAACCATCTGCGGTATGAGGTATAATATTTCTGCATCGCTGGTCAATCTGGTGAGCAATACGTATAATCCGTGACTCATCTAATCTTTTCTCTTTGATGGATTTGAAATAAGATTCAAATACTTTGGGATTAACAACCGGGATACCGTTTTTAGAAGTTCGATTGATATACCATCCAGGCAAAGCTACAACCGGTTTCACTTGGGTCTGTTCACCCGTGGCTGAAGAAAGCCATTGCCCAAGCCATTTCGCCTGTCTTTCAGCCTGGTCCAATGTTTTCACATCTTTCCAATTGGAAAACTGAAGACATTTGCCGTCATATATCACTGTGGCATCCGCTTTTCTATTATCTGATGTAGGTTTAGTCCTAGCCTTGGTTTCCACCGCAAACACACCGGCCGGCCCCAATACAATGTGATCTATGTTGAATTGATCTGCAACAAAATCATGATAAACATAATATCCATATCTCATCATCTGGTTTAGTTCCTGGCCTACGGCTACTTCTCCTTCATATCCCAACCGAATTTTTCGGCGACGGTTGAGAAGTTGCACCAACTTAAACGATATGTATCCTGTAAAAATAACGCCTATGATAATGAAGCTTCTTGCTGAGGATAAAGAAAGCGGACGGTTTCCTATATAAAGATTTGATATAAAGCCTGCATATAAAAAAATAGGTATTACCATCAATCCTGCTGCATACCCGAAAATATCCATATTGATTTCTGCTAATTCATCAATAAGTGACTGGCCAGGTCCTCTTAGAAAGTTATCTATAAATGGAGATCGATGCTTTTTAAAGCGATGATATTTTTTTATAGCTGTTATTATTATAAAAGCGGTTAGGAGGCTAATGAGCATAAGCAAAATAGGAATGAGCATTATCATGAATAAATTTATCTCCTATTATTGAAATCTATTTTCAGTTATATTAGCATGTTAATTTTCGTCAGCATAAAGTGCTGACACGGAAAAATTGGAGTGGTTAAATAGGATCAAAGAAAATGCATAGGTGCCTACTTTTCTCTTGTAATTTCCTCAGCAATCAATTCAGCTTGTTTCATTACTGTTTCAGTTGCCAGTTTTTGCATATCCGGCGGATAGCCGTATTGCCGCAATGTCCTTTTTACAATGACTTTCAATTTTGCCTTTACGCTCTCCTTTATCGTCCAGTCGATTGAAGCATTTGCTCTGACTTTTTCAAACAGAACAACCGCCAATTCCCTTAATTTGTCTTTTTCCATTAACTCACGTGCGCTTTTATTATCGGCGATGGCTGTATAAAAAGCATATTCAAAATCTGAAAGCCCCATTTCCCCGGGCTCTTTATCCATCTCATGAATTTCTTTGCTTAATTGAATGAGTTCTTCAATGACTTCCGCTGCGGTTAAAATTTTATTGTGATATTTTTTGATGGCTGTATCCAGCATTTCCATCAGAGATTTGCTCTGTATCAGGTTTTTCTTGGTTCTTGTTTTTATTTCGTCATTCAACAGTTTCTTTAAAACCTCCAGAGCAATATTTTTATGTTCCATACTTTTAACTTCCAAAAGAAATTCTTCTGAAAGTATGGAAATGTCCGGTTTCTTGATCCCTGCGGCATCAAAAATATCGATTACCTGCTCACTCACCAACGCTTTATCGATCACCTGTCTAATGGCTGTTTCGACTTCTTCGTCTGTTTTACCGGAGCCGATACCATTAAATTTAGCCAATCTGGATTTTACCGCCTGAAAAAACGCAACTTCATCCTTAACATCCATGGCCTGTTCGTGGGGAACAGCGATGGAAAAGGCCTGCGATAATGCATTTACCTCATTGATGTACCGTTTTTTTCCGTTATCCAAACCCAGAATATGTTCTTCTGCGGCAAGTATCATTGAAAGCTTTTCCCCAGTATCGGCCTCAAAATATTCTTCATAGTCAAACCCATAAAACATCTGGCAAACGACTTCCAGTTTTTCCAGCATCATTTGTACGGCTTTTTCCTGGGCAATGGCTGGCTCGCCTTTACCGCCACTGTCTGAATAAAAAGACAGCGCTTTTTTAAGGTCTGATGCAATACCGAGGTAATCCACTACAAGGCCGCCGAGCTTATCCTTATAAACACGGTTCACCCTGGCAATGGCCTGCATCAGGGTATGGCCTCTCATGGGCTTATCGATATAAAGGGTATGCAAAGACGGCACATCAAACCCGGTCAACCACATATCACGAACAATCACCAATTTAAGCTCATCTTCCGGGTCTTTCATTCGATCAGCCAATAGCCTGCGCTGGTCTTTGGTGGTATGGTGCTGTTCAATTTCAGGGCCGTCGGAAGATACGGATGTCATTACCACTTTAATAACTCCCTTTTTTAAATCATCACTGTGCCACTCAGGTTTAATTGCCCTTATTTCCTTGTATAAAGCAGCGGCAATCCGTCTGGACATGGCAACTATCATGGCCTTGCCTTCAAATACTTCCTTTCTTTGCTCAAAATGATGGACAATATCCTGAGCGATCTGTTTTACCCTGGGCTCACTACCGATAAGTGCTTCCAGTTGGGTCCACTTGGCTTTAGATTTTTGCGTTTCAGTCAGTTCATCCGGATCAAGGTTGTCATCAAATTCAGAAACCAGTTTTTTGCCTTCTTCGCTTAAGCTTATTTTGGCCAGTCTGCTTTCATAATATATTCTAACTGTTGCACCATCTTCCACAGCTTTTAAAATGTCATAAACATCGATGTAATTTCCGAAAATCTTCGGTGTGTTAATATCCGAACTTTCAATAGGTGTTCCGGTAAATCCAAGATACGTGGCATTAGGTAAGGCATCGCGCATATACTTCGCAAAACCATACACAATTTTTTTGCCGATGACATTGCCATTTTCGTCCTTGGCATCAATTGTTTTGGGTTTAAACCCATATTGGGTCCTGTGGGCCTCATCGGCAATAACAACAATATTTTCCCGTTCTGAGAGAGTCTCATAAATATTACCCTCATCAGGCTGAAATTTCTGGATGGTGGTAAAAACCACGCCACCTGATGCAACTTTGAGAAGTTCTTTTAACCGTCCCCTGTCTTCCGCCTGAACCGGTTCCTGCCTGAGGAGTTGTTTTGAAGCGGCAAACGTATCGAATAACTGGTCGTCCAGATCGTTTCGGTCGGTAATAACCACAACGGTTGGGTTGCCCAGAGCAAAGACAATCTTGCCTGTATAAAAAACCATGGTCAGGGATTTTCCGCTTCCCTGGGTATGCCAGACCACCCCGCCTTTTCTATCGCCCACGGGTTGAGATTTTACCCCGGCAACACCATAACCGGCGGGTGACTCCATCACCTTGAATCCATCTGAACTTTTAAGCTTTGTTTTAGAATAGCCGGAAGCTCGCAGAGTCGATTCCACGGCCCGATTAACGGCATAGTATTGATGATAGGAGGCAAGTTTCTTCTCGGTCTGAATAGTGATAATCCCTGTTTCTTTGTCCTCTTTTTTAGATTTCTCAAAGACGATAAAATGGCGAATCAGATCGAGCAAGGTTTTCTTATCCAGCATGCCCTTGATCAGTGTTTCAAGCTGACCGATCAGCGGCGAAGCCTCAACCTTGCCATCGGATGTTTTCCAAGCCATAAATCGGGTGAACCCTGCAGAAATAGAACCGGCTTTAGCTTCCAGGCCATCGGAGATAATCATCACACCGTTATAGGTTAAAAGGCTGGGAATGGCCTGTTTATAGGTTCGGAGTTGTTTGAAGGCCGATCTTACGGTGGCATTTTCATCGGCAGGATTTTTCAGTTCAATGACCACCAACGGTAAACCATTTACAAAAAGGACCACATCCGGACGTTTGTTCACATTGTTTTCAATCACCGTAAACTGGTTGGTAACGGTAAAATCATTATTTTCCGGATTCGTAAAATCAACCAACCAGACCAGATCTCCCCGGCTATTGCCGTCTTTCTGTAAGCTTACATTGATGCCTTCAGTCAACATCCTGTGGAAAGCTTCATTATTGACAATAAGGTCGGGAGAATTCAGTCTTTGGATCTGTTTAATCGCGTCTTGCCGAACATCCGGTGGTATATTCGGGTTGATCCTGCCGACTGCTGCCTGAAGTCGATCTAATAGCAGCACATCTTCGAAGGATTTCCTTTCCGGCGTGTCGCTGTCCGGGGCTATATCCGGTGCATAGATGTATTGAAATCCGGATTTTTCCAACAGTTCGATGGCAAATTCTTCAATTTTAGATTCGGTGATTTTCGGCATAATATGTATCATCCTGCCATTTCAGGGGATTGCTTTGTATGTATTCCGATATTTGACAATTAGATCTTTCATTACGGATGATGTGTTCGTAATAATTACGTTGCCATAATTTTTTGTTAAACTTTTGCCAATCATTATTTTTTACACCATCCGTATATCGTTTTGTGGTTAATGTTTTAAACCGATGCACAACATCAGATATTGACATCGTAGGGGCAACCCCCTGTGGTTGCCCGTCCCCCTGTGGTTGCCCGTTTGTTGGTTGTTCGTCAATGCCAAGGCAGGCACGGGGGCCTGCCCCTACGGGATTGGGGTTGGATTTGGGATTGGGGATAATTTGAATGATTCCATGAACATGATTTGGCATAACAACAAATTCGTGAATATTAAATTCATGATAATAAATCGGTATTTCATTCCATGTGATTTTTATCATCATGCCGGCGTTATTCAAAACCATTTCTCTATTTTTAATTTCCCCGAATAAACACAACCGGTTTTGCGTGCAAATGGTGATGAAATATAATCCAGCCTGTGAATAATCATATCCTTTTAACCGAATGGATTTTCGTTTGGGCGGTTCCTGGTAGGGGCAACCCCCTGTGGTTGCCCGTTTTGTTGGTTTGGCTGGCATTAGACTATTTTTCATATTTTCACCCGGACTTCACCGCTCATGAGTTTGGGCAGCAGCATGTCGCGGAGTTTTTCGAGGGTGCGGATTTGGCATTTGTTTAACTCAATTTTTTGAAAATATCCTTCAGCAACTCTTTCAAATTCTTCCATCACTGTTAAAGGGGGGATTGGCACTTCAATTTCGTAAAAAACACTTTTTTGGAAGAATTGTCTAGCACTCCCTGATGCACCATGTAAATTTTCATCTATCAACTTACGCAGCACAAAATTTAAATAATGTTGCTTTATTTTTTTCTTTGCCCTGAAACACCACATGTTCTGGTTTTGTAATGCTGGGATTACATCTTTTGTAACAATCGCAAAATTACCTAAACTAGCTCCGACCATTACTAATAAAAAATCATTTCTTTTTAAGTAATATTTTTCAAAGGACTTTGCTAATTCTTGAGAAATAAAAACTAACCTATCTAGTTCGATCCAGTGGTTAGAAAAATTTAAAGTGCGAATAATTTTTTGGCCGAAATCTTGGTATGTCGGGCTTTTAAATGCATACCCATTATTGATAACACAGATTTCTTTTAAATGTTTCTCCTCCCAATCATCCTGCGCTTCCTCAACAAACCACTGTCTGAAAAGCGTTTCCGCCATGGCTTCAAGGGTTTTGTTCTGGCGGTGGAGCAAGTCTATTTTGTCATCCAGGCTGGAAAGTACCGATGCGATGGCTTTTTGTTCAGGGAGAGGTGGGAGAAGGATTTCTACATTTTCAATATCAGATGGTTTTAATGATGGATAAACTGAAGTTGAGCCATCTGCAATAATATCTAATGTCTCAACAATCTCATCAGAAATTAAGAAATTATAGATATATAATGGATCTGCTAATTTTTTATTGATCTCTATTAGAGAAAAACCTGTAGAAACAACAAGGTTTGGTAATGGATTTATAATAAATCCATAATGCCTTTGAATAGGCCTAACTGTTGAATAAATAATATCATTATTTTTAACCAGGCGCTTTGCCCGACTCGGTGCATTTTCTAACGACAATTTTTGAAAAGAATCAATCTTGCCACACGTTATAGAACCAGTATCTAAGTATAATATTTTTTGATGCGGATACCCTTTACCAATGCAATTATTATTTGAACTTACAACATCGCCTAATTTATGAGAAGTCCAATTATGCATTAGCTTTCACCTTCCCCAAATTTTCCAAAATCAAAGCATTCAACCTCGCCCCCTCCTCCAACCGCCCCTCAAACCCCGTTTCACAATAATCCATCATCCCTTTTCCTCCAACCTTTTCATCCCCGAATCAGCAGTCAATATCCGCATCTGCTGAATCGCAATTTGATTCAGCCTTTCAAGCCTAATATCCTGGGATAATCCTTCATTGATAAACAGAGCGTTCAGGTTTTCAAGATTGGACAGGCAAACCAATTGCGAAATATCGGCATAGTCCCGGATATTTCCTTTTCTATCGGGGTTTGCGTCCCGCCACAAGGTAGCGGTTGTACCGAACAAGGCCATATTTAAAATATCGGCTTCCGTAGCGTAAATGTGGTTGATCTGGGATTTGCTCAGTTCCGGGGGGACAAGGTTTTCCCTGATGGCATCAGTATGAATCCGGTAATTGATTTTCGTCAGATTTCGGCGGATATCCCAGCCGAGCTGGTTTTTCTCCTCATCCTTCAGGCGCTGAAACTCTTTGATCAGATAGAGTTTAAATTCTACGGATATCCATGAGGCAAACTCGAAAGCAATGTCTTTATGGGCATAGGTGCCGCCGTACCTACCTGATTTTGAAATCAAACCCATCGCATTGGTTTTATCGATCCACTGTTTTGGTGTCAGTACAAAACTATTGAGTCCGGCCTGATTTTTAAACCCATCGAATTCGATGGGTTTAAAATCCGGATTATTCAATCGTTCCCAGATACCAAGAAATTCAATGGTATTACGGTTTCGCAGCCAGTTATGAATAATATAGTCGGTTCTGTTGGGGTCTTTAAAACGTGCAATATCCGTAATACAGATGTAATCCTCCTTGTTTTTGGTATCTATGGTTACGACGGTTCCCTTTACTTTCAACTTAGCCATTTTATCCACCTTCAATTGTGGCAAATTCGCCATATTTAAAATCAGACTTTCTGATTTTGTTTGTCTGGCTCACCCACTTTCACCCTTCTCAAATTTTCCAGAATCAACACATTCAGCCTGGATTCCTCTTTCAACTGTCCCTCAAGCTCAGCTTTCAACTTGCCAAACCGTTCATTAAAATCAAAATCATCCTCTTCATCAGCCAATCCCACATACCGCCCGGGTGTGAGCACGTAATCCAGTTCCCTTACCCGTTCAATGGAGGCAGAGTTGCAAAATCCTTTGCCATCTTTATAATCCCCATCCGGATTTCGCCAGTTATGATAGGTGCCTGAGATGGCGGCAATGTCCTTTTCCGAAAACTCCCGGGTTCTACGATTGATTAAATGACCCATATTGCGTGCATCGATAAAGAGGATTTCATCCACACGGTAGCGAAACTTCCCGTTGGCTTTGTTTCGACTTAAAAACCAAAGGCTTGCAGGGATTTGGGTATTTAAAAATAATTTTGGAGGCAGGTTGACAATACAATCCACCAACCGACCTTCGATCAATCCTTTTCTGATATCTCCTTCACCGGAGGTTTTGGAAGTCAAGGCGCCTTTTGCTAAAACAAAACCGGCCTGCCCGCTAGGACTTAAATGATAAATGAAATGCTGTATCCAGGCATAGTTGGCATTTCCAGTCGGGGGAGTACCATATTTCCACCGGCCGTCTTTTCTGAGAAGATCACCGCTCCAATCGCTGTCATTAAAGGGCGGAGTGGCAATCACATAATCGGCTTTCAAATCCTTGTGGCTGTCATTTAAAAAAGAACCTTCATTGTTCCATTTCACCTGGGAGCTGTCAATCCCTCGAATGGCCAGATTCATTTTTGCCAGTCGCCATGTAGTTTGGTTGCTCTCCTGGCCGTAAATGGAAATATCATTCATCCTGCCTTGATGACTTGCTACGAACTTTTCAGACTGCACAAACATGCCCCCGGAACCACAGCATGGGTCAAATACTCGACCTTTGTGAGGCTCCAGCATTTCTACCAGCAATTCGACAACACTTCGCGGGGTATATTTTCCTTCTGCCAAGGTAAATTCGCCCAAAAAATATTCAAACACATGACCGAGCACATCCGCACTTCGGATTTTGGCATCACTGAAAGCAATGTTTCCCACAAGATCGATCAAGCCACCTAAATTTGTGGGATCAAGGTTGCCTCTGGCATACACTTTCGGCAAAACATCCCGAAGCGAGGGATTGTCCTTTTCAATGGCATCCATGGCATTATCCACCGCCTCGCCGATATTCGATAATTTGGCTCTGGATTGTAGATAAGACCATCGGGCAATTTCCGGCACAAAAAAGACATTTTCTGCTTGGTATTCGTCCTTGTCCTCAGGGTCTGCGCCCGCATATTCACCCTCGCCTTTTTTCAGTTTATCATATAATTCTTCAAACGCATCCGAGATGTATTTGAGAAATATCAACCCCAGAACAATATGTTTATATTCCGCAGCATCGATGTTTTTCCTGAGCTTGTCCGCTGCTTTCCAGAGCTGTTTTTCAATCGGCTCTTTGGTGTTGTTGTTATTCTTAGCTTTTGCCATCTATTTCTCCGCTCACTTTTAAATACTGTCCTTGCCTTTTATTCAAAACATAGCTCGTGACAATTAATTCATTTTAAATATTCATAAGACTCGATCGAGTAGTCATTAGCCTCTTTCATAGGTTTATTTTTTAATGCTCTAATATTTCTTTATCAATTACGGGGTAAGGCCATATTATAGATATTTTATTACCAAGTATTTGGGCTCTTTCAACAATTTTCTTTTCATCCCAGTTTTCAACCAAGCGAATAAACTCATTTAGATAAAAAGGACTATTCTTGAACCCCTTTTCATGGTTTCTTTTAGAGTTCAAATGAAAGATAATCAAGCATATCTTCTACGATAAATACCAGCCATACAGCTAAGTATTTCCTATGCACTGAACTAGAAATATCGGCCAAGGGTATAATTTTATAAAAGTTTTTACGCAATCGCATTTTCAGGATATTGTGGTTCGATTTCTCTGTATTCATAAAGAAAAAGCTGTCCGAAACGAAACTGTCATCCTATGGTCCTTTTGGAGAGGTGATTAGGCTGAATGGTATTCCTGGAAGAATTTTAGGTCAGAATATGGCTTGTGGCCCCCAAAGAAAGGGTACCTTTATCCACTTGAAATCAAAACCTTAATTGGGTTCATGATTGCACCGTAACCAAGGTCTTAGCGGGAAAAGTGGAATTATTCGGAAAATTGACTTAAGGAAGCTATTGCAAGAATATTTGAAATCTGATCTTTTACCGGATTCATGGATACCGATTGGTATTGCTCCGCACGTTGCTTCATCATTTCAAATGCAAGATTGGTAATCCGTTCGTTGCTCGCAAATATCCGTACACATCCCTGGAAAATAAAAAAGACTAAAAATAAAATGATAACGATGGTCAAGAAAGCATGCAGAAAAAATCCCGATGAAAGATAGGTTGCCCTAAAGTACTCATGGGCCGTAATCCATCCTGCATGCCCCAGAATTCCAACAACGGGCAGGTTGAAAAGGATCTGCAACATAAAACCACTGAGTCTTTTAGATGCATCTTCAATGGTATTATTTAACGACTCGCGCCAGATATCGGTCAAATCAATACCTAATATATTTTCATTGGGAAGGATGTCCTCAATTTTGCGAACCGAATGATCAAATCGTGCTTTGACGAGCATTTCGGCAACACCCGGCCAATCTTGCTTAATCGATAAACGGTAATTCCTCAAGGCGGTATCGACTTTTTCACCGCTCTTCGTGTCCGTTACCGCAGCTTGCGATTCTTTGAAATGCCGCAGTGAAGAAATAATACCCCATATTTGCCGAATCGGGTTGCCGAATCTAAAAATCGCCCCGATACCAAAACCAAAAATGAGTATCCGGGCCCATATCGCGATCAGCCATCCAACCGGCCCCAGCCACTGTTGGGCCAATTTCTGGTATAGCATTACATTAATACCCAACAAATGTGCCGACTCATTTCTTCTAAGTTCGGAAAGAGCTGCGGACAGTGCCGTGCTTTCCATTTCCTTGATATGATTACCGGCAATCAACAGATTCTCTTTGTCTTTTTCAACCTCTATCTTGGACTCATTAAAAACATAATCGCGAAAACTCCCGGCATTCTCCAGTCTTGTGTTCACAACATATCCCGGGGTGTTGAAGGTGCCGAAAATCATCCGGCGGAGTTCTTCGAATTGATCGAAATCGTGCTTGGGAAGAGCCTTTTGATCCCACTTTGGATGGTGCAAATGCCGGCGACCGGAAATGCAGAGGACTTTATTGACGGAGCGTTCCCATGCGGCCTCAATATAGCTGACAAATTGAGGAACGATCAGTTCCTTTAGTTCTCTTTCATCCATTCGGTCACATTTATTGATGATGCCGAATACCGATTCCCCATTAAACATCCGCACATACGGCGCCATAAAATCAACGTAATCTCTTCTTTTCGGATTTTCCGCATCAAAAAGGCAAATCAATACGTCTGAAATTTCAATGGCTTTTTTAACCATCGGAATATGCTCTTCCTGTTGCGTGCTGTCGATATCCGGTGTATCGATCATCAAAACATTTTCCAGAGAAGAAGCCGCATGACTTGATTTAATCTCAAAATTTTCCCGACCGAAATGTCTGACCAGCGAATCTATATTGTTTTTGTCGCGACTTAGAACGACCAAGCTTTGCGTTGTAGGGCGTAAGATACCGGTTTCAGAGAGGTCATCAACACCTGCCAAAGCATTGAGCAAAGTGGATTTGCCGGAGCCGCAAGGTCCGATCAGCGTGACGACAAGCTTGCGGTCAAAACGTTCTTCCAGCTCATTGATCCAATTGAGCATCGCATCGCATTGTTTTTTAAGTCCGGTTGCCGGTCGCCACAGAGAAGCTCCGGTTAGGAGGGATGAAAGCATGTCAATATCACTTTTGAAACCGTCAATTCGGCTAATTACTTTTATCTCAGCAGGATTCCGATTTAATTTCATCTTACGGTCAATACCTCTTTACATCGTTTAATATCGATTTGGATTTCATTGATCACCCGCTCGGATTCATCAAGCGCATCTTTTGCCGCATGGATTAATCCGCCGGTTATTTCTTTCTCGAAAAGTTCATGCAAGGTTTTCAATTTGTTTTTCAACCATGTCTCTGCAATCGGACCGAGCAGTATTTCGAGCTGCTTCTGATCCGCCTTTTTCAAACCGGATGTGGCAGGTATAGCTATCAAGGCATACAGATCATGCAATCCGAAAAGACCCGTCAACTTTACCTTAATTCCCGCCGCTCCGATCGGATCACCCGTAGAAAGCACATACGTCACGGCGACTGTTGCCGGCAACACATTTAAAAAAGCTGAAAAAGTATGTTGCATCTTATTCCACAGACCCATTCGGTTTCGGAAATGCTCTACAATTTCTTTCAGCTCCGTCTCAATTCCATGGGATAAAGAGATGAGCAAATCCCGGCGAGCAAGAATGGATTGCAGTTTTAATTTCCAATCCGTATTCTTTAATTTTTCTTGTTCCATTAAAACAACCGGAGGAGGGATTGCAAAAAAAGTTAAACTCTGCTTTTCACTTGAAGGTTCTATATGGGGATTTTGTTTGTTATTGATACCCTTAATGCTCCTTATCCGCTCCACGGTTTCACGCATGCGTCTACCCACGGAATCATTTAAAGTCGCCGAAGCAGAGATTTCCGATCCAACCGCACTATAGTACAAGTTGTTTGCAGCATTTAGAAGATCTTCCTCTAATTTCGAATTAAAATCCCGGGAAGGCTCTTTTTTATAATTTTTAACCAGACGATTTCCGGCCCACCGAGCAGCGCCTAAAAATACCTTAAACGGCAATTCCAGTACCTTACCTGTTTTTCGCATGGCTCTGATGTACCCCGGGTCCGTCGAAAACCATATTTCAATAAAACGATTCAATATCAAATTCATGGGAAAATGTAAAAGGGCCTCATGGACGCAATGGCTTTGAGCCGTTTGAAGAATATCAAGATAGAGACTAAGCTCATCATATGAAACCCTCGCATTGGCAAGAACATCTTCGGCCATCACCAGAACATCGCTTAAGATCGACGCCGAAAGTTCGACTTTTAGTTTCCGGGGATCAATAGTTTCCAGGGCTTGCATGAACGGCGAATCTTTTTCCCGCACCGGCTTTATTTCCATAAACCGTTGACCTGCAGCAACCGCATTGTCTTCATCAATTCGATAAATGCCGAGAACATAATGGTCGGCTTGATTGCCGTACAAATTACGTGCAACGGTCATTGCATGTTCAAGCACCTCGGAATTTTTAAAATTGGGATATACTCGATACAATAAAAAGCACTTTCTCATCCCGATGCCGGTTAATATTTGGCTAATAAAATTTGTGTTGTCGCGATTACTATAGTTGGCGTTCGTAAAAATGTATATTAGGATATCGGAGGTTTCCAAGGCTTGCCTGGCAACGTTTCGATTATTGTAGGTTCCCTTCGACCCCGTATCAAAGTCAGGGGTATCTATTATGACCAAATTTTCGGCGATCGATCGGTTTAAAACATAAAGCGGGCATCCGGGCATGGTGAGTTCATGAGGGTCTTTCAGAGGCTCAGGAATGCATCCAAAGGGCTCAAATAGAATCGGTAAAAAATCATTTCCGTTAAGTAGTTCCGCATGCACTGAAACTAAAATGCGACGGTTTATACCAGCCATACCACTGGTGGGTGAAATCTGTTTACCGATTAGTGAATTAAATAGCGTGGATTTGCCCGAAGAACCTCCTCCGCAAATCGCAGCGGTCAATGGATACCCCTTTGAAAGCCTTGGAAGTAATTTTCCATCAATGATATTCATCCATGATTTAAGCTCCTTCCTGTTTTCAAGACAAAGGACCTCGGAAACCTGTGGAATATGATTTCTTAAGCTCTTGAGAGCATCATTGATTTTTTTTTCAAAAAGCTGTCTCATTTTTAAAATATTTCTCCAATTTTTTAATACATAACATATCCTCTGTGACAAAGAAAGAAGACTTATGAATGCCGTAATGGTCTGCTTTCAATCTAATTTCTAAAATGGAAACGCACTTAATTTGTATTTTTTTCCGCCTCAATGTAAGGTTTGATATCTAAAATGGGTGTGCCGTTGAGCATATCGAGCCCCTTGACATAAACTTTGTTCGCTCTAATGAAAAGCACTTCCAAAACCGACATACCGATGGGATTGGGTCGAATGGGGGAACAGATGCTGAAAATTCCGCGTTTTCCATTATGATGGGGTGGCTTTTGAATTAAGAACTCGGATGTAAACGGCGGAGATTTGTGAAATTGAAAAATAACAACCACACGTTGACCGGGTTTGATATCCTTAAGACCCTCTAAGTATTTTTCATCAATTATGAGAATACCTTCGGCATCGGAAACAGTCCAATGCCGTGGAATTTTCTTAAGATTGGCACTTACAAAGCCGATAGGGTTTATTTCGATGCTCATGGTAGCGACTCCTTATTCGTTAAAATTCACTTGGGAACATAGATTTATTGTAATCGTTTTCACTATGCCTCTCCAATGAAACCTGTTTTAAAGCTGTGACGTATATGTAATAATTTATATTTGACACTTCAGCTTCTTTTTTTTATCATCAATTTCAAAAAAATTAAATTTATTATAAAAAAAATAAGTTACAAGCTTAATTATGCCGATAAGCTAAAAAGAAACTGGACAACATGGTTCTATTGAAAAGAGGGTCGATTTCATGCAGATAACGGATTTTCAGAAATTCAGCATTTCAACAAAAATAATTTTTGGTTATCTGCCGATTTTTATAGTTATGATGCTGATAACAATCATTGCGCTTTCAAGTCTTACTGAAGCGAATAAAACCAGTAAAAATATTGTAGAATACGATATTGTTTTACTCGAATCCGCAAATCATATGATCGACAGCCTTCTTGCACAGGAATCTTACGGCCGTCGATATTTAATCTTGGGTAGCCGGGAGATGCTTGACCTGTTCCGGCAACGAAGCAAAGAATTCAACGCATTTGTCACCCAAATTCAGGCCCTTAAGGGATCAAAAAACATTCCTTCAAAGCAACTGTATAGTCTCCATAATGAATTTAATAATCTCTACGAAGATTGGATAAAGGATATCGATAAAGAATCATCAGCGATTACCAAGGAATATGATGCAAAAATAAAAAATAAGCTGGACGAATTAATGGCCTTTATCCAAAAAATGATTGATAATGTCAAACAAGACCAAAGCCGGCTAATTATCAAGACAAGTGATGCCGGATTGAAAACGTTTCGGATTACGGTTATGTTATCAAGTATCGGTCTTATCCTGGGAATCGGCGCATTAACACTGACAACTCGTAATATTTCAAGATCCATCCAACAGCTGAAATTAGCGACCCGCAAAATATCTGAAGGAAAATTTGATCATATTCCCGATGTTAAAGCTCGAGATGAGTTGGGTGAACTTGCAAATGCCTTCATTAAAATGGCTCAGCGGTTGGCCTGTCTGGAAGAGGCCAATCTGAATGCAAACCCGTTAACGCGGCTGCCTGGTGGAATAGCAATTGAGAATGTCCTCAAAAATAAACTGACCGAGGGCGGGTTGGTCGCATTCTGTCTACTAGATTTAGATAATTTCAAATCATTTAATGACAATTATGGATATGCGTTAGGCAATGAAGTTATCAAAACAACTGCAAAAATTATCAAAACAACTGTTGTCGAATATGGATCAGGTGATGATTTTGTGGGTCATATCGGCGGGGATGATTTTGCAATCATAACAACTCCTAAAAGTTACCGTGTACTTTGTAAACAGATCATCAAGGAATTTGACAAAAAGATCATCGACTTCTACAATGCTGATGATAAGTCACGGGGTTATATTGTTGGAAAAACTCGGCAAGGACAGGAAGTGAAGTTTCCGATTATGTCCGTTTCAATTGCCGTCGTTGCAACTCATAGGCAAAGGCAGATGAATCATATTAAAATCGGAGAGATTGCGGCAGAAATCAAAGAACATGCAAAAACAATCCCCGGCAGTGTGTTCATAGTCAATCGTAGAGAAAAAACAACATGAACAAAACTCATTCACACGCATACACCAAGTAATTTATTTTAAATATATAAGGAGTAATGTGAAACCATACTATTTTTTAAAGGCAAGACCAATAATTTCCTTTTTTTTCTTTATTGCCATGTTATTTTTTTCCACCGGGTGTGCTCAACAAACAAAAAATATAAAAGGCTCTACCTATTATCTCGCCTTGCAAACAGAAGCGATCGAAACCGAAATATCTCGCTTGGAAAGTTCCTCAGAAAGCTCAGACGGCTCCTTATTCGACCCAAAATCATATTTTTACTTAGCACTGCTTCATTCACACTATAAAAATCCGGAACCCAATTATAAACGTGCGCTTGAGAAGCTGGAGGAATATATCTTGATCGAGCCGGAATCAGAACAAAATAACTCGGTTCAATATCTACTAAGCCTTTTAGACCGCTTAGTAAAAAATGAGAACAGTTGCAACGCGCTAAAAACGCAGATTACGACTCTAAAAGAGGAAAAAAGAGCACTTCAAGAAGAAACCGTCACGAAGTTGGAACGTCAAAAAGAGAGTTTGACACAAAAATACGAAAATCTGGTCAGAGAGAACCAAGATATGAAAGAAATCATAGAAAAACTAAAACATCTCGATATTCAACTCGAAAAGAAAAGGAAAAATATACAATAAAAATATCATTTTTTTTCAAGCTGTACCACCGATTCTATATGATATGTATGGGGGAACATGTCAATAGGCTGAACTTTTAAAAGTCGATAAAAATTCTTCATCATGCCGAGATCCCGAGCCATTGTGGCGGGATTACAAGAAACATAAATTATCCTTGGCGGTGCCATTGTAAGAATCTGCTTGACAACATCTTTATGCATTCCCGATCTTGGGGGATCAATGATCATGACATCAGGTCCGACCGTAAGCTTCGCGAGACAGTCATTTATATCGCCCAAATAAAATCGGCAATTTGAAATATCATTTATACGACAGTTGTTTTCGGCATCGGATACCGCGCTTTCGACAATTTCCATACCGATTACCTCTTTGACAAAATTTGCAAGGTAAATAGCAATGGTTCCCGTACCACTATAAAGATCTAAAACCGTTTCACTACCTGAGAGCGCTGCATATTCTTTTACGAATGCATATAATTGCTCGGCACCCTGTGTATTGGTTTGAAAAAATGAGTTCGCCGATATTTCAAACTCTAACGACCCGATTTTATCCTTCAGGCAGGAATTACCGGCCAGAAGAATTTCATATTCTCCGAGCGCGATACCGGCCTTACGTGAATTTATATTATTGATTATCGAAACGATAGTGGGATATTTCCGCATTAAAAAATCTGCAAGCGGTTGTACTTGCATACGATCCTCTGTGGCGGTGATGATATTTACCATCCATTGATCATAGGCTGCGGAATGTCTCAGCATCACAAACCGCCAAAAGCCGACATGACTTCGAAGTCCGTAAACCGGGGCATCGGAATTTTTCATATACGTCCGAATATCATCGAGTATTTGATTGCCCAATTCGGGTAAAAGCAGACATGTCCGAATATCAAGAACTTTGTGAAAAGTCCCCGGCACATGTAAACCTAAAGCAAAATCCTTATCAATATCTTCTCGTTGCAATTCATCCGGTAAAAGCCATCTTCTGTCCGAACAAGAAAATTCCATTTTGTTTCGGTATCCATAAATCTGATTTGAAGGGATCGTCGCTTGCACTTCAACGGCTTCGATAAGACCGATATGTTTCAGCGTATCAACAACGTGCTGTCTCTTATACTCAAGCTGTTTGTCATAGTCTAAAAATTGCCACTTACAGCCTCCGCAGTACCCGCTGTATCGGCAAGGCGGTTTTATTCGCAATGTTGATGCCTTCAAAATATCGACAACCTGAGCCTCGGCATATTTTTTCTTTTTCTTTGATATACGTGCCATTACCCTATCTAAAGGTACCGCCTGATCAACAAAGACAGTCAGACCGTCTACTTTTGCAATACCCTTTCCGCCAAAAGCCATATCAGATATGAAAAGTTCAAGCAGTTGCCCTTTTTTAACGGCCATAAATAAAATCTCCCTTGTATCGATTGGATAAATTTTTTATTTTGTGAGTTTTCAGAACCATATCATCTGATGCCTGAATCATATTGAAAATAATAATTAAAAATTACAATCAGATATGTTAAGGTAAAAATTTAAACTTCTTCGTATACTATTAAAAAATATTTTAGATCAAGGAATATATTTTATGATTCAATCAGAAATAAGTTCGACATGCACTGAGATATCCTTTTCATCCGACGGTTTTCTTCTTAAAGGGACCCTACATTTACCACAGGTCTATCGTCCGCCGGTAGTTATCGGATGTCACGGCCTTTTCAGCAGCAGTAGTTCCCCAAAACAGATTGCGTTAGCGAATCAATGCAATGCATACGGTATTGCATTTTTCAGGTTTGACCATCGAGGATGCGGAAAAAGTGAAGGAAAGTTCGCAAATGTAACTTCACTTAATGCACGCTGCAACGATTTGAAAAGTGCTGTAAAAGCGATCCAGGCCTTGAATAAGACCCGCAAATTAATTGGCCTTTTTGGAAGCAGCATGGGAGGAGCCGTTTGCTTATCTGCGGCAAACTCATTCAATGTAGCGGCAATTGTTACCTTTGCAGCACCTATCCGTAGTCGATCAATAATCACTGCCATTGAAAATTCAGATGATACAGTTGATCCGGCAAATTCATTTGACAAGGAGAATTTAAAATTCGACATTGCGGACAGGCTTACAAATATCCATAGCATTCTCCTATTTCATGGCGATGCGGATATAGTCGTTCCCCCTTCGCATGCTCAACAGATCTATGCAAAAGTCGGAATGCCGAAACGTCTGATCATGCTGAAGGATGGCGACCATCAGATGAGCAATCCGGTGGATCAGAAAAAATTTATTCAGGAAGCGGTTTTGTGGTTCAAAAACCGATTTGATAACGATCCGAAATGATAAACGTTTTAACCCATTACGGAAAGGTTTGCTCATGTATGGTTATGTGGCTAGACAACCCATATTCAATACAAATATGAAAATTTATGGATACGAACTTCTCTTTCGAGAAGGAATAATGAGCTTTGCTCCGGATATTGACGGTGATAAGGCCACTTGTGAAGTCCTTTCGAACACCTTTTTAACAAGTGACCTTCAAAAATATACCAGCGGGAAAAAAGCATTTATCAATTTTACCAGAAATCTAATCGTCAATTTGATTCCTCTGCTCTTTCCTAATGATATTGCCGTTGTAGAAATTCTAGAGAATGTGGGCGCTGAAGACCCGGTGATTGATGCATGCCGACAAATAGCTCAAAAGGGTTATTTAATTGCACTGGACGATTTTATTTATAAATCCGACCTTGAGCCCCTTATTCAACTATCCGATATTATAAAAATTGATTTTAGGCAAGGCACCCTTGAAAAAATTCAGGATAATGTCGAACAAATTCGGAAATATAAAAAAAAGCTTCTGGCCGAAAAAATTGAAAGTTATGGAGAATTCAAGACTGCAGTAGAGATGGGATTCGACTATTTTCAAGGCTATTTTTTTTCCAAACCTGTTACGATAAAAGGAAAAAAACTATCTATCCCCAAATTGAATCTGCTTCGAATAATCATTGAAGTTAACAAACGGGAATTTAATTTGGAGCAACTTGAAAAATTAATTTCAGACGATGTCCGCATATCCTATAAGTTGCTGAGTCATATCAATTCAGCATATCATCGAAGAGTTCTCGAGATATCCTCCATTAAACAGGCTATCGTTCTTTTGGGAGAAGTTGAAATAAAACGTCTTTTTTCAGTGCTGGCAATGACGAAACTGGCAAAAAACAAACCGCATGAACTCATCAGAATATCAGCTGTTCGGGCAAATTTTTGTGAAATATTAGGAATAAATTACGGGACGAATGTAAGCGCTCGGGAACTTTTTACGCTAGGCTTATTCTCTCTGATTGATGCCATTATGGATGATTCCATGGAAAATATCATGGAAAAGGTTCCACTTTCTAAAAATATAAAGGATGCTTTAGTATATAAAACCGGTTTCCTATCCCATTTCATAGAACTTGTTCAAGCATATGAAAAAGGAAATTGGCAAGAAGTAACTGTTTTTTCAAAAAAACTTAACATTGAAGAAAATAAATTGCCCAAAATCTATTTGCAGGCCCTAAAATTGGCTGATACTTTAAAAACTTAAAGGGTCGACGATTGAACCTCTTCCGATCCAATCGCATCCAGTAATTCCCGCCGAAGCAAATCCAATGCTTTCACCGCAAATATCTTTTTGTTCATGGACCTTTGCGCAAATGAAAAATTATACTGACACCCTCGTGATGATTTCGCAGTGCTAAGCCCTATGCAAAGCGTTCCTACAGGTTTATCATCCGTTCCTCCCCCGGGACCGGCAATACCACTTGTTGATAATCCATAAGTTGCCCCTGTTAGCCGTCGAACGCCTTCCGCCATTTCTTTTACAACTTCCGTGTGTACCGCTCCATATTGTTGCAAGGTTGCAGCTGATACTCCCAGCACCCTTATTTTGGATTCATTTGAGTAAGTTACACCTGAAAATAAAAAATAGTCTGAACTACCCGCTACGTTTGTGAGCAAATGAGAGATAAGTCCGCCCGTACAACTTTCAGCCACCGCTAAAGTCGCTTGTTGCTCGGAAAGTAGTTTGCCGACAACCCCCTCCATCGAGCCTCCATCGATAGAAAATAAATTGCGGCCGATTTTCGGCCAAATCCATTTGCAAGCCGCTGTTATAATTTCTTCCAAACGTTTTCGGTTTCTCCCATTGCAATAAAGTTTTATCTGTATTTCCGGGAAATCAACTCTTAATCCAAGTTTTATTTCCGAGAATTTAGCGGAAAATCCAGCCAACCTTTCTTCGGTTTGGGACTCGGTTAATCCAAATGTCGACAAAGTTTTTACAGCGAAAAACTTCCTATTGGGACCTTGTAGTTTTTCTAGTTGGGGTAGAACCTGATTCGAAAGCATACTACGCATTTCAAAGGGTACTCCCGGCAGGAAGAAAAAGCGGCATCTGCCGATAACCAGCAGAAAACCGGGCGCGCTTCCGACTCTATTTTTTAGGCATTCAGCCCCTTTCGGCAGTAATGCCATTTTTTCCGACAAAACAGGCATACGACGATTTCTGGACGAGTAAAAACTTTTAATCGAACTCAATGCATTATCGTTAAGGACAAGTTCGACTTTCGCCGCTTTTGCAGCTGCCTCCGCAGTTAAATCATCCATCGTCGGGCCGAGTCCACCTGTTACGACCGCAATATCCGTCCGGCTTCCAATTTCTTCGAGCACGGAAACAAGAATGTCTATATCATCGCCGACACAATTATGTCGAATGACAGGTAGGCCTGCTTCTTCCAGCTTTTGGGAAATATAAGCGGCATTACTATCCATTATAGCACCGGAACGAATTTCATCGCCGGTGGAAAGTATTTCTGCGATCATAACCTAAATTTTCATTCTAAAACCGGAAACGCAAAGAGATTCGCGGCGTAATTCCGGGAGCAGGAAAACCGACAGCCTCTTCGTAATCCTCATCCAAAAGGTTATCAATCATCAATCCAAGTTGCCAGTTCAAATGCAGATTCCATATCGCACTGACATCCAGTTTGATATATTCTTTAAGGTTTAGATCACCTGTGGGAATCGAAGAGTCCAGTGTCTTACCGACATATAACGTATCAAAATTAAAGGCCCAATCAGTTGTCGGCTTCCATCGCAGATTGATTCCGCCCCGCCATTTGGGACGATTGCGCAGCTGTTCATCAGTTCCTTTAATATCGGTTTCAGCATAAGTCAAATGGGCTTTAATCCTCAGTTCTTCGATAATTTGCATGCTCAAACCCAACTCGACGCCTTTTGCCGTGGCTTCTGATCGATTCACGAGCTTTGGTGGAGGCCCCTCTTCAAGATCGATCAGATCAAAAAAACGACTGTTAAAAATGCTTGCACTTACAGATGCACCTCCATTAAAAAATTCTTGAGTTACGCCGAAATCATAAGTTTCACTTGTCTCGGGGCATAATTCGGAATTCCCTACAATTTGATTACTTAAAGCAAAAAAGCTAGGCAGCTTAAATCCTTTAGCCCAGTTTGCTCTAAAAGTCGTCAGGGTATCCGGGTGTTTATAGATTAACCCCACTCTCGGGCTATACTCGGTATCAAAGTCTTCAGGCAAATCAACACGCATTCCCCCTTGGATCATTAATCCTATTGGGAAATTATATTGTAATTCCATAAACGGACTAAAAATATCTCGGTTCAAATCGAATTGATCTAATACTGGAAAACCAAAGAAATACATACTATCGTTTGTACCTTCCTCAAACTGATAATCCATACCGAAAACAATCCGGAATTGATCATTTAGAGAAATGATACTATTTGCGCCCAAACTTGTTCGGCGAAACGTGGTATCGCTCGTATTAAGCGGTATACCAAAAGGATCTCTGATTCCAGGGGCAACACCCGGTGATGAAACATCTTCATCATGATGATACCAGCTTCCATTAAAATTGACTTTTAACCGGGAAGAAGGTTCGTAAACAAAATCCATCCCCAATGTAAAAGACTCGGTATCATGTTTATCGACATCTTTTATCACTGCGAATTGAGAGCCGCCGCTATCGTCCGGAAAACTTTCGCTATGCGTATCGCAGTAGCGTATGAGCCATCTAAATTGCACTTCATCCGACGGGAATAGATTAATTTTACCGTTAAAGCTGCCGTCCTCAAATGAGTTTCCCTCCGTAGGATCCCCATTATCATCATAAGCGGCATTGAAAGCATAATTCACAGTTGGGGTAACGGATCCTCGCGTCTCGATATTTCCTGAATAATAACCTTTTGCACCGCCCACGATTTCTACTGAAGTTTCAGGTTCAATCGTTGCCTCGCGTGTTATTATATTGATGACACCTCCCATCGCATCAGATCCATGAACCGATGACAGCGCCCCCCGGGTAATTTCGATGCGTTCAATATTTTCGACATTGATTGTAGAAAAATCAAATGATCCCCCGCGGCTGTTAGTGGGATCATTGACCTTGACACCATCAATTAAAACCAAAGTAAAATTCGGGTCACTTCCGCGAAGATAGACGGAACTAATATTTCCCCGTCCCCCCGGTTGGTCTATATGCAGTCCGGGAACCTCTTGAAGGAGACCAACCAAACTCACGGGCTTTCGCTCCTCAATTTCTTCACGTGTAATAACGGTAATATTACCCGGCATATTTTCAATGGAATTCGGTATCTGAGAGGCGGAAACGATAACTGGAGATAAATTTATTAAATTTTCAGGTTCTTGCGCATCAACTAGTTGTCCTATCCCTGTTAAAATCAAAGCAAACCAGATGGAAAACAAAATAAATTGTTGCTTCATCTTTTTTCCTCTATAAATTTATAAATTTTTTCTAATAATACTGCTACAAACAAAAACTGATCATGTTCATGGCAATCAGCGCATAGGAGGTAACGAGTATTGGATCGTTTTCCCACCAGCGACCGCTGTCATTGACCCAAGAACCATCGCCTTTTTGCAGCTCGACGAATTTAATCGTCAAGTCCTTACGCCAGTCAATTTGATGACCATCGGCGGTTTTCAAATAATCTTCGCCGAAAACCGTTAACGCTTTTGCCATTGTATGATAGTAATAGTAAAGTCCTTGTTGTCCTAATCCGGGATTTTCAGTTAGAGTATAATTTTTTTGAATCCATTTATAAGCAGCCGTCACTCTTGAATCATCTTTTTTTAGATCCGCATAAATCAGGCTAAGCAAGCCGGCATAGGTCATACTACCATAGGATCGCAAAGCGACTTTACCCTCCGATAGGTGCTGTTCACCGGCCTTGCTGTTTCCCGGGTAATAAACAAAACCGCCCTTGTTATCAGGATCATCACTGGCCCAGCTTTGATCGTTGGAACCGGGAAGATTCTGACACCTTTGAATAAACTTGAGGGCAGCATCCCAATTTAATGTTTTTTTCCGCATTTCTTGAAGGTCGGTGTAAGCTTTTAAATGCTGATCAGACTCCAAGATTTCGGTCATTTTCAAACCTTCAAGAGCCACATAAGTATTTGACAAGTCAGGGTGATCCTTGGTGCCGTATCCGATTCCACCATCATAAATGTCATCCGCTACCCCTTTTTGCCCCTTATCGGCCTGTAGCGAAATTAAATATTTGCGCGCTCTTAAAACGTATGGATAGTATTGGGCATCATTTGCCGCCATCAGTGCCATCATACAAATCGCTGTATTGTAATTGGGCAAAATCTCCTTGTAAATAGAACCATTTTCTTTTGCGTTTCGAATGATGAAATCAAGGCCTTTTTGTATGAAATCGGGTCTTTGTGGTGTTGCGGCATATTCAGATGAATTTAAAAATGCGGATATCACCAATCCTGTTAGAGCGGGAAAATCCGGATTTGACCAAGATCCATCCGGGTTTTGTTTCGTCTTTAAAAATTCAAATCCATTTTGAAATGCCCGTTTGACCTCCTTTTTAAGAGAAATGTCCTCTTGAGTAGATTGAATGATTTCGGATTTCACAGATTCTGAACTTAAAAAAATTGAAGACAGGATCAACAGCAAGACGGCAATCACATGAGGTGTTCTTCTAAGACAGTTAAAAGACCTTTTCATAATTTTATCCTCTTTTCCAAAAGTATTTTAAATAAAAAGTAATTTTAACTTATAATCAGTTTTGCGCTTCAATAAGCGCAGTTTGGATTGAATAAAAAATATTATAGAATTTTAAGTTTTTTCATAGCATACTAGAAAAAAGGATAACGCTTAATTGGGGGGCAAAAGCGTTATCCAATTGAAAGGGAAGTTCTTTAAGTTTGTTTATATTTTACAAGCAATTTATATGCCGAAAATAAATATTAAAAACCCTATTTTGTTTTTATCTCCGGTAGGTATGGGAATCGATATAATATTTTAAAATATTATATGATACTTATGTGGGAAAAATCAGGAAGTATTAAAAGACAATATATTTATTTGATTTTACAAGCTCAAATTGAAATAGCTTAAAATTTGTACAGAAAATGACATTTTTGCACATTTTTTGTCATTTCTCGGTTTTAAGCTCATATTCCGTTATTTTATTTCTAAACGTGGAACGATTCATTCCCAGAAGTCCGGATGCCTTCAGCTGGTTATGATCACAAAATTCCAGCGCTTCTTCTATCATCGTCTTTTCCACTATTTGAATAATATTCTTGTAAAGTTGACCGGATTTAAAAAATGGAGAAGAATCCACGGCTTTAAAACATTTTCTAATGGTTCGTTCCAATAAATCGGCTGAAGGGGTATTTTGAGTTTTAATGTTCTTTGATCTAAGCGGCTCCATTTGATGTATACTTAGAACTTTTCCCGGTGTAAGTATAGCAGCCCGTTTAATAACATTTTCAAGTTCGCGAACATTTCCCGGCCAGTGGTAAGAATGAAATTCATCCAACACTGATTTTTCAATTCCGCTGATATTTTTACCCAGTTCTCGGTTTGACTTATAAATAAAATATTCGGTTAAATCCGGAATATCTACCTTTCTTTCCCGCAGAGGAGGAATTTTCAGAGTAATAAGCTGTAGTCGATAATAAAGATCACTTCTGAAATTTTTGGACTCTACTTCTTCATATAGATTCTTATTTGTAGCTGTAATGACTCGAGCCTGTACGGGAATGGATTCAAGACCTCCGATACGAACCAGCTGTTTTTCCTGCAGGACTCTCAAGAGCTTAATCTGCAGAGGAAATTTCAAATCACCGATTTCATCCAGGAAGATAGTGCCTCCTGCTGCATACTCAAACTTACCGATTTTACGGTTCTGGGCTCCGGTGAAGGCCCCTTTTTCATATCCAAAAAGTTCGCTTTCTAGAAGGTTATCCGGCATAGCGCCGCAATTGATGGCCACAAAGGGGAATTTTTTACGTTCGCTCTTAAAATGAATGGTTTTTGCTACCAGCTCCTTTCCTACCCCGCTTTCGCCCTCAATAAGAACGGGAACATCATTGGTCGTCATGAGACCTATCATTTTGTAAATATCTTGTATGGCCTGACTTTTTCCGATAAAAATATCCGATTTTCCATTTAGTGCAAGATCCGGCTTGTTCAGTTTGAAAAGAGGTTTGACTTCGTTAAATCGGGACAGCCTTTTAATTAAGAGACTCACTTGGTCCAAGTCTATCGGTTTTGTTAAATACTCATCAGCCCCCAATTGCATGGCCTGTATCGCCGTGTCCATCGTACCATGAGCGGTCATTACTACAACACGGCTTTCTATATCTCTATCTCTTTTTTTTATCTTATCGAGCAACAATAAACCACTTTCACCCGGCAAACGTATATCTAAAAAAATGATTTCGGGTTTTTCGTTTAATATGATTTTAAGCGCATCTGTTGTGTTAGCCGCAATAAAAGGCATATGGCCTATGTCTTTTAAAAAATGTGAAAAAGCGAAACAGATTTTCTCTTCATCATCAACGATCAACACCTTGGCCATCAATAGTATTCCTCAGCTTTTTATAGGAAGAACAATTACAGCTCTTGCCCCCTTTTCGGCAAGGTTTTCGATTGACAAGCTACCGCCATGTCTTTTAATAATTTCTCTGCTGGTGGAAAGACCCAGCCCCAAACCTTCCTCTTTTGTGGTAAAAAAAGGTGAAAATATTTTTTTTAAACTATCATCGGAAAGACCGTAACCTTCATCCTCGATAATAATTTCTAGAGTATTTGAAATGGGTTTTTCATCGGTCAAAATTTTGATCGTACCTCCTTGGGGCATGCTTTCCATAGCGTTTAAGAGAAGGTTCCAAATGACTTGCTTAATTTTATCTCTATCAATTTTTACCAAGGGCAATGAATGCTTAAGTTCAGTTGTCAAGTCAATATTACGATGAGCCAGCTTAGGCGTTATCACTGCAAGGACTTCATCTATAATTTCGTTCAGATTCATTTTATTGAGAGTAAGTTCAAAAGATTTCACGGATTGATTGAGCTCTTTTACAATTCTTTCCAATCTGCTTATCTCTTCCAGAAGTGAATGAATGATGGATCTGTTTTCCGAATTCGAAGCTAACCGATTCCGCAATAGCTGTGCCATCATTTTAATGCTGGAAAGCGGATTTCCTATCTCATGAGCTATGGCTGCCGTCACTTTGCCTACAGCGGCCAAATGGCTTGAACGAACAATTTGAGTTTTATATTTCTTTAATTTATCCGTCATGCTGTTAATGGAAACCGTCAGCAATTTGAGTTCCTCAACAGATGAAACAATCACCTTTTTTTCAAAATGTCCCTCTGCAATATCCCGAGTAACGGCAACAATATCATTTATTGGATTCGTCACGGATCTAGAAATAATATAACTGAACAAGCCGGCTAAAATAAGACCGCAAATACCAATGAGAAACATTCTGTTTCTTATCTTTGCCTTAGCACTGAAAACATCAGCCAAAGGAGAAACAATACAAAGCATCATTCTTTCCCGTGGATTTGCGGGAACAATTAACAACCTCGTCGTTATCAGATAAGAATCATGCTCGTTAGTTAAAACCTGCCGGGAAACATTTCTTTTACCCCTATCCAAAAGAAGAAAAAGATCTTGGATGTTAATTTTTTGCTTGTACTCAAACAATTTTTCTTTAGATACAGTGGAGACGATGACTTTCTCTTTCTTATCAAAAACGACAATCTCTCCATCGATTATCTCTTTTAATTTAAGTAGGTATATTGGATTGAGCACAAATTCAGAATTGGAAAGTACTTGGGATATCCGCTCTGCTTGGCTGGATATCCTGGAATCTATCAAACCGGAAATATAAGACTGCTCTATTAAAATCGAAATCAGGCCGATCATTAAAAACAGCAATAGAAATGGAATAATGATCCGGGTACGCAGCTTTTTCATGGAAAATATTTTGTATACCCCTTATATAATTCTATCCGACAAGATAGGGAAGCTTATTTTTTTATCGCCTTTAGAGGCGGCAATGGCCTGATTTCAAAAGTTATGGGGGTCCCCTTGGGCGGTACTACCTCTTTGTTTACAAAGTAAATGGTATCATCCGAACCGGTTTCAAGCGGATGATCAAACATTGCGAAAGGATCGTGATAGGTGGCTGCAATAGATTGCTCCACATCAGCCATAAATCGACCGTCTAATATCTGCGATCCGGTAAATATCCAATGCGTATGCTGCATCTTATTTTTCGTTTTATTATTGAAAATCAGATCTTCAGCTCGGCAGCCCACTTTTATCTTGTTCTTGCCTTCCCATGAAATCCATAGCTCGACCAAATCACCCTTCGGAGCACGTTGCTGGCCCTGAAATTCAAGAGGGTTGTTTCCGGGTTCAAGGTCGATAAGAAGCAAAGCAATCTGCAAATAATAAGGAACAACGTCAAGTTTCAAAATGCTCTCGTGAAGCTTTCCGTAAGGGCCGCAAGCCAGATATTCCACCAGACCTTCGTCCATGTTTATTTCACCATTTACACGCACATATCCCTCTTGTTTGTTAATCGTCATATTATCAAAGCGTAATATTCCATTTTCGAGTTTCTGAATGATCGGCATTGCCGCCATTTCCGGTGCCGGCCCTTTATCCAAGAAAGGAGCATCTCTGCCGACCGGTTTTTCAATTGCAGTAATTGCCGGTTTTTCTGCACCATATCCTTTTAACGGCAATAGAGAAATGAGACAAATCAAAATAATGTTTGTAACAAATTTTAACCCCATTTAAAAAGACCTTTCTTTTTCATCACTCATCAGAGGTTTTATGAACTCACTTTTATGAAATCACAATAATCATTTAGTATTTAAAATAAGTTATAGATAGGACGGCAGGGTATGTCAAGATTAACCTCAAAAAGGATTCTTGTCTTTTGTCTTAATAAATTACTACATAATAAATATTTCATATGGAATATAGTCTTAAATATTTTCTACATCAATTCAATGCACAGCTTCTTTTTAATAGATGTCATTATGTTACTGATGCTGCTATAAAATGGCTATATCGATACACATTGAGTAATACTGTTCATAATAATATGAAAAATTTTTCATAAGCCAAATTTATATTTAAAAATGGATTTTAAAAAATACAACATGATATCATATAGTTAAGATTTTTTCTCAACTAGTTTAAAATGGCATTTTAATTGCATTCTAAGGAATTGGTTATTTCTATACATAATTTTGAGAAGGAGGTGATCAGAAAAAACTAGGCAAAAAATGGGCAAAGCAATAATTTTATTAAAAGGAGGTTATTTGAATGAAAAAACTTCAAATCATTTTTTTATCCGTTTTATTTTTAGGCCTTAGCCTTATGCCCGCTTCGGCTGTTACGATTAGCCTTTATGACTGGGCGTTTAAAATTGATGAAACATTAACCGTTGCTCCGGCTGAATACGATACGTCCGGAATGCCGGTTGACATTACCGGCGGAGCATTGATAGGTGATCTAGGAGAATTAACCTGGAAAACATATGAAGCTGGTCCCCATAATTTTATTGCCTTTTTCGATTATGAAATTGATGAAGCAATAAATACTTTTTTCAATGAATATGGAACCGCAATTGATTCACCAAAGATCAAACAGTCCTGGGAAATTGATGATCCCTGTTTCGGCGACATTTACGCTCATGTCTTAGCAGGAGTTTTAGACAACACCAATGCTGTTCCTGAAGGATCTAAAGATGACGTCTCTTGGGCTATGGGATGGGAATTTTTCTTGAATCCGGGTGATTGGGCTGAAATCTTTATTAACTTATCCTATGAAGTTCCGGATTCAGGTTTTTATCTTGCCCAAACCGATCCGGATAGCGATGCAACGATCTACTTTTCCAGTGAGTTAAAGATTCATCCGATCCCGGAACCCTGTACTGTGATGTTGTTCGGCACGGGTATTTTAGGACTCATTGGTTTTACAAGAAAAAATCTTTCTAAGAGGCATAGAAACAAATAAAGGAATTCATTGAAATAGATGCTGCAATCCTTTTCGGGGGGAAAGGGCTGCGTTTTTGTGCATCAATTCAATTTACGGCTATTTATGATTGAATGAAAGGGAAATCAAATGAAGATAAATAAAAAAAATATCTTATTCCTAGCGCTGACAGCCGTTGTCTTTCTATCCATGGCCTCAGTGGGGGCAGCAGCAGTGACAAAAGTCATCTGTGTGCCGTGGGAAGGAAATATACTTGCCGATCACCAAACATGGGACGGCAAGGTTATACTTCTTAAAGCCGTGGTCCATGCAGACAATACGGCAGCTATGTCTTATGCGTGGAACTTTGGAGATGGAAGTGCGAACATCACCGGTTCTCTCTCCGGATCCACAAAGTATAATGTTGATATTTTCCATGCCTATTCAGGTACGGTGGGAACGCCCTTTATCGCTACATTAACGGTTAACGACGGCTCAAATGAAATCAGCGATATCTATCGAGTAAGAATTAAAAATTTCAACCTCGATACGGAAAGGGCCGTAGCGGTTGATGATGCCCTTTGGTGGCTTTATAAACAGCAGTATGCCGACGGGCATTGGGCTTCCTACGGCTCTTATTATGCATCACCGACAGCCTCGGCCGTGCATGCCTTTGAGGTAAACAATCACCTTGAAATCGGTAATCCGAATGAAGATCCATACGTAGAAACCGTTTCAAAAGGTTTGGCATACATTTTTACACGCCTGGGCGCTGCTACCATTGGGGCCCAAACTTATGGTGATCCTGATACCAACGGAAATATGCTTGGAATACAAGTAACCGGAAGTCGTCCTATTTACGAAGGCGGCATGGTGATGGATGCGATCATCAACTCCAGGACGCCCGGTGCGATTGCCGCGACAGGACCTGTAAATGTTATCGGCCGCACATATAAGGATATCATTCAGGATATGTGCGATATGTATGCCTGGGGCCAGGGGGATGCCGCTTCAGGTATTAATGCCGGCGGTTGGCGATATAGCTGGAATGTACAAGGTGATAATTCCGCCTGTCAGTGGGCTGCTATTGGTATGATCCCAGCCGAAAGAACTTGGGGATGTACGGTTCCCCAGTGGGTTAAAGACCGAAATGACGTTTGGTTGGGCTACAGCTACCGGGATTATGGATCATACAGCGGTTTTGGCTACACAGGCCAGGGAGCGGGTACCGCGACAACTCCGTCTGGTATGGTTCAATTGTCTTTTTGTGGAAAAGACACCAGTGATTACCGCTGGATAGGATGTGAAGACTATTTTGTCATCTATTGGAATTCCTGGAACAATTCTTACGACTACTATGGGTATTATGCCGGTTTCAAGGCCTTCAGCCTTGCCCTGCCGACACCGGTGGAAACTTTATACAACGGCTTTGACTGGTACCGGGGAGATGCAACAACTTGGGGACTGGCAAAACGACTCATTGAGGATCAAGATAGAAATGTCAGTTCCTCCTCAACTCGAGGTCGATTTAGAGATTATTATGGCCGTGTATTCGCAACGGCCTGGGCAACCATCATTTTAAGCGGTTTCGAGGCACAGCCGGTAGCTGTGGTGACAGCCGATCCCAATCCTACAGGACAGGATGTCCCCGTTACCTTCGATCACTCCGCATCATACCACCTTGATCCTAATCATAATCTAACACTTTTTGAATATGACTTTGACGATGATGGAACATATGACTGGTCATCGACGGATATCAATGCAAAACCGACTTACACCTTTCATTGTGATACCTATCCGACTCCTTGTACCTTTATTGTGACCTTGAGAGTAACAGATGATAGCTCACCGGTGAAAAGAGACACGGAAACCATTGATATTGAAGTGACACCGCCTCCGCATGCTCCCACAGCCGTCACAGGCGGACCATATACAGTCTGTCCGGGTGGAACGATCACCTTGGATGGTTCCGAATCTTTTGATATCGACGAACCTGAAGGCGATCATATCGCTAGTTGGGATTGGGAAATCGACCTGCTGGTGCCTTATGATTATGACGATGCAACCGGTGAAACGGTTGAAATGACATGGGCAACTCCGGGAATCTATGATATCGCGTTGAAAGTAACGGACAGCAATGGCTTGACAAATGTAGCCTGGACGACGGTGCACGTGGATAATCAGTATTGTGTGACATGTGTGGATGATCTCACGGCCCGAGCAAAACGCGGCAAAGTTCAACTGGTTTGGACACATGTAGACGCTGATCGTTATGATATCTACCGTAGTGATGACGGGGGAACTATCTATAACAAAATCGCTGAAACCACTTCGACATATTCCACTTATCTGGACAGTACCGTTACCAGTGGGAATACTTATTTTTACTATGTAAAGAGCGTATTTGCCGGCGATGATTGTGATTCTGATCCAGTTCAAATTCTGGTTCCAACCGGAAGATAGTAGTAAATTATTCAGTCCGGCAACCTTCAGGTTGTCGGACTGAATTAAAATATCAAAAATATTCTGCAATAACTATGAATCTAAACTATGCCAAACTTTTTAACCACTCCATCATTGGATACATCTTCTGTCTTTTCTTATCCTTTTTAGGTATGGCCCAGGCATCTTCCCTCAACATAAACGTAACAAACTCTCTAATTGATATCGAAGCCAATCAGTCTCCACTTATCAATGTCCTTCAAGCTATCTCTTTAAAAACGGGCATGATTCTTAAAACGGAAGATTCTTTGACCGATTCAATTACTCTTCACCTCTATGAAGCATCTATTGAGGATTGTCTCCGACGTCTATTGGCGAATCGAAATTATGTATTGCTCTTTAGAAAAACTGAAAACAATCGTTTTGTTCCCATAGAAGTACGGATATTAGGTAATAATACGCTGAAAACAATTAATGAGAAAAACAATTTTATATCAAAATCTAATTCTGATATAGGTAGAGATCCGTTAAATGCAGAAGATTATAAAAAAAAATATCGGAAGAAATGGTTCGAGCAAAAGATTCAGAATAAAAATATACTGACAAAACAAATATCAGCAATTCCTGCCGACAAGGGTACAAAATTGCCGGAAGACCAGTCCGGCAAAGGAATCCTTATTAAAAATATTTCTATAGATTCTATCTTTCACCAGATTGGCATAAATGAGGGCGATATCATCTCTGATGTAAACGGCACATCCGTCAATACGACAGATGACTTCATTGACGCACTTCAGAGCTCTCCTGGAAAACTGCCTTCAATAAGAATAGAGCGCTTAAAAAATAATCACGAAATCGACCCGATTTATATAGAGCTTCATTAATCCGGTTCTTTCACGAACCGGGTTCACCTATTTATTAGAAGTCATAGGGAATAAAAAAATTAAAATTAAGGCTGAATCCACTAAAAAGTAAGATAAGCTGATTATTTTACTTTTACCAAATATAGCATCATAGCATCCCTTCAGACAAATAAATATTAAATGATCTTCTTAGGAAAATTTTTGCTGCCGCGATACGAGTCTGCGATAGGAAGACACCTGATTTTCATTTAATATTAGATAATTATGATATTGTTCAAAATATAATATTTTATGACTATTGCCTATTTCACAGCGAGAGGCAAATAATGAATTTAAAAAGCGCTTTCTATGATTTGGCGGCAAAGGTCTTGGACTTTACTACGCTTCTTCGGAAAATTTTCACAATACAATTACAAATAAGAATGGTTTATTTATTCTTATTCCTTGCTTACTGTTTTTTTCAATTATCCCCAAATGCAATCGCTATAGTCAACAACTCGGTCATTGTCCGAAATCAGAGACTGACTATCCATGTCAAAGATGTGCCATTGGAGCGCATATTACAACAAATTTCCGAACGGACAAAAATCTCAATTCTATTTTATGGTTCCATAAAGCAGACTGTCAGCATAGAACTCGTGGATATGCCGATTGAAAATACTCTGAAAAGATTACTTTCCAATTCTAACTTTTCTTTTCTTTATCAAAAAGTAGACACCCCGGTTTGCGGCAACTCAATTATTTTAAAAAAAATAATTGTAATTTCAAAAGACGCTTCTTACAGAGCATCAAGGTTTAGTCCGGTACCAGATAGGGCTAATGATATTTCCTCTGAGGAATCAGAAAGAATATATAAATACCACAATAAAAACATCGTCAAACAGAAGGCACCGATAGCAGAGGAAACAAGTGCTGAAACAGAAAATACTTTCGAGCAAAGAGAAGGATTCTTTTTTGACAAAGCGGATCGGGATAAATTTAGAACTCTTGATCGGGAAGAACTATACGGGCAGATTGCGGCAAATACCGTAACCCTTCGCCATGGATTATCCGAAGATGAAACCGGAACGGATATCAAAGATTATTCTCAAGATAATAAGGGAATTCAAATAACGAGTATCAGTAAGGGAAGTCTGTTTTCGCAGATCGGATTAAATGCCGGTGATGTCATCAGAAACATTAATGGAACGGAGATTACTAGTTCCAAACAGATGACTGATGGGATTCAAAGGGCTATTTCCGGCCCGGGAAGCGGTATGATTATTCGAATCGAAGTGGAACGAGAAAGCAATATCGAACCGATTTATGTAGAAATGGAGTAGACCTTGGGCATATCAAAAGGCAAAAACCAAAATTCAACTTAAAATGATGCTAAATTGTTAAAACATTATTTTTAAATTTATAGGTGAAAGAATAGAAAAGGGGGAACCATGGTGGTAAATACAATAAGGGATCGGCAATTATTATCAATTTTGCTGGTCTTGTTTTCATTATTTTTAGTGGGTCTGAACGCGGCGAACGCGGCCGGTGATTTTGTTATCGCCGTAGACGATTACTCAAGCATATACTATGCCAAGAGCAATGGCGACGGCACATTCAGCGATTATGCTCAGTTGGATTATCTAGGTGGCAACTACTCCCGCGGAGTAACCATCAATGACTTTGACAACGACGGTGATATGGATTTCATCGTTGGACGGGGCATTTCCAGTACGGCCTATTTTTATTTGTTCGTCAACAACAGCAGTAACAATTTTACAAAGACTGCAATTGTGGGAACTCTGACCAATGCCAACTCTTATGCCATGGATATGGCTTCGGGCGACTTTAATAATGACGGCAACATGGACTTTGTTGCCAACGGCAATTATTGGAATACGGGCATCTATCTTGGCGATGGAACAGGAAATTTTAGCAAAACCGAAATGGACTTGGGCAGCAATGGTCGCGGTATGGATGTGGCTGATTTTGATAACGACGGCAATCTTGATTTTGTAAGGGGCAGAAACAGCAGCGGATACATTAATGTCTATTGGGGTGACGGTACCGGTGCTTTTCCGACCAATCTCCAGGTGGGGGATGCCGGGAGCGATCCTTATGGTGTTGTAGCCGGAGATTTCGATAATGACGGCAACGTAGATATTATCGCCAATAGCGGCAGTGGAGGTGACCCGTATCTTTGGACCGGTAACGGCGATCGGACATTTGAATCGGGCATTTATATTACGAGCCTCGATTTCAATAACCACGGCTGCTATGACGCATTTGATTTTAATGCCGATGGAAACCTGGACATTGTAGCCGTAAATTATAGCGGCAGAAAAATCTATTATTACCCCGGCAATGGAGACGGGACTTTTGGGACAGCTGTAGAAATCGGCTCCATGTCTTCCAATTCTTTGGGCGTATCCGCCCTACCCATCGGACCCCCCGCAGGTGTACCGGTAGCCGACATCTCCCCGGATTCAGGCACCATTATTGAGGGTGGTTCCGTGGACTTTGACGGTTCAGGATCTAGTGATAGTGATGGATCAATCACGGCTTGGAATTGGGTTTTCGGAGACGGTGGAACGGACAATGTGGAAAATCCGGCTGCCTATACTTATACGAACGAGGGAACCTACTATCCGAACCTGAAAGTGACGGATAACGACAGTAAGAGCAGTTATGCATCTGCCGAAGTAGTTGTTCAGGGCGACACCCCGATCGTCGATACCACGCCTGTAATTTTTGGAGAGGCCCTTGCAGATGACGGATTATGGAATTTAACTCTGGATGGTGCAGACTATGCCTCTGACACGGAAGGAATTGTATCCTATTGGTGGAATCTTGACGATGGCCACACGGATGATTTTGAAGATGGAAACGATGATGGATGGAATGTCTTTGCCGGAACCTGGGAGATAAATGACACAGATCCGATCGCAGGAACCTCTTCTTACCTTCAAAACAATAACAGTGTGGATCGGACCTGGAATCTGTTTGACAAAGAATATAACACGGATATGATCATTGAGGCCGATATCAAACTGATATCCGGAACGGGTGAAGAGGCTCATATCGTCTTTCGAGCCAAAGACGACCAAAACAATTTTTATTATATTTTAAGAGGTAGGGGAAACAATGACATCCTTCTTTACAGAAGAGTGGCCGGCAGTGATACCAATTGCTATGAATATGATCTTCCTTCAAGCTTTCCTTCTTATCCGATCACTACCGGTGTGATCTATCATATCAAAATTGTTTGCACCGATTCCATGATCCAGTTCTATTTGGACGGTCATTTTCTTTTCGGCTTTTCCGACAGCACATTCATGTCAGGCAAGGTCGGTTTTTCCACTTACCGTACAGAGGCTTTGTTCGATAACCTCAGCGTAAGGACAACTGCCGCAGGACAAACCGCTCACCATGCATTTGAAGCCGGAACATATAATGTGGAATTGACGGTAACCGATGCAGCCGGACAGATAAACACGGGAATTATCCCTATGACCATGCAGCCGGGGGCCTTTCCGATCGCGAATGCCAATGGTCCTTACAGCGCGGATGAAGGAGACGCCGGCGAAGGTGGATGGACATTCGGTCTAGACGGATCCGGATCTTCCGATGATGTGGAAATCCGGGAGTATGTCTGGGACTTCGGTATAGATGAATTTGCCGGTACCGATTTTCAAAGCGGCAAATGGTTTACAAACGGCGACATCATCCAAAATGAGACAGTCTCCTTAACAGGAGAAAACACCTGGAATACCCGTTACCTTGTAACAAAAGGAGCGACATTTCCAAAGGATAAAGGACAAGTTTTGCAAGCAAAGCTCAAGGCCCTAGGATCAGGTCAATGTATGTTCGGATTTAAGAACGCAAACACTACTAATTTCCATTACAACCAGTTCCCCTATGAGTTTTACCTGTATAACGGAAACATTTATATCTATGAAAACAGCAATAACCGGGGAGATACCGGATATAATTATTCCTACGACACCTGGTATGATTTCAAGATCGAACTGAAAGAAAACGGCGCGGTTTATTCTTACAAAGCCTCCACCGACACGAATTGGGTCATTGTTTACAACTCGGACTACACGACGGTGGATACGGAATTAAGAAAAGGGCTGGTAGCTTATAACAACACTTGGGAACTAGACGATTTTTCGGAAATAACGGCAGGGCAGAACGCTAATTTTACTCTATACCGAGGAACAGGCACCTTCGGCGTGAACCTCACGGTTTCTGACCGGACCGGGCAGAGTGATACAGACAGCACTACTGTGGAAATCACAGATGGCGAGGCCCCGGTTGCAAATGCAGGGCCAAATCAGAATCTGGGTGAAATCGAGGCGTCAAACGGAACCTGGACGGTTAATTTTGATGCATCCGGTTCCACTGATGATTATGGCATTTATACCTATGAATGGGACTGGGACTATGACGGCACCTTTGATCCCTCAGAAGATACAGGAAAAACAGCTACCCATACCTGGAATATGCCCGGAATCTATTCGGTGGCCGTAAGGGTCACGGACCATGCTCTTCAGAGCCACATCGATACTATGACCGTCACCTTGGCGCTGGGCAATCCTCCCAAGGCTGATACCGGCGGGCCATACACGATTGACGAAGGAGATGCTTTTGAAGGAGGCTGGACCGTCGCTCTTGACGGTTCCGGTTCTTTTGATAATGAGTCAAGTATTGCTAAGTATGTCTGGGCGTTGGGTACCGATGCCTTTGATGGAACCATTATCAATGATAAAAAATGGGTTGCCGGTGGAAATGTAACCCAAAATGATGAAATTTCCATTGCAACAACTGGTTCCGGCTGGGGTAAGGACTACATTTTTAGTAAGGATATTTATTCTCGGGCCAATGGTATGACTTTTGAGGCCAAAATCAAGCACACGGGCGGTGTTGGTCCTATGATCGGCTTTAAAAACACCAATACTACCTATCACTATAATCAGATGCCCTATGCCATGTATTTCCGATCTAATGCGATCTATATTTACGAAAACGGCAGCAGCAGAGGAGATACAGGTTATGACTACTCTGATAATATATGGTATGATGTAAAAATTGAGCTTAAGGAAACCCAAGGAGCCAAATATTATTATCGGCAATCGGGTGAGTTAGACTGGATACTAGTCTATGATTCGGATTACGGAAGCGATGTGGAGTTCAAACGCGGTGTCGATGTCTATTCAGGAACTCTGTCTCTTGATGACGTCGAGGAAATCGCCGCCGGTATAAATCCAAGCTATCGCTTCTACGACCTCGGCAGCCGCACCATTTCTCTCATGGTATGGGATGAAGTTTATCAGACCGATACCGATTCATCTATTATCACCATACAGACTAACGATTCTCCAGTGGCAGATGCCGGAGGAGATAAATTCGGTGACGAGGCTGATGCCTTCGAAGGTACCTGGAGCTTTGATTTTGATGCCTCCGGTTCCACGGATGATTTCGGCATTTACACCTATGAGTGGGACTGGGAAAGTGACGGCGTTTATGACGACACCGGCGTTAGTGCAACCCATATCTTTAGTGCCTCCGGCACCCACACCGTGACCTTACGGGTGACGGATCATGCCCTGCAGTCACACACTGATACGGCCGACGTTACCTTGACAACAGGTGATCCTCCGACGGCAGAGGCCGGCGTTAATATCACCACAGAAGGTCATTGGCCGGCTGTCTTTAATGGAGGAAGTTCATCGGATGACTTAGAAATTTACAAATACGAATGGGATTTTGGAGATTATGTGGACTTTGTAAATGATGACGGGCCTACCAGTAAAGGAATCGGTAAAACACCGAGACATCATTACTGGGAAAACGGTGATTACACGGTCACACTAACCGTCTATGACAGGGCCATGCAGTCCGACAGCGACACAATAACGGTCCACGTAGTCAAAGGCGATCCCCCTGTGGCTCATGCCGGTGGACCCAATAATGCCGGGACCGGCGGACCTCCTGCCTATCTTAACGGCGGCAGTTCCACTGATGACTACGGTATTGTCAAATACCTATGGGATGTAGACGATACCGTAGACAGCGACAGTGACGGCAACTTTACCAACGACGTAGATGTTGTTGGCCGTAAGCCTTTTTACACATATACCACTGCCGGTACCTATACCGCCACCCTCACCGTAGTGGACGGCGCCGGCCAGGCAGATACGGCAACGGCAACTATTAACGTAGCAGGTAACCTTGCCCCGAACGTCATCTGTGTACCATGGAGAGCCGGAAATCCCACCATACCTCACGAGACCTATAATGGCCGCAGTATCAGACTAAAAGCTATTGTCAGGGATGCAGGAGATCTCACCTACCAGTGGAACTTTGGAGACGGAACGGTCTACCCTTCCTCACCGGAGCCGGTTGGCAATAAATACGCCATTGAGGCAAGCCATACTTATCCGGATTCTTCAGACGGAACGCCCTTCACAGCAGTACTAACCGTATGGGACAGCAGCGGCCTTTCGGGCTCGGATAGTTATTACGTGATTGTCCGACCGAATAACGACGATACACGAACCAATATCGCCATTGATGAGGGCCTCTGGTATATCCACAAGACCCAGGACAGAGACGGAACCGATTATGGAAAGTGGTCATCCACTGGCTCATATTATGCTTCTCCAACAGCCTCGGCGATCCAGGCCTTTGAAATCAACGCTCATCTTCAGGAGGGCGATAACCAGGAGGATCCCTATGTTGAAACGGTGAACCGAGGTTTTGAGTACTTGTTCACTCAATTACTGTCTTACGGTATCAGCACACAAACATACGGAGATCCCGATTCCAACGGAAACGGTATCGGATTGGAGACCACAAACGACCGGGAGATTTATGAAGGGGGCATGGTCATGGATGCCATTGCTTCCTCCAATGCCCCTCTTGGCTTTGCCACCACTGGGGGCAGCGATATCAAAAATAGGTTCTATTTCCATATCCTGACTGATATGATGGATATGTATGCCTGGGGCCAGGATGATGCCGGAACTAATGACAGAGGCGGCTGGCGGTACAACTGGAATGGCGATGCCGACAACTCAGCCTGCCAGTGGGCCGCTATCGGCATGCTGGCGGCAGAAGACAACTTCGGTATTAATGTACCCCAGTTTGTTAAAGATGAAAATAATACCTACTGGCTGCAGGACAGTTATAACGGAATCGGCTTCGGCTATACCGGTGCCGGCAACGGTGTCGCCACCACACCATCCGGCATGATCCAATTGGCCTTCTGCGATCAATATACATCCGACCTGAGATGGCGTACTGCCGAAGATTATATTGCCAATAACTGGTTCTGGCAGAATAACAACTACTATGCGATCTATGCCCTGGTCAAAGCCATGAGACTTGCTAGGCCTGAGCCTGTCGTAATTTTCAGCGTTACCGGTCTTGACTGGTACAATGACGCCTCGACCGGGGTTCGCAAGCGAATTATCGACCAGCAATCAACTTCGGGGTCCTATTGGGGTTCATGGGACAGTTCGGGGTATGGCGGTCGCGGTCTGGATACGTCTTGGGCCGTAATCATGCTGACACCGACTCTTTTTGTCCAGCCCCCTGTGGCGGATGCCGGAGATGATATCATTTGGGCTTATGACATGGAACTTGCCTTTAACGCTTCAGGATCTTTTCATACGGATACCACAAGAAGTATCATAAAATACGAGTGGGATTTCAATGGTGACGGTATTTATGATTTCACCACTACCGACCCCTCGGATCCCAATGCTAAATATACTTATCCGGATCCTGATCCATTAAATTCCGGTGATCCCCCTATCGTTTATACGGCTCGGCTCCGGGTAACGGATGACAACGAACCTGCCCAAACCGATATAGATACCAGAGAGGTTACAGTAGCCGAACCGCCCCATGCACCATTTGCCGTAAACGGTGGGCCTTATACGGTTACTGCCGGTATCGCCTTTTCATTGGATGGAAGCGGTTCCTACGACATTGATCCGGGAGATTCCATTACTCTTTACCAGTGGGATTTGGACAATGATGGGGTCTGGTTTGACGATTTGGATCTTGAAACAACAAACGCCACGTCACTTTATACCTACACAGCCCCGGGAGTTTACAACATCGGTCTTAAAGTATGGGACAACGGCGCATTTAATCCCATGGGTTGTACACCGGGAGTAAATTGTACTAACCTCGAGTCTTTGCCCGTGTATACAACAGTAACCGTTGAGGCCAATCTACCACCCATTGCAGAGGCCGGTGGACCTTATATTGTGGATGAAGGTTCACCGCTCACCTTGGATGGTAGCAGTTCATCTGATCCAAACGGTGATGCGCTGAACTTTGCCTGGGATCTTGATAATGATGGAAACTATGATGATTCCACTGCTGAACAGCCGACGTATACCTGGAGTGATAACGGCACCTACACGGTAGGCTTGGAGGTGTCTGATTCGTTACTGACGAATACGGATACGGCCGAGGTAATGGTTAATGATCTGAGACCGACGGCAGCATTTATATGGGCGCCGGAACCCCAGGCCGAGGGAACTGCCGTGATCTTCACGGATACTTCCGCCTCATACCCTGACACCATTACCGAATGGAGTTGGAATTTCGGTGGTTTGGGAACAAGTGCCGACCAGAATCCTTCTTTTACCTTCGATGATAACGGTATTTATACGGTGACATTGACGGTAACCGATGAAGATGGATCGACCGACACAATTTCTCATGACGTCACCATCACGGATAAAGCTCCTACTGCGGCTCTGACAGGTGATACAACTATAAATGAAGGAACCGCCGGAAATTACGATGCCGGCAGTTCTATATCCAGCCCGGATGCCATCGTCAGCTACGAGTGGGATTGGGATTACGACGGCAGCACATTCAATCCATCCGGCGATACAGGAATAACCCAAACCCACGCTTGGAGCAATGCAGGGACTTATACTGTAG
>JAFGES010000047.1 GCA_016931455.1 Desulfobacterales bacterium | reverse complement strand
TGAAATCTGTGAACGTGCTGCTTTACTGAGAAACGAATTTTGTGTTGCCGTTTCCGGCTGCGTCATCAAACGTGCAGAGGGAACCGAAAACCCATTAATTAAAACCGGAAAAATCGAGGTGATGGCTACGGATCTATCGATTCTGAGCAAATCCAAAGCACTTCCGTTTTCCATATCGGAAAAAGCAATGGTCGCCGGCACTCATATTCAAGGCATCGAATCGGTATCGGAGGATTTGCGCCTGCAGTACCGCTATCTGGATTTGCGTCGGCCGACCATGCAAAACTTTCTAATCAACCGTCATCGGATCAATCAATGTGTGCGTAATTATCTGGATGCCGAGGGCTTTATCGAGGTGGAAACACCAATTTTAACCAAAAGTACACCGGAAGGTGCCCGAGACTACCTGGTACCCAGCCGGGTGCATCCTCGACATTTTTATGCTCTGCCGCAATCCCCGCAGCTTTTCAAACAGCTGCTGATGGTCGGCGGCTTTGAGCGCTACTATCAAATCGCCCGCTGTTTTCGTGATGAAGACTTGCGTCCCAACCGCCAACCTGAGTTTACACAGCTGGATTTGGAAGCATCATTTATCGACGAAGAATTTATTTATAATTTGATGGAAGAACTGACGGTGCGCATGTTTGCTGTTGGCGACATCACTCTTTCCCGGCCGTTTCCCCGGATGACCTGGCAGGAAGCGATGGATACGACCGGCAGTGATCGGCCGGATCTGCGTTTTGGATTGCATTTTATTGAAGCTACTGATATATTTAAAAATACTTCTTATGGAATTTTTAAACAGATTCTGCAGCGCAGCGGCTGTATCAAGGGTATCAATGTCAAAGGGCAATCTGAAAAGCTAAGCAAAAATATTCTTCAAAATGAATATGCCAAGGAAATCGTACCGAGTTTTGGTGCCAAGGGCATGACGTGGATGCGCATGGTCGACGGACAGTTGGAATCGAACATCGTGCAATTTTTCAGCGAAGATGAGCAACGCGGAATCATCGAACATTTTGATGTCCAAAACGGCGATGTCATTCTGATGATCGCCGATCCATCTTATGATACAGTGGCCTCAGCCCTGGGACAGTTGCGTCTTCACCTGGCGGATCGACTCGGTCTGATACCTGAAAACGTTTTTTATCCGGTATGGATAACCGATTTTCCGCTGTTTACTGCCGGCGACGAGGGAATTTCTTCAAACCACCATCCGATGACTGCTCCGGATCAACCGGATTTTGATCCAAGTGACACGCAGCAGCTATTGGCACTGCATTCAAGGTCCTATGATCTTGTGATCAACGGCGAAGAGCTCGGCGGCGGCAGCATGCGCATCAACGACAGCAAATTGCAGCACAAAGTGTTTAAGGCACTGGATTTGAGTGAGGAAGAGATAGAAGCAAAATTCGGCTTTTTCCTAAGGGCGTTGGATTACGGTGCCCCTCCTCATGGAGGTATCGCTCTGGGAATGGACCGTGTGGTTTCCATGATTCTGGGAACTTCTTCGATTCGCGAGGTAACCGCATTTCCCAAAAATCGCAGTGCTTATTGTCCTCTGACCCAAGCGCCGTCAAGTGTTTCGCGCCGGCAGCTGGCCGAATTGGACTTGCTGGGCGAATAAAAGTGGATAATGAATAAATATGAGAGCTTTACTTGCATTGGAAGATGGTAGAATATTTGAGGGTGTATCTTTTGGAGCAGCCGGAGAATGCACGGGTGAGGTCGTTTTCAACACCGGCATGACAGGCTATCAGGAGGTACTAACAGATCCGTCCTACAAAGGTCAGATTGTGGCTATGACATATCCCCTCATTGGTAATTACGGAATCAATACTGAAGATTCAGAGTCCCGTTCTCTCTGGCTCGAAGGTTTTGTGGTCCGGGAATTAAGTACAATTGTCAGTAACTGGCGATCGGAAACCGACCTGGATTCCTATTTAAAAAAACACAATGTCATGGGAATAAAAGGGATCGATACCCGCGCACTGACCAAACATATTCGCACCGCCGGCGCTATGAAAGCCGTGATGTCAACCATAGATCATAATCAGGTCTCATTGCTTCAAAAAGCAAAGGAAGCTCCGGACCTGGTGGGCCGCGACCTGGTAATAGAAGTGACATGTACCAGCTCCTATGAAATGCCTCGGCAAAACGGCCCTAGAGTTCTGGTTTTGGATTTTGGTGTAAAATACAGTATACTCAATCAACTCTTTCAGGCCGGCTGTGATGTATATGTTGTTCCGGCAAATACATCTATCGACGAAATTTTGAAATTTAAGCCCGATGGTGTGTTATTGTCAAACGGACCGGGTGATCCCGCAGCTGTCGGCTATGCCGTCCAAACCATTCGTGCCCTCCTGGATATTGGTACCATACCTGTTTTTGGAATCTGCTTAGGTCAGCAGCTCCTTGGATTGGCAATGGGAGGAAAAACATTTAAATTGAAATTCGGTCACCACGGCTCAAACCAACCGGTCAAAGATTTGGCCACCGGTCGAATTGAAATTACGGTGCAGAACCATGGCTTCTGTGTTGATGTCGATTCACTGGATAAAAATAAAGTGGAGATGACGCATATCAACCTGAACGACCATACGCTGGAGGGTCTGAAGCACAAAAAGTTGCCGGTGTTCTCCGTCCAGTTTCATCCGGAAGCCGGTCCCGGCCCTCATGATGCCCGCCACTTATTCGGACACTTTGTCGACATGACGAAAAAATATCAAACGGTAAATGTGTAAGCAATGAAAGAAATCGTATTAGTCTTAGATTTCGGTTCCCAGTACGCCCAATTGATTGCCAGGCGAATCAGAGAGCTAGGTGTCTATTGTGAAATCGCTAAACACAATATTTCACTTAATGAACTTTCCAAGCTATCCCCTGCGGCGATCGTTCTCTCCGGCGGCCCTTCATCCGTCCTCGAGATCGGGCATCCGACAATAGACGCTAAAATTTTAAATTATGGTATTCCAATCCTGGGCATCTGTTATGGTATGCAGCTGCTGGCACAGTTACTAAGCGGTAGGGTTGAAAAAGGAAAAAGCGGCGAATATGGACCCGCTAAGATCGAGCTGACTGACTCGAACGATCTTTTTTCCGGCTTGGGACCTTTTCTGAATGTTTGGATGAGCCACGGGGATCAAGTCATTGATGTACCCGAAGGATTTAAGGTGATTGCCCGCACATCAACCTGTCCGGCGGCGGCAATGGAAAACAAAGCCAAAAGAATCTATGGGTTGCAGTTTCACCCGGAAGTGGTTCACACGCCGAATGGTTTGGATATTCTAAGAAATTTTTTGTTTCGCATCTCTAACTGCAAAGGCGGTTGGACGATGCGTAAATTTATCGAAGAATCTTCCCGCGAAATAAAAAGCCGCGTAGGAGATTCTCAGGTCATATGTGGTCTTTCCGGCGGCGTGGATTCTTCTGTTGTAGCGGCATTGCTTCATCGGGCGATCGGAAAGCAGATGAAAGCCATATTTGTCGATAATGGTCTGCTGAGATCTCGGGAATCAGAAGAAATTGCTTCCATCTTCAGCCATGACTATCCGCTGGACATCCGTATTGTGGATGCGAGCAAGGCTTTCCTGGATGCTTTGAAAAGTATAACGGATCCCGAGCAAAAAAGAAAAATAATCGGCCGAACATTTATTGAAATATTCCAGAAAGAAGCCGTACGCATCAAAGGTGCTCGGTTCCTTGCACAGGGCACCCTCTATCCCGATGTCATTGAGAGTCATTCCGCACACGGCGGGCCTTCTGCAACGATCAAAAGCCATCACAATGTTGGAGGTTTGCCCGAAGATCTCGGTTTTGATTTAATTGAACCACTCAGATATCTTTTTAAAGATGAAGTCAGACGCCTTGGGAAAGAACTGGGACTACCCAAAAGGTTACTAAACCGCCAACCTTTTCCAGGACCGGGATTAGCCGTAAGGATACTCGGTGAAGTAACAGCAAAAAACTTAGCGATACTTCGCCAGGCCGATTTAATCGTACAGGCTGAAATAGCTCATTACGTAGGCTATCAGGACATCTGGCAATCCTTTGCGGTTCTTTTGCCGGTTAAAACCGTCGGTGTCATGGGAGATGAACGCACCTATGCAAATGTCGTGGCCTTAAGAATCGTTACTAGCTTGGATGGCATGACGGCCGACTGGGTCAAAGTTCCCTATGATATCCTTAGCCGGATATCTACACGAATTATAAATGAGGTCAACGGCGTCAACCGGGTTGTTTACGATATCAGTTCAAAACCACCCGGTACGATCGAATGGGAATAAGGTAAAAAAAATATATGCCCAAGCGCACAGACTTAAAAAAAATACTCATCATTGGATCAGGTCCGATTGTGATCGGACAAGCCTGCGAATTTGATTACTCCGGCACACAGGCCTGTAAAGCCTTGATCGAAGAAGGGTTCGAGGTCATTCTCCTGAATTCTAATCCGGCTACAATCATGACGGATCCTGAAATGGCCCACCATACCTATATTGAACCGATAACCGTCGAAGTTGTTGAAAAAATTATTGCCAAAGAACGGCCGCAGGCTGTTTTGGCGACCATTGGCGGACAAACTGCCTTGAATACTGCTGTGGAAGCCGCTCAACAAGGTATATTTGACCGCTTCGGTGTGGAAATGATCGGTGCAGACCTGGCTGCAATTCAAAAAGCTGAAGACCGAGATGCGTTCAAAGAAGCCATGTGCGAAATCGGCTTGGAAGTGCCTCGAAGTCAAATCGTCCATAACATGGAAGAAGCCCTCAAAGTCGTCCAAGCATTCGGCTTTCCGGTTGTCATCCGTCCCAGTTTTACGTTGGGTGGAACCGGAGGTGCCCTGGCTTATAATATAGAGGAGTTCGAGCATTATGCCTCTATGGGCATTAAGCAAAGTATGGTCGGTGAAATCCTGATCGAAGAGTCGGTGGTCGGCTGGAAAGAATTTGAACTCGAGGTTATGCGCGACCAGAATGATAATGTGGTCATTATATGCTCGATTGAAAATTTTGACCCCATGGGTGTCCATACGGGAGATTCAATTACGGTCGCCCCTGCTCAGACCCTTACGGATAAAGAATATCAACAACTTCGTAACAGTTCAATTGCCGTTATTCGAAAAATAGGGGTCGCCACCGGAGGATCCAATATTCAGTTTGCGGTTCATCCCCAAAATGGGCGTATTGTGGTAATCGAGATGAACCCCCGCGTATCTCGATCTTCCGCCCTTGCATCCAAGGCAACCGGTTTCCCTATCGCCAAGATAGCCGCCAAACTAGCCGTTGGATATAGTCTCGATGAAATACCCAATGATATCACTCAAAAAACTCCGGCATCGTTTGAACCGACGATTGACTACTGTGTTGTGAAGATTCCGCGTTTTGCCTTTGAAAAATTTCCGGGTGCAGATAATACACTGACCATATCGATGAAATCGGTCGGCGAAACCATGTCCATCGGACGTACATTCAAAGAAGCGCTTCAAAAAGGTCTGCGGGGTCTGGAAATCGGCATCCATGGACTGGATCGGATTTGTGAACAGAGAGTCGATCCGAACAATCTGGAAGCCATGCTGATTCGTCCGACACCGGAAAGAATCTTTTATATTCGATATGCCTTTAAAAGCGGAATGTCTATCGATCAAATTGCAAAACTGACACAAATCGATCCCTGGTTTTTAAGTAATATCAAAGAAATCATTGAGATGGAAAATTCGCTTGCTGATTATGCCACTCACCAAGAAATCCCAACGGATCTCCTGCGCAGTGCGAAGCAATTTGGCTTTTCCGATGCACAAATCGGCGGCATTATCGATCGCAGTGAATCTCAAGTCCGAGAGTTAAGGGAAAACAAACAAATTCGTCCGGTTTACAAGCTAGTCGACACCTGTGCTGCTGAATTTGAAGCCTCAACCCCTTACTATTATTCAACCTATGAACCTGAAGACGAAAGCCGGAAAACGGAAAAACAAAAAGTCATGATCGTCGGCGGAGGTCCCAACCGAATCGGCCAAGGAATCGAATTTGATTATTGCTGCGTTCATGCTTCCATGGCGCTTCAAAAACTGGGATATGAAACCATCATGGTTAACTCCAATCCCGAAACGGTGTCTACGGATTACGATATTTCCAACAGGCTTTATTTTGAACCGTTAACACTTGAAGATGTTCTCAACATCGTCAAATCTGAGCAACCCGAAGGCGTCATTGTCCAATTGGGCGGCCAAACGCCCCTGAATTTGGCCCTACCGCTTTCAAGGCAAGGGGTAAAAATTCTCGGAACTTCTCCGCAAGCCATTGATCGGGCCGAAGATCGCAAGCAGTTCAAAGAACTAGCTGATTTGCTCGCTATCCGGCAACCTTTAAGTGATACGGCCTTATCTTTTCAGGAAGCCCGAAAAATCGCCGATCGTATCGGATATCCGGTATTGATTCGCCCCTCTTATGTTCTGGGAGGGCGGGCAATGGTGGTGGTATGGGAAAAATCGGACCTTGAAAAATTTGTCAGGGAAGCGTTTGCAGCATCATCCGAGCATCCGATATTGATTGACCAATTCCTCGAAGATGCAATCGAAGTCGATGTCGATGCCGTAGCGGATGGAAAGGATGTGATTATCGGTGGTGTCATGGAGCATATTGAATATGCCGGTATTCATTCCGGCGACAGTGCCATGGTTTTGCCGGCATATTCTTTGAGCAAGGCAACCATAGACGCCATAAAAGATAAAACTCGACAACTAGCGATCGAACTGGGTGTAAAGGGCCTGATCAACATTCAATATGCCGTCAAAGGCTCCGATATTTACATCCTGGAACTCAATCCCCGTGCATCTCGTACCGTCCCCTTTGTTTCAAAGGCAACCGGCATGCCGCTGGCGAAGATTGCAACCCAAATAATGATCGGTAGGTCCTTGAAAGACCAGAGGATTTTTTACGATCCTATCCTCAAGTATTTTGCAGTCAAAGAATCGGTCCTACCTTTTAATCGATTTCCGGGGGTCGATACAATCCTCGGACCTGAGATGAAATCCACCGGTGAGGTGATGGGCATTGATACCCATCCGGGTTTAGCATATGCAAAAAGCCAAATCGCAGCCGGACAAAGGCTGCCGAAATCCGGAAAAATTTTTATCAGCGTTAAAGATATCGATAAGCTTGCGATCGTGGAAATAGCAAAACAATTTATCGAACTCGGTTTTGAAATTTTGTCTACTCCGGGAACCGCAGAGGCATTGATAAGCCATGGAATTGAGGTCACGGTCCTGTCAAAACTTGACCAAGGCCGTCCACACATCTTGGATTATATCAAAAATCGAACAGTTGAGCTTTTGATCAATACACCCAGCGGACCGGAACCCCGCCGAGATGAAGTCCTGATCCGCAGTGGTGCAGTTGCTCATGGAATACCGGTAGTTACCACCATTTCCGGATCGGCGCATTTGGTCAACGGAATCCGGGCGCTCAAAGAAGGTGTATTTAATGTCCACTCCCTTCAGGAAATTTATGCTTCCGAATAAAGTCAGCTCCTCATTGATTACCCTACCGCTTTTGCAGTTTTCAGATGCCTACTAAAGCATGAATCCGTTGTTGCTAATATCGTAACTTATTGATAACTACCTATCTTACCTATGTTTTAATATAAAAATTGAAATATGATGAAGATGGCAATATTTGAATTTCCTGGAGTTATCAATGCCTGATTATAGAAGAACAAATATAAGGACCATATCGAGGTTTCTGACGTTAAACTTTTTCATAACTATCTGTATAAGTTCTTTTTATATATTTTTCTCGGGTGGTTATACAACAAACTTGAGTCGATTCTTTATATCGCTTGCCCTTTTTTCAAACTTTGCGCTTATCTACCTTGCGCTTGGGATTATCCTTTGGTTTACAGCCTTTATTTCCGGATCAAAAAAAAATGTATTATTTACTATTGCAATCGCGACATTATCGCTTGTTCATATTCTCAATTTTATAGATGTAACCGTATACCGCATCTTCAAATTTCACATCAACAGCATGGTCATCAATCTTTTATTCACCCCCGGCGCCGGCGATTCTCTTCATCTCGGCATATGGACTTATCTCGGTTCAACTCTTGCGGCTTCCGCTTTCTTTGCATTTGAATTTTTTCTTATTAAGGTCACTTTCAGAAAATCACTTGTTTCACGAATTGGATGGAAGCCTATTGCAATTGCAGCACTCTTTATATTTGTCGTTAATGCCGGAGATAAAGGGATATATGCCGCCTCCGATCTTTTAAATAAGCGCAGTGTTCTCAGACATGCATCGACTTTTCCACTTTACCAGAAAATGACCGTGAAGGGCTTTATGAGGGATCATTTCGGATATAAGGCAATGAAAGGAGATTACTCTGTTAAGATAGACGGATCCTATTCGAGTCTCAACTATCCTAAAAAAGCGCTTCAAGCCGAACCAAAAGATTTTTATCCCAATATCATATGGATATTTTCCGATGCCTGGCGATGGGATATGTTCAATGAGAATCTTACCCCCCATATCTGGGATTTTTCAAAAAAAGCAACGGTATTTACAGACCACTACAGCGGCGGATATTGTACCAGGTTCGGTGTTTTTTCAGCTTTTTACGGCCTTTACGGCTTTTACTGGCACCCGTTTCTTGCCGAACGACAAGGACCTGTAATTATCGATGAGCTTAAAAAGATAGGTTATGACTTCAGAATGATCGGTAGTGCAAGCTTCCAGAATCCGGAGTTCATACAGACTGCTTTTGTCGCAATACCGGAAAAAACCATTGATAACCTTAAAGGCAAAAATGCCGCAGAAAAGGATCCTTTGATCACGCATGAATTTCAAAATTTTCTTGAAAAACGTGATAAAAAACAGCCCTTTTTCTCCTTTCTTTTTTATGATGCACCCCATGGCAGCTTCAGCTATCCGGATGCATACGAGCGATTCAAGCCGGCCATAAAAAAACCAAACTATCTTACGGTAAGGGAAAAACATAAAGATGCTCTTAAAAATGCCTATATGAACGCCATTGGATTCAATGATGATGAAATAGGCAAAGTTCTCGATTCCGTTGAAAAAACCGGCCTTCTCGATAACACGATTATTATCATTTCATCCGATCATGGAGAAGAGTTCTACGAAAGTGGGTATTACGGCCATAACAGTGCTTTTTCAATGGAGCAAACTAAGATCCCTCTTATTCTTTATGTTCCGGGGATGCAACCTTCCAGAATAAACTATATGACAAGCCATTTGGATATTGTCCCAACCCTGCTGGAGCTTATTGGCTATACAACAGAGCCTTCCGTATATTGCCAAGGCAAATCCTTATTCGACGGAAAAGGTCACGATTTTACCGTATCCTCCGGTTGGGATACATGTGCTGTGATAAAGCCCGAGGCAATCGTCCATTTCTCTTTTGAAACCTATAACCTGGGAACCTTTGAGGTGAGAGACAGAACATATCGGCTTGTTGAAAATGCCGACATGTCGATCTATCGCTCGGATGTTATGCAAGTTCTGAAAGGATTTAATGAGTTTAGAAAATAGGCCGTTACGATAAGAAGTCATCGGATATTTTCCGGTATGAATGCTTAATGATTATTCTTAATTATTGAACAGGGTATAAAATGAGCGATTCTTATTTTTTAAAGATTAAAAATTTCACGCCTTCACCCAAAACCCATTTTGGAAAAAAAGGTCTGCGACTGATGGAATTGAACCGAATGGGCTATCATATCCCTGACGGTGTCTTGTTGTCGGTTGAATTTCTATCTCATATGGTTAAATCTTGCGGGGCACATAAAGAAATTAAAAAATTTATGGAACTGCAAGAAAAAGAAGCAAAAAATCTTGATCAAGAAATCATTCGATTTTTCAATAAAATCGACATCGATGAAAACATTCAAACAGATCTTGATCATCAAATTAAACAAATAAACGGCTTTCATACGAAGATGAAATTTGCTGTAAGATCTTCCGCATTAGATGAAGATGATGCCTTTTCTTCATTTGCCGGACAATATGAGACTCGTCTGAATGTCTCAATCGATGAGATATGGGACGCAATCATATTTTGCTACGCCTCGTGGTGGTCTGATCGATCCATCTTTTATCGAAAAAAAAACGCTATCAAAAATTCCGAGCCTACGATTTCCATTATTATCCAAAGACAACTATTTCCCGAATCGGCAGGGGTTTTGTTTACCAGTCACCCCTTTGATCAAAATAAGAACGTAATGATTGTCGAAGCGGTTAAAGGATTAGCAGATAAATTGGTATCTGCTGAGGTAAGTCCGGCTCGATGGGAAATTGATAAAATATCTGAAAAGATCCGTATAGACGGACCAAAAAACAACAATGCGGATTACGGACTTAACGAAAATCAATTGCAAACGCTTTTTCTGATCGGCCGGGAATTGGAACAAAAATTTGGAAAAGGCTTAGACATTGAGTGGGCGATTGAAAAAAGTATTCTTTACCTTTTGCAGATGCGACCCATAACTTCTCATCATCTTTATACTGAGAATAAAGATGAATTTGAAAATACTAACTCGTCAAATGTTTTGTCAAAAAATATTTTTTCAAGAGCTATCGTCGAGGATCTTTGGTCGGACAAAATGAGTAACGTTACCAGTTCAATCGTTTTTGATGAATTAGGAGATTTATATACGTTTAAGACGATTTTAAAAAAACTTAAACTCAATAAAATTGCACAGCTGCAATCTATCAGAGTCATCGATGGCTATGGCTACCTGAACAGTGATGTTTTGGCCATGCTGCTTGAGTATATTCCAAAATGCCTGCGCAGCAGAGAAATCACAAATGTTTTCCCGCCGGCAATACGCCCTGGATTGCTTAAAACTCCTTTTCGATTAAAAAAATTGATGAAACTTTTTATCCGGTCACCATTTTTATTAAATGATCCTGCCATTCTTCCGTTCTTAACCGTTCCTCTGTTGAGAAGGCATTTAAAAAAAATTGAAAATCAAACCAAAAAGGTAAGTATTCATTCATACTCAAAAATGGAGCTTGAAAATTTAAAGATCGAACTCGAAAGATTATTGAAACTGCAGGGTCAATTGCAAGTTAAAAATCAGTGGGGATATGGAAATGCAACCGTATTTCTCTGGATGCTTCATCATTTTGCCACAAAAATTCTGGGGATGAGTGAGGAATGGTTCCTCAGTCAAACAAAGCACTTGCCGGCGAATGTGACATTTGAATCTCAAGAAAGATTAAAAAAAATATGTAAATCACTGGATGAACAAATCATTCAAGAGGCTTTTCATGTAAATGATAGTAAAACAACATGGAAAATTTTAAAAACTAAATTTAGAAACCATGTGACGACCCAACTCATCGATGATTTTCTTGATAAGTATAAATATAGATCTTTTAACAGAGATTTTATTCATCCAAGATGGGATGAACAGCCTGAAGTGATAATTGAAATGATAACATTACTTTTTCAAAAAGATAACATAAAATCCGTCGAAAATTCAAACGGCACGTTAAAAGCTACAGTGTTTTCATTATTGAGAGAAAAAAGAATTTTGAACTTAATTTCGGCACCGTTTTTATTTATTTTTATTCATTTAACAAAAAGTTTTTTGTCCTTAAGAGAAGATTTACGTTTTGGATTAGATAAAGTCTTTTATCGCATGCGAAGGCTCTTGTCGGCAATGGCTGAAAAACCTGAATTCGAGAAACTTAAAGCTATTAAAAACGGCATATTTTTTCTTGAATTAAATGAATTAAGATCTATTCTCACCAGAGAAAAAATATTGGATGATGATATGTTTTTAATCATCAAAAAAAGAATGGAAAAATTTTATTCTGATCGGAACCAATCGCCTCCTTATTATTTAAGCATTGAAAATAATGTCATAAAAAATCTATCAACGCGCCTAAATGACTTGTCAAATATTCAAGGCATACCTGCCTCTCCCGGAATCGTTGAAGGCAAAGCAAGAATTATTAAAAATTCAGACGAATTTTGCAATTTAAAACAGGGTGAAATTTTAATAGCGCACAATACGGACCCGGGATGGACGCCGCTTTTCGTAACTGCGTCAGGTGTAATTGTCGAGATGGGCGGTATATTAAATCACTGTGCAATCGTGGCAAGGGAATATGGAATCCCTGCAGTGGTCGGAATCAACGATATAACAAAAAAAATTAATGACGGTCAGCTTATCAGGGTTGACGGCGGCACGGGCGTCGTCGAGTTTATATGATCTTTGCATGAGATGTTTGGCAGTGGTGAATCTAAAGCTGTAAAATGAAAGGCCGTCTGTTGAGCCGTAAAAAAGTCCAGGCGGTTTCATAACCAACTGGACTTTCTATCAAAAATGGCGGGAGCGACGAGACTCGAACTCGCGACCTCCGGCGTGACAGGGCGACCCAGAGCGTATTCTACCTTATTTTTCAGTATGTTAGAAACATAAAAAAACCTTTAAAGCCGTCAAAAGCCTTCTAAAAAGCCGTCTGAAACAGCTCCTTCAGCTCTATCAATTCCAAAATTTTTTACCACATGTTAATCGCCACGCTATTCTGAGTAAAGTTTTCTGATTATTTTGAACAGGTTGCTAATTTTTCAGTTTATTTTGATTAAATTGTGG
>JAFGES010000007.1 GCA_016931455.1 Desulfobacterales bacterium | reverse complement strand
TGGTCGAATACCCTGCCGGCATAGGACACCTTGTCCTTTTGGGGAGAAAATGGCTGCGCAGGGAATTTCTTGTGGAAATATTCCCTTGTCAATTCCAGGATCGCCTCACGGATATTTTCAGCTTTTTTCATAGTTACTCCTTCATATGCCGCCGTATAACTCGATAAACCTGCGCATGCTCATCAGCCCCTTGTCCTTGGCGGAAATGATCGGATCCTGCACCGGCCAGGATATCTTTAGATCCTGGTCATTCCAGAATATACCAGAATCGATCTCGGGACTGAAATACTTTTCTTGCTTATAGAGAATTTCGCTTCGTTGTTCCAATGTGCAAAAGCCGTGGGCGAATCCTGCCGAGATATACAGCCACTTGAAATCCTCGTCATGGAGGTCGAATGATTCCCAGTGGCCGAAGGTAGGGGAATTTTTTCTCAGATCGACCACGACGTCGAATATCCGGCCGCGAATTACACGGAGCATCTTGGCTTCGCCGTGCGGCGGAAGATAAAAGTGTAGGCCGCGCACAGTATTTTCTACATCCGAGCGCGAATGGTTTTCCTGGGACCAATGAAGGTTAAGACCCATATCGCGGAACTGCTTCTCATCAAACGTGCGCATAAAAAAACCACGTTGATCAACTCTTGGTTCGAGGATGATTTCGGCGACCCCGGAAAGTTTATTTGTAATAATTTTCATTATTTAGTCTTGAGTGTTCCAAATCAATTGCGGATCGAGCTGCTTTGTTTGCAAAAGATACTGAAGCTGTTTCAGGCGGATAAAGTATCGGCCGGAGAATTTCTCCGGAGTCATTTCATACTTCCGATAGTATTCAACTAGTTGGGCAATGCCCTGCTTCAGGGTCCATTGCGGTTGGAATTCGGGGAGATTATTCCTGATCTTGTCGAAGTTGACTCGATAGGACCGGGAATCGGCGCCATGTTCGCCGGTAAAAACGAGGCGGCAACCTGGGACCGCCTGGGCTACTAGTTCGGCGATTTCGCGCACCCGGTAATTCTCACTGTTCACACCAACATTGAATGCCTGGCCGCTTACCTTATTATCCGGGGCTTCGATCACAGCAATAAATGCCCGGGCGATGTCTTCAGCATGGATCAGGGGCCTCCAAGGCGAGCCGTCGCTCATGATACGGATCTCGCCGCTTGTCAGCGCCCAGCCCACCAGGTTGTTGGCCACCAAATCCACACGCAGCTTAGGCGACACACCATATGCCGTGGAATTACGCAAACAGGTGACGAAAAATCGCTCGTCGGTCATAGGCAGAATCTCTTTTTCCGTCTGCACCTTGGATTTTGCATAAGCGGTCAAGGGATTGAGCTGGCCTTCCTCTGTGACATCGCTCTCACTATTCGCGATTCCATAAAGACTGCAGGAAGAAGAGTAAATAAACTTTTTAACTCCAGTTTTTTTGGCCAATTTCGCCAATCGCACTGAAGCGCGGTAATTGATCTCAAAGGTCAACTCCGGATCGATTTCCCCCATAGGGTCGTTGGAAAGCGCCCCAAGATGGCAGATCGCATAACTTCCGTTTATATCTTTTTCGGAAATATCTCTTAAATCTTTCTTTATTTCCTTGATTGAAAGACGATTGGGGTATAACACACAATCTTCACTAAAATATCCAGTGTCGATGCCGATTACTTCATAGTGTTTTTTAATCAACATGTTTGTTAATAATGAACCGATGAAACCATTGTTTCCAGTTACTACTATCTTTTTCATTAGTCCACCAGCAATTCATCATTGATTATCGAAGTCATTTTATTCGCTCCCATGGAATTTAAATGAATGGTATCGGAAAAATCACTGTCAATAAATCGTTTATCAAAAAAATAATTATAATATTTAATTCTATACGTATGGCTCAAACCAGCTAATTTTTCCTGCATCAAGGAAAAGGAACTATCATCATGCAGATTTCTGGTATAATACTTAGATGCAGGAAGACTAATTAAAATGGGAGTGATGTTTCCCCTTTTTGATTGATTGATTATTTTTTGCAAATATGCATAATTCTCGTCAACTCCATCCAGATCCATCTGATGGTTTGTGTCATCAATGTATTTTTTTCTGCCAAGATCTTTCATCATATTTTCATTTAAGATTGAATAGTTCGGGAAATTTCGCCAACCCTTAATAGAAATTCCAAAAACCTGGCTTTTCATATCTGCTTTTATAAGATAATTAGCACAGAAATCTATTCCATATAATGCAATCATGGAAGCATCTTTTAAGTCGAATTTAGTCTGCCTCTTAGGGATATCATAATAGCGCAAATAGTAAGAAGTCCGCCAATACTCGGGCCCCTTATCTAAAAAATTGAACAAAGAAATGAAGGCAACCGGTATGATTACATATTTAAGATTAGGAAGTTTGTTCAAATATTTATTAAATAACATTTGATCATAGTAAATATCTTGACTATTGTTCGCAAAGTTGAATGCAATATATTTCAACTGTTCAGGAATGATCCCGCAATATGCCATAGAATTTCCCATAATCAACACTTTACATTCCGGCAGCATTTTCTCCAAATTGTTTTTTTTAAAGTTATAGCTATTGATTACTTTTTTCAGTCTAATCTCAAGAAAACCACCGAGGATTAGGAATGGAAGAATAAAAATAGTGATTTTAACAGCTAGTTTTCTCATAAAATCATTTAGAATTGGGAATAAATGAATCCTCGATCCTTTAAAACACCAAAGTATAAAATGACCAACACAAAAGTATAGTAGACTGCCCACCGAAAGTATATCGGTTTAACTTGAAACTTTTTTTGAAGATCAAATCTCATATTCAAGTATTCGATAGATTCCATGAATATTACTGCCAAAAAGGCGATCAACAGTTCGTTTTTTGATAAACCAAGTCCACTCCCCAAAAGCAGGCTCTTTAGTTGGTCGAATTCAAGGTTTTTGAGCGTAATGGCCATTGTTTTCAAGCCGATAAATATATTCCTGATAATATTTATCGCCGCCTGAAGATTTTCAGCCCTGAAGAATATCCAGGCGAAACAAACCAGGGTGAAAGTCGCGGATATGCCCAGCAGGCCTTGCAGACTACTCCTACGTGTTATATGAAGTGATTTTTTAATCCTGGTTCTTATTTTTATTGTCAGGCGAGACAGGACAAGAAAAAGAGCGAATAATAATCCCCATGTAATATAATTCATCCCCAAACCATGCCAGAGTCCGCAGATAAAAAAAGTCATAAAAACAGCAGCCCCGTAAATTAGATGATTTGTATCCAGCCCAAAATATGCTCTCCGCTTCAACTTCCATGATATGAAAGACGAAACCGGTAAAAAAATATAATCACGAAGCCAATTCGAAAAACTGATATGCCAACGGCTCCAGAAATCACCGATGGACCGGGCTGCATATGGTCGATTGAAATTGATGGCCAGTCGATACCCCAATATTAGTGCAAGACCGCGGGCAATGTCCGTATATCCCGAGAAATCCGCATAAATTTGAAACGCGAAAAAAACCGTCGCCAAAATAAGTGGTGCACCGGAATAATTGGATTGGTTGCCATAAACATGATTGACTGCAACGGCCAAGCGGTCTGCCACTACGGTTTTTTTAAAACTTCCCCACAACATCATGCGCATGCCATCAGTGATTCGCTGGTAATCAAATCCGGGGGGGACTTTCAATTGCGGCAAGAGATCTTTAGCTCTTTCTATTGGTCCTTGCTGGATTTTGGGGAAAAAAGTCAAAAAAACAGAGAACACTCCGATGTTTTTCTCGGCGGCAAGCTGTCCCCGATAGATATCAATAATATATGCCAAAGAAGTAAAAGTGAAGAACGATAATCCCAGCGGAAGATAGAATTCATTCTTAATAGTATTGAAATGATCCAAGTATTTGAAGATCCCTAAAATAGCAATATTAAATAAAACACACAATAAAAATAGAATGTTCTTTCTTGAACCTTTGTTTCGTTCAATCATAACGCTTGAAAAATAATTTCCGATAATTGACGCAATCAATACCAAAAAAAACCTAGGCTCAATATGGAAATAAAAAGCCATGCTTCCTATTAAAATAAATGATAATCTGAATTCCTTTTTTAATTTGAAAAATAAAATAGTAAATAGTGGGAATAGGATGAAAAAGGTAAATGATATAAATGACATTAGAATTTTAATATAAATAAAATCACCATTTCTTCCAAAATGCTTTCCCCATTTCCCAAAGCTTGTTCAAATTTTCGACATCTCGCACGGTGTCGGCGCACTCCCAGAAGCCATCATGCTTGTAGGTCATTACCTGACCTTCGCGGGCCAATTTTTCCAGAGGGCCGAATTCAAAATCGCAATCTGGATCGGGAGTCAGGTATTCAAGCAATTTTCGATTGAAGACCATATATCCGCCATTGATCAATCCTTTGCTGGTTTGAGGTTTTTCCTCAAAGGAAATAACTTTGCCCCCCTTTTCAAGAATTTCCCCAAAAAGAGAAGGCGGCTTGACTCCGGAAATCGTGATAAGCTTTCCATGACCTTTATGAAATTTGACCAATTCATCGATATTAATATCTGCTACGCCATCGCCATAGGTCAGCATATTGATGTCGGAATCAATATATTTTTCAATACGTTTGATACGGCCGCCCTTTAGGGTATTCAAACCGGTATCGGCCAGAGTCACCTGCCAGTCTTCATATGGGCAATTCTCAAAATGTAGGTTGCCAGATCTCAGGTCCACGGTAAAATCACTATTGTAGTGATTGAACTTGGAGAAATAATCCTTGATCACGTTTCCTTTGTATCCGAGACAAATGATAAAGTCTTTGAAGCCATAGTGCGAATAGATCTTCATGATATGCCAGAGGATCGGCTTACCGCCGATCTCGATCATTGGCTTGGGAATCAGATCAGCAATGGAGCCCAATCTTGAACCCATTCCGCCTGCTAAAATGATCACTTTCATTGCTTCACATCCTTATTTTGTTAAAGTTTATATTTAGAAACATAAATCATGCTAATTTATAATTTGTTAGCAAAAGAAGATTTCTTATTATCTCAACTTCTTCTAAAAAGCCATAGGCAACGATTAAAAGTAAGACTGGAAGAAGAATCACTCGATAAAGGTCTATATAGCGTACCAAAACATGCAATAATACAGGGGAGAAGAATAAGGCAGTCAAGAGCATAACAAATAATTCTCTTTTTTTTATTGCAATTAAAAAACCTGCCATTGAGAATGATAATAGTTGAGGTAAATTAATGATTTGTACCATTTTAGAAGGCATAGACGAAGGAGACTTTCTTTTGTTGATTGCTCTTTTTTTCCTAAACCTTATTAAATATTATTGGCTTTTTATTACAAATACATGAAATTATAATTGCTAACATAAAAAATAATACTTCGCCAAACAAATACCAAAGCCTGGAATAAACACTTACGCTTATTGAATCAGTTTTATTTACTCCAAAGAATATAAGCCCTGCCGAAATGACACCTTCTTTTACACCAATTCCTCCGGGAGCAAAAAAAGCAATAACTCCTACGATCGTCGCCAATGGAAAAAGCAAAGCTGCCTTGATAGTAATTTTTATCCCAACACTCATGGACAGCAGCCAGAAACCTGCCACCCAAAAAAGCCAACAAAACATTGCCCCGACTAAAACAAGTATAATAGATCTTTGTGAATAAACTTCATAAAAGTCTTTTCTAAATAATTTTTTCATAAAACTTCTTATCACTAGTTGGGTTTTCTTTAAAGAAAGCAAGAATAAAAGCAGTATTAAAAGAAGTATTATTAAAAAAAGGTTTTCAGATTGCCTGTTTAAATAATTATATGATGTAATTACCGATAAAATTGCCGCCGACAGAAGAAATAAAATATGATACACGGTAACATTTTCGAGCGATCTGTAATTACTGACATTGGCTTTTTCAACAATATATGCTGCTTTTCCTATAATCACGCCAATTTTTCCTGGAATGTATTTTGCCAAAGAATATTTTCCAGTCAAAACAATCGCTTCTGATAATGACAGACTAACATTATTATATTTTAAAAATATCTTAATAGACAACGCATCTAAAATAAAACCCATAAATAACAATAATACGCTTAGAATCAATAAACCAGCGTTTACTATTTTTAATGGAATAAAGAGATCGATGCGGTAAAGATATATCAATAGAAAAATTAACGATATAAATATAATTGAGTTGGAAATCAATTTAACTTGAATATTTTTGCGCATTTTTTTTATGCAGATATTCTTTGATTATGTTTTTAGCTATTTATTTTATTAATTCCAATATGCTTTCTTAATTCACTAATTTGGTCAACAACCAAGCCAAAGAAAAATATCAAAATACTTGTTAAAATCATAAAAAATGCAGCTGGAATAAGTTTAACTTTCTCTGGTAATAAAATAACAATTCCAAATATAATCTCATAAATAGTTCCGAGAATAAAAAGGTAAATACTAAATGGTAAAAACACTTTAAGTGGATTAAAAAGAACTATAAGCCTGATCATAAGCAAAATAACAGCTGAGCCATGTTTTAGTTGCTTTACTGTACTTTTACCTACACGCTTTTTCACAGTTATGGGCATATAACCAACATTGTACCCCATGTTTATTAAAGCTACGGTGGATGTCGTTGTGAAGGAGAATCCATCAGGGAAAAGATGCAGCATTCTTTCAATGACATTCTTTTTAATAATGCGCAATCCAGAGTTCAAATCAGGTATTTTTCTTCCGCATAAATAATTTGCAACTTTTGAGAGTACCCATTTGCCAGGTTTACGCAACCAATCCTGATGAGACGCTTTACTCCTCATTCCCACCAACATGTCATAATTGCCAATCTTTTCAGCGAGCATGATTAAATCTTCCGGCTGGTGTTGCCCATCCGCATCATAGAATGCAACATATTCAGTTTTTGCTGATCGAATCCCCGTTTTTAAAGAAGCTCCATAACCTTTATTATAAGGTTGATTAATGATCTCAATCCCATTTATTTCTTTTGCGATCTCACATGTTTTATCTGTCGATCCATCATTTATAACAAGTATCTTCCAATCTTTTCCCATTATTGCTTTTGTTAAAGTTCTCAGAGTTAATTCAATTCCATTTTCTTCATTGTAAGCCGGAATGACTATTGTCAGTTTCATTTGTGGCACTTCAACTTTTTGCTTAATAAGATTTTTTATTGTCATTTTATTCTGCCATCTTGTTTTATCAAATAATTTGTCTATCTCAATAAAATATTCGTAATTTACTATTCGCCTTTTGTATATTCCACTTAGTAAGTCGTTGACCTCTTGATCTGTAGCGTTTTTCGAACCGTGGCCTATAACAAAGATCTGTATTTGGTCCCCCCCCTTCTATTAGACGCTGAATATTATCAAGGACACGACAGATTTTCGCTTCTTCGTTAAAGGTCGGGAGAATAACAGCTAGTTTTTTTTGACTCAAAAGGACTCCTTTTTTTTCCACTGGCTGGCAATCAGGGGAGTTCCGCCTATTGGGACATTTTTTTTAGTCATGTTTTCCCTGAAGACTGTAATAGTCCAAATTCCTATCATTACAACGATAAAATTAATTGGAGATCGATATCTTTCCAAGGGCCATATCATATATGCATGCAGCAAACTATGAAGAATTGGGATCATGGCAATAAAAATTCCCAAAACATATTTCTTTTTTAGTAATACCACTAATCCAATCAAATAGAAGGGAAGAAATATTCCATAAAACAATAAACTGAAAACATTATGCGCCATAGACCATTTTTGCGGCCTGAAGCCAAATTGAATATACTCGGCTTTAAAATACGCAGGCTGCCAAAAATTAATAAATGCCCGGATATATTTTTCATTTTTTCGAAACGCTCGCGGCGTGATCCCATGCTCGCTCCCAAATAGTAAAGCGCGCTTGTACTTTGCATCATCCAGTTTCAAGTCCGTTGAAAATGATAGTTTTGATAAATTTTTCCCCCAAATTTTTGAAGTAAATGCAGTAGTCCTTGGGCTGATTATGACAATCTGGTCAAATACCAAGTAATTTCGAATTCCCCATGGAAGCATTAAAAGCAAAACAAATCCTATCCACAAACCTATTGATTGAATGGCCTTTTTAATTGGTTTTGACATGAATAATATCAATGATAAAAATGGAAAATAAACAACAAATCGCTCGTCGGAATGTATGAGCCATGCAAAAGAGAAAGAAGCAATAATAAGGAATTTCACATTTGACTTATGTCCAATACTTTTAACAAGAAATAATAAGGTTAGCGGTAAAAACAGAAATACAGTTGCCTCCTTTAAAAAATGCGGATTATATCTAAAATATTCTAAATTAAAAACACCCCAGAACGCCAGCGCCCACCCAACTTTTCTATGGAATATTTCTTTACCTAAATAAAACAAAACAATCACAACTAATGAAGTAATAAGGATATTATATAATAAGAACGAGAAAAAAGCACTTCCGAATATCTTTGTAAACAAAGCAATCAACACAGGGATCATTGGAGCTACTATCATAAATGGGAGGCTCTTCATGACTGGTGACCAATTGCCATCGGCTATTTGCTTGCCCATTGAAAGATATTGCCAATCATCACTCCAGTTTGTTGTGCCGGCGCTGTGAAAGTAAATTACAACATAAATAATTTTTAAAATCAGGGTTAAGATAAAAAAGAATAGCAATGTTCGTTTTTCATAATTTCGCAAGAAATGTTTGATTTTTTCAGACATTGAATTCACAATTAACTTCCACCGGGTTTTACCAACCATTAACCTCCTGATAAATCCATGGCTATAATACACAAAAAGTCCGATAATCAATGGTTCCACAGGAAACTTAAAGCGGTTGGCGTCATTCACGGTAACAAATAGGAAGTTAACGCCCCAGAAGGAAAATACCAGAAAAAACATAGTCAAAAGCGTAACATCGGGTTTGAATCTGGCTTTGATCGTGCTTACAATGAAAAAGAAGAAGGCCAATAAAATAAAAAAAGACATGAACAAAAAAGCAAGTTTATACGCCTTTAGAATGATTGAAGGAAGGATATTGAAGTTGAGATTTCCATATTTTTCCGGAAGGGTGTGTCCTGCAGCCCGAAAACCACTAAGTAACGAATAGAATCGGTATTTCCAGAAATATTTCCTTTTCTGAGCAAATATTTCATTTAAAAAATCATTGAATCCAGGGATTTTTTTAGATTTATCATTATTTTTTTGCAACTTGTAATAGGCCTGCAATTTAGGATAGGCCATGTTATAGATCGCATACCCCGAATAAAGGCCACTCAAAACTTCGTTTTTGTCTAAACCGGAAAAACTTCCTTTTCTTACTTTTTTCTCCCTGTTCAGGTATTTTTCCCTGGCTTTAAGGATAATCTCAAGAACCGGTTTATTTACTTCAGAAACAATGTCTCCCGGCCTAATAGATGCAATGGTGATGTTCCGGGGATTTTTTGGAATACTCAACTTGGCATTGGGGAATATGCCATAAAATCCGTTATGTTGGAAATTATAGATACACCACAGGTTTACGATTAATGCAAAGGCAAAAATGAATCCCATCATGGAAGAGATCCATTTTATCATTGAGTTTTTCTGAACGAATAGAATATATCCCAACAATATAAAAAACGTTATAAATATAGGAATTGCATTAAATCGTGCGAGAATAAGCAGTCCGATCACTGTACCCAAGCTGAATATACGGTTCATGGAGTTTTGGTCAAACACCCGCAACAATAGGAAAACGGACAAGACCAGCAAAAAAACAGTCAGTGTTTCAGTGAGAAGAATATTGGCATAATAGATCGTTGATAAAGACAAATTGAACATCAGGGCGACCAACATGGCCATTTCCCTTTTGATGAAAAGGCGCAGAAAAATCTGATACACCAGCCATGCTGTAACAGCGACTAATAAATATTGGAAAACGATCATTATTTTATACAGAAATGGGGCTTTGAATATTATCATGAAGCCGGCCATTACTATGGAAAACAAAGGAGATCGATACTGCAGATTGACATTAATATTTTCACCCAGGAAAGATTTGCTCAGTAAAATGTAAGCATTTGCATCTCCCAGGTTTGTGATTGGCGTTGCATAAAAAGCCAAACCCAAGTTCAGAACGACAAGAATCACAATAAAACCCAAATTTGAGATATTTAGTTTCATTAAAGGATGATTTTAAAACTTAATTATTTGGATTACTGAATCGATATTTTTAATCGTAAGTTCATAGAAAAAAGGCAATCTAAATAGGCAATCTGAATACCTATCGGATTCGGGAAGTTCCCTGTTTTTGTGTTTATCAATATAAAATGGGCTTTTATGCAGACTCAAATAATGAAAAACAGATTGAATGCCGTTTTTTTTTAGTTTGGCGATTATTGCCGTGCGTTGTTCAACATCTTTGCATACTAGATAAAACAGATGGCCATTGTTGCTTCCATTGCCAGGGATAAATGGCAGTTGGACGGATGCCGCTCCAGCCCAATCCTTTAATCCATCCCAATAACCACTCCATATCGATTTCCTCTTCCTTTGAATGTCATCCAGATTCTCAAGTTGCGCTAAAAGAAAAGCAGCAGTGATTTCCGAGGGCAAAAATGAAGAGCCAATGTCCACCCAATTGTATTTGTCAACCTCGCCCCGGAAAAACGCCGCACGGTTAGTGCCCTTTTCCCAGATGACTTCCGCGCGGTTCAGGAAACGGTCATCATTGATTACCAGCATGCCGCCTTCGCCGCAATGGACATTCTTGGTTTCATGGAATGAAAAAGCTGCCAAATGGCCTATATTGCCGAGTGGCCTCATAATTCCATCTTTTCCTGTGTAATAACTATCAATTGCCTGGGCGGCATCCTCAACAACGAATAGATTATATTTGTTGGCAAGGGCCATTATCTTATCCATATCACAAGCTACACCACCATAATGGACCGGGACAATGGCTTTTGTTTTGGAAGTGATCAATTCCTCAATTTTTTCCTCATCGATCCCGGGATGATCGAGGCGACTATCGACAAAGACGATTTTCGCACCCCGCAACACAAAGGCGTTTGCCGTGGAAACGAAAGTATAACTGGGCATGATAACTTCATCCCCAATCTTAATATCCAAAAGGATGGCCGCCATTTCCAGGGCGGTAGTGCAAGAGGGGGTTAGCAGGCATTTTTTGAAGCCATATCTTTTTTCGAAGAACTCATGGCATTTTTTTGTAAAGGTGCCGTTGCCGGAAATTTTTCCGGATTTTACGGCTTGTTCAATATATTTGGTCTCATTCCCAGTAAGGAAAGGCTTATTAAATGGGATTTGCATTTTCTATTGCCAGTAATGGTAAACATTTGTGATGCGTTCAACTTGAAAACCGCATTTTTCATACAGCCTGCAGGCGCCTTTGTTCTGCAGTT
>JAFGES010000046.1 GCA_016931455.1 Desulfobacterales bacterium | reverse complement strand
GCTGCTAAAGAGGTGCTGATGGAACGGGTGCGCAACTCGCCACCGCAGCGTAATGAACAAAGGTGGATGGCTGGGTGGGAGAAGAGGTTGGATTCTTACATTGAAGAGGCGAAGGGCGAAAGGCTAAGGGCGAAAGGGAAGGCAATTAAGAATTGAGAATTATGAATTAAGAATTGAAAAAACAGGCGAAGGGCGAAGGGCGAAGGGCTAAGGGAATAGGGCGAAGGGAATAAATGCAGGATAAAGATCGAAGGCAAATGGCGAATAAATAAAGCAAAAGGCTAATGGTGAAGGGTGAATAGGGATAAGGGAAAAACTATATCCCTTTTACCTTTGGACATTAGCCATTAGCCATTTTCTATGCTAGTATATGGCAAATGGAGATAAGGAGATGATTAGAGAATTTAGCGTAGTTATTGAGAAAGATGAAGACGGTTACTTTGTTGCTACCGTACCCACATTGCGAGGGTGCCATACACAGGCCAAGTCTCTTGACGTGCTTATGAAAAGAATAAAAGAGGCAATTGAACTTTGTCTTGAAGTGGAAAAACCTATAACAACTGAGTTTGTCGGCGTTCAGCGTGTTGCGGTCAGCGCTTGAGTAATTTGCCTGCTATAACTGGAAATCGTCTCATTAAATCCCTCAAGAAAATGGGCTTTGAAGTAGTTCGCAAAAAAGGGAGCCATAATTTTCTTCAACATACCGATGGTAGATGTACTGTGGTACCTGTACATGCAGGCGAGACTATAGGTCGTGGTCTTATGGCTCAGATTTTGCGGGACTGTGAGATAACGGCAGATGATTTAAAGAAATGCCTATAAGTGAACCCGTTGCCGCACAGGTGAGCTCATTATTAACCTTTAATGAATCTTGGATGATAGAAGTGTCAGGGAAGAATGGTCTTGAAATTTGACATGGGGAAGGAAAACAATGGTGTCGAAACATTCAACATTTATCTTGATTATTTTGTCAAATGTTGCGACGCGACCCCTATTATGGGTAAGTAGGGGTTTACATGCCAAAGTTAAAAGCTAAAGGATTAAAATGGCTCAAAAGTTTTCATTTGATTGCGGTTTCTTGTTGGGTCGGTGGTGCTGTTGCTCTGATATTGCTTTATTTTTTAAAAGACGGAGTTACGGATGGAGGTGTTTTATATGGAATAAACCAGAGCATCCATCATGTTGATATGGCAGTTGTAGTAATTCCCGGAGCCTTTGGTTGTCTCCTTACCGGAGCGATATACTCATTATTTACTAATTGGGGATTTTTAAAACACAAGTGGCTGATATTCAAATGGATTGTCACCATAGCTGCCATTTTGATCGGAACATTTTTTCTTGGTCCCTGGGAAATAGCAATGACTGAAATATCCGGCAGACTCGGGATATCATCTTTGACTGATTCGGCATACCTGTACAATCAAAAGATGAACCTGGTTTTTGGCACTATGCAGGTTTCCGTGCTGATGATTACAATATTTATTTCCATCTTCAAGCCCTGGAAATCGAAAAAAGAAAAAAGAAAAAAGAAAATAATATAACAACGACATAAAAGTCGCCGGCAAAAAAGCTGCTGCGCTTTATGCCGGTAGTTATGCATTTACAAAAAAGGAAATAAGTATGAAGACATATCATTGGTTTTCATTATTATCTGTTAGACAACGAATTATTTTGCTCCTGACTATTATAATTAGTTTGGCTATTGTTGTCTTTGGGTTTTTAATGCATAGGCCGTCGCAACATATTGAATCGATTAGTTTTACCCCTGATATGTCAATACGACAAATTGCTCCTCAATTGGGAGTCACCGGGAAATCACTGGCACGTGAATTGAACCTCTCGCTTGATGTATCCAAGAATAAACCTGTGGCAGAATTAAATATAACAGACGAGGAACTTGCACACGTAGTTGATCATCTTCTTTCGCATGTTGATGCAACGGCAGCATATTATGTTTTCTTTGTATTAGTGTTGTCAGGATTTGTTTACCTCAATTTGCTGGGGCGCCCGGATGCGTCTGATATTAAACGAAGAAAAAGCTGGTACCCCCGTTTTCCATACATCACTACTTTAATATTTTCTGTTCTTGTCGCTGGATTTTATTTCGGAAAATCTCCTAATCCAATGGAGAGCATTGTAAAGGTATTCAAGTCCATGGTAGGTCTCTATCCTGATCCAACAGCCAAAGTAATCGCTTTTCTGTTTTTTATAGCACTTGCCATTATCGGTAATAAGCTGATTTGCGGTTGGGCTTGCCCTTTTGGGTCTTTTCAGGAATTGATATACAGTATTCCGATTTTACGAAAAATTAAAAGACGCAAATTGCCTTTTGCATTGACCAACACAATTCGAGCAACACTTTTCGTGTTAACGTTGCTGTTTCTTTTTGGTTTTATAGGGAATCGCAAGGGGTTTGTTATTTACCACTATATTAATCCATTTAACCTCTTTGATGGACACTTTGAAAGCATCAGTATTTTGATAACAGTCATTATTGCCCTGGTTGGATCGTTTTTTGTTTACCGTCCTTTTTGCCAGATTGTTTGCCCTTTTGGATTTGTTTCCTGGATATTCGAAAGGTTCAGCATTACTCGAGTACATGTAGATATGGACAAATGCACTCAATGCGGAGCCTGTATAAAAATATGCCCGCTGGATGCTGCCAAGGGAAGGGTTTATGGCAAGAAGCTGCCGGCAGATTGTTTCAGTTGTGCACGTTGCCTGAATGTATGTCCGGTGGATGCTGTCAGGTATGAATCTATCTTTAAAAAAAGAATAACCAAGAGTGACACCTGAAATCAATTCCGATGCGAACCATTGCTGTTGGCAAGTTTGGTCGTTCGAGTTCAAGAAAAAGGAGATGGATCGTTGCAGAAGGATGGAACAGACCAGTTTGAAAATGTTTAAGAAAAATTGATTTTACTGATATATTCGTGCAACAAAGGAGAGAAATACTGTGATAGGAGCAATTGCCGGAGACATAATCGGGTCGGTCTACGAGCACAGTCCGATTAAAACCAAAAAATTTACTCTGTTCGATCCCCAATGTTATTTCACCGATGATACAGTACTTACAGTGGCGGTTGCCGATGCGATCCTCACGGGATCTCCATACGTGGATTCTATCAGGACGATCGGTAGGCGTTATCCCGGGGCAGGCTATGGCGGAACATTTTACCACTGGCTTTTATCGGAAGATTCTGGGCCGTACAACAGTTGGGGTAACGGCTCTGCCATGCGTGTAAGTCCTGTCGGGTTTGCCTTCTCCACCGAAGACGAGGTGCTTCAGAATGCGAGGATGACGGCAGAGATCACCCACAATCATCCCGAGGGCATCAAAGGGGCACAGGCTACTGCCCTTGCGATCTTTCTGGCCAGGACAGGCCACGGCAAGGAGCTCATCAGAGATCGTATCAGGGAAATGTTCGGCTATGACCTGAGCCGCAGCGTTGATGATATCCGGCCTTCCTATTCTTTTGACGTATCCTGCCAGGGCACCGTGCCCGAAGCAATCATCGCCTTTCTTGATTCAAATTCATATGAAGACGCCATCCGCAACGCAATTTCTCTGGGAGGCGACAGCGACACGCTTGCATGCATTACCGGCGGTATAGCCGAAGCATTTTACGGGGGCGTTCCAGACGAGATCAAAGCCAGGGTCGAGGAGATTCTGACCCCCGATCTTTGGGAAGTGACAAAGGCCTTCTGTGAAAAGTATTGATAGGTGGACGCAGGCGAAAGGCCAAAGGCGAAAGGGAAGGCAATTAAGAATTGAGAATTAGAAATTAAGAATTGAAAAAAACAGTGAACAGGTCAAGACATAGGTTTTTTCTTTTCGCCTTTGGCGCCTTTGAGCCCTTAATTGTCTTTACCTTTGTCCTTTAGCCTTTAGTCTTTTGCCCTTAACCCAATTCGCCTTTCTAAGTTACACATCTTGCAAATTATAATGCCTTGTGCAATAATCTGAAAATCAGATTTTCCAATTCTCAACACGATTGAAATGATCAAATTTTGGAGGTTGAATTTAGGGGATTTAATATAAGTTATTGAATGGCGGAGTAAGTCCAATAACAAACGGCTGACGGTGGATTGGCAAATTCGTTGCGCTTCTTTGACAACCATTTTTCCGTAGCAATAACTGACAATACTCATAATGAACAAAAGGAAAGAGGGCAAATAGTATGTCTCTGCAATATCCCAAGGGATCAGAATGGCGTAAATGGGACTTACATGTCCATAGTCCATTATCCAGCCTCAATAATCAGTATCCCAAAAAACCTAATGGTGCCCCAGATTGGGACAGTTTTATTGATAAGCTGAAAACGATCAGTGACGTTTCAGTCCTAGGCATTACGGATTATTTTTTCATTGATGGTTATAAAAAAGTCATGGAGTTTAAGAAGCAGGGGAGGTTGGCAAACTTTGATCTTATACTCCCTAACGTGGAATTACGATTAGACACCTTGGTCGTTAAGAAAAAAAGCAAAGACATAAATTTTCATGTCATCTTTAGCCCTCAGTTAGAAGTTGATATTATCGAAAACGAATTCATCAAGGCTCTTGACGTCGAATTTAGTGGATCAGTGGATGGATTAACTGGTCCCAGGAAATTAAATAAAAGAACAGTCCAAGAAATAGGGGCTCTGGTAAAGAAAAATAATAAAACTTCCCAAAATGATTCAGTTGAAAAAGCAGCTTTTCAAAATATTACAGTATCATTGAAACAAGTGCGTGAGTTATTAAGAAAAGATTTGTTCAAAGGTAAATTCATATTTGTCCTTTCGGGTCACGAATGGGATGATATAGACTGGAAACAAGCCTATCTGACAAAGAAAAACTTTTTGCAAACAGCTCATATTCTAGAGACAGGTTCCCTTGATACAATCAATTGGGCGTTAGGAAGAAAAGATCTATCCAGAGAAGATTTTATTGAAGAATTTGGGTGTTTGAAGCCTTGTGTCTTCGGTTCTGATGCCCACTGTTTAGATAAAATTTGTCGGCCTCACGACAATAAATTCTGCTGGGTAAAAGCCGACCCTACGTTTGAAGGGTTAAAACAGATCGTGTACGAACCTGAGCTGAGGGTAAAAATCCAAGAGGATAATCCTTCTGAATCAGAAACATACGCAAAGATTAATTCGCTTGCTATTAATTTTCCCGAACAACTTAAAATAAAAGACGAATCAAATGAAAAAACAGATTTCTGCCTGAATGGAAAATACTCCTTAGATTTTTCTAATAATCTCACATGTATCATTGGTGGGCGTGGGTCTGGTAAAAGCACTTTGGCGCATATTGTTTACAATTCTTGGATCAATCATGATTCCAATAAACTGAACTCAGTTAATTCACCATTAATGAATTTGGAGCTTCAACCAAGCCCACTGAAACAAGTGTCCGAACATACTACCTGTGAAGTCCCGACCCAAACTGAGTTTTTCTTCCAGAATGAGATTGAGTACTCAGCTAAAAATATTGTATCAATGTCAGCCTTAATCGGCAATCGATTGAATAGACTATCGACTCTTGATGGCGGTGATAGCCTAGATGATCTAAAGACAAAATGGGACACGTCATTAGCCCGCATTGATGAACTGATCGATGCGTATGACCGTATCGTAGAAACAGATGATGATATTCTAAAAGCGACGGAGAACATCAATACACTTAGAAAACAAACCGCAATAATCAAATCCGAAGAGTATAAGGCTTTCCAAACGAGGATTGGCGAGCTAACTACCAAGATTGCCGACTTCAAATCCTACAAGACAGATTATGACGAACTTGTTAAAGAGATAGAATCACTGTTTGCTACCGTTGCTCGGTTGAATTGGACGGATGACCAAGGTAAGGCTTCATTAGATGCGCTGCTCACAAATCTCAAAGATCGAAAAGAAGAATTGAATGCCACTTTTACCAAATTCTATAATGATTACAGGGAGCAAAACTACCACGGTCAATTAAATAAATCGAAACAGGAGCTTGGAGGGTATCTTAAAGCCCGAGGGCTATCACCTGAAAACGTCCACGAGCTTGCAGAAGCGAATACGAAAATTAAAGAGTTTGAGGAACAGATTAGACTATCTCGTCTAGAGAAAACACCTTACGATGAGTTGTATGCAAAGAAGAATAAAACAGTTGAAGCGTCTCGACAGGCATACAAGAAATATAAAACAAGATTTCTTGAGGTGAGTTCGTCTTTACAAGAAAAGCTTGCTGGTTTGTCGATATCAGACAAGGAAATTACCTTTTCACTAGATGTCGAACATTCGCAACTCAAGAACGGTCTGGTTGGCTTTGTCAAAAACAATTTTGAAGACGACGCTACTCTTCGATCAGATATACTAGAACGCTTGCTCTTTGGTGATGAGGAAATAGACAAATATATTAAAGACAAATCAAAAATTCGTACGCACTTAAATCGGGCTACCAAAGCTGAGAAGCATAGGCAGATTATTCAAGAACTTTTCAATAGCGATGTTTTTTTAGAGAAATACCACCTGCGCCTGCTGAAATACTACTACAACATTGATAATATACATGTTCAAACCAAACTCGCTGGCAAGCTGCTTAAGAACACTTCTTTCGGTGAAAGATGTGGCATCGTGATTGCCATTATTTTGGTGGCCGGAACAAATCCTATTGTTATTGACCAACCAGAAGATCACCTTGACGGTAAGTTCATTTCGCTTGTTCTTGTTCCATTGCTCAAGCAGCAAAAGCACAATCGCCAAATAATCCTTATCACTAGAGATGCCAACGTAGTCGTAGGTGGTGACGCCGAATTAATTCACATATTAGAACCAACCGATGCAAGAACAGAAATTCTCCCCTCATCCATTGAAGATATAGACTGTAGAGAAAGATATATTTGGGTTCTAGATGGGGGTACAGATGCCTTTGCTCAGCGTGAGCAGAAATATGACATTGGGTTACTCAAAGCGCATAGGTAAAGTGTCAGTTAACAAATAGTTGTGAAAAATGGGGCCAAGTCTAGATTTTTTAATTAAGGACAGGAATATATTTGTCAACGAGAAAGATCTGTCCCGGATTTGCGGATTTACATATACGTTTCGTCATCTAGATGTAGTGCGTTGTTATCTATTTGTTATGAGGAGGGAACAATGAAACTGGTAAAAATCATAATCTCAGTGATTCTGATCGTGATTGTTGTGGCGGTGTTGGGCGGGTGGCTGTATCTGCGCTCATTGCTGCCCGATGTGGACGGCGAGCTTAAGCTTGCAGCGATTCAGGATGGTGTCAGTATTGTGCGCGACAGCTATGGTGTTCCCCATATATACTCCGAAAACAGGCATGATCTTTATTTCGCTTTCGGATATACCCAGGCCCAGGACAGGTTGTTCCAGATGGATTTTTACCGCCGTGCAGCGCAGGGAAAACTT
>JAFGES010000006.1 GCA_016931455.1 Desulfobacterales bacterium | reverse complement strand
TTCCAGAACTTGAATATCGGTAATGAACTGGGTCTGGTTCTCGTCAGAGCACGTTTCGGTAACAAAAGCCTTGTCGCCTGTAGCGCGTTGTTTGCCTTTACGGACATAGCGTGCTTGCGGGTTGTGAGGGGTGCAAACCGTATCCGGATTAGGCTTTTCCTTGATAATAATCTCCGGCTCCGACTCAGGCTTGTCATTTATTTCGCATTGTTGAGAAAATACGTTGGACAATATTTTAAAGGTCTCGAAGTGCTTAATTTGGTGGTGGTTTTCAAAAGCACAACGAATACGGTATAAATCCCTGGTCATCAAAGAGACCTTTCTTTGAGCCAGTTCTTTATCTTTTTCGGTGAGATCAAAGTCTTTATCCAGATAATTCAAAGACAATTGTCCTTTGATATTTTCGTACAGCCCGGGTTTTTGCTTGCGCAACGATTGCAGAAACTTTCGGATGGTCTGTTTGAACAGACCATAACGAGATAATATCTGAAGCCAGCCATGAACAAAAAATGAATCGGTACGTTGCTTTTTCAGACTAACCCCGCAGGCTTTGATAAAAGCATCGACAACATCATTAAAAAGTTGGCGGCAGGTGTCATCGGTTTCCAAACGCCGGTAAAACTTAAATAGGGTGGTATGGTCTATTTAGGCATCGCCCAATGCCGTACGGGTTGCTATTAACCAGTCCAAACACCTGGGAAATTGAAACACGACGCTGCGCCAAGTCAGTTTTTCTATACCCATAAAGATAAGCAGGGATACCATAGTCTTAATCGGAGCATTCGTCCGTCCCTCATGTTCAGAATACAAATGCCAAAACTTTTCTTCGTCGATAAGTGGGTACACATGTTGTTGGTAAATATAACACCAATCATCATTCGGAAGGGCATCTGGAACTAAAATGTTTACCTCGAAAAGAGATGATTGGGGGTTTGTTTTGCGAAACATGGAAACTCTTTCAATTGGGCGAATATTGCTTTAATTTCAATTAATTAGATACAATAAAGTAAAATATAAGTCAAGTGCTAATTTGATATATTTTTATTATATTTCAATAGGTTATATACTTTTTAGATTAAATCAACAGAATCATAAATGCCTTAATGCTTAAAGCTGCGCTGACCGGTATAAACCATGGTGACACCGGATTCGTTACAGGCTTCGATGGACTGATAATCATTCAGCGAACCACCGGGCTGAATCACCGATGTAATTCCTTCCCTGATCCCGACATCCACCCCGTCTCTGAAAGGAAAAAATGCATCACTGATCATGGCCGCACCGATGAGGCCGCCTCTTTCAAGCGCTACCCGGTGATCGATTTCCACTTTTTTGTCCGGATCTTTCAGATCATTATACGGTATGTTATACATTTCATAGCAATAGCGGTCGGCCAGCTTGCGATACGCTTTGTCTCTGGCAATCTCGGCCACTCCGACCCGGTCCTGTTCTCCGGTTCCGATTCCAACGGTGACAAAATCCTTCACATAAATTACGGAATTGGAAGTCACCCCGGATTCCACCAACCAGCCGAACAGCATATCCTCATATTCCCGTGGGGTGGGTTCGCGCTGAATCCGGTATTTCTTTCCCTTGTATTCGCATTCGGCAAGTTTGAGATCCTCTTTTGAACGCGCGGCCGGCTCAAACGACCATTGGGCAATCAAACCACCGTCCATCAGACTTTTAAAATCGATGTATTTGCGCCCGACAAATTCCTGCAACCGTTGAATATTTCCGATTTTAACAACCCTGAGATTTTTCTTTTTAGCAAAAATATCCATGACGCCTTCCTCAAAATCAGGCGCCACCACGACTTCGGCATACTGCCGGTAAATCGCCTCGGCCGTTTCCCGGTCGACCGGCCGGTTGACGGCGATACAGCCTCCGAAAGCCGCTATTCGGTCGGCCATATAGGCTTTCATATATGCATCTTCCAATGAATCGGATTGGGCCACGCCGCAGGGGTTGTTGTGCTTGACAATCACAACGGTGGGTTTTTCCGCAAAATATCGCAGGATATTGAGGGCATTGTCGGCATCGGTCAGATTGATTTTTCCGGGATGCTTGCCGAACTGCAGCAATTCGATATCTGAAACTAAATATTGACCCGGTTGAATCATCTCGGTTTGCCCCAAAATCAGGTTGCCGTTTATCAATCGGTATTGAGCGGCCTCCTGACCCGGGTTTTCACCATATCGCAACCCTTTTTCAATGTTGTCGATCGTCCAAACCACTTTTTCATAAACCAGCGTCTGACGCTTTTCCCGATCGATGAAGCTGATCTCCATTCGGGGCGGAAAATGATCATCCATAATGGTTTGATACATTTTTTTTAAATCTTCGGCCATCTTATTCTCCTTCGTCCCATCAAACCCGATAACATCCTTTGACATCACCAAATGTCTGCGAACCTAAAAAATCGGCAATCATACGGTCATAGTCGGCCGTGTGCTCAAACGCCTTTTGGGCCAACCGATAGCGCATACGCAAGGATATGGATCCCTTATAGTTCTGCATCTCCGATACGATCATTTCATAGTCCCGGGGATTGACGACCGATGCGACTCTCAAAAAATTTTTAGCCGATGCCCGAATCATGCAAGGGCCGCCGATATCGATATTGCCGCGGGCCTGTTCAACGGTTACGCCGGGCTTGGAAATGGTTTCTTTAAAGGGATACAAATTGACGATCACCATATCGATGGCAACCGCATCGGTGCGCTGCATATCGGCGGTGTGCGCGTCATTGTAAGTTTCGGTCAGCAGGCCGAGATAGATTTTAAAATCCAATGTCTTAACCAGTCCGCCTTGAGTTTCGGGCTGGCCGGTATAATCGGAAACCTGTCGCAGACAGGATTTTGCTTTTTTGCCGAGGATTTCCGCTAAATGGCTGTAGGTACCTCCGGTGGAAAAAAACTTTATTTCAGGATTCAGTTCAAGCAGCTTCGGTATAAATTCATCCAGGCCGTTTTTGTTTGAAACACTTACCAGTACATGTTTGACCTTTATCTGATCATCAATTTTCTCAACAATATTAATTCCCATGATACCTACCTCTTTCCTTCATATTCTTCTAAAAATCTTTTAAAAAAACTCTTCATAAATTCATGGCGGTCATCAGCCAGCCGCCGACCTTCTCGGGTCATGATTCGGTCTCGAATTTTACAGAGTTTGACTTTAAATTCCCTAAAACCGGTATCATTTTTTGAATACGGTTTTGCATCTTCGACATTCATATCCGGGTTATGAAGCCGGGCGCCGACTTCGCCGGCAAATAAAAATGCCCGACCCACGCCGACTGCGCCGATGGCATCGAGCTTATCCGCATCAAACAACACCTTTGCTTCAACTGTTTCCGGCACTGCGTTTCCTCGAAACCGATGGGTGCGGATGCAATGAATAATATTTTCCTTTCGGTCCTGCGCAAGGGGAAGCTCGGCAACAATGGGCCGTGCCATCCGGGCGCCTTTTTCCGCATGACAGATTCCACCCCGAGCGGCATCCTGATAACATCGACCGATATCATGCAGATAGGCGGCAATTAAAAGCACCTCCATGTCCGCCCCCTCTGAAACTCCCAGCCGTTCGCACAGGCTGCAAACCCGCAGGGTATGTTCCCAATCGTGACTTCCGCGCGCGCGGTCAAACAGTTTCTTTGCAATCGCCCTTACCGTTTGAACTGCCGAGGCTCCGCTTTCCCGAATCGGATCAACCGATTGCGTTTCATTTTCAACAAAATGATTGACTATCATTTCAAGCCGTTTGAATTCTACCGGTTGTTCTTTTATCTTTTTGACCGTACTATCCATTTCTCTTTTAATAATCTACCTTATTGTTTTTTTTGATTATGTCAAGTTTTTACTCATGACTCTAAAGATAAATTAAAAAAGAAATTAGAGTGTAAATTTGATGAATTTAGCCTGAATTATGATTTCATCAAATAAATTTAATTTGTTTTATATATTACAATATAAGCAATAACCATTCAATATATTTGATATTTTAATTCACTCCACTTTGAACCACCTTGATTTTCAACGTTGTATTACATTTAACATTTTACAATTATTGATAATTCTTTCAATAAAAAATATTTTTTCTTGACACTTTTTTAAAAATATATTTTTATCTATCTTATCGTGTATAAAAGTGGTAGATTTGGATTTTAGGTGGTACATGTTTCGAGGAAGCTCCTATCATACGATCGATGCAAAAGGACGTATCATTATTCCGGCCCGCTTTCGGGATGTCATCCAAAACGGGGGGGGTAACGGCATCATGTTGACCCGGATGGATAATGCGCTTTTTGCCTATACGTTTGATCAATGGAATAAAATCGAAACCAAAATACTGGCCTTATCCGAAACCAGTAAACCCATGCGTCGGTTTAGAAGAGTTTTTATAGGCGGTGCCATTGAATGCCCTCCGGATAAGCAGGGACGTATCCTGATTCCACCGGTATTGAGGCAATATGCGGAACTTGAAAAAGAAATCGTCGTAGTCGGACAAATTGTTCATTTTGAAATATGGTCTAAAGATAGATACGAGACGGAAGTGATGCGACTGGAAGAGGACATGAAAAAAGAGGAGGTCGGAAATCAGATTGCACAATTAGGGCTCTAAATTCCATGACATACAAACATATATCGGTAATGCAAAAAGAAGTCCTCTATTACCTGAACTGTCAACCGGGCAAAATCTATGTTGACGGTACCTTGGGCGGATCGGGGCATGCGAAGGCGATTTTGGAAAAAATCATACCAAACGGCATTTTGATCGGTATCGATCAGGATTCGGCGGCGATCGAAAATGCTGAAAAGGTGTTGGAGTCCTATAAGCGCAATATTTACCTTTTTCATGACAACTTTGCAAATCTTCCGGAAATTCTTTCACAATTGAACATTGCCGCCGTTGACGGCATTTTGCTGGATTTGGGGATTTCGCTTTATCATATCGAATCCAGCGGACGGGGTTTTAGTTTTAAAAAAGACGAACCGCTGGATATGAGAATGGATACGCAATCAAAACAAACGGCCGCTGAACTGGTTAACGGCCTATCGGAAAAAAATCTTAAAAAAATTTTCAAAGAATATGGAGAGGAACGCTGGGCCGGGCCCATTGCGCGAAAAATTGTAAAGGCAAGAAAAGATCGGCCCATTGAATCAAGTAAAGATCTGGCGGATCTCGTATCGGCTGCAATTCCTAAAAATGCAGTCTTAAAGCTCGGCATTCATCCGGCGACAAAAGTATTCATGGCACTGAGAATAGCCGTTAACAGGGAGCTTGAAAAACTCGATTTTTTCTTGGAAAATTTTGTAAACCTTTTAAACCCCAAGGGGCGTCTTTGTATATTATCGTTTCATTCTTTGGAAGATCGGATGGTCAAACACCGAATAAAAGATCTTGAAAAAAATTGCATCTGTCCGCCCGAGTTTCCCAAATGTGTGTGCAGCAAACAAAAGCAGGTACGATCGTTGACTAGAAAAGTACGGCGGCCGACGGAAGAAGAAATTGCACTCAATCCCATGTCCCGAAGCACAAGGCTGCGGGCTGTTGAGAAAATTTAATGGCAAAAAAAAATACCTATCCGTTTCAACGAATCATCGTCTGGATTTTTTTAATATTTATTTTTACGACCGAGCTTTTGTTTTATGCCTGGTGCAGGGTTCAAAGCACCCGGATCGGATATGAAATCACTCAGGCGGCCAATGAGCATAGTCGGCTGACAACTTTGCAGAAAAGTTTGAAAATAGAACTCGCGCGGCTGAAATCTCCGCAGCGTATCGCCCATATTGCACGGCAGAATCTGGGTTTGATAACACCTCGTTCGGAGCAGATAATCGTCATCCCATGAAACCGATCGATAAAAAAAAGAGCGCTCAACGCCGAATCGTCGTCATTGGTTTTATCTTTGGTGCGTTTTTAGTGACCATAGGGATAAGAGCCGTCTACCTTCAGGTCTGTCAAGGGCCCTGGCTTTCAGCAAAAGCATCCGACGAGTATGAAAAATCATTTAAATTTCAGGGAAAACGTGGAACGATATATGATACCAAACATCGGGAAATGGCCGTCAGCAACGACATAACGTCCATCGCCGCCTACCCGAAAACAATCCAAAGCCCGCAGTCAACAGCAAATCTGATTGCCGATCCGCTTAAAATCCGCAACAAGGCACTTTATCGAAAACTGGCATCTAAAAAGTCGTTTGTCTGGATCAAGCGCCAAGTTACCCCCAAGGAGGCCAAGGCCATCGAGCGGATGCAACTGGAGGGGATCCATTTCATAACGGAACATAGCCGTTTCTATCCAAATAAAACACTTTTTGCCCAAGTGCTGGGTTTCTCCGGCATCGACGGCCGTGGGTTGGAAGGTATTGAATTTTATTATGACACTTATTTAAAAGGCATCAATAGTCAATTCACCGTATTGCGGGATGCCCTAGGTCGCTGCTTTGACGGTGCGAAAAGTTGGGCGGCCGACAACAGCGGAAAAAATCTGATCCTGACCATTGACCGGGCCATCCAGTATACCGTTGAAAAAGCTTTGGAAGAAGCAGCCGTACAATTTTCAGCCAAATCCGGCATGGCTATTGTTATGGCGGCCCAAACCGGTGCCGTATTGGCAATGGCGCATTTCCCCTTTTTCAACCCGAATTGTTTTGGAGACTTTGATCGAGAATTGTGGCGCAACAGGGCCATCACCGACCCATTTGAACCGGGTTCAACCATGAAGATTTTTTTGGCGGCAGCAGCGCTGGAATCCGGCGACTGCAACCCCGACACGATCTTTTTTTGCGAAAACGGTGCCTATAAAGTCGGACGCAATATCGTCCATGACACGCATGCGCGCGGATGGTTATCCCTGCAACAAATCATAAAATACTCAAGCAATATCGGTGCGGTGAAGATATCTGAAAAAATAGGATCGAAAGTTCTTTATAACACTTTGAAAAATTTTGGTTTTGGTGTAAAAACCGGTATTGATTGCCCGGGTGAAACAGCGGGCAGTCTTTCAGACTATAAACGGTGGACAAGAATCGATTCCGGCACCATCGCATTTGGTCAGGGCCTATCGGTATCGGCTATACAACTGATCACGGCGGTATGTGCGATCGCTAATGACGGTGTCCTCATGAAGCCCTATATCGTCCAGGCCGTTACGGACACCACCGGCCGCAGCCTGGAAAACTTTTCGCCCAAACCCATTCGGCGGGTGGTTTCGGAGCAAACCGCAAAAAGAGTTCGAAAAATCATGAAAACAGTAATAGCCGACGGCGGTACCGGTGAAAAAGCAGCCTTGGAAGGCTATACGGTCTGTGGTAAAACCGGCACGGCGCAGAAAATTAATGCCGAAGGCACCTACGCAAAAGACAAATATGTGTCCTCGTTTATCGGATTCGCACCTGCCGATCACCCGGAAGTGGCGATCCTGGTACTGATTAATGAACCCGAAGAACAGCATTACGGCGGTATTGTTGCCGCTCCGGCATTTAAGAAGATCGCGCATGAAACTTTAAGCTATTTAAATATTCCGCCAAAAAATATAACCGATGAAATGACTGTCGCAAAAAGGAAATAAGGCATACCCGTGAATCTTTCGAACTTAATAGAAGCAATCCGGCCGATTCGAATCAGCGGTCAAGTTGCAATGCCGACGGAAATCAACTCCATCCACTACCGCGCACAAGATGTTAAACCCGGCGGACTTTTTACGGCAATACCCGGATTCAGGGCCGACGGTCATGATTTTATCGCTGAGGCGCTCTCAAAAGGAGCGGCGGCAATCGTCTCCCAGAAGCCGGTCAAAGGAAACGCCGTTATGATCGAGGTTGAAAACAGCCGCAAAGCCCTTGCCGCGGTTTCAGCCCGATTTTACGGCAATCCGTCTGAAAAATTGAATATCATCGGTATAACCGGAACAAACGGTAAAACGACGACGACCTATTTGATCGAAAGCATTCTTGCAAATGCCGGTTTTAACGTCGGTGTCATTGGAACGATCAATTATCGCTATGCCGGCAATACGTTTCAAAACCCCGTAACAACCCCGGAATCTACGGATCTTCAGCAAATACTGGCGCAAATGCTTGCCGCAGGTATCACCCATGTGGTGATGGAAGTCTCATCACATGCCATCGACCTTTTCCGAATGGAACATTGTTGGCTCGATATCGGCGTATTTGTCAATCTCAGCCAGGATCATCTGGATTATCATGGAGATATGAACACTTACTGGCAGTGCAAAAAACGGCTGTTCACCGACAACCTGGCTGCCGGACCCAAGCAGGGCCGAACCCTATCGGTTATCAACTGCAACGACCCAAAGGGACTGGAGCTTGTCCGCTCCATCTGTATTCAAAGCCTCACCATCGGTCATGCCGACACCAATAAAATCCGATACCGGCATTTAAAACTCGGCCTAAACGGCATGACGTGTGAAATTTTAACGCCTAAAGGCAATTTCGAGCTTCAATCTACGCTGGTGGGAAAACATAATCTGGAAAACATTCTTTGTGCCGTCGGCGTCGGCATTGCGATAAATATTGCACCCAATACCATAAAAACCGGAATTGGCGAAGTGACCGGCGTGCCGGGACGTTTGGAACCGATTCCAAATTCCATCGGCCGGTTTGTATATGTCGATTATGCGCATACACCGGATGCACTGGAAAATGTGTTGTCTGCGCTAACCGCATTATCAAGCGGTAAAATGATCTGTGTATTCGGATGCGGCGGCGACCGAGATAAAAGCAAACGCCCGCAAATGGGAGAAATAGCCGCCGGTATCTGCGACCGGATCATTATTACATCAGACAACCCGCGAACGGAAAAACCCGATGAAATTATCCTTCAAATTCTTGAAGGTGTAAAACGTTCGTCTTTAGCGGCATATGATTTTTTGAATCCGACCAAAGACTTTGAGCAAAAAGGGTATTGGATCGAGCCGGATCGCAGGCAGGCCATTCGAGCAGCCATCGAGGCCTCTCGACCCGGCGATACGATCCTTATTGCCGGTAAAGGCCATGAAACGTATCAAATCATCGGAAATAAAGTCACCCCCTTTGATGACCGGCAAGAAGCCCGAATCGCAATGGCGGACCTTGCCGATTCGTTATGGGAAGCACAAATGGGAGATCGGCGAAGATGACGCCTTCGATACCATGGACGACCGCTGAGATTCTGGAAGCCGTAAAGGGCACGCTTTTAAGCGGTGATCCGCAATGCGTTTTTGCAGCAATCGCCATTGATTCGCGTAAAATATCAAAAGATGATGTATTTGTTGCCATACCCGGAGAGGTCCACGACGGCCACAACTTTATCGAAAACGTGGTTCAAAATGGTGTCCACGGACTGCTGATCAATAAGGATCGGATCGAGGGTTTGGATCGCGGTATTTACCCGCAAAAAAAAATGGTTGTTATTGCCGTAAACGACACCGTCCGAGCACTGGGTGACCTTGCCGCCTTTAATCGAAGACGCGCTAAGGTATCGGTTGTCGCCCTGACGGGTTCAGCCGGTAAAACCACCACACGGGAAATGACGGCAAGTGTATTAGGCCGGCGCTTTAATATTTTATCGACTCCGGGTAACTTTAACAACGAAATCGGGTTGCCGCTCACACTGCTCAGACTCAGCCGCCGGCACGAATGGGCGGTGCTGGAACTGGGCACAAACCATCCCGGAGAAATCAAACGCCTGGCTGAAATCTGTATGCCCGATGTCGGTATGATCATCAATATCGGTCCGGCGCACCTGAAGGGCCTCGGAAGTCTTGAAGGGGTCATGGATGCCAAAGGCGAGCTTTTGGAGGGGTTAAAATCAGACGCAACCGCCGTTCTCAACGCAGATGATTCCAGAGTTTTACAGTTGGCATCAAAGACCAATCAAAAAGTGCTTCTTTACGGATTATCCGCAAAAGCGGCCGTCAAGGCACATTCCGTTAAGACAAAAGGTATGGGGGTCTCTTTTACCCTGGAACTGCCGGGGGAAAAAATTTCAATCGATCTTAAAAGCCCCGGTCTTTATATGGTTTCAAACGCACTGGCCGCAGCGGCAGTCGGTCATTTATTAGGTTTGTCGGCCCGCGAAATTAAAATGGGTCTTGAAAATTTCAAAACGGTTCAAGGAAGAATGAATATCCTTGAAACTGCAAAAGGCATCCATATTATCGATGATACCTATAATGCCAATCCGGCTTCCATGGCTGCCGCCATCGATACGCTCAAAGCATTAAAAGGCCGGCAAAGAGGGATTCTCGTTGCCGGTGATATGCTGGAGCTGGGAACCTATGCAAAACGCATGCACCGGGAGATCGGCAAACTATCGGCCCGATCCGATATTGCTCGGCTCTATGCGACCGGTGAATTTGCAGAAGCACTGGCAGAGGGTGCTCGTAGTGAACACATGGATCCCCGGAGTATCTTTACGGGTTCAAAAGAAGAGATCCTTGAAAACCTGAAAAACCGGCTCAGCCCGCCGGACTGGGTCCTGGTCAAGGGTTCTCGATCCATGCGAATGGAAACGATTGTACAAAGCCTTAAAAATTGGGCCGACGGTTCGGAATAACCCGGAAAAATTAAAATACCATGCTCTATCATTTACTATATCCGCTACATACATCGATTTCAGTCTTTAATGTATTTCGATATATTTCCTTTCGGACCATCTACGCGGGCCTGACATCGCTTCTGATTTGCTTTTTGCTGGGACCTTGGGTGATCAAAAAACTCAGCCGTATCCAGATCAAACAATACATTCGCGAAGATGGGCCTCAGTCTCACCATAAAAAGGCAGGAACGCCCACGATGGGCGGCATCTTGATTATCTTTTCAGTGATCGCCTCGACCCTTCTGTGGACCAATCTGACCAATACGTATATCTGGATTGTCATCCTGGTGACACTGGGTTTCGGTCTCATCGGCTTTGTCGATGATTTTCTGATGCAAATCAAAAAACAAAATAAAGGGCTTAGCGTTAGGAAAAAATTCTTTTTGCAGACCCTGCTTGCGCTGGTGGCCGGCCTTTGCATTTGCGCCTGTTCGGATTTCAGCACCCGGGTGACCATACCCTTTTTTAAAGAATTTTCACCGGATTTCGGGTGGGGATATATACTTTTCGCCGCCTTTGTCATTGTCGGCACATCAAATGCCGTCAACCTTACCGACGGTCTTGACGGTCTTGCCATCGGGCCGGTTATCGTCGTTGCCGTCACCTATATGCTTTTTGCTTATGTTGCCGGAAATGTTAAGATTGCCGAGTATCTGCAGATTAATTACGTGGCCGGAAGCGGAGAAATCGTTGTTTTCTGCGGCGCTTTAGCCGGCGCGGGCCTTGGGTTTCTATGGTTTAATACCTATCCGGCCCAGGTTTTTATGGGAGATGTCGGCTCCCTTTCCATAGGTGCCGTTATCGGTTCGGTCGCCGTCATAACCAAACAGGAAATACTTTTAGTACTTGTCGGGGGACTTTTTGTTATTGAAGCCTTATCGGTTATCTTCCAGGTCGGATTCTTCAAGATAACCAAAGGACGCAGAATCTTTAGGATGGCTCCTCTTCATCATCATTTTGAATTAAAGGGGTGGCCGGAGCCTAAAGTTATTGTAAGATTTTGGATTATTGCAATTATTCTGGCTCTAATTTCAATCAGTACGCTAAAACTCAGGTAATGGAAATAAACAATAAAAATATTCTGATTGTCGGCCTCGGCGTATCGGGATCGGCGGCTGCCCGTTTTTTGAAAAACAGGGGGGCTTCGGTGACGGTTACCGATATGGCCGCTGAAAAAGAACTGACCGCTTATGCATCGGTTTTGCGCGAACTGAACATTCGAATGGAACTGGGTCAACACCGAATGGAAACGTTTGAAAAAGCCGATTTGATCATATTGAGCCCGGGGGTACCGCACACCATTTTTCCGGTCAAACGTGCTCAGGCAAAAGGCATCCCCGTATTCGGTGAAATTGAGCTTGCCTATCGATTTATTCGCGAACCCATTATTGCCGTCACCGGCACCAACGGTAAAACAACCACCACCACCTTGCTGGGGGAAATGTTAAAAAACTCCGGAATGGACGTTTTTGTCGGCGGAAATATCGGCAATCCCTTGATCGGCTATGCGGATCAAAAAGAAAAGGCCGACATCATCGTTGCCGAACTCAGCAGTTTCCAACTCGACACCATCGATACATTCAGGCCTAAAGTGGCTGTTGTACTCAATATCACGGAAGACCATCTGGATCGCTATCCGGATTTTACCGCTTACGTTCAATCCAAAGGCCGAATTTTTGAAAATCAGCAAGCCGATGATATCGCGGTACTCAACGGATCTGATAGTTATGTTCGTTCACTATCAAAGAAAATAAGAAGTAAAAAATTATTTTTCAATGCCCATAGTGAAAACGAGAAAGGGGCAACGATTCATTGCAACGGATCTCAAAATGACTGCCGCATCATTGTTAATACTCAAACCGGTCTGCAAAGCACGCTGATTCTAAAGCGTGATAAGCTTCCGGGCAAACACAATTTGGAAAATATTGCCGCAGCGTGTCTGGCGGCATCGGCAGCCGGCGCTGATCCGATGGGAATCCAATCCGCACTTGAAAAATTTAAAGGACTCCCCCATCGCCTTGAATACGTGGATACAATCCATCAGGTGATGTATTTCGATGATTCAAAGGCGACCAATGTCGATTCGGTTTTCAGAGCGTTGGAATGCTTTGATCAGCCCATCATACTGATCATGGGCGGCCGTGATAAGGGCGGCAACTTTGAAATACTGAAAAATCGGCTGCGAGAGCGTACAAAAGCACTGATCGCAATCGGTGAATCAAAAAACGTTATCCGATCCGCATTGAAAGGCATAACCGCCATACAGACCGCTGAAACGATGGAAGAGGCCGTCTTTCTGGCCCATCGGGCGGCGGCACCGGGAGATGTCGTTCTCTTATCGCCGGCCTGTTCGAGCTTCGACATGTATCGCAGCTATGCCCACCGAGGAGAAATTTTTTGTCACGCAGTCAAGGAACTGAAAAGAAAAAATTGATGAACGACAATCGCAATACTGTTGACGCAACACGCGAGTTCGGCTTAAATCTTGACGTCAGACTTTTGTTCCCCGTTCTTTTTCTGATCGGCATCGGAATTGTCATGGTTTACAGTGCAAGCTCCGCGCTTGCATTAAAAAGGTATGGAACCGATTATTATTTTTTAAAAAAACAAGCGTTTTTTTCACTACTGGGAATTTTTATACTGATCATTTGCCGGTATACGCCTTTAAAATTATTTCGATCTTTGACCTATCCACTACTTTTCTTTGCTTTTATTGCCCTGATCGCAATTGAATTCTCCGCCTTGGGATTTTCAGCCGGAGGCTCTGCACGTTGGCTGCGTTTTAAGGGCTTTAACTTCCAGCCTGCTGAATTTGCTCGATTTGCAATCGTGCTTTATCTGGCTTACTCGATGCATAAAAAACAGGATAAAATTCAGGATTTTTATATTGGTTTTTTGCCCCACGTCCTGGTACTCATGGTATTTGCCTGCTTGATGGTGCTTCAACCGGATTTCGGGTCGGCCATTATTCTCGTGGGCCTGACATGGATGATGTTGTTTGCCGGTGGTGTCCGCATTTTACACCTTTTCACTTCCTTTTTGATTCTGCTGCCCATTATTTGTTTTACCATGATGCATGCCGCCTATCGAATAAAACGCCTGCTCAGTTTTTTGGATCCCTGGCAGCATTCCGCCGAAGCGGGCTATCAAATCGTGCATTCGCTGATGGCTTTCGGTACCGGCGGCATATGGGGCACAGGTATCGGCAAAGGATATCAGAAACTTTTCTATCTTCCGGAACCTCATACCGACTTCATATTTTCGGTGATCGGGGAAGAACTGGGGCTTCTGGGTGTTCTGGTGATACTGGGCTTGTACACCCTGATTTTATTTCGGGGAATCCGTATAGCCTACAATGCCGCCGATCCTTTCGGATCATTCATGGCTATCGGATTGACCACGTCCATCGGACTTCAGGTTTGTGTGAATATGGGAGTGACGCTCGGACTTTTACCGACCAAAGGATTGACCCTGCCGTTTTTAAGCTATGGCGGCACATCTCTTTTGGTCAATATGGCATCGATCGGAATTCTGATGAACATCGGAGGAACTCAAAGCAAATGATTCGTATCGCAATTGCAGGGGGAGGTACCGGCGGGCATCTTTTTCCCGGTATTGCCATTGCTGAAGCTTTTCGGAATAAAAATCCGCAAAACAAGATCCTTTTTATCAGCACCGGCAACCCCTTTGAGAAATCGGTCCTATCCAAAACGGATTTTCAATTTCAATCGATTCCGGCTGAAGGCATCAAAGGACGCCATTTTATCAAACAGCTATCCTCGATGTCGAAGATACCGTTCGGCATATTGCAATCCATTCGTATTCTCAAACGTTTCAGGCCGAATCTAATCGTCGGGATCGGCAGTTATTCATCCGGACCGGTGATTACGGCAGGCTGGATTCTTGGAATCAAAATCGTTCTACATGAACAAAATATTTTGCCTGGAATTACAAATCGCATATTGGCCCATTTTGCCGAGCGAATTTATGTTTCTTTTCCGAATTGCAAAGCCGGTCTGAAAGCGGAAAAAGTCTACTATACAGGTAATCCGGTAAGAAAAGAAATTTTAAAAATCAGCTCCAAGCCTGCTTCCGATATAAAACGACCCTTTACGATCCTGATCATCGGCGGAAGTCAGGGAGCCCATGCGATAAATATGGCAATAATTGCAGCCATGGAAAACCTGAAGCATAAAAATTGTTTTTATTTCATCCATCAAACCGGCGCCTTGGATGAAAGCCGGGTCCAAGATGCTTATCAACGCCACGGCATCGCTTGCAGGGTTCAGGCATTTTTCAATGACATGGAAAAACAATACGCAAACGCCGATCTGATCATCTGCAGGGCCGGTGCAACCACGGTAGCGGAAGTGACCGCTATTGGAAAAGCCGTCATTTTTATCCCTTACCCTTTTGCGGCCGATAATCACCAGGCCTTGAACGCAAGGGTTCTTGCCCGGGCGGGAGCTGCCGAAATGATTCTTCAAAAAGACTTAAACGCAAAAGATCTTGCCCGAAAAATCGAGCACTATGCCGAAAATCCGGAGCAACTAAAAACCATGGCATCTAAGATAAAAAATTTCGGCCGGCCGGATGCGGCAGCGGCTATCGTTGATGACTGTTATAAACGGATTCTGAGTATAAACTGAATTGATTCAATAGGCTTAAAAAGAGATCATATGTATCTTAAAAAATATCAAATCCATTTTGTCGGTATCGGTGGTATCGGAATGAGCGGCATTGCCGAACTGCTTCTCAATCTAGGATATAAGGTATCCGGATCGGATAAAAAACTATCCGAGATCACGGAGCATCTCAAAAGCCTGGGGGGCATCATATTTGAAGGTCACAGTGAAGAACAAATAAATGGTGCCGACGTGGTGGTCACATCCTCGGCCGTCGGACCGGATAACCCTGAGGTTATCGCCGCCCGGCAGGCATCGATTCCGGTTATACCGAGAGCTGAAATGCTTTCGGAACTGATGCGATTAAAATATAGTGTGGCGGTTGCCGGTGCCCACGGCAAAACCTCGACGACATCCATTGTCGCTCGTGTTCTGGCAAAAGGCGGCCTAGATCCAACCGTGGTTATCGGCGGCAAACTAAAAAGCATCGGTACAAACTCGCTTTTGGGTCAGGGAGATTTTATCGTGGCTGAAGCCGATGAAAGCGACGGTTCTTTTTTAAAAATGTCTCCCACAATTGCCGTGGTAACCAATATAGACAGAGAACATCTTGATTTCTACAAGGATTTAAATGATATTAAAAACGTTTTTCTGAACTTCATCGACCGGATACCTTTTTACGGTCTAGCCGTCCTCTGTCTGGATAACGAACCGATACAGGATATCATACCGAAAATAACAAAGCGCTTTACGACTTACGGCATGAGCCCGCAGGCCGATTTTCAGGCCAAAAATGTGGTATTGGAGGGAACGACAAGCCGATTTTCAGTCTATCACCATGCCGATAACATCGGGGACATTCGTTTAAATCTTCCCGGTATCCATAATGTTTACAATGCAATGGCCGGCATAGCCGTCGGCATTGAACTCGGTATTGCCTTTGATAAAATCAAAGCCGCACTGGATACTTTAGAAGGTGTTCAGCGAAGGCTCGAAATCAAAGGAGAAATCCGAGGGATCACGGTTATTGATGACTATGGACATCATCCGACCGAGATTAAAACCACCCTTCAAGCGGTCAAAGAAAGTTGGCCGCAGCGCCGTGTTGTCGTAGCGTTTCAACCCCATCGGTACTCTCGAACAAATGCGCTTTATGATGATTTCACCCGCGCGTTTTATCAGTCGGATCTATTAACGGTGCTGCCGATTTATTCCGCCGGAGAAAAAGAAATCCTCGGCATCGATAGCAAGGCCCTATGTGAAGGAATTCGAGCGCATGGTCATAAAGAAGTCGTTTACATGGCGGAATTCAAATCAGCCGTATTGCATTTAACGCAAGTATTAAAAGAAGGGGATATTCTGCTTACGTTAGGTGCGGGCGATGTGTGGAAAGTGGGCAAAGAAGTCCTTAATAAACTGTCAAACGTTTAATCATATTTAAGTAAGTCGAAATTATTACTATGGGTCTTGATTCAGTTTCAAAAAAGTGGCTGCAAAATCATTTGAACGACTGCGTCAAATTTGATGAACCGATGTCCAAACATACCTTTTTGGCTGTGGGCGGGCCTGCTGATGCCTATGTGACACCTCGTAGTATGGAAAGTCTCAGCAAGCTGACGGCATGGTGTCGGCAAAACCGTATACCTTATCTGATCATCGGCAAGGGCTCAAATTTGCTTGTCAAAGACAATGGAATCCGTGGAATTGTAATTGCGCTGACAAAATACATCCAAAAAATCACCCTCACCCAAACGCAAAACAATGCTGTTTTTGTCAATGCCGTGGCCGGCATCAGCCTGCAAACACTTTGTTCCTTTGCTCTCAAACGCGGTCTTGAAGGAATGAATTTTGCTCTCGGTATTCCCGGAACAGTCGGCGGCGCCATTATGATGAATGCGGGTACAGCCGGCGGTTCAATCGCAAACGTCATCGATTCCATAACCGTTTTGCCGGTCGAGGGGCGTGAAATGAAGCTCGGAAAAAAAATTCTGGATTTCGATTATCGAAAACTGACTTGGAACCGAGAAAAAGAAAAAACGGATACGGGACCCCCCATTATCCTGGAAGGTTGTTTCCATCTGCGCCCTTCGGATCCGCAAAAATTGAAAAAGGAAGCTGAATTCATCCTGAAAACACGCGCACAACGTCAGCCCCTGGGCTTTGCGAGTGCAGGCTGTTTTTTTAAGAATCCGGATAGAGATGAAACAGCCGGCAAACTGATCGAAATGGCCGGACTTAAAGGTAAACGCATCGGCGACGCACAAGTCTCATCCAAACATGCCAATTTCATCATCAACTGCGGAAAAGCATCCAGTCATGATATCCTTGCCTTGATGGAGATCATACAAGGGAAGGTATCGAAAATGTTCGATATTCACTTGGAGCCGGAGGTTAAAATTGTTGGGTCGTAAACCGATAAAAAAAAATCGTTATAAGATTCGCTCCGGAAAACGATACGTCAAAATTATTCGCAGCTTTTTTTTATGTTTGAAAATCACGGCAGGGTTTGCCGGTTTGGTCATTCTGAGCTTAATTTTCATATTGAGTTATGATTTTGTGACTCAATGTGATTATTTCAAGGCAAAAAACGTGAAAGTTGAAGGTAGAGTCCGGCTCACGCTCCAAGAAGTCATTGAACAAGCCCGGATCCATACGGGAACCAACATTCTTTCCGCCAATCTTACAACGGCAAGGAAAAGATTGTTGTCTCATCCCTGGATAGCCGCGGCGGAAGTCAGACGGGAACTACCGGGGAGTATTTATATACGCATAAAGGAACATAAGCCGATTGCCGTCGTGTGCCTTAATCAGAAATTTATCATTAATGATCAGGGGAAAATATTTAAAAAATGGGAGGCATCCGATCCGGAAAATATTCCGATCATCAACGGACTTGATATTACCGACATCGATATTTTCGGTCAGTCCCCCGGCATTGTTTTTAATGCGGTGATGGATATTTTAAAACTCGGACAAAAGCCCGAAAGTATTGTTTCCATCGATTCAATCAAGCGAATCGATGTTGATAGAGAAATCGGAATCACTATTTACGCCTTCGAGCACTCCAAAGCGATCAAGCTGGGATATAATGATTATCCAAGCAAATTTAAACAACTTAAAAATGTGCTTTTCTATTTGAAAAAACGAAGCGATTTTTCAGATTTTGATTCCATTGACCTAAACAACTTAAATCGTGTGGTTATTAATCCTATTTAGACTGAATTTTACGTGAGGGTTTATTAAGGAGGCTCAATTGCAGGGGAAGGAAAATATTATCGTCGGCTTGGATATCGGGACTACTAAAATATGTACGGTCGTTGGTGAAGTGCACGGAGATGAAATAAATATCATCGGCATCGGTACGCATCCATCAATCGGTCTACGAAAAGGTGTCGTCGTCAATATCGAATCAACGGTTGCATCGATTAAAAAAGCGGTTGAAGAGGCGGAATTAATGGCCGGCTGTGAAATTTCGTCCGTATATGCAGGTATAGCCGGAGGCCATATCATGGGCTTCAATAGTCGCGGAATTGTGGCCGTAAAAGGCTCGGAAATCACACAGCCGGATGTGGATCGTGTCATTGATGCTGCAAGAGCTGTTGCAATTCCCATGGATCGTGAAGTCATTCATGTGATTCCGCAGGAATTTATTGTCGATGACCAGGCCGGCATTCAAAATCCGATCGGCATGTCGGGCGTTAGACTGGAAGCCAAAATTCATATTGTAACCGGTGCCGTAACATCGGCTCACAATATTGTTAAATGTGCCAACCGTTCCGGCTTGGATGTCTGTGATATTATCCTTGAACCGCTGGCTTCCGGCGAGGCGGTGCTGACCGAGGAAGAGAAGGAATTGGGCACGGCCCTTCTGGATCTCGGCGGTGGAACAACCGACCTTGCAATTTTCGCAGACAAAAGTATCAAACATACATTCGTACTTGCACTGGGTGGAAACAATCTGACAAACGATATTGCCATTGGTTTGCGAGCACCTCATGTGGAAGCGGAAAAAATTAAAATAAAATACGGGACCTGTTCCACCCGTACCATCAGCAGTGATGAAACCATTGAAATACCGGGTATGGCGGGCTGCAAACCGCGAAAACTCCCGAGACAGATATTGGGCGAAATTATTGAACCTCGAATGGAAGAAATTTTTGAGCTTATCAAAAGGGAAATCTACCGAGCGGAAATGGAAAACGTAATTACCTCCGGCGTCGTTATAACCGGCGGAGCGGCACTATTGGAGGGGGTAACGGAAATAGCGGAATCCATCTCCAACCTTCCGACACGTTTGGGAAAGCCTCAGGGTATCAGCGGTCTCGTGGATGTCGTCAATAATCCCATGTTTGCAACCGGTGTCGGACTCGTGTTGTATGGTGCCAAAAATCGGAACACAAAAAAATTCAGGATTCGTGATACCAATATATTCAACCGGCTTATCAATCGGATGAAACGATGGTTTAAAGATGTCATTTGAAATTTAGGCGTTCATAAAAAAATAGTCAATTTGGGTAAATTAAAAATCAACCATAAGGATATAAAGGGGGGGATTATGTCTACATATGTCGATAATGAAAATTCAGCGAAAATTAAAGTCATAGGCGTGGGTGGAGCCGGTGGCAACGCGATCAACAACATGATTGATTCCAATCTTCAGGGCGTAAAATTTATTGCCGCAAATACGGATTCTCAGGCTCTTGAAATTTCAAAAGCACCATTGATTATCCAAATGGGTGAAAAATTGACGGAAGGTCTGGGTGCCGGTGCAAATCCTCAGGTCGGACGGGATGCGGCTGCTGAGAGTTCGGAAGTCATTAAAAAGGCGTTGGAAGGCAGTCATATGGTATTTATCACCGCAGGATTCGGCGGAGGCACCGGCACCGGCGCCGCACCGGTTATCGCTGAAATCTGCAAAGAGATCGGTGCCTTGACCGTCGCAGTGGTTACAAAGCCTTTTGCATTTGAAGGTAAAAAAAGAGCCCGACAAGCCGAAGAGGGCATTGCAGCGCTCAAAGAAGTGGCCGATACCGTTATCACCATCCCCAATGACCGGCTGCGTGGACTTGCATCCAAAAATGCAAAAATGCTGGAAATGTTCAAGAAAGCAGATGAAATTTTACTCCATTCGGTCAAAGGAATTACGGATCTTATCATGGTACCGGGTTTTGTTAACCTCGACTTTGCCGATGTAAGGACGACAATGGCCAAGGCCGGTATGGCGATTATGGGTATCGGCACGGCCAGCGGTGAAAATCGTGCCATCGAAGCTGCTGAACGTGCCATATCTCACCCCTTGCTGGAAGATATTCGTATTTCCGGCGCCAAAGGTGTTTTGATGAATATAACCTGTACCCAGGATTTAACGATGGAAGAGATGACGGAAGCTTCCGAGCGTATTTATAATGAAGTCGGTGACGAAGCGGAGATTATCTGGGGAGCGGTCATCGATGATAGTTTAGGTGACGAGATGCGAGTCACCGTCATTGCAACGGGTATCGGTTCGGCCCCTGAAAATTCAATTCCGAAAAGGTTTCAGGAAAATAAAATGCGAGGGAAAATCAGGGATATTACTGAAGCCGACCTCAAAAGTGCGGTCAATTATGACGAACCAACCTTTATCCGCCGACAGGAAGCTGTCGGTGAATCCGGCGGCGCCTTTTACAGAGGGTACAAGGGAATGGTGGTTGACAATTCGGATCTTGATATTCCCACATTTTTAAGAAGAAAAGCCGATTAAAAAAGTAAATTCGGACAGTATTTTACTTAAAACGGAAAGTACAGCGTCGAGCAGATGACATGAAAGGGCCAAAAGCCCCACAAGCATTAAGCGATTCGGAAACCGGTACAATTCGAAAGGACCGGCGGGGACGTCTCAGCGTTGCGATTGTCTATCCCAACACATACCCTGTTGGAATGTCAAATCTCGGCTTTCAGACCGTCTATCGTTTGTTCAATACAATCGAACCGGTCGTCTGTGAAAGAGCTTTCCTGCCGGAGGAAAATACCGAGCCGAAGGAAAAACCGATAACAACGATTGAGTCGGGAAGATCGATAGCCGATTTCGACATCATCGCTTTTTCGGTTTCATTTGAAAACGATTATCCAAATATTGCGACAATACTTCAAAAAGCAGGGCTCCCTCTTCGATCCCGCGATAGAGAAGCCTCCCATCCTCTGGTTATCGCAGGGGGAGTCGCTTGTTTTTTGAACCCGGAAGCAATTGCTTCTTTTATTGATTGTTTTCTGATCGGTGAAGCCGAAGCCATTGTTACCCGGTTTATTGAATACTTTCAGCCCGGTTCGGACCGAAGATCGTGCTTAAAAACTCTTGCCCGAAATGTTCCCGGTGCTTATGTCCCGGCATTTTACAAGGTTGAATATAAAACGGACGGCACCATCGGTGCTTTTGAACCGACCTGCGATGTCCCTACTAAAATCAGACGTATCTTTGTAAAAGATATTTCACATGACCCCACATGCACCACCATATTGACCCCTTATACAACATTTGACCAAACATTTTTAATCGAGGTGGGTAGAGGATGCTTTCATGGTTGTCGTTTCTGCAGTGCGGGTTATATTTACAGACCTCCAAGATTCAGATCGGTCTCACTTCTTAAAGCATGCATCGCCGAAGGTGCGACCCGCACCCGACGAATCGGACTGGTGGGTACCGCGGTCTCGGATTTTCCGGGAATCAACGATTTGTGCCGTCAGATCGATTTGAATCATATCAAACTTTCTTTCAGCTCTTTGAGAGCTGATGCTCTTTCCCCTGAACTGATCTCGGTACTCAAACAAAGCGATATCAAAACAGCGACCATCGCACCCGATGCCGGATCGGAACGAATGCGCAAAGTCATTAACAAAGGGCTTAGTGAAGAAGATATTCTCAATGCAGCTGAAACATTTGTTGCCAACGATATCCCCAATTTAAAAGTTTATTTCATGATCGGGCTGCCGACGGAAGGCCCTGAAGATGTCGAAGCCATCATAAAATTATGCAAACGGATCAAACACCGGTTTCTCATAGCCAGCAGAATAAAAAAACGGATCGGAAAAATTACGGTCAGCCTGAACTGCTTTGTTCCAAAACCATTTACGCCTTTCCAATGGGCCGCAATGGATACGGTACGTACGCTGAAAGATAAAATTAAGAAAATAAAGACCGGCTTAAAAAAAACGGCAAACGTCCATGTCAATGCTGATGTTCCGCGTTGGGCCTATATTCAGACGCTATTGGCACGCGGAGACCGCAGAGTCGCTGAAATTTTGTATTTAGCCCATTGCAATCGCGGCAACTGGTCCCAGACATTAAAATCGACCCCCTTGAACCCGGATTTTTATGTTTACCGAGAACATTCTATGGATGAAATTCTGCCCTGGGATTTTATCGATCACGGAATCGAAAAATCTTTCCTGGTAAGCGAATATCAAAAAGCGAAACTCAACCAAACGTCTCCACCGTGTCCAATGGACTCTTCCTGCAATATATGCGGCGTCTGCGGCAGTAAACCCCAACGTTGACGTAAAATAATCGATTAAACGGATTTCGAATATGACGCTTTTGTTGGATCAATATGTCAAACTCCTTTCTGAAAAAGACTTTTCGATCCTATCATCGGATGCTGCGATTGAACGGATCGGCATTTTAAGTGATTTAGCCTTCCAGCTTAAGAAAAAAGAAGGATTAATCCATGCTGTTTCACTTTCAAAAAAAATTAAGCATCAAGAGTTGTCATTTTCTCAATTAGCGATACTTAACTACCACATTTCAAATATTTACGGTTACCTGCACAAACTCACAATTACCTGTCAGGCGGATTTATGGAAATGGGAACAAGAAGATATCGAAAAACAGCTCCTTTATCTCCGCCACGCCGTCAATGCTTTACAAAAAGAAAATGTTAAAGGTCATCTGCGGGAAAAAGCCTGCCCCATCTACACGAATTTGGCAGGAACGCTGAGTCATATCGGCCGTTTTGTCGAGGCGATAGAATACTGGAATAAAGCACTGGATATTTCACCCTCATTTTCAATGGCGCGCGGCAATAGGGGCTACGGCTTGATTCATTATGCTCATGCTTTGTATGATGACCTGCATTCAATGATCTTTCTGCAGCACGCCTATCAAGATCTGAAAAAAGCCTTACAAAATGAAGTCGATGAACCTGCCGCAAAATTTTTTCAAAGTCATTTTGACGACCTTAAAAAAGCGCCGGGCATAACGAAAAAAAAGAGACGGATTGACCTGACGGCATACCCGCCGGGAAAAACTAAAAATGAAATTGCATATAAGAAATGGTGTTTAAAAAACCGTCTATTTCTAAATCCATTAAATGATCTCGATCCATACCCTGCGGCGGCCGCCGATATCCTCTCAACCCCTTCGATTGTTATGCAAAAAGGTGAAAATCCTTACTACCATGGTTATTTCAATCAGATGAAGCAAGAGTTTGTTTCGGCAAGATGGCTGTATTATGAGGGGATCAGCACTTCACGCAAACATTTTTCAGATCAAAATGTTCTCTTGTTTGACACCCTTGATCATCCGGTCTATGGACTTTCCATCGAAAAGATAAAAATTTCTTTCCGAATGGCCTATTCCTTATTTGACAAAATTGCCTTTTTTCTCAATCGCTATCTGAATCTTTCCATTGGCGACAAAAAAGTGAATTTCAGAACATTCTGGTATTCATCACATCCCTCCCGAAAAATCCTCCGAGATATACTGGCAAATTCGCAAAACTGGTCTTTGCGGGGATTATTTTGGCTTGCTAAAGATCTGTACGAAGATAAAAAAGGATTTAAAGCCGCACTGGAACCCGATGCCGGCCGGATTCATGCGATTCGTAACCAGCTCGAGCATCAGTATCTTAAGCTGCACGGTTCTCAATGGCAAGGACCCTGCGCCAATGCAAATCCAAATGAGGCTGACGCCCCTTTTGGATTTTCAATGTACCTGGAAGACTTTATCGCGAAAACCCTCAGAATCTTGAAAATGGTCAGAGCAGCCTTGATATATTTATGCTTGGCAATTCATAGAGAAGAAACCAAAAGATCCGCCATACGAAAAGCGGACAAAAATATACCGGTTATAGAGCTTCCAATCATAAATGATGAGTTGATAAAATGATGTCTTGAAAATTATCTCAATATTCAATATTCTAATATTTATTTTTTTATTAGGTCTCTAAAGCCGATTTCAAAACTTACTAATTTGGAAACAGTCAACGATGAGAAGCCATTTATATAGCCTGATAATCAATAGTGTAAACGATCATTGTTATGGAAATTGCCTCACCTATTTCTCCGAAGGTTCCACTATTTTGGACGTAGGGATCGGCAACGGCATGATGATTAAAAATTTTCACGATCTAATTAAATCCAAAAAACTTAAAATAACGGGAATCGATATCAATAACAGTTACTTAAATCATTGTGACAATCTCATTCGCAATTACAATCTTGAGAACAATATAAAAATTTATCACACACCGATTGAAAGTTACCAACCCGATCCCGATGAAAATTTTGATTTCATTCTTTTCAGCATGAGTTTTATGCTCTTCAGCGACCAACAATTGGTTATCGATCGGATCAAAAATTGGCTCAAGCCCGATGGAAAGCTTGTCTTTTTTCAGACCATGTATAAAAAAAGATTTCGGCTCATGGAATTTATCAAACCCAAGCTGAAATATTTCACAACCATTAGTTTCGGTAAAGTGACCTATGAGAAAGATTTTTTTGAGCTTCTATCTCAAAATAATCTCCGTATTTCAGAAGACCGGTTGATTAAAAAGGAATGGTTTAAGGGCGAATATCGGATGTTTGTGACGGCTTTTGAAAAAGTTCCCCTGTCCCCTAAATAAAAAAGGCACAGGGGAACTATCAAGTCGGCTTGAATTCTTAAATGCGGATCATCGGTTTTTTAAAATTGATATTGAAGACTAATCAGCCAGTAAATATCATTTTCTTTGACATTATCCGGCGGATCACTGTCATGCTCGATGATATTGGAAAATCTCAGAGCCCAATTACCCCCGATCATCGACGTTATACTTGCTTCGTTTCGCAGTTGAAACTCTCCTCCATCCTCGATGTTCGGATAAATTGTGATTTGGTCTGAAAATCCAAAAGAATCGGTTAGCTGATAGTGAAAATAAGCGGCTATACGCGCCGTTATCCATTGATCATCCTCACCTTCATCGAGATCTTCCGAAAAATAGGCCAAGCCGGCTTCAAACAAGAGTTGTTTAATATTATCATCCCAAATTTGATACCCTACACCGGGACCCACCACTGTACGGAGGGTTAAATCTTTAAACTCGTCGGAGAGCAAATCCACTGCCAAATAACCATAAAGCGCCTGGGTAAAAAAGTAATCATATTTAAATGCCCCAAATGTGCTTCGAGCGGCTAATTCATTATCTTCTTCCGCATAGTTATAAAGAAACCGAATGGTAAAGCGATCTCTTTCCGTTTTTCGAAAGGCCTCCGCCCCCACCGCAGCGCTCGTTCTATCGGTGTTTCCCGTCTGAAGACTGCCTCCGAGATTGATATTTCCATGCCATTTATCAGTATCTTTCGGGGGTGGATTAATCCGTTCAACCTTCAACCAATCAATGGCGGAAGACGCACGCACTGCGCTGGATTCGACGATCAACTGCCCGGTTGACATGGTTTCGAGCTTGCCTCGTATGATCTCTCCACTTGTCATATACAGTTCTACCATTGTGTCGGTTGATATTTTCTCAATCTTTTCTTTTTGGATTTTAATGAGTTCGGAATATTCGGTTTGAAAGGTCAATACGCCCGCATCGAGATTCTTTACCGTGCCGCTCAGCTTGTCACCGTTTTTAAGATAAATCTCATCCGCAAAGACATTACCGAAGAAAATTAAACACAAACTAAGAACAATACCAGCTAAAGATGATACCCACTTCACTCTACTTATCATAACCGACACTCCTTTAGTTTAAGATTAATTTAAAACAAACGGATTCGCTCCCCTTCCACTATGAATATTATTCATTTTTTGTAATAAGTATTTTATATTTGAATTTATATTTATTATAATTCCCTTTATTTTCGGCAGTGTCAAGAATTTTGTGTAAACCCGTCAATTGTCAATTCTTTGAAAAACGGCAGGAAAATCATGTAGCAATCGTTTTTAGGACAACACGATTTCTTCCAAGATTTTTGGCTTGATAAAGGGCTTGGTCGGCAGCCTTGATAAGTAATTCCGGCGAAAACTCCGCGCTTGGAATAATGCCGGCTACCCCCAAACTCAAAGTTAAATATGGACCGACGTTTGATTGGGCATGGATAATTTTCAGATGTTGAACTTCTTTTCGAATGGCTTCAGCCAAACTTACGGCGCCCTTGGAGTCTAGATTGGGCAAAATTAAAACAAACTCCTCCCCTCCATATCGGGCCGCCAAATCCGCCGGCCTGTTGACTTTTTGTTTGATGGTGCGGGCAACCAGACGCAGACATTCGTCTCCGGCCTGATGCCCGTAAGTATCATTATATAATTTAAAATAATCAATATCACATAAAATCAGGGATAAAGGTGCTTGTTCCCGCCGCAGACGGCGCCACTCTTGATCCAAATGAATATCGCAGCTACGGCGGTTATCGATCTGCGTCAAGGCATCTAAAACAGCCAGGCTCTGTAATTCTTGGTTGGCTTTGTGAAGGGCCCTTTCGGCTCGTTTACGCTCATTCACCTCTATCTCCAACGTGACATGCGATGCTTTAATATTGCGGTTGAGCTTCAAGATGGCCACAGTAAAGCCCGCCAAAACGGAAAACAAACTCAAAGCGGTTAAAATCCAGGGCCAATACTTT
>JAFGES010000045.1 GCA_016931455.1 Desulfobacterales bacterium | reverse complement strand
TTCCTGAATGTGACTTTCTCTTTTTTTCATAATGCCTGGAAATCAGAGTGAGTGCATGGTTCATGCTAGTGGCTTCAAGATTTCTTAGGCTTGGGATAACACACTTGCAGTCCATAAGCTTTGGAGTTTTACTTCCTCTCAGATGTAGTATCAATGGCTCATGAAGGAGGACTTCTACAAACCAATATTCTCTGGTGATTCCCAGCTTATCGGGGGTAAGAATTTTGCTTCTGAGGTTAGAAGGAACCATTGTGGGATTTACACGGAAAAACACACTCTCATCTATTTCGATCATCTGAACATCCGATTCAGCCTGGAGTTCATTAATTAGTTTATTGTCCAGTATTGAATGCTCGCTCATTTCGAGATAGCCGAACGATCCATCTTCAAGTATTGGCATATCCCTGCCATCATGAAGCTTGAACTTGCCATCCTTAAACATAGACAATCGTGCGTGGCTTCACTAGGACCTCTCTGCAAAAAAGGGAAAAAAACGGGCAGCCCTATAGGCTGCCCAACCCGCATAAAGCGGGGGAGTCGTCTCTGATGAATATACTATCGTCAGTCGGAAAAGTCAAGTTAAAAACCATATTTTCCATCCCTCCAGGTATCATTAACTTTATAACCTAAAGGCCCTTGAGCAGCCGCCGTGGGCGTCGATTACTTCGTCGATTTTGTACGTAACCCTGTAAATTATTATTTCATTGGTTCGGCTGTAAGTCGCCAGCCGGCGCGGACCATATCGGCTAAGACGATATAGGAAATATAGGGTCGGCCATGTCGTTGGGTGGCCACATATTTATAATCCGCTACGAAATCATCGAAAATTGGCTTTAATTCATCCGGCAAACTATTGCGGGCTTCAATTTGCTTTTCGCTGAGTTTTTCTTCCATTTTTTATGATCCTATTGATTCTCAATAATCCCAATCTCTCTACCAGTCAAACCATACAATTTATAGATAATCTGGTCAATTTGAATTTCATGTTGTTCTGTATTTGTGTCAGGATTTTTCTTTTTGATAGTTAAGATTTCTTCAACAATATTATTTATTTCAGATTGAATTGGTTGGGGGATCTTTTTGGGAATAGGCATATTATCAATTTCATATCCATTAACATTACTATTTGTGCTAAATTTTCGAAATACATAATTCATCAGCTTGCTATTGAATAGGGCCAAAATAAAGTAAATTTCTATATCGATCATTTCTTTCAAAATTAAATAGTTAACTGAATTGGCACAAAAGGCGTTTTTTGCTAATGTCATTTTAAGGCGTATCTTTTCATTCACACCGGTTATTCCCTGCATTACGATTCTTGAAAATGTATGGTGTGTAAGTTTTTCTCCAGAGTTTTCAGAAATAAATTTTACTGAATCTAAATATACAATTTTTCCTTGACTCATTTCCTCATTAATAACATACCTATCAATAATAGCGCCCTTTAACAAAATCGCATTATTAGGATTATTTGAAAAGTAGCGACTACCAAAAGTCATATCAACTTCGCCAGTATAACAATGTCCAATTTCAGCAAAGCGTCTTGATTGGGTATATATTTTTATAAGAAGTATTAAATCGTCTTGAGACACTAAGGGGATAGTAGAACTTTCACTATCAAGTAGCTTTATTGTATCGTTACTGAGAACACATACATCAAAATGATAATCTATAAATTTATCCGTGTTAATTCTCACAAAAAATGTAGATTTGAAATTATTTATTTTGACAAGTTTCATAATACATACGGACATTTTAGCTGCTTCAAAGACCCGTTTATTTTGATTATCCCTTTCAGGGAAGGCATCTATAGAAATTATAGTGAAATTATGTAATACATGCTTTCTCAACGATGCCATGCTTTTGTCTGCTATAAAAGCCAACGGAAATATTTCTAAAAATACTCCTTCATTTGTTAAAAGGTTAATGCTTTTTATAATGAACAGCCTAAAAATATTAAGCATACCACCTAAAGCTGGCATATATTCTTTGGCAGTCTTATAATACCTGAGTTGTTCCTCTGTAACAGGAACTCCCTCGCCTTTATTCTGTCTTTTATTCATAAGACCGTAAGGGGGATTACCAATAGCAACATCAAAACCATTGATAATGCCAAACATCCATTCGGAATCAAACCAGGGGCAAGGTTCATGGCTGAATGGTTTCCACTGGGAAAGCATGAGGGTTCGGGATTCCTGGCCTTTCCAATGCAGGGCATGTTCAAACATGCGGCTTTGGACTTTCTCGAAGCGTTGTTCAATTTGCAGCTTTTCCCGGCCGAAACTGCTGAGATATTCTTCTCGAAGTGTTTTAAGTTGTTCGATAGAATCGGTATCCTCGAACATTAGGTTCTGGCCTTTATACTCCTTGACCGTTTTGCCAATTATCCTCCCATTTTCAATTTTTGCTTTTGGCAAACCGATGAGACTATTGGCGCAGACGAACTTAAACTCCAAATTAGGCAGGTGTACCACGCCACGATTCACTTCCTCGTCATCCACTATTTCATCGACAATCAGGGACAGGAAGCAGCGCAGTTTGGCAATTTCGACAGCGATAGGCTGAATATCCACGCCGTAGATGCAGTCACGGATAATACCGAGCTTATGCAGATAATTGGGTTGTTTGACCTTCCTTTTTAGTTCTTTACGGACCAAAGAATCGGGTACTACGGCAAGCAGTCTTTCCAGCCATTTTCGGGAATCGGGATCGATTTTTTGCAAGATAAGCAGGATTTTTTGTAGGATACCCATAGGAAAGGCCCCACTGCCACAGGCCGGATCGATGATTTTGATTGCATGCAGGGCGTCCAGGAGGGCATCTTTTTGGGAGTCGGTCAGGCGCGGTTCTTCTTTGACGTAACTGAGCAACGAGGTGATTATTTCTTCTGGCACTTTAGTTTTGATCAGCAGGTACTGCTTGAGACTTTCGTCGACCATATATTCGACGATGGGCCGGGGGGTATAATAGCTGCCTGTCGCTTTACGAGCGGTTTCGCCAGTTTCGGGATTAATTTCGGCCAGCAGATTTTCAAAAATACGGCCCAACATCTCCGGCTCTATCGAAAGTTCAATATCGACAGGTGTATTTTCGTCGATGGTGAAGTTATACTGCTCAAAGATGTCTAGAAGATCCTGTATCCATGTGTCGGGGACGATAAGCGTATTGATGTGTTTGGAATAACCGGTATCCGCCGGTTCATAAAAATCGAATTTGTGTGGAGTAAAAAGTCCGCCATTCAGGAACGGGATATGCGACCAGGGTTTGGTTTTGAATGGTTTTTTACGGCTGTCGGAGGGGGTATTCAGGACTTGAAAAAACAACGATTCCAGCACGATGTGATAGTAGCCACCAACGCCACTAAGCGTTTTTATCGCATCAGTTGAGAGGATTTCATCGGGAACAAGTGGTATGCCAACTATAGAGTGTTTTTTTTTCAAAAACCAACAAAAGATCAACCGACCAATAAGCCGAACCGCAAATTCCTTGCGAACAGTATCAGTTTGTCCACCTGGCAGCTTTAGAAGGTTTTCGCCTTGATACGTCTTACTCCCTTCTTTGCGGGTTCCGCCGACCAGATCAGTGAATAGTATGGCTACTTGTCTGTAAAAGCCCTTCGTAACTTTCTCGATATTGAATGCTTCCTGCCATTGAGGCTGGTTTATGTCATCCGACCATACAAGAGAAGGCAGATTATATTCACAAAGTGTATGCACGGCGGTATCGCCGTGATTCCATCCGAAAAGGGCCAGTGACGCGGTTTTTTCTTTTTCTTTGGGAGTTTTGAAATAACCAAAACGAAAATGTCGATAGTTATATGTGCAAATAAAGAGAAGATTTTCCCGATTCCAGGACGGCAGCGCGGAATGTCTACTACCATGTTTGGGGACCAGTCCTCGCAATACCTTTCGTAAAGGACCTGCCAAGCCCCGACCGGTAATAAACACGTCGGGATTTTTAAACTCTAGCAGAAAGATGCCCCAGATCTGATGTGTTTCCAAAGGCTGAAGCTGATAAACTTTCCCATCCACCACCTTCTTTTCAAGCCCCTCGGCCCGCAATTCCTCCGCCGACCAGCTATAGGAAATATCCTCTAGGTTTTCGATTTGACCTGCCATAGGCCAGCCCAGAGTTTCCGTGAGCAATTTGTTGAGGAAAGACGGCTGGTCCTTGACGGATTGCAGGGCGTCTTCTATTTCTTGAGGTGTCACCATAATCAGTTCAACTCCATCCAGGCTAAAAGGATCGGTTTCGTGCCTATGGGGGCTTGGATTTGCTTGAGGAAGGTGTTTTTGATGTGTTTTTCGATATCCTTGCGGGCAGCAGCCAAGTCGGTTACACCGGTTTTGACTGTTCGAGGTGTATCTATGACGCACCTGACGGCGGCCCAGGTCTTTTCCGGCACTTCCGTAATCTCGCCGGTTTCGCCGTCTCTAAAGTACCAGCGGACTTCTCCTAAACCGTGCGTGGCCGGATCGTACTCTTCCTGTTTAACATCCATGAGGGTCTCGGCGGCCTTGTCGATAACCGGCGGCATACGGTAGCAGCAGAACAAGCCGGGCCGATTGTACGGCTCAATACGGTCGATTTCCTGATCCCGCTGATTGAAGATGGGACCAAAACCCGCCCCGACCTGCTTACCGCTGAATAGTCGTCGGGGTAAATCGGGCAGTTCCTGCCAGAGATTCGGATGTTCCGCTTCAATCCGCTGGCGCTCCAGCCGCATCAGCTCCTCAACGGTCTCCCGACCCTCGTAGCGTTCGTTGAAAAGCTTCATTGCCATATCCGGGTCATCCGGACTTAACAACGCCCCTTCAATACCCAGGGTCCTGTTAATTCGCATGATTTTGCCGTCGAGTTTCTGCTTGAGATGCAGCAGTTCCTCCATTTCCGCCGGCGGCAGGAAGTTCCAGAAATAGACCTTGCCCTTAAGGTGTTCGGGCCGGTCGAGTAGTTCCTCGATATCCGGATTCAAACGTCGATCCACACGCCCGATCCTCTGCATCAGACGAACCGGATTCCAGTGCAAATCGTAATTGATAATCAGGCAGGCGTCTTGAAGGTTCAGGCCTTCCGAAAGTACGTCCGTCGAAACCAGGATATCAATGGGATTATCCAGGCAATAGGAAAGTTCCGATTGGCCCAAAAGATCCTTGGTTTCGCTCACTTGGTTGTAAAACGGAGCAAAGCGTTTAATTACAAGCTCGCGGTTTTTGACGTTTCGGCCGCTGTCCACCTGCTCGATATTTTCAAAGCCGGCATCCTTCAGATATTCCGCCAGATAACGTGCGGTATTGCGGAACTCACTGAAGATTATGATTTTCTGGTTTTGCAGCAGCTCATCATTCTGGAGGGTTTTGTGTAGTTGTTGAAGCTTAGTATCTTTTTCGGGATCTTCTTCTTCCCCTTCCTTGCCCTTGCGATAAAAACGGCGGTAAATCTTGCTCAGGATACTGGTCAACTGCTCCATGTCTTCCAGGACATCAGAACAGAGTTGTTCCAGATCGTATTCCTCCGGCGAGAGAGTGTCTTTCGTCGAATCGAACAAACCTTCTTCTTCCTCGTTTTCGGTTTCCGGCTCGTCTTGTTCCAGACGTTCGGCGATATGCTCCTGAACCAGTCGCCACCAGCGGGTGTTGGTCATGGTCCAGGCTTCGTATTTTTCGGGGGCGTGGTCTTTGAGAAAATCGGCCATTTTCGCCAGCAAATCTTCCACGCTGGCCTCGAAAGCCTTGTAGGAACTTTCCAGACGCTTGAGCAGCAATGTCCGAATCAGACCTATCAAAAGACCCTGGTAATGCTGCTGATCCTGATCAGGTTCCTTTTTATAAGCTACCGGATTGTAAATCGCCAGCGTCAGAAAAGGGGCATCCTTGTCAAAGGCTTCCTTGATATCAGAATAGATACTTTCATACACTGTTTTCAGAGAATATTTAATTACGTGGGGAAGCTGCCGTTCCGGAAACAGAGGAGAGGTGTTACCGTTGCCGGTCTCCGACTGTTTTACGTATTTTCGGCTGCGTTGGATTACCAGCTTGTTAAGCAGAGCATC
>JAFGES010000044.1 GCA_016931455.1 Desulfobacterales bacterium | reverse complement strand
TTTCTTGTGGGGCTGTAGCGCAGTTTGGCAGCGCGTCTGAATGGCATTCAGAAGGTCGGGAGTTCGAACCTCCTCAGCTCCACTTTTTCTTCCTCTATTATAGGTCATCTCCGAGTTTTCCACAAAATCACGATTATGGTCTTTTATGGTCTTTTTACGCTATTTTTCGAGAATCATGGTCACAAAATAGTCACACAAAAAGGAATTAATTTGTGGTTTTGCGGACAAGTTGTCCGCGGCCATTTTAAATAAAAATCGTTTTGCCTTACTCACAACTACCCACTATTTATCAGCAAATTTGCATATATATTTTAAAGTTTTTTACTTAGCTTGTTCATTAAAAATATCAGAACCCAAACGTATTTGTCCATTTACATTTTTAAAATAGAAATTCACATCAGGTGCATAAACCTGTGGTGATGCATAATTTATAGTTGTACTATTTATTAAAGAAACAGTATTTTTATCTGCAATAAGAACAGTATCCGTGAATCCAAATTCCCCTAACAATGCCAAATTTTTAGAGATAGGGAAGTGAACTCTAGTATCCTGCATTCCAAATCCAGGATGCCGCCTATAAAATGGAGGAATTCTTTCTGGATATTTCCAAACTAAAACTACAGGTTTATTACTTGTAACAAAAGGTCCAGTCTGATCTGAAGATATAATAAGTATCCATCCCCTATTGAAAATATGAGGTAGTATTACATCAAATGCTTCAAATTCAAGAGGGATACAGCATTCATTGGGAACATCAATTTTATATCTATCACTTTGGATGAACTCCTTCATTTGTTCATAAGAAACACTTTCATTAAGCTTTGCTCGTTTCTGCAGGCTCTCAAAAATATCTTTTTCAGAAACCATGATATTAGAAAATTGCTGGAAAATTTGCTTTTGAAAATCAATATGATTTGATCTTGAACTTGGATTCCTTGCAACAATTAACGCAATAAGATTGAATATTTTCGCATTAGTCATTTCATCAGAAAGGTTTCGACTTATTTCGATTTGTCTTAATCCTTCCGACAAGATACTTTCAACTTGTGACAAGGCTTTTTCAATCTCAACTGATTCCTTTCCTTCTATTTTTGCCGTATTAAAATTTCTCTTGCTCCCAATGTTTCTTATATTTGTTTCAAATGATTTTCTTTGTTTTAAATCAATAACAGTTAATTGTTCTTTCTTTTGATTGGCAGATAAGAATCCTCGAAGATAGCATTGTGGAATAAAATGATGATGCCGAGGAACATTTGTCATTTTCTCAATTCGTCCAATTTTACCCAATCTCCTGGTGCGCGCTCATAAGTCCACCATGTCCAACCATTCATCGACCTCCCAGAGATTGCCGAAGCAGCCAAGGATGGGGAGTAATGGATTTTGCCCTGTAAACGATCGGATTCAGCACTTTCAGCTGCAAACATAATTGTCCCATCTCGTCGCAAATGTGCGATATATAGCTTTCCCTTAAAGCGCATGCGAATATGGATTCTTTTTTTTACAAAAGGAGCAAGAGTCGGCTTTCGCTGTTTTTCTACTTTCTCTGTCCTTTTATCAAAAACTTTTTTTGTTTCTCCAATCAGAGAAAATATATTATCTTTTACAATGTTGTGGGCTTTATCAAAATCCTTTTTAAGTAATTTTTGAAGATCAGCAGCAATATTAAATTTTCCTTTTTGCTTATTCCCAGGCGGTTCAGTAATACGTATTAACAAAGCTTCTAATTCCTTTAAATGCTGATCGTTAATTGTCAAATATACACTAAAACGATCCCAAGTTTCTCCATGTCTATCGCTTAAATGTCGCCGAAGTCGGGAACGAAGGTTAGAGGCTAATCCAATATAATCCACCTTATTTTTTCTATATAGTGCATAAATTCCATGGCGGCCGCGGATATATTTCTTAAGGAGTTCCTGATACTCTTCTAATGCTTGTCGGGAGATTTTTTCTAGATACTCACAAACAAGGTTTTCACGTTTTTTTAACATTTCCGATCTTCCTTTTTGCTTGTATTTTCTGGCACCTTCCCCAAAGCCTTTATAGAAGATGCCTTCATATAAGTATTACTAAACTTGTGCTCTCTTTTCATTACATCATAAACGGTCACAATACATTCAATCTGGTCAACATCTAATTTGCCATAAACAGATTTAATATCTTTCTTAATTTCTTCCTCATTTAAATAAATTGTATGTAACAAATATATTTTTTTCCCAGGTAAAACTTTTTCATTTGAAGAATCTGTTTTCTTTATTTCCTTAATATATTTATTTAGAACAATTGCACTGAAATCATATTTAACTTCTTTTATAACAACTTGAAAATTACCTAAATTTTCTACTTTAAAACTATGTTCAATTTTATTCATGCCTGCTAAATTTAATTCACCTTCAATATCAATTAAAGGTGTATTTTTAAATTCAAATTCTTTAGTCATAATATTAGATTGAGCTTGCATATTAGCAGCCATTTTGTTAGTCGACACGGCATAGATTGTCGTTACAATTACCAATAAAAAAGTTGAGATAGCAGTTAATATTTGAAATACTATTGGATCTAACTGAGTTGATATTACAATATTCATAATAAGCACAATCGATGCAATCATTATTGTTATCATACATATCGTTGAATTTTTAAGAAAATTAAATCCATATTTCATTTGTCACCTTTTATCATATTTCATCCGCAGAAACAGCAACCTTGAATGAAACATCTATGGCTTCAAAATGCCGCTGGCCACATCTAATTTTATCGGCTTCTGCGGAGCGCATACTTAGAAAATCGCGGTTGGCTTTGGTCTCACGCACCATGTAGATTGTATGATCTTCACGTTTGACGATTGCCCAGTCGGGATTATATTTTCCTACTGGTGTTTCAATTTCAAACCAATCGGGTAATTTCACAAAGAGTTTGATATCCTCACGTTGATCTAATTTTTTAGCAAATTCCCTTTCAATATCTGAATCATAGGTCACATATTCATATACTGAGTGTGTCACCGATAAGGCGCTGAGATAATTTATGAGTTCTTCATTTTTAAAAAGCATCATTTCCCATTCCGCCCCCACTCCAGTCGCAGGAATACGCTCATATTTAATCCCATCAACCAAAAGGCGATGTAATTCATACTTGAGTATCTTGGCTACAGAGTCCATAAATCGTTGCGGATCAACAAAGAATTCAGGCAAACGTCCAGATTCCTTGAGAATATGAACCAACGTGGAACGGGTTAATTCGGTTTCATTCTGCAAATAAGCCAACAAATCGGGAACAAAAAAGTGATATTCCGATGCGGCCTCTTCGGAGACACTCATGGCTTTGGTGGCAACACCCGCCTTAGTAACATTGATTTGACCTGTGTTCACCTGAATCTTTGGTGGTTCAATTCGATCCATTTTTTTCAATGATGAAACTGCTCGCCGGATCAATTCATTGCTGTCGAATTCAACCCGATAGGTTGTCCTGGGTTTGATACGCGCCCAGAGTTTCTGAAATTCCTGGCTTAATTGCACCTCTTTTTTTAACCTGTTGACCCCCTCGTCTCTATAGCGGTGGATATGTTTCTCGATTTGATAAGATGAGAGCAGATCAATTATTGCTGGAGCCAAGTCTATATAAGAATTTGGTAACACCAATTTAAAGTCGGGGCGTTTCGGATCAAAGGCAGGTTGGATGTTACTGTTGGCATCTAAAAAACCATTATGCATCAAAGCTTCACGGAGAACTTCAGCCATTTGGAGACCAACGGGAATTTCCTTGCCGTCTTTAATACGAATAATTTTGGCAAGAGCAGTTAGCGGAATCTTTCCAAATGTAACGCCACAATCCTCCTCATACTCATTCTGAAGCGTACGAGCAAAATCTTCATAGCTTTCGTTGGCCATCACATAAAGCCGGTTAACCGATTCATCAAAAACTCGCAAGCCGTTTTGATCCACAGGCAGGCGCAGCCCCCTTCCTATTTCCTGCCTTTTTTTCATGGCACTACGAGTTTCATTTAAAGTACAAATTTGGAAAACATTGGGATTATCCCAACCTTCACGCAAGGCCGAGTGACTGAAAATGAACCGTAACGGCTCATCCATAGTAAGCAATCTTTCCTTGTCTTTCATAATCAAGTTATAGACGTCGTCATCGGCCTGAGTGTCTCCTCTGGTATCTTTGAGCAAACCCTTTTTATCCTGGGCAAAGTAGCCGTTGTGCAAACGCTCCGGCGCAAGCTTTAACCATTCCGATTCGCTATAACGTTCCTCTTTGGCTAACTCTGCCAGGCTGCTTTCAAAGTACTCAGCGAATTTTCCTTTGCAAGGATTCCCTGACTCATCATAGCCACGGTAATTGGCTACGCGATCGATAAAGAAAAGGCTGAGTACCTTTATCCCCCGGGCTTTGACTTGAAGCTCTTTGTCAAGGTGTTTTTTAATCGTAAACTTTATCTGGGTTTTCCAGACATCTTCTCTCAGGCCACCTGTCTCTTCGCCCAAGCGCAAGCTGCGTCCATTTTCGAAACGGATATATTCGTTGCCCGGTTCGGCATTGATTTCAGTAACCAAAAATCCATCCTGGTAACACGCTCGTTCATTTGATAGTGCGTAAAGATCAGCCCCATTTTTTATGGTCACTGCCTTTTCTTTTGGGCCTTCACCAGTCTGGACCTGAATGCGCAGTTTGGCCTTGATACCCTTGCTATAATCGATTTTTTCGACCCGGACAAAAGCCTCGTTGGCACCTCCCTGGGCCACGGCGCTGGCTACAACGATCTGTTTGACCAGTTTGAGCTCAAATGCCCGTACCGGGTCTAAACGGTAGACCAAATTGTAAAGATTGCGATGGGTAGCTGAATAGCGCAGGGTGCAGAGTGGGTTAAGGGCCTTGATCGCTTCCTGTGCCTTTTCGGTTGAATCTACGCTCTGCGGTTCGTCAATGATAACGATGGGCCGTGCAGCCTGGACGAACTCAATCGGTTGCCGTCCTGACAGTTGGTCGTTCTCTTTGTAGATGACGTTGCTCTTTTGCTCAGCTTCCGTTCCGATAAAATTCTTGCGAAAGGCATCTATATTGATGACCATAATCTGCAGCGTATTGCTTACCGCAAACTGGCGCAAACGATTGACATTACGGGCATCGTAGACAAAATGCTCAAAGGGCAGGTTGTTATAGAGAGTACGGAAATGGTCGGCTGTGATTTCAATATTTTTCAGAACACCCTCACGGATGGCTACGCTCGGTACAACAATAATAAATTTGTTAAACCCGAATCGTCGCGACAATTCAAAAATAGTACGGAGATAGACATAGGTTTTGCCCGTACCTGTTTCCATTTCCACTGAAAAATGGGGGCACTGCCGGGGAGAATTTGTCGTCGTATCAAAAAGCTCCCATCCTTCCAAAGGTGTAGCAGGATTATCCAACTCTATGTCATTCCCTGTCTGTACCAAGCGAGTATTGGCCTGCAGCTTTTCTTCAGACAACAATAGACGATTGCCTAAACCCAACGCTGTACGATCATGACCGGTAAATAAACCACCCCATTCCCCAACATTTATCACGGAGTACTCAGACGCCCCTTGCGGTTGGCCCTCAAAAAGATCGGTGATCGCGGCTATGGCATCGATCTGAAAGGTCTGGTTGGCATCAAATTGAAGTTTCATCTATTTATCAATTCGAGAATTCCTCTTATAAAAACAGTGAAACTATGAGATTTTATATTAATTAAATCAAGGTGTTTTCCAATACAACGTGCACCACTGATTTTTTGATAGGAGGGTATAAGTTTTTTCATTTCCTGAAAAGGGTGCCCAACCACATCTGGATTACGATAGTTTTTTTTATTTTTTTTATTGATTAATCCTTTATGACCAAAACATTTTTCTATTGCATGCCAATCACCAAGAAACCATGACTCCAATTCCCTGCAAGCGATGCGGACAAGTGTTTCTTTATGGCCGCCTTGCAAGCAAAGTTCAGTTAATTTGTTTTTTATATGATGACAATCACCAGAATCTTGATCGCGAACAACAATGAATTGAACTCCTGGTTCTCGCCAGCCTCTTAATTTGCGAGGAATTGATTTTTCCAAGTCTTGCTTTCCTTCATGAGGAATACACAGAAATTCCACTTCAGGTATCAACCTTGGTAAAATTCCTTCCAAAGCCGCTGCCATCGATCTTTCTTCCAATAGGAAAACAAGTTTCATTTATTTTTAGCCATTTTTTCAAATAATCCTTGCCGCCATAAAGCACCCGGTAAATCTCCTTCATTTATCAGGTTTTGCAAAAGCTTATTTTCGGATGCTTTGTATATATTCACAATTCCATCACTTTTTCTTAGCCAAAATATCTCTTCTAAACGAACTGCATTTAAGAAATCGGGGGAATGGGTTGAGACAAATACTTGACCGCCTCTATCAGCATACTGTCGGAACTCTTCACATAATTCTACCAGCAATTCCGGATAAAGTTGATTTTCCGGTTCTTCGACTGCAAGAAGAGGAAAAGGTTTGGGATCAAAAAGTAGAATCAGATAAGCGAACATTTTTATCGTTCCATCCGAAACATATTTTGCCATGAAGGGATCTTTAAAAGCTCCATCCTGAAAACGGAGCACAATTCTCCCATCCTCAGTTGATTTTGCTTCTACCGATTGAACACCGGGTACCCGTTGTTTCATACGTTCAAGTACTTCTTTAAATATATCCGGATGATTATCATGCAAAAACTGAGCGACTAATGATAAATTATCACCACGTGTGGAAATATGTTCGGCAATACCTTCTTCGGCGCTTGGACGCGCATCCTGAATATGAAAGTCGGAAATATGCCAGTTTTCAATAAGCCGGCGAAATTCACTAACAATTCTGAACCGTTGGAATTGCCCCAAACCCTTAATTGCTAAAATATCCGGAGATTCTAATTCCTGATCTTCACGTTTTGCTTCGGCATGCTTCTTCCCATACTCATCTTCATTAATTATCGCTTTGCCTTTTCCATTTGAAAAATCAAGGAAATGCCATGGTTGACCTCGTTGTCCTCTTCGAAATTTCAACACTTCCCGTTCAACAATACCTTTGTTATCTTTACTACCGATTTTGAGCGCATAAGTTGCCAGCCTGCCGCCCGATTCTCGAAACTTGATTTCAATTTCTATAGGTCCTTTTGACCCCCGGGTCACCAATTCAGAAAATCCGCCTCTTCGAATCAACGCTTTACTGACATTTAAAGTCAAAGAATCCTTTAAAAAACTGAATATATCGAAAAGTGTACTTTTCCCTGTGCCATTGGCTCCAACAAGAACACAAAGATTTGACACATTGGAAAGGCGGGTATCCTTAAAAACACGATAATTTTTAATTGTTAAATCTACTATTTTCATGTTCATTATTATACACCTCTTTTGTTCACACTGTTTTAAAATTGACACCTTTGGTCTTGAAGATCTGCACAGCATTGGCCTTTATCTGATCGTTCCCGGTGAACCCTTCGTCCAGGCAAACCACCCGCTCGGGTTTATGTTTGGCCATGGCCTCGATCACGCTCATGGTTAATTTCCGCTCCAAACAAATCATGAATGTCCCTCCAGCCGCACTAAAAATGGTCATTCCTGCCAACTCTAGTTTTTCGATTGGCGGGGTAAGGGCGAATCCCGATTTTAACAGGATTTCATAGAGAATATCTTCCTGACTCCGCTCAGGCCGGATATGATCGATATGGAGTTCCAGTTGCTTCTCCAGAGCGCCCACATTTCCCTTGGCAATATCAGCGTTCCAGGTTTTAAAATTTGATTCGGCCAGCTTGAATACTCGAAACCCTCGGTCGGCCTTTTTTTTCTCGCCACTAAATAATTTAGGTGATTTTTTTTTATCTTCTTCATTAAGTTTCTTGATCACCCGCCGCACCCGTTCTTTAGTGATTTCAGCGATTATCGGGAAATCTTTCCGACCCGTTGGCTCAGGGAGCTGAACAAGAATGAATTTACGATTGCCTTCGTCTTTCTTGTTTAAGTCAAGGACAGCATGAGCGGTGGTGCCAGAGCCAGCAAAAAAATCTAGGATAATATCCTCAGGGCTAGCAGCACAATTCAATAATGCAGTAATTAAACTTTTTGGTTTTGGGTAAATTGCAATATTTTCACCCAATATTTTTTGAATTTCTCTGGTACCTTCCGAGTTAAGACCAACTTCATTGAGCCATGTAGAAACGGGGTTAATTTTACTCTTCAAGTCCGATTTAAATCTTTTAACCATCGGGCGACGTGAAGTGTCTTCAGAAAAGATTATACGATTATCAGTAATCAACTTGTCAATTGATTCTTGCACATAAGCCCAAACTCGATTTGGATTAGCTGAATAAGTTCTTCCGGTTCTTGGGTCAATAAGAGGATAAAACTGATTGGGGCGCTGATCTTTTGTCATTCCGACAGTTAGATCACCCGTCGTCCAATCTCCCCTCGGGTCATTATCAGGATTGGAATATCCTTTGTATTCTTTAGGAGTTCCTAAGGAAATAAAATCAGTTTTCTGATAGCAAACCACATATTCATGGTCAGACGAAACGAGTTTATCTGCAAGGGCTGAAGGTGCTCTTCTCCTCCAACAAAATGTCCCAATATGGTTTTCCTCTCCAAAGACTTCATTGCACAATTTCTTTAGATTATCAATTTCATGATCATCCATGCTGACGAAAATGACTCCATCATCATTTAGTAAATTTCTAGCCAGATAAAGTCGCGGGTACATCATATTCAGCCACTTGGAGTGGAAGCGGCCATCGGCCTCAGTGTTGGTGCTGAATCTTTTCCCCTCACTGTCCACCTGACCGGTGTATTGCAGATAGGTTTGCAGACTCTCAGTATAATTATCCGGATAAATAAAATCGTTCCCGGTGTTGTATGGCGGATCGATATAGATCATCTTGATCTTGCCCAGATACGATTTCTGTAGAAGCTTCAATACTTCTAGGTTGTCTCCTTCGATAATCAGGTTTTCGCTAGTATCGAAATTGATGCTCTCCTCCGGACAGGGGCGCAGGGTACCCATGCTGGGCGCCTGGATGGTCTTGAAGCAATCGGCCTTGCCCGGCCAATTCATGCCATAACGCTCTTTGCCCACGTCCACCGTCTCTCCGATTACAAGTTTCAACCGCTCAAAGTCGATTTTTCCGCCTTCGGTGTGGATTTCAGGAAAAAGTCTCAGCAGCTCTTGCTTTCTTTCTTCCGAAATATCCTGCGAGCGCAGGTCGAGTTTATCAGGATGTTCGGTCATGGCTTATTCTCCTGTAGATGCAATAATAATGGCACATTTGTGGTTGGCATTCAATTAATTCTCCAATGAAGGAAGAACAATGTTTCCATTTCCAGCCGCTGCTCCAGGCGTCGGCTGATGTCATCCAGCAAATCATCCTTTTTCCGATCGATTTCGCGGCTGGCTTCATCATAGCTACGCCAAATATCGTCTCTCCTGGTTTCCATACTACGCAGCTTTTTCTGGAGTTCAAGTTTTTCCGGCAAGTTGGGTGCAAAGCGTGCCGCTTTTTTTGTCACTTTAATCTCCTGGTCCATCTCATCCAGATCCAACTTGAGCGCTGTACGGCGGTCATCGGCCCAACGGTCGAGTTTGTCCATTTCAATATCAAACCAATGGCTATTCTTCAAGGAAAGTTTCTGCAACAATATTTCCCTTTTTTCTGCGATGGTCTTTTGCAGAATCAACTCTACACTTGACGGCACATTGACTTTCCCCAGCAAACTCCCGGATAAATCAAAGATGCGGCGGCATTGGCCTTCATCAAGGGAATTCCCGTCCTCTGTAGTGCCAACTATGACCAGGTGATCCTCAACCTCCAAGCTGGAAATACTCAAGCGATTGCAGCAAAGCCAGCCACTTTTCCCCAACATTGGTTCCAGTATTGTGATTTTTTTTCTATCACCGGTATAATTAAACACGACCTCTCCAGGCTCTAGAAGCAACATCTTGGCTTGTTCCATAATTCTCTTGGCCAAAGGATGACCAACGCGAAAGGTGTTAGTCTCCTCCACGCTTTTTCCCATTCGGTAAGGGCCAGAATGAATCGTTTCTCCGGGGAAAGGATTTTGTGTCAGATAAAAGCTGTGATCGGCTTCATCAAAACGGGCATGATTTTGCAAGAGATGCCTGGCCAGCAGCCAAAGTTTTTCATTGAAGCGATCCAGATAATCATGACTCTGAATACGAACTTTTTCCACAACTTCTTGATCGAAATTATCCAGAAGCTTTTCCCGGGCGTCATATTGTCCTTCGCTTATTTGCGATTCCAATTCGCGCTGCAACTGATCGAATTCAAACTGGATCTGCTCGGGAGTACGGCACTGCTGATAAATGGCCATGATGCGCTTTTCAAAATCAACCCCCGATTCCATAACGCCAAGTATCTCGTCACTGGCGCCGAAAACCCCACTGAAGAGGCGAAATTTTTCATCCAGCAATTCATAAACACGCAAATCAGCGGCATTTTTTTTGTTGAGAAAATTGACTACAACCACATCGAATTTTTGGCCATAACGATGGCAACGTCCAATACGTTGTTCGATGCGCTGGGGGTTCCAGGGCAAATCGTAATTCACCACCAGATTACAAAACTGAAGGTTAATGCCCTCAGCGGCAGCTTCGGTAGCAATCATAATTGTTGCCTGGTCACGGAAATAATCCGCCAGGGCAGCACGCATGTCGGCACTAGGAGATCCGGAAACATGGTCAGTCCCACTGTATTTTTCCTGCCAGCGGCGATATATTTCTTTTGATTTCGGATCGTTGTTGGTACCGTTGAATACCATGACTTTCCCGGCAAACTCAGTTTGATCAAGGATACAAAAAAGGTACTCCTGCGTACGTCGGGATTCGGTGAATATGATTGCTTTTTGCTGCATCAATCCTTTGCTATCCTTCCCTTTCACTTCTAAAGCTGCCGCAAATCCCCGCCGCAAAGCGGTTAAAAGCACCTCGCCCTTGGAGTTTTTTGTAATCGATCTAGCCAGATTGTGAAACTCACGCAGCTTTGCTGTTTCTTTGCTTATTTCGATTAACTGTTCCTGGCTGAACAATTTTTTTTCAGGAATTTTCCCTTCATTCTCCCCTTCTTCCCATTCTTCAGCCAGCTCATCTAATTCTTCCAAGTTCTCCTTCAATTCATCCGGGGGTGCAGTGACATCCCTGCCTTGCACGGCCGCATCTTCTAGTTTTTGGGCTAGGCCTTCCAAAGTACCCGAGATGGCATAGGTGGATGATGCGAGCAGCTTGCGTAAAATTAACGTCATTAGTGAGCGCTGGCTGGCCGGGAGGGCGTGTAATGTTGGTTGCTGCAGGTAGTCAGATACCAGGTCATAAAGGCGCTGCTCTTCGTCAGTCGGCACAAATTCCTGGATTAAGGCAAGGCGGTTGGTGAATTTAATATACTCCAAAACTTGACGACGCAAGGTCCTTTTACAAACCGGCTTTAAGCGCTCTTTGAGTTCATTAAAGTCATTATCATTTCCGAGACGAGTGAATCGATTGCGATAGATTTTGAAATCCCCGAAGGTATGCTCGTCTATGATGCTGACTAGGCCGTAAAGCTCCAGTAAAGTATTCTGTAACGGTGTGGCCGTCAATAAAACTTTGGGGAAAGGAGCGATTGCTTTTTTGATCGAATTGGCAATTTTATTGGATGGTTTGTATACATTTCGTAAGCGATGAGCTTCATCGATGACCACCAGATCCCAGGGTGTTTGAAGAATATAGGCTGCCATTTTATGTGCAAATTGATAGGAACATAAAATAACAGATTCCTGTAAAAATGGATTTAATTGCCCCTGATTAATGGCTTCCTGGAAACTTTTCTTTTCAAGTATAACCGAAGGTAGATAGAATTTATCTACTAATTCCTGACTCCATTGTTTACGAAGATTTGCCGGCAGGATTACCAAGATATGACGCTTGCGCTCAGCCCATTTTTGGGCGATCAAGAGGCCGGCTTCAATGGTTTTTCCCAATCCAACCTCGTCAGCCAGAATGGCACCATTTGAAAAGGGATTGTTAAATGCAAAAAGGGCTGCTTCGATCTGATGGGGATTCAGATCCACTTGGGCATCAGCAAGAACAGCAATTAATTTTTCAACACTATCGGAAGCATGCCTTCGGGTAAGATCGTAAGCCAGATATTTCGCATGATAATTAGTTATTTTCATTATGATCAGTATTAATCTTTATTCTTATTCACAAATTCACAGATCTTTTTATTGTCATGCTGTGAATCCTCTATATATCCCTCATCCCCGTTTTACGTTAAAGATATTTTATAATAAGAAATAAGGGTAAAATTGTCAAATTAAATTATCGTTAATATCCAATGCTAAAAATCCCTTTTTAAAACGGATTCCGATAGGTCAATATTGGGGTAAAAACAATAGCAAAACAGACAAAATCGGCATGTATTGCAATTTTTCCGATTCATATTGAATTCTCATAATTCACGATGACAATGGCATTTGCTCAAGACCGGTTTTCATTTTTGAAGAGGTGCCGACTCCACCCAGGTGGGTTTTTACAAGTGATAAAAACGATAAAAAAGGACTCATAGGCATACATTGCAATTTTTTTGGTTAGTGCCGAATTTTGGCGGTGTCGGTTTAAATGGTATCTTCTCTAAATCCAACTTTCGATTTTAGTCAGTGTCGGATCACAAGAAAGGAGAATAGAATAAAAGAGTAGCAATCCATTGCGGTGGCTGCCAAATATCAATTCTTAAAAAGATTTAAATGATAGGGCTCCGACGTGGCGGAAACAGCTTCCTGGAAGCTGATCGATCCGTCCAGCACCATTTTCAAGGCGGTCTCGCGCAGGCTGACCAGCCCATCTTCCCGTGCCTGGCGGATGAAAGCGCAATCAGGGACCGGGAGAGCCAGCAGCTGCCGCATGGCCGGTGAAATGGGCAGGACCTCGTAGATCCCGGTCTGCTTCATTATCCCCCAACCATGGCAGGCTTCGCAGCCGTTTCCCTTTTCAAATGTCGGCATCTTCCCCTTTCGGTCAACTTGCAGCCCGTTTTTCTCCATCAAGGAAGCCGGAATATCCACTTCCCTCTTACAGTGGGGACAGAGCAGGTTTACCTGCCGCCCAGAGCAGATCAAGTTTAGGTTTTCCGCCACCAAGCCCCTGAATTTCAGGATCAGCGCCTGGTCGGATTTCGGATCTCTCTCGTCGCCGGCCCAGCGGCGCAACCGGAGCAGGCACGGGACCACTTCCCAAGCGTGGACCCCGGCCACGACCAACCGCTCGCGGGCAATAGCCAACGCCTCGTCGATCTCCTCGAACGAGCGGACCTCCTGCACCAGCAGCACGCGTGGGTCATCCGCCAAGGCATTGGGGAATTCCGTGTGATAATCGACATAACTTTTCAGTAGAATCTGTCGGGCTCCGGGCAAACGGAACTTGCGCGGCCGCTCGATCGCCGTTGCGCTGTCGCCTTTGCGCAGCCGACGCATGACCGATGAATAGCAGACGATCGACTTACCACTGTGAGTGGGTCCGGTCACCAACACCATGCCCTTCGGGGCATCGACCGCCTGTTTAAGGGCGCGCAGGCCAGCTTCGTCGAAGCCAAGCTTGTCAAGGTCAAGGTCAAAGGATTTTTCCCGGTCGCAAAAAGTGAACTTGAAGATGAAACCATGAGTGCCGGGAACGGCATTGACAAAAACATCGTACCATTTGCCGTCGGG
>JAFGES010000043.1 GCA_016931455.1 Desulfobacterales bacterium | reverse complement strand
GACTTATTAAAATAGAAGACGGCAAAGTCGAATTTTGGTACAAGGATTATAAAAAAAAGAAAGTCATCTGTGAAAAGATGCGCCTGGGGGTGCAATCCCATTTAGCGGCATTAGGCAAATTCGCCACGTTTTATTAGTAAAAGATTTTTTAGCATGATGTTCCACCGATCGCACAGCAGTGTGCTTCTGAGAAATAGCATCGCTTCAGCAGTTTGCCTTTTCCAGAAAGTGCCGGCTACTTCACTGGGGGCACTGGGGGGCGGGCCACGGCAACTATCTGAATATTTATAGAAAGAGTTCTAAAAACAGCTGCTTTTTAGTCTTAAACGTACAATTTGGGGTGCTATATATCGGGTTTAAGAATTATTTTATTAGATCGTATTTTGCTTAAAAAGGAATTTATAGGGTTAAAATGAGTTGTTTAAGACGATTTTAAGGCCTATTTTGTTTTTCTTTTATTGTTATTATAGTTAGTTATTGTGGTCCGACCCCCGGCAGCCCCCCCCGGCAGCCCCGGCAGCCCGGCAGAACCCCCCGGCAGAACCGGCAGACCCCCGGCAACCCAAAAAAGCAAATGCCCGGCTGGAATGGCCGAGATATCGGGTGAAATATTCCCGACTCCGCAAGGAGGCTGACGTTCAGCGGGTCTTTGATCACGTGAGGTTTGATTGAATCAGATGAAAGCAGGGAAAGCAAATGACGTCTTCGGATGGTGCACCCTGTGGGCCAATGGCTATTCTGACAAGCAGATAAGTAACGTGAAGTAAACTTTAGGGTTTGCGGGAATCCCAACAAGGGAAACTTTTTCAGAGGCTTGAGCCGTGTGAGGGGAAACTCTCAAGCACGGTTCTTAAGGGGCTTGGGGTTGGCAACAACCCCCGGCTACCTGACCGTAATTTCGCCTTAGAATCAATTTGGTAAGGGAAGGGGATGCGAAGACCAAAGTTGCCAAAATTCTATTTTCTCATATAATAAAGTTGCAAGTCCAATAAGTAAAACTCAAAACAGAGGAGGATATAAAATGGCTAAAAGAAGTAAAAAATATGGTGTGAGTATTTTGTCTACAGTTGTTGCAATAATGGTAGTTGCCTTTATGGCGGCAAGTGGCCTAGCACAGGAGTATCCACCTGGAATGATCTCCTACTGGAAGTTTGATGAAGGTGGTGGAAATATAGCTTATGATTCAGTTGGCAATAATCATGGAACTATTTATGGAGCAATTCGGACAATAGGCAAAGTTGATGGTGCATTAATTTTTGATGGTATTGATGATGGTGTTGAAATATCGTATAACTTTTCTATTCCGGAAGTTACAATTGAGGCATGGGTTAAAAGGTATAGCAATCCTCCTGACTCTATTTTTAACCCAGTTGTATATAAGACAAACACTGCGTATGATGATTGGGGTCTATCGGTTAGTGAAAATGAGCGTGCATGTGTCCATGATGATATTGATGATGCAAACCAAGAGCTTTATAAAACTTATATTGATACGAATTGGCATCATTTGGTTGGGATCCTTCATAGTAATCTCACCAACGAATTGTTTGTAGATGGACAATCTAAAGGTAATGATGACTTATCTTCTGATGATTGGACAAGTTTTGTTGGGAATCTATATATTGGCTATAGGGGTTCAGCTACATATCAACATTTTTTTTATGGCATAATCGATGAAGTTGCAATTTACAATAGAGCCTTAACACCAGAAGAAATACAAAAACATTACCAGAATGGTTTGGAGGGTCGAGGCTATGAGATCGGTGGGCCGCCAATAGCAAATGCCGGAACCTCTCTAGACGGGAATAATATGCTTCAGTTGGACGGAACTCTTTCCAGCGATCCCCAGGGCGATCCTTTGACCTTCAGTTGGCAGGTTGAGGGTGAGAATACCCCTCACATCGGTCAGATTGTATCCATAGCTGATTTACCCGTTGGGAATTACCAAGTTACTTTAACGGTAAGCGATGGTATTTACACTGATACAGATACCATGCTATTTGGCATTCCTACAGGGTCTGGAGTTGCACCGCCCCCTGTTGATGACCTTCAGCAACAAGTTCATAACATCAAGGATAAGATCGCAAGCTTCTCGACTTGTAGCTTCGATGCTCCTAATGACAAAGCAGCAGAGAATCGAAGGAAAGCCCTTCTGAATATGCTTGATAAAGTCTCTGAGCATATAGACGCTGGAGATTTTCAAGCAGCAATCGACCAATTACAGGATATTCTAGCGAAATCTGATGGGCTATTACCAGATTGGATAATAGATGATCCTACAACACCAGAGACCAATGAACAACAAGAAGCGGCTCAATCAATTTCTATTTTAATCAGTGATCTAGAAACTCTCTTGTAGTCAGCAGTGAATAAGCGTGTCCTTCCGGTAAGCCTGCTTGAGTTAAAAAAAGTTTTTGGATATAGTCACGTTCAGAATCTACAAAGGGATCTTAATCCAATCCGTTCTTTGACAATCGAAATCAGGATACAGAAGCACTATCCTTATAATTCCAGGGAACCCAGTTTTCCGGGGTGGCAAACAGTTCGGTTGTGTGGAGTTGAAGCGTTTTAAGATAGTCGAAAGGATTGGCACTGCAAAGTTCAATCTGTATGGGTTCAAGTAAGATAAAATAGGATTAGACTAGGGTTCAAAGCACCTTACCGAAAGTAACCTTTCCATCTCCCTTAGCATAAAAATTTTCAAGTGTGGATTCAATCCGGTATCCGCAGCTTTGATAAAATTTTCGGGTCGAGGCATACCGGGGCCGACTGGAAGTCTCCACGTACACGCGGGTTCCCCCGGATAGGCGAATCAGACGCTCGATTTCATCCAGAATCCGCCTGCCCAGACCGTGCCCCTGGAAATCCGGGTCTACCGCGATCCAGTACAGGTCATAACTTGAAACCGTGCAGGGTATGGGTCCATAAGCGCCATAGCCGATCAGACGGCCGCAGCGTCGAACCAGTACAAAAAAATAGCCGCTTTTATCGCCTTTTTCCAGGCGCTCCTCAACCAGCTCTTCAGCCACATCGACTTCATCCGGATAAAAAAAGCCGGTAGCTTCAACCAAACGGCGAACGTTTTGCCGGTCTTCTGAAAGCGGTTCGTATTCAAAATGAATGGGATCTGCTGCAGAGGGCGATCCAGCCTCAGATATTGACAAACCTATACCGATGCTGGAAATCGGTATCATGCAGGAAGTTGTTTCAACCCTGGACGATAGCAAAGCGGCTTCTGTAATCCGTTTTACGGCCTGCTCAAAGGAGATGCCCGCCCGCTGCACTGCCGCAGCAAAACCGGCATCCGGGGAAATACAGGGGTTGGCGTTGACCTCAAGTATCCAGGGATGTCCCTGAGCATCCACCCGGAAGTCCACTCGAGCATATCCCTTGAGTTTGAATATCTCCGCACAACGAAGAGCCAGCGAGCTTAATGCTTCGAGCAGACCTGCGTCTTGTGCCGGAAAGTCAAACCGCCGCGTTGTGTGCTGATATTCATAGGAGTTCGTTTCCCATTTTGCCCGATAATCCACAATTCTGGGTTTTCCCTCCGGGTATCCTTCAAACACGATTTCAGCCGGAGAAAGAACCTGAAACGACTCGCTGTCCTGAAGCAGCGACAGATTAAATTCACGGCCTTCGACATAGGCCTCGGCAAAAGCCTCCCCTCCCAGCGAGGGCGCTCGGCTTTTCACAAGATCTTCCACGGTTCGACCATCTGCCTCCACTACGGCGTTTTCATCCATTCCGGCGGATGCATGTTCCCAGAGTGATTTGATGATCCATTTCCGACATGAATGTTCGGCTTCCTTGGGCGCCGGTCGAAAGCCGCTACGAAGATCCGGTGGAAACGGCCCGATCCAGTTCGGCGTGGGAATACCGGTTCGGACCATTTCCGTTTTGGCTAAGGTTTTATGAGTCGTTGCCATGAGTGCATTGGAATCCGAACCGGTAAAGGGAATGTTCAGAGCCTCCAGCATTGCAGGTACTATATGAAGCAGGCGCCCGCAACCATCCAATGATTCAACCAGGTTGAAGACGGCATCCGGTTGAATCTCCATCAGATAATTTCGCAAAAGCGATAAATTCAGATCGCAGGATAGGATGATCGGCTGGTGTCCCAGAGCTTTCAAAGCATTGGATACCGCTTCAGCCTGGATCAGTACATCCTGGTCGTCCGGTGCACTGATTTGCGTTACTTTCTGGTGCAAAATTAAAATGCGCATGGTTTTGATGTAAATGCTCCTTTATCCGATGCGATTCGCTTTATCGCGGACGAAAGAATTTTATCGATCAGATCGACATAGGAAATGTTTAAATAAGAACAGAGAATCGGCAGATCTGATCGTTTCGGATTCAAACCGGCCAATGGATTTACCTCGAGAAAATACGGTTTTCCTGTTTCATCGCAGCGAATATCAATGCGTCCTCCGTCCCGACACTCCAAAACCTGCCAGGCCCTGATCGCAAGGTTTTCGGCCGCGGCGACCGATGCATCGCCCTCAGGCGTCACAAGGCGATATTGCACGAGTTCTTCGTAGTTTGCCTTGTTCATGTAGGAATATGCTGTTTTTTCGGCATTTTCAAGCAGTAAGATTTCCATGGTTCCCAGCACCTTAGCTTCATGGCCGGTTCCTGTGATTCCAACGGTAAATTCACGCCCGGTGAGGCAGCGCTCAACTAGAACCGGTTGTCCGAATTCATGAATCAGATCCAGGCAGATCGGTGCCAGGTCCTCTTTCCGATAGACGATGGATTTGGCGGAAATGCCCTTGCCGGAGCCTTCAGCAACCGGCTTGACAAAATACGGCGGAGGAAAGATAAATTGAACGACATCCTCTTTACCGGCAACGATCCAAAAATCCGGCGTGTCAAGACCGGCATCTCGAATGATGCGTTTGGTCATGCCTTTATGCAGAGTCAGACTCATCACCAGGGGATCTGAAAAGGTATAAGGGATATCGTAGACATCCAATATCGCCGGAATCTGGGCTTCCCGACCGATTCCATGCAATCCTTCGGCAATGTTAAATACCATATCCCAGCGTTCACCCCGGATCAGCCGTTCCATCAGGCTACGGGCATTGCCGATGCGGATGCATTGATGCCCCAGCTGCTGAAGTGCCGACTCCAGTCCATCGATCGTATCCTCCCGGTCAAACTCCGCGGTTTCTTCTTCCCCATATCCCATGGCAAGATATTCGGATCGAAGATCATAAGTTAATCCAATATACATTGTTATTGTCTCCATATATCAATATCAAAATTTTGAAGCAATTGTTCATTGCAGGGCACGGTGAGCAAATCTTCCCGTGCCCTGTTTATTTTTATGTATTTCAGTCAGTTTTTTCGGTTTTTTGAAGTGAAACATCATGAAATCGGATAGCGAAATTCTCCGTTTTCATAATTGCGAAGTATCCATGAATTTGCATCCCGGCCGAGGACGTAATCGGGCATCAGAGGGATTTTGCCTCCGCCTCCCGGGGCATCGATGACATAGGTGGGGACGGCGTAGCCCGAGGTAAATCCGCGTAGCCCCTGAATCATCTCCAGACCTTTTTCCACCGGGGTGCGGAAATGCCCGGAACCCGAAAGAGGATCACACTGATAAAGATAATAAGGCTTTACCCGCATTTTCATCATGTTGTGGTACAGCTCTTTCAAAGTTTCCACTGAGTCGTTGATACCTTTGAGCAGCACGGTTTGTGATCCCAAGGGGATACCGGCATCCGCCAGTAATCTACAGGCTCGGTAGGCTTCCGGTGTACATTCTTCCGGGTGAGTGAAATGGATGCTCATCCAGAGAGGATGATATTGCCGCAACATTTTTACCAGTTGGGGGGTAATACGTTGGGGTAATACCGCCGGTACCTTGGTTCCGATGCGGATGATCTCCACGTGCGGAATCTGCCGCAGTTGGCTGAGAATCCATTCCAGGCGTTCATCGCTCAGGGTGAGAGGATCTCCACCGGATAAAAGCACATCCCGAACCTCAGGCGTCTTACGGATATAATCAAAGGCTTTCTCCAGGCGCGATTTTGCTGCGTGAAAGGCCCCATGCCCGACCATGCGTGAACGAGTGCAGTATCGGCAATAAGTGGAACAAAAATCCACTACCAACAGAAGTACACGGTCCGGATACCGGTGCACCAGTCCCGGAACCGGGCTCTGGCTTTCTTCCCCCAAAGGATCGTCGGCCTCGCAGGGCATGGTAAAAAATTCATGCATTGTGGGCACGACCGTTCGCCGTAAGGGGTGATTCGGATCATCCGGCGACAGAAGGCTTGCATAATACGGGGTAATACCCAGCGGCAATTTGGTGCCGGAAAATTCAACGGCTTGTTTTTCTTCCGGTGAAAGTTTTAGAATCCGTTCCAGTTGATCGGCTGAATGAATGCGCCGACGAATCTGCCAATGCCAGTCATTCCATTGGTGATCAGAGGCATCAGGGAACCAGGTGCGTCTAAAAAGCCGTGTTCTTGCACTGCTGCGAGGCGGGCGTTTTCGCTTGATAATTTCAAGAGATCGATGGGTTGATGGTTTAAAAAAATGCGATAGATCGAGGTTGCCCAGGTTTAATGAAGTTAAAACGCTTCCGGGGTCTGGGGGTTTGTCATCTTCCTCGACGATCACTTCACGTGTGAATTTTCTGTCAACGTCAGATTGTTGATACATAGTTTGGTTACCTTACCTTAATTTTAAGATTAATGGCTGAGCTACCGAAAACCGAACAGTCTTCGACACTTCGGTAAAAACTTGAAAATCCGACCAAATATTTCCGGTTTGTAAATAATTGAAGGATTCATGGGTTCTCCCTTTTGTTTCCATTATAAAGTTTTCCGAAATTTAATACTTTTTTAGGAAAATGCAAGGGAAATAATACAGACAAAATAATTAATTTTAATTTTTTCTTAAGAATACAAATATACATTTTCCTTGCATATCAAGCGATACCGCCATATTATCGGTATCACTAACGTAGAACTTTACAATTTCGTCCTCTTTCTGTTCGGTGCGAAACGCTTCACCTTAACGAAATTCAACATCATTTATATTTTGTTGAAAAAGTCCCTTGAGGAATTGACCGGGCAGAAAAAGAAGGTGAATTATCTCAACTATAGTTATCGTCTTGTATACCAGCTAAAAAAGGATAAAATTATAAGGCACTAACCGTAGCTGTTATTCACGGGAAGTGTTTGTTGGAAAACATTGACAAAAGATTTAATGATAATGCTAACAAACAAAATCGATAACGAGAAAAATAGCACTGGCACCACAAATATCAGCGTATTTAGAAATGATATGTTGAAATGGGTCGGGGCATTGAGCGGAAAAATATTAGATTGCTCATTAAATTATCAAGGCAAAATAACTGTATTGGAATTATAGGATGAGAATATACCTATTTAGAATTTCCATCATAGGGATACCAAAGTTATATCGAATAATTGAGGCATCTGAGAATTGTACTTTTGATGATTTTCATGATGTGATTTTCAAGGCATTTGATAGGCACGAAGATCATCTTTATTCATTTTTCATCACCCGAAAAGATACCAAGAATATGCGAATCATGTATGATGCCCCTGAAATAAAGCATTCTCAGAATGCAGAAGATATAATGGGTTATGAGAAAATGGGTTTTGGGAAAAGGAAAAAATCTACAGCCGAGACTCGAAAATGAAAAATCACAGTTAACATCTTAATACACAAGACCGCAAACAGCGGCTACTATGATACGATAATACAATAAAAGGGTCCGAACCTGATATGCTGGCGGTAGCTATTTTTTGTCTTGCCTATTTGGGTATAGCCCTTGGGAAAATTCCAGGGCTCATCATTGATAGGGTTGGCGTTGCACTTCTCGGAGCTATCGCTATGGTGGTTTTCGGCATTGTTACGCCGGAAAGTGCCGCTAGATCAATTGATCTGCCGACAATTCTACTGCTTTATTCTTTGATGATTATTTCCGCACAACTTCGACTTGGAGGCTTTTACACCTGGATTGCATTAAAAATTTTGCCTTTTTATACTCATCCTCGATTCTTTTTATTGGTTACCATGCTTGTGAGCGCTGTGTTGTCTGCAATATTAGCAAATGATATTGTGTGCTTTGCATTTACTCCGATACTGGCACTCTCCTTGATTGAAGCAAAACTGAATCCTCTGCCGTTTCTTATTGGACTTGCGGTTTCAAGTAATATCGGTTCAGCGGCAACCATCATCGGTAATCCTCAAAATATGCTGATCGGCCAAACCGGCAATCTGAATTTTACAAAATTCTTTTTTTGGTGCAGTCCACCATCGTTTCTCGCGCTTTTGGCCGGCTATCTGATCATATTGTGGATATACCGTCGAAGAATTTATGATCAGGGGGAAAAAATATATGTTGAACCGAACGAGCCGAGGCAGTCTTTTGACAAGTGGCAGACTTCAAAAGGAATCTTTGCAATTTTGATACTCATTGCCTTATTTTTTTCTTCAATCCCAAGGGAAATATCGGCCATCGGTATCGCCGGCGTATTGTTATGCAGCCGGAAAATGAAAACCAGAGATATTATCGGACTAGTAGACTGGCATCTGATTACCTTATTTTGCGCCCTCTTTGTAATCATTCATGGGTTTTCGCAGAGTAATTATCCGGACATTGTCATGAATCAACTCGCCGATAAGGGGATTGATCTGCATAACCTGCCTGTATTGACCGGCATATCAGTAATATTAAGCAATTTTTTCAGTAATGTGCCGGCAGCAATGTTACTCATACGTTTTCTTGATCCTCTTGAACCGGCCCAATGGTATACGCTGGCGGCATCAAGTACCTTTGCCGGAAATTTGTTTTTAATGGGTAGTATAGCAAACCTAATAGTAGTCGAACAGGCCTCAAATTTTGACATAAAAATAACGTTTCGGCAACATGCAACCGTTGGAATTCCAGTGACTGTAGCATCTTTGGCAATATTGCTTGCTTGGCTTTTATAAGAAAAACAGCAGAGTCTGAAAAATCAAAAAATTCGGATTTGTATATGATAACCACAGCCGTTTAATAGCGGCAAACGGGCTATAGCATGACCCTACCGGCGGTCGTTTGTTGGATTACGTGAAACCTGCATTAGACGCAAATTTAAGAAATATCATCGGAAGCGCATGGAACCTATTCTAATAACCGGAATCATTGTATTTACGGGTTTTATTTTCGGAGAGCTTTGCACTCGTATCAGATTGCCAAAAGTAACCGGATATATTGCGGAATTTGCGTTTTTATTTGTTGCTGCTGTTTTTGCTCTTCTGGGTCCACTCATTGTTTCTCAACCTAAACTGGGTTTATTGTCATTTTTTATTCCACGATTATGGGGGTTGCAGCATTTGATGATATTTTGGGTATAATAAATTACAGTCTCACAGTCGCTTTATCCTATGTTTTTATTATGCATCAGCCAATGGGGCTACATTCAATCGTTCAACCTTTTGTTAATATTCTGGGTGCTGTTATTTTTAAAAATATCACTTGTGTATTTCATAAAATAACTTTCTCAAATCGAATAATCTCACTTTTGGTTGACAAGGCAAACAAGTCGATTCCTGTCTTTTCCATAAATTTGATACGATATAACTCATCATTTGAATCTTTTTCTTCTCTATCAACTCCTACGATCATTGCTTTTATTTTTAGTTTAGGAAAAACGGCTAACATTTCTATCGCTTCATATTTTGTGCCACCATCTGTTATTACGTCATCTAGTATAAGAATTGTATTTGCTTTTGTTAGATCGAAACCTACGAATTGGCCACCTTCGGCATGATCTTTCTTAATCTTTCTGTTGTAGGCAAATGGTATTGATATATTATATTTTTGGTGTAATCCAATACTTGTGGCTATGCTTATATTGATCCCCTTATAGGCCGGCCCAAAAAGGGCGTCAACCTTATCTAACGAATTATTAACTATGAAATCGGCAAAAAGAGTGCCGAGTTGAATCAATTCACTGCCGAGGTAAATTTCGCCAAAATTGAAAAAAATATTAGATTTTTTTCCGCTTTTCAGTGTGAACTCTCCAAATTTAACTGCTTTGGTTCCGGCAATAAATTTAGCAAAAGCAATATTTATAGGTTCTTTCATGATGAATATTCCTATCTGAAATTTGAAAAAATATCGAATCAAACCAAGCATATGTTTAGATTCCCAGAGGCTTACCCGGGGAGTGCCTTTCAAAGGCATATTAATTTATCACACTTGCCCTTAAAGAGGAAACTCTTTTTTGCTATGGACTTGACGGCTCAAAGTAACTTTATAAAGGTTCTGAAAGTCCTCTTAGCGCGTTAAGTTCATCCAAGGCATTCAAACTGCTTTCTGAGAAAAAGACATCCAGAACAAACAAATACCGCACCCTGGTGTCATGGAATTCGATTACGCGCGGTTTTTGCCATTTGCCGTTTTCCCGTCGGATTTTGAGATATTGCAAAACATATCCGTCCGTTTGTACCAGATCAAAAACAGATTCGTCCTTGAAAGCATAACGACTGGGTGCTTGCTCAAAATCGGGTTTATGTAAATAGATCGAAAGGCTTTGCTCCTTGGCATAGCGTCTTAGGGTCGCGAGAGAAATTTTTTTGTTAAACTCCTCTTGGAGTCACTGATGATAATTTTTGATGGTTTGCGCTTTTTGAGTGATAAAAATAGATCCAGGATCAAGCGGGTCGCTGGTGGCTTTGACCATCTCCACAAATCGCCTTTTGATCAAAAACAATATTTTGATTTTGATCAAAAAATAATAATAATTTCTTTGCATTTTTTATGGTCCTTACTATTCACACTCAATTATAATGCCGCATTCTTCGCATCTGTATTTGGTTGTTGATGTTTTGG
>JAFGES010000042.1 GCA_016931455.1 Desulfobacterales bacterium | reverse complement strand
CCAAAACATCAACAACCAAATACAGATGCGAAGAATGCGGCATTATAATTGAGTGTGAATAGTAAGGACCATAAAAAATGCAAAGAAGTTATTATTATTTTTTCCCTTCTTTATTTTAGCTCTTATACTCTGAGTGATCTTCTTAAAAATAGCGGAAGATGTAAAGAAGCAATCAATTATTATCAAAAGGCAATTGCATTGGCACCGAGCATGGGAAAATTGCATAAGAAATTGGGGAATTGTTATCAGGCCATAGGAAATATAGAAAAGTCAATCGAAGAATATAAGAACGCCATCAGATGTTCACCCAATGACCTCGAAGCGCTCAACTGATTCAACAAGAATAGACTTAACGACAACTTCCAAAAAGGCGGCTTTGTGCTTTCTTTCGACCGTGTTTCCAGACTAATAAACCGCACAGACCGATAAGAACAAGAATATAAGTTGAAGGTTCCGGCACAGGTGTAGACCACCATGCAAGACCATAATTTTCTCCATCTCCGGAATGCAGTCGTACTTCGAGCGTATAATAATCACTTTCAGCTATCTGATAGTGGATATGTTCCAAATTATCAATGTCACTCCAGGACCAATCGACATTAAACGACAAATTATCAAAAGTGCCTCGCCACAGATATAAATCCAGATCATCCAGCGGTTGATAATTAAAGGTGTCCGTATATTCAACAACGCCGTCCCCGTCATCGGTCCATATCACATGTTTATCCCAGACCAATGTCGAAGTCAGCCAGGAATTGACAAGCAAAGGTTCATCAATCGTGTAAAAATGGGAAGTAAATCCGTCTTTACCTATTGTCTGAATATCCCATGCAATCGGCTCGACGTATTCTTTGGTAATATCGGAGGGATTTTCCTCTCCCTTCAAATCACTGGCCATATAGTTGATGTAGGCGTTGTATGCATCAAGTTGCCCGGCTCCCAGTCCGTCATCCAATGGCTGTGTCTGAGTGTGGCTCCAAACCGATCCATCACGATCTTTAACAACCGATGGATCCGACGGATCTTTGCCTACCTTATCCGTGGCATTGAGTAAAACCGCTTTTATGACTTTATGATCCAGCTCCGCATCATTCGGCGTGCCTGTTTCGGTAAGATTGTTCTTCGTGCCGATATCATATAAGAGAGCGGCTGCGCCTGCAACATGAGGGGCGGCCATACTAGTTCCATCCATGCTTACAAAATCATATGAATCATCATCTAATACATCCCAACTACCATTACCGTTTGTGTCTGTAAAGGGTTCACCCGGATCCCGGAAACCATTGCTGTTGTTATCCGTGAACGGTTCTCCCGGATTATTATTGTTATCACCCTCATTTCTCGTCGATGCTACATGCAGCGGATTAGAATTATTTTCAACCGGGCCCCAATCGTTATTGGTGCTTTGAATATTTACTCCCGGTGCGACAATATCCGGTTTAGACCGCAAGTTAACGTTATCCTTAACAGAATCATCGCTACCCGGCGCAGCCCATTCATCCGTCTCATCTATCATCCCATCACCATCATCATCAACACCGCCTTTACCCGGTTTTCCGTCAGGCCCATAATCTTTTTCTCCCCGCCGTGAACTCCAATCAGCCAGTTGATCATAGTCGGGTTCATCCGTTGTTACCCCAACGGTTATGGCATTATAGGCCGAACCCGGATCATATACCGGTGAAGAAGCATCACTAGGATTTAGACCAATTTTCCGCCACTTGTCTTCGCCATTTCCGGCGGCAATGACAACAGTTACAGGCTCATTCATAGAATCGCTTATGGTATTAGCAGTTCTTGAAGGGTTGTCGATAATAAAATCAATGTAACTTTGAAGTTGAGAATAAGTCCCATCAGAAGTCTGGCGGCTCTCCCCAAACGAATAATTGATTACATCAGCGGGTTGAAAACTATGACTAAGCGCCCATTCAAAAGCATTTACTATTTGATCGTAATGTCCGTCGTGTTTGCCGCTTAAAATATCCGCATAGGGAGCGACACCAATATATTTTGCATCGGTGCCGTCAAAGTCATTCGATGCGACAATACCGGCTACGTGAGTGCCATGGCCAATGGTATCGTCTTTAGTTCCACTGCTCGAAAAATCCTCCCGATAAATCGTGGTTCCCCATGTTAAATCCGGATGATTATTAAGATCGTCATCGGTTCCACCGGATAAGATACCGACCCCCGTATCGATTATCGCGACATCGGCATTAAATCCGTTGTATCCTAGTGCATGAACTTTATCGGCTCGAATTTTAGCAACAGACTTATCCAAGGCAAAACTTTGTCCATAAATGATAAAAATACAAGTCGTTATGATTATCAGCATTACAGGTCTCGTTTTAATTTTCTTGTTCATGACTGGGTTCTCCTTGTATGAGTCTATTTACGCAATTGTGTTTCTTATCGTGTGAGGAAGGTTACTTCTTATTTTCAGCATTTAAAATGAATTAGTATTTTTTTATTTATACATATGCAAAAATTGTACAAAATTTATTTATATTAATATTGGAAATTAATTTAGGTGGTTATGTTTTTTTAAAATCTATCTCTTATAAGGATTATGAAAAAATTTACCCATTTTTATATAAATATTTTCATACGGCTATCGGGACGAGGACGTTCGTCCATAACGTTCTCCACCGGTCAGCCCCAAAACGTAATCTCTTTGCTGCTGGACTCAGATCTTCCCGAAGGCCTGCTCAAGGTCCGCTATTATATCCTCCGGGTCCTCGATTCCGACCGACATCCTGACCAGTTCATCCGTGATTCCCACCTTCTTTCGTACTTCCGGAGGAACGCACGCATGGGTCATGGATGCCGGGTGTTGGATAAGGGTATCGGTCGCGCCCAGGCTCACGGCAAGGGAACAGAGACTGACGCTGTTCATGAGCCTCCTGCCAGCCTCGATTCCGCCCCTGACCCCGAAAGAAAGCATGCCGCTATAGCCGCTCATCTGCTTTTTGGCGACATCATGCTGAGGATGGGAGCGGAGCCCGGGATACCTAACCCACTCGACTTCGGGACGGGCCTCAAGAAACTCAGCCGTTTTCAGGGCATTTTCAGCATGCTTTTCCATCCTCAGATGCAGCGTTTTCAGCCCCCGGATGCAGAGCCACGCCTCATGGGGACCCATGATTCCCCCTGTGTACTCGACAAACGGAGCGAGTTTTTTCATGAAATCCAGGCTTCCGACAACAACCCCTCCAAGCAGGTCGGCATGTCCGCCTATGTACTTGGTGCAGCTACTGAGGGATACATCCGCCCCGAGTTGCAGGGGCTTCTGGAAATATGGCGTTGCAAAGGTGTTGTCGACAATGGAAAGGGCTCCGTGTTCCCGAGCCATGCCTGCGATTTCGCCGATATCACAGACATTCATGGTGGGATTGGCAGGTGTTTCCAGAAAAACCATTTTCGTGTTTTCCTGAAAAGCCGCTCTTACTTTTCCCAAGTCCGTCGTATCAATAAAACTGACCTCAATCCCGAGTCCGGATAGGATTTCCGAAAAAAGGTTGTAGGTGCAGCCGTAAACAACATTCGTTGAGATCAGGTGGTCCCCCTGCTTCAAATTAGCAAGGACAACAGCTGTAATCGCAGCCATCCCCGAGGCAAAGGTCTGTCCGGCGTCTCCCTCTTCAAGCGCGGCAACCTTCTCTACAAACACAGCATGGGTGGGCGTGTTTGGGGAAATCCGGGTGTACACGTACCCTGCTTCTTTCCCTGCAAACCTTGCAGCCCCCTGTCCGGCGTTCGCAAACACAAAAGTAGATGTTTGGAATATGGGTGTCGTGTGCGCCCCGAAAACCGGGTCCGGTTTCTCCCCTGCATGCACGCATCTGGTCCCGAACTTCATTTTCTCCTGCATTTTACCCCCCCTATTGAAAAACGTTATTTAAGTCACGTATGCGATGAGGTTCCCCTCTTTTTCAGCATAACATCAACAAGGATTTTAAATTTCCGTTATTGCATTGTATTTTTCTTTAAATAGTCTTCCTTAGCGGGCAATATTCCCCCTTTCTTATGCCGTAAATAGGGCTGGTCATCCATCATGCCGTTTGCTTCGTATTCCTTTTTAAGTTCCGTTACATAGAGTCGAACTTTTTCAGGTGGAACACCGTCACGCATCATTTGGAAGAGTGGAACTACTGTATACGATTTGAGATACCTACTTCTTTCCTCCGACGATTTTTTGCGAAAAAGTATGATCGCCTTACCGTCGACCCATTTTATTTCATCCCCCGACCGGTAGTCTTGATTGGAATGGAGGGCCGCATTCTGCAAATGTAAAACCGAATAACCCGCCTTGAATATCGAAATCTCCGGTGGATAAATATTTCTTATGATGCACCATCCTTTTCCCGGTATCCTGAAATTACCATCCTGATCGGTGAGCGTTTCAAAATAATCGTAATATTGTCTTTTGGAGGCTGCGGTCAACCGAAACTGTTCGTAGAACCAGACAGCAGAAACGACTACTCCTTCCAAGGTATTTTTTGTATCATAATCTACTATTTTCCCCGAAATATCCGAGTCATATTTGATAAAATCACCGCTGAAAGCAACAGAACCAAATATCCCAAGAGTAAATATCAGCATCGTCATAAAAGTTTTACGGCATTTCGATAAAAAAAGAATTTGCAAAGCGTTCTCCTTATTTTTTGATTGGTCCTTTATGTTGTTTCGGACGCAATAACCTTAACTCCTAATGCAATCATCGCTCCTCCCAATATTTGATCGATATAATGCTCAAATTTATTGAAATGATTAGAGATTGGAGGGCTTGCAAGAAATGTTGCCACAAATGAAAACCATACGAATTGATTGCACACCCGGCTTGCACTTCCTTCCTTCTTCGATTTTCTGCCAGAAGTTCACTCATGGAAATATTATAATTTTCGGACACCTTCTCTGCAAGTGCTTTAATATTAACTCGCAGTTCGTAGAGCTGTAAATTCTTTTTTAACATGATCATCAAGATTGAATATTAAACGTCAAGCACTTTATGCACGGACGTCCCATCTTTCAACCATCTTTCAATCGTCCCATCTTTCAATATGGTTTTTCCAGTCTCATCACAAAAATGCCTAGACCATCAATAGACTCCATATTCATAGTCCTTCCGTACGGAGCTTCTTTTACCTCTTCGAGGTTGATTCGAATATCATTCCACCCATGTGAAACGACAAAGGTTGTATTAAACCGGTCACGATAGGGTTGCTCGCCCGCCCCTAATGGGCGATTTGTTCAGCTTTCAACTTGATTCAGTCGTTGCGGAACCAATGTCACGCGAGGAAATTCTCCGAGCGGGCTTTTATCAACTAAAAGTGTACACCCATAAGCTTGCTCCAGGGTTTGGTATGTCAAAACCTCACCAGGATCGCCGATACCCACGATTTGCCCCTGTTTAAGCAACAGCAAACTGTCGCCGTACATCGCGGCAAGATTGACATCATGCGATACCATGACAATGGTCATCCCTTTTTCATTTTTCAATCTTTCCATCAGATCCATCACCCGCCCCTGATGAGCAAGGTCCAGCGAGGCGGTCGGCTCATCCAACAGAATAATCTGCGGTTCCTGGCAAATAGCCCTGGCGATAAAAACGCGTTGCCGTTCGCCTCCGCTTAACTGATCTAATTTGCGATTTGCAAGATGTTCAACCCCGGTAAAAGCCATTGCTTGTTTTGCTATTTTCAGATCTCCGGGCTGTTCCAAACCTAGAATATTCAAATAGGGTGAACGTCCCATCAATACCAATTCCATTACGGTAAAAGGAAAATCTTCTGAAACGATTTGGGGCACCAAGGCAATCGTTTTTGCCAGAGTCCTTTGCTTATAGCCGTCAAACGGACGTCCCAGGATTTGCATTCGGCCTTTCCCAGGTTTTATAATACCGGAAATAATTTTCAATAGGGTTGTTTTACCGGAACCATTGGGGCCGATGATAATGAAAAAACTACCTTTCCGAATTGAAAAAGAAAGGTTTTTCAAAACCGGACTGTCACCATAGGCATGATTTAGATTCGTTATCGCAATCGCCGGATTCATCGTTTGGATCTTTTCAGGAGGAATATAAAAAGAGGCGCACCAATCATCGCGGTAATTACTCCCCCGGGCATCTCACCCTGTCTGGGAAGCACTCTAGCCAATAAATCGCAAAAAACCATATAAGCCCCTCCACCGATTAAACAGGCCGGAACAAGCACCCGATGATCAGGGCCCAGTAAAAGTCGCAGCAAATGCGGCATAACCAGTCCCACAAAGCCCAGCAGCCCGCAATGACTGACCGTAATACTGACCATAAATGAGGTAACGACAAGCAAAGTCACGGTCACAACCTTGACGTTCACCCCCATGGTCAAAGCCATTTCCTTTCCCAAAAGCAGTAAATTCATTCGATGCGATAAAAAGAAAAGAAGAACGAAACAGGGCAAAAGCATAACCAAGAGAATACGAACTTGTCCCATATCGGCCATCGAAAGATCTCCCATCAGCCAAAAAATAATGTTATGCAAACGGCTGTCTTGGGTCAGTGAAATAAGAAACATGATAACAGCAGAGCAAAAGGCATTGACCATCACACCGGATAACAGTAGAGAATCTTTTTTTAAAATGGATTTTCCGGTCGATAAGGCCAAAATCAGCAGCAAGGTGGCCATACTTCCGGCAAAAGCGGTTAGACTGACACCCGGAAAACGTGCAAATCCCATTAAGATACCAATAATGGCGCCCACAGCGGACCCACCCGAAATACCGAGGATATAAGGTTCTGCCAGCGGGTTTCGAAGCAGCGCCTGGAAAACGAGTCCGCCCAAAGAAAGGGTGGCACCCACCAAAGTGGCGGTAAGCACTCTTGGAAAGCGAATACCCCAGATAACGGTCTCCAACAATGAATCACTATTGCCTTGTTTTAACAAAGATCGCAAAACCGCTTTTATTTCACTGCCGGCCGATCCCATGGCAAGACCTAAAAAAACGGCAACAAAAAGAAGAAGAGCTAAAAAAAAAGAAACGATCAGGAGACGTTTGAGTATAAAAGGTGACTTCACGTTGGCTGCCTTCCCTCAATAAGTTCCGGATGAATCAGTTGCAATAACAGCTCAAGACCGTTTATTAGACGAGGGGTGGGTCGATCAAAAAAATCCGAATTCACAAGGAAAATGCGTTGATTTTTCACCGCCGGCACACGCGGCCAACGACTCCATTCAGCCTTCACACGCTCAAAGTCACAGTTTCTAGCCATCGAGGTAATAATAAAGACCTCGGGTGCTAGTTTTAAAACCTGCTCTTTGGCAAAACGTGGATAGAATATGGATCCTTCAGCAAGATTTTTTCCTCCTGCCATCTCGATAAGCTCATGGATGAAGGTTTGCGTTCCGGCAGAAACGATAGGGGTAATTCCAATCTGAAAAAAAACACGGGGTCGAAAATGGGTTTTGGTTACTAAAGCTTGCACCTGCTGAATCCGGGACTGCATATTTTGAACCAAATGATCGGCCTCAGTATCGGCATTGAGCAATTTTCCGATTTCAAGGATCGTTTGCATAACCGTCTTCAAATCCTTTGGATCAATTACATAAACCGGTATTTTAAAAGATTCTAGACGATCGGCGACTTCTTTAGGGTTGCCATCATTGATTGCAATACACAGATCCGGTTGTAAGGCCACAATTTTTTCCAGATTCAGATGAACATAAGAACCTACCTTGGGAATTGTTTGAGCCTCGGAAGGAAAATCACTAAAGCGCGTTACCCCCTTTAAACAGTGGCCCTTCCCGATGTCAAAAATAATTTCCGTTACACTCGGGGCCATTGCAACAACTCGTTGAGGATTGTCGGGCACTAAAACCTTTCGTCCTATCTGATCAATTACATTTCGAGCAACCGAAGGGGTTGCAGTTGTAAAAATAAGGCCGATGATAATCAGCCAAACAGCGGTCGGGAATTTTCCCATTATCCATTTTTCCGATCTTTGAGTCTGTAACCGGTTGCGAATTTATAAGAAATAAAGTAAAAAACATGTATGTGGAAAATTATATTAATCGTTTCAGCAGCGTTATACGCACTATGGCCCTATGATTTTTTGCCTGATCTGTTAATCGGTTGGGGTTGGCTTGATGACCTGATCATTTTAGGACTTTTGTGGCGTTATTTAAAAAATCAGAAAATCAAACCGACCACTTTCCGGCAATATAGTAAAGACGAGGCTTTTAACCGCAATACGTCCGACCGGCAGTTTCGCTCCAAACAGCAAAATGCAACCGATAACCCTTACACTATTCTCGGCATTAATCCAAATGCTTCCCCTGAAGATATCAAAAAAGCCTACCGGCAACTTGCCGGCAAATACCATCCCGACAAAGTAGCGCATTTAGGCGAAGAATTTAAGGAACTGGCCGAAAAGCGCTTTAAAGAAATTCAGAAAGCTTATCAAAAATTAATGCCTAAATAAATTTGATTCATTACCATTTCCACAATACCGGATCATCCGCCAAATAATCCGTAACCATCCGCCCACCGGCTTCAATTTCATCTAAATCCGCCTCTTCAAGGTCAGCCTTCGCGGCTTCGGCGTTTTGTATAACTTGCTCGGCATTGCGTGCACCGGCAATGGCACAGGTTCCCGGCTGAGCAATTACCCATGCAAGGGCTAACTGCCCCATACTTAATTGATATCGATCTGCAATCGGCCGCAATTTTTTAAGCGCTTCTTGAACCCGCCGGTAATTATCCGGTTTGAAAAGCTTGTTTTTAGACCGGTGATCTCCCGGTGCAAATTTATGATCGGGGCCGAATTTTCCTGTGAGCAGTCCCTGTGCCATCGGTGAATAGGCCAGGATCGTGATATTATTTTCAATACAATACGGCATTGCATCCTTTTCTACAAACCGCCAAAACAGAGAATAAGGCGGTTGAAGGCTTTCGATACGACCATAGCAGGCGGCTTCCTCCAATTGGACCCGTGAAAAATTGGATACCCCGATAGCCTTTATTTTCCCTTGTTCTTTCAACTCATTCATCGCTCGCATGGTTTCTTCGATGGGAACGAATTTGCTGCCGAAAGACCCTGAAGGCCAATGAATCTGATAAAGGTCGATATAGTCTGTTTGGAGGTTTTTAAGTGAGCGATGACATGCCTCAATGACTTTTGAGTATTCGAGATGGTTGGCAAATACTTTGCTCGCATATATAACTTGGTCGCGCACATCAGAAAGCGTTTGACCGATTATACGTTCCGAATGCCCGTCACCGTAAACCTCTGCCGTATCAATCGTATTGATGCCCGCATCAAAGGCAGCACGAATCGCTCGACTAATTTCGGCATCGTCGATACCGACCCACAGCTTTTTGCCGGCTTGCCAAGTTCCCATGATAATCGATGTAATTTTGATATCAGACATACCGAGTGAACGTAATTCCATGGTTTCCTCCTAAATATTAAAGTCATTGTCGATAAATGAATTTCTATCGATTTAGACTTCAAAAAACAAGCAAATTCATCCAAAAAATTTACGGTATAGGCCCTTATTCTATATCAAATATCATCGCCTGAGGCAAAAAAGCTTCATTTAGGATAGAAAAACTGATTAAAAAATTGCTCAGGCATACCCAAAAAGGTCTAATTTTTTGCTATTTCACATAAAATTGCTAAAATGCTTGTTGACAGACAAATTCTTATCAAGCATATTTTCAGGTATCAAAAGCAAATTATATGATCTTTATTTCTGAAAGGCGCTAAGATGGAAAAATCAAGTAAAATTCTATTTATATTTGTAATAATATATTATTTTATGATTAATATACCCGTCTCGGCAGCAGAAAAAAAATTTTTCAACATAGCACCGAAAACAAACAATGCTGAAAAATGGAGAATCGGACTTTATGAGGGGGGCGAGTACATTGATTATCAAAAAATATTTATCGAAACAATTTACGGTTTAATGAAACTCGGCTGGATTGAAAAAGCAATAATTCCTCCCCAAAGAGGTGAGCAAACAAAAGAGATCTGGGACTGGCTTTCTAAAGAAGCAAAAAGCAACTACATTCGGTTTGTCGCCGATGCTCACTACAATGCCGGCTGGGATAAAGAACTTAGAAAAAAAACCGCTAAAAAAATAATTGATCGTTTAAACCAAAAAAAAGATATTGACCTTATGATTGCAATGGGAACATGGGCCGGACAAGATCTTGCCAATAACAAACATTGCACGCCGACAGTCGTCCATTCCGCCAGTGATGCGTTTGAAGCCGGAATAATAAAGAGTGTTGAGGACTCCGGTTATGATCATGTCCACGCACGTGTCGATCCGTTTCGATATGAACGCCAGCTATTTGTTTTCCACAACATAGTGGGGTTTAAAAGACTTGGCGTAGCGTATAACGATTCAGTTGCATGCAGGAGTATTACTGCAATTAAAATTATTGAAAAAGTTGCGAAAGAACGTGGTTTTGAAATTGTTCGTTGTTATACTATAGACGATATACCTGATAAAAAAATCGCAGGGGACAGCGTAAAAAAATGCTTTAAAGAGTTAGTTAAAAATGTGGATGCGCTTTATGTTACCCTACAAAATGGTGTAAATGTAAACAGCATCCCGGATTTAGTAAAAATAGCCAACTCCGCGCGTATACCCACATTTTCCCAGTCCGGATCTGAAGAAGTCAAACAGGGATTTCTTTTGAGCATTTCACAAGCCGATTACAGCTATCTTGGACATTTCAATGCGGAGATAATTGCCCAGATTTTTAATGGTGCAAAACCTAACGAGTTAAACCAAGTCTTTGAAGAACCTCCAAAAATCGCGATCAATCTAGAAACAGCCGCAACTATAGGATTTAATCCACCCAATGACATCTTAGATATTGCCGATGAGATATACCCGGAAATCGACAGACTCGTACTATATAAAAAAATCATGTACAATAAAGTTTCCAACATATATAATCGAGAAACAACTTTAGCCGATAGTAAATTTTTTGACGCCTCTTGGCTGCCTACGGATTAAATATTTGTACCTTCCTTTAACAAAAAATATATTTATCCTTTTATTCTATCTATGGCTTCAACTAAACAAAAGAAAACGCATATTCAAGAGGAACTTGAATATCGAATTCTGCATGGACTTTCCTGTGAATGGGAAAAAGCAATCCGGCTTTTGGATAGCGACTTAGCGAAAATAATGCAAAAACCCATGATCAGTCTTAGGGATCTGAACCGAAAACTCGGATACTGGTCAGGCATAAAGAGTGAAATTTGCCTGAATCGCAATTTCGTTCTAAACTATTCTTGGGATTCGGTTCGTGAAGTGCTCTTGCATGAGATCGCTCACCAACTGGCCGAACAAGTCTTCGGTAGCTGTAATGACCTCCCCCATGGTCCTAAATTCCAAAAGGCCTGCCGGCTTCTTCGTGCCAACCCAAAAGCTTCAGGCAATTATCAACCTCTTACAGACCGCATTTTTTCTAAATCAATAGGCATCGAAGATAAAATAATGCTTCGGGTTGGAAAACTCATGGCGCTGGCGGAGAGTCAGAACCCGTATGAAGCGGAAGCAGCGATGCTAAAAGCCCATGAGCTTATTGCCAAATATAATATCGATCTTTTGAAACTAAACGAAAATCGCAATTTTTATAGTGTCTTTATCGGCAAACCGGCCCTGCGCCATCACCGTGAAGAATATTATTTGGCCCGTTTAATTCAGGACTTTTATTTTGTTCAGGGACTATGGATATCAACTTATGTGATCGAAAAGGGAAAGATGGGACGTGTGCTTGAGATTAGTGGAACCCGCCAAAACATTAAGATATCCGGTTACATCTATGATTTTATCAAGCACCATATAAATATCCAATGGAAAAAATATAATAAAACCAACGGGCTCAACCGCTATCGTCGGACCGATTTCGCAGTAGGCATTATTGAAGGTTTCCGATCTAAACTGTTATCTCCCAAAAAAGAACGCAAGGATTCATCTCATCCATCTGCATTGACCACGGTCGAGGATCCTTGTCTGAAAAAATATATCGCCTATAAGTATCCGCACACAAGGAGCTTTCGGAATAAGATTTCAAACCAAGATAATAATATTTTACAAGACGGCATAGACATAGGAAAAAAATTAGTAATTTTTAAAGGAATTACAAAGAAAAGTAATCAAAAAAGATTGTTGCCGGTTAAATAATTATGTAGTAAAATACATAAGTTATAGAAAATAGTACCCACATCTTTTTAATAGTTCTTGTCTATTGGTTTTAAAAACAGTCGAAATTTATCAAAATACCAATTTGGTATAGATTTTGCATTTTAAGGCTTTTAAACAGATCAATTTTTGTTTAATCTCAAGGCCGTCTATGTTATCGACGACTAATTTTTATCATCAACTCTTATATCACATACATCAGCCTGATTCGCATGATGTATGAATTAAAAGAAATTTCGATATTATGTACCTCTCTTATTATAATCTAAAAGAAAAACCTTTTCTGACCAGTTCGGATTCAAAATTCCTTTGGCTGGGAGAAAAGCACAAAGAGGCCCTGGCTACGTTAAAGTACGGCATTATGAACGACAAAGGGTTTCTGCTTCTAACGGGTGATATTGGAACCGGCAAGACCACTCTTGTCAATGCGCTCATCAATAGCTTGGGTGAAGACATTATTGTGGCAAAATATTCCTATCCAATCCTGGAAAAACTTGATTTTTTCAATTTCATTGGAAATATTTTTAATATGAACGGAAAATTTGCAAGCAAAGGAGAATTTCTGTTCCATTTAAAAAATTTTCTACATGATTCTCATCAGAAAAATAAAAAAGTATTACTTATTATTGATGAGGTTCAGAAGCTCAGCCAAGAACTTCTTCAAGAAATCAGACTGCTTTCGAACATAGAAAAGCAGAATGAAAAACTTTTAAATATTTTTTTGGTCGGTCAAAATGAATTTAAAGAAATCATTCTGAGAGATGAAAATAGAGCTCTAAGGCAACGTATCACGCTTAATTACACTATTGAACCTTTAACATCGAAAGAAACCGCAGCATATATTTCCCATCGCCTTAGCGTGGCAGGTTCAAAAAACAATATTTTTAATAACCGAGCAATTCGTAAAATATTTTCTTTCTCCGGCGGCTATCCTCGACTAATCAATATCATCTGCGATTATGCACTTCTAACCGGATATGTCAAAGAAACCCAAACCATCGATGCAGACATTATCTTGGAATGTGCTGCAGAACTTAAACTAACCGAACAAAAAAAAGAGACGGAAAAACCAAAGCAAAAAGTTAAAAAAACAACTCCGGTGACAACTACCGCACCTCAAAAAAATCGGAAAAAAGGCATCGGAAAAAAAGCACTAAAAATAGGAGTGCTTTCAATTCTGTTAATCGCAATAGGATATTTTTATAACCACAATAGCAAAAGTTTCAATAAGTTAAATGATTCCGCATCTCCTGTGGCGGAACAAACAAAGAAAGATTCAAATGAAGCGGATTCGGTTCAATTACGCGAAGAGCCGAAATTAAACAAAAAATCGACATCAGATCTTGGATTGCCGGTTGTTAAGCAGGATATCGCAGATGTCTCATTGGATCATCATACCCATCATACCACGGAAACAACGAATATACCTGTCACGCCGGCCCGGACAAACACAAAATTGCCGGAACCTGCATCAGCAAAAACTCCTCCACAAAATTTCATTCCCATAGAAACAGTGAAATCCTTGGAAAAAAAAGAGTTCACCCGTCATCAAAGACAAAAACGCTCTTTAGATAGAAAAAATTTGCTAAGTGCCTTAAGGACAATGAAATCTGTTTCCGGGGAAAAGATTCAATCTGAGGAAAAAGAGACTCAAACTATAAATTCAAAGTCTGCTGAATCAAAAGTGATTAGTCCCATTAAAACGAAATTCGTTCCAACTCCGCCTCAAGATATATCGTTGGATAAAAATCCAAACAACACAAGGTCAAAAATATCACTTTCATCCCCCAAAGCGTCGAAAGAGGATTTGGAAAGCAAACCCGATACGGCTTTTAATCAAAAAGAGCCTTCAAAGGATATGAATGAATACAAACAAGCCAAAGAAGTTGTTAAACCTGAAAAAGAGCCGCAACCCGCTGAAATGAAAATCGTCTCTGATCAGCCGAAGGATAAACTTCCTGAAAATAATTCGATCAAAATCGATAAAATAAATACCGACCCCGATTCAACCCATAATGCTTCAGAGAAAATTATTTCCAAGAAATACTCTCATCAAAAAATAAAAAGAATCTCTGAAAAATCTTCAAAGGGAAATAATGTAACTGTCCTTAAAACCAATAATCCCAAAGCCATTGAATGGGATCAAAAAAGCTATGAAAATGTTATAAAAGGAAAATTTGCCGAAGCTGTCGAAGCCGCTTCAAAGGCTGTTGAATTGGACCCGGGACTTGTGAATCCATATATTAATCGAGCATGGGCATATTGTGAAACCGGATGGTTTGACAAGGCCATTCAAGATTGTAATACAGTTCTGAGAATCGATCCGAATAACGCTTTGGCTTATAATAATCGCGGATTGGCCTATCAAAGGAAGAACGAAGCGGAAAAAGCCGAATGTAACTATAAAAAAGCTTGCAGCATAGGCTTTAAAATTGCTTGTAATAATTATGAACAAATAAATAAGATTAATACCGTCAATCGATTACTCGATGAAAGCCGGCACAGTTTTCAAAACGGTAACTGGGATAAGGCAATTGAGACGGCATCCATGATCTTGAAAATAGACCCAAAAAATGAGGTTGCCTATATCAATCGTTCAGCTGCTTATGCTCAAAAGGGGTTGCTGGAAAGAGCCTATGATGATTCCAACAAAGCTATCAAATTAAATCCCGGTTTTGGACTAGCTTATAATAATCGAGCATATGCCCTTGAACTTCTTGGAAAAATTGAAAAGGCCGCAGCCGATTATGAAAAAAGCTGCAATTTGGGCCTGAAACTGGGTTGCCAAAATTACCATCGTTTAAATTTTAATCAATAATATCTAATAGTTCTATTTTTTAAAATCATCATTTATTCACCTTACCTTTAATAGGCCACGATGATAACACCGGCGGTAACGGCTATACGGTAGAGAATCTCGGTAATATCCTTGGTTAATCTTAGCCAAGGATATTTTTCTACCTTTTTAGGAACAATAATCGTATCTCCGAGATCTACTTTTAGAGATTCAAAGCCACCCAGCGTCCATCTGAAATTCTCGGAATCCCAGCTTGCCATTCCCCAAAATCCTTCTTGTCTTTTGCTGATCACGGTCCCGTTGGCTTTAACCAGATAAATCTGATCTTCATTGGCATTATCCGTCAAGCCGCCCACCTTATTCAGATAATGTCCCACAGTTTTATCCTCTAAAAAAAACATGGCGGTCGGATTGTAAACCTCGCCCAATACGTTAACATAATCCGGTTTTTTATTGACGATCAAATGATCGCCGGACCTTAGTTTAAAATCTTTCGTAGAGGATGGTGCAGTCAAAATTGCAACCAAATCCACAACCATTCGACCCGTCGGCTGGGCGGTCTTCATCTTCTCTAATAATTGTTTCTTCGCATTCAGTGTCTGATTCAAAATTGTCGACTGTTCCTTATCCAAAGACACTTCCGATGCTTGAGCACTTAATGTGAAAATATCTTCTTCAAGTTTGCCGATATAATCGCGTACCATTGATTTTTGAATATTTTTAACTGATTCCCGCTGAAAAAATGCACCAAACGGATAAGCTTCTTCAGTTACCCCCCCTGCCCTTTCGATAACCGAACTGATCCGTTCTCCTTGTGAAAATGTATATTCACCTGGAAATAAAAATTCTCCTTCTAATAAAACTTTTCGTTCCAAAGCCTGACTATACTGTGGAATTTCTCGAATATAAATTTTATCAAACGGCTGCAATAAGATATCATCCGGTGACAAACCTTCCATTGCTCTGCGCGGTGAAAAATTTATTTTAAAATTATCGGCCCCTGCCTCCCCGGCGATAACTCTCGACAACAACGCTTGATCAAGGTAGGCTCGGCCGGTTAAATTGCCGGCCTGAAAAATTAAATCTTTTATTTTCATCCCTTCATACAGACTATAGGTTCCCGGATTAAGAACAGCCCCTTTGATTATAACTTCAGGTGTCTGCATTTTTTCTTTGTGTTGATAAATCTTCACTCGATCCAAATCCATAAGTAGCATATTGTAACGTTTATCCCCTTTGAGCAAAGCCTCCAGATTAAATTCAATGACTTCGGGATGCAAGTCCGGCGGCATGAGCCGGACGATCTCAGCACGGCGCAAGTAGGGCTCGGGGAGCAGAGTATCGTAGGAAGAAATAAGATCTCTGAGTCTCATACCGGGCTTTAATTCATACTTGACGTCTTAATCAGATTATCAGCTACCGTACGGCTCTGCAAAATACCGGCATAAAGCTCAGAGGGGGTTTTTCTGCCGGATAGACTATCGGCAAGGCTTCCAAGTCCCCCGCCGGCCTGTGAGAACAGAAGTGAAACCGAAGATCCGGTTTCCAACGGAGGAAGAATACGGGCGGTAGCCTTATACATGTTCGGCCTCATCAAACTGACTGCCGTCGAAACAATTATCGTGCTGAAAACAATCCAAAAAATCATCTTTTTACGTTTAAGGATCACCAGAAGATAATCGATCAGACCGAGACCATTATCCAAATCAGTCGCCGGCACATTATTTTCTTTATTTGAATTAGTCATTTTTTGGTCTTATTTTATATCTAAATTTATAAAACATCTTTGCTTCACCTTTTTCTTTTAAAAATGCAATATAGAGGAGATAAAAGTCGGGTGTCAAACGGAATAAAGGTTTGAGAAAGGAAAATATGAAAAGAGGATTAATTATTGGTGTAATGGGTGGCGGAGAGGCTTCAACGCAGGATTTGAAAGCTGCCTATCAATTAGGGAAACTAATAGCGAAACAAGGTTGGATTTTGTTAAACGGCGGACGAAATGCGGGCATAATGGAAGCCTCGGCCAAAGGCGCCATGGATCAAGGGGGATTAACCATTGGTATCCTCCCCGATGATAACTATAGCAGACTATCTGATTATATTGAAATTCCCATTCTTACAGGCATGGGCAGTGCAAGAAACTGCATCAATGTGCTCTCGAGTCAAATAATTGTGGCTTGTCCCGGTGGAGCCGGCACCCTATCTGAAATCGCCCTTGCCCTGAAAAACAATAGAAACGTCATTCTACTCAATTTTGATCCCGGTCAAGCCTTTGAGCGATATATTAAAAAGGGGTTGCTCCAATACGCAAAAAACCCGGAAGAAGTAATCGAAAAGGTTAAAACTATATTAAACACTTGTGGGAGCTGAAATCAAAAAAATGATTAAAATCATCCGACCCGCACATCACTCTTGCAAACGATAGATCTTCTTCAGTTGTAATCTTAATGTTGGATCTGGTGCCGTTGATCATTTTAACTTTTTCTCCCAGCCTCTCTACAAGCGATGCATCGTCCGTGCCTTTAAACCCCTCTTGTTTGGCATTTTCATGAGCGGCTTTGATAAGATCATATTGAAATGCCTGCGGCGTCTGCGCCAACCAGACGCTATCTCTTTCAAAAGTAGTGTGAATATAACCGGCACCGGTTACACTTTTTAAAGTATCCCAGACCGGTATACCAAGAATACAGGCCCCAAAATCCCTTGCACCCATTATGCATGCCTTTAGCCGCTCAGGATGAACAAAGGGACGAACCCCATCATGGATGACCACGATATGATCGGTTTTTTCTCTATGTTCTAGAGCTGAAATTCCATTATACACAGAGTCTTGACGTTGTTGACCCCCGTGGACCAGTTTAATTTCATGTTGCAGTTTTAGAGAAGAAAGTATGTTTTTATGACAAAAATCAAAATCATCTTCAGGAATGACAAGTACGATTCGATTAATCAGCTTGCAGTCATCAAACACGCATAGTGTATGCATTAGAATAGGACGTCCGGCAACCGCGAGATATTGCTTTCGAAGTCGGGTGTTCATTCTGATCCCTTTTCCAGCAGCTACAATAATTGCTGAAACCATGCTTCACATTTTTCCAATCCTAACTTGATTAATAATCATACTTAAACGACTCTACTTTAAATATTTCAGTTCATTCGGCAGTGGAATCCCTTTTCCCATGGTATCTTCACCGTAATTAATATTGGCAAGAATTTTAATATCCCGTAAAGAACGAGCATCCCCTTCGAAGGTGACTTCCGTAATATTTTCTTTCTGAACTTTACCCCCTGCCCATTGAATATCCAGCACACTACTGGCATCAAAACGATCGTTTCCAACACACAATTCCACCTGCCCCCCATAATGCCTCACAATTTTAGCAACCAAAAGGCTCGGACGGCTATGAAAACCCAATTTTACCGGGATGCCGACTTTAATGGACGTACGCTCAATATTCTCATTCAGTATCGCAGAAGCCAATTCTTTACCGGATGTCAGGAAATGACAAGCATAGTAAAGCCCATAATTAATCGTACGATCAAGCAGCAATTCAGGATCGACCAAGGCGGAAAGTCGTTCCTGGACCTGTTTATAAATGTTTTTATATCCTGCTTCGTAGAGATGCCGTTCATAAAAATGAAGCAATCTGCCGGTCATTTGAAGAAGATGAAATACAGCTGAAATAACACTTCGGATTTGTTTGGGTTTACGATTACCGAACCTATACCCACCGTGGATGACATAGGTATCAAATGAAGACTGCAGATTATGCACCAACATTTCATATCGTCGAATACTGACTTCATTGACCTTGCTGGGAACAATTGTTAAAATTTCTTCGAAATCATAAGGCTTATAAAATCCAAGTTGCTCAAATTTTTCCGTGATACTTAATAATTCACTGGCAATTTTAACGATATGCTTCTTTTGTTGGTCCAGGTCTTCATCATCAATATCGTAATCGAGCATCTCAGTCGTTGTGACTCCAGGGAAATTATTCGGATTAAATCCTCTTTGAGGAATAGGTATATTCAGCTTACGAGCTTCATCTATAATTACAGGCGCAAGGCAGGTTAGGCTGGTGATCAAAAAATCCAGAGTGGCTTTTCCCCGCCTGTAAAATTCTTCGGAATTAACAAGGTCATAAAAGACGAGGCGATTGAGGATATGCCTCTGAGAGTAGCAGGCTAGGGTTAAATGCCTAACGGCTGCAGTGAGTTCCCTATAATAATACCATTGCTTATTGTTTTTTGCACCGTGAAAATCGAGAAAATCTTCCAGAAGTTGTGAACTGGAAATCATTTTTAAATAAAGTTTTTTAGTAAAAATATCCTCACAGTTTTCAAAACTTGTGATATAGATACAACACCTTAGATAATCCTGGGAAAATTTCTTGACTTTTTCGGTAAAAGAAATGCTACAAGCAGATTTCAGATTTTCCATTGCCTATAACATATCCTTCTGGGTTTCGTTAATAACCTTATCAAGTTTCTCTCTAAGGCCAGCCGGCAAACCCTCTATGTCTACACTCAAAAATCCGCGTACGATAGTTGATACAGCTTCCTCCTCATCAAGTCCTCTTGCCATGAGATACTCGATCTCGCGTTGATCGATCTTGCCTACCGCCGCCTCATGAGACATTTCTACGCCTGGAACATATCCCTGGAGTTCCGGTATGGCATGCATCAATCCATCTCTCAATATTAACCCCTTACACTCAAGATGGGCTTTGATATCGGCAACCTTGCCGATCAGTTCCCCACGGGCAATAATCGTTCCACCTGACGTGATTGCCCGTGAAATGATTTCGGCACGCGAACCGGGCGCATTCATAACAACACGGGAACCGACATCTAAAAAATCTCCCCTACCGGCTACCAGAATACTATTAAAACGGGCAACGGAATCTTTTCCATTCAGATAAGTTATCGGTGACATTTGAAGAGACCCAACCGGTTTTAAGGATATATAGTTCGATATAATAACTCCGCCTTCTTCGACTTCTATGGCTGTTCTGGGACGAACATTTACATTTTCTCCCCAATCATGAATCATAGTAAATACAACTTTTGCCCCTTTTTTGATATAAAATTCAGAAACACCGATATGTAAACCCGAAATCAATTGGGGGGCAGTTGCGCATCCCGTAATGATATGGAGTTCCGATCCTTCTTCAGCTACCACAACATTGTGAACATTTTGCGAAAATCCTTCTTGCGCAATATAAAGGCAGGCTTGGATGGGATCTTGAACCTTGGCACCGGGTAGTGCGTGTATGAAATAGCCTTCATGAGGTTTTTCCTTTGCCTGGGATGTAAATTTATCCTTATGGGGGGATATGTTTTTCCAGAGATAATTCTTAAGCCAGCCGTGTTTCTCTAAAGCTTGCGATATGCTAAGAACTTCAACACCATCTTGTTTGGTTCGGCAATGAATCACAGATTTATCTTTTTGAATAAAAGTACCTGCACGACCACTTTCGCTCGTATCAACCCCAACGTCTAATAATTGTTTTGCATCCTCTGTTTCTATTTTCGACAACTGCTCAATATACGCATGATCATCCGCATCTACCTTGTATTTTTCGAGATCAACATCCCCCATCTTATCTATTGGGTACATCTTGCACACTCCTCATAGCCATATTCTCTAATCCATTTTAAAATTTCCCTTGCATTTCGTGCGTAACACAAAACACCATTATAAAGAACCTGTCCCTTATCTGCTGTTATATAATCGAGGATATGCCCGGTATGCGTAATTACAAGGGCGGATTTGACCTGTTCGGCAATAATTTCTTTATGGGGCCTTTTTTCTCGACGCTTTACTCCTCTATTTAAAAGGAAATTGATCGTGTCACCGATCAAGGCGATGCTTTCTAGATCGACACCGGATGATGGTTCATCCAGCAGAACCAAATCCGGCTGCTGTGCCAATAGTTGAAGTAATTCAGAGCGTTTAATTTCACCACCGGAAAAGTTGTGATTGACATCCCGGTCAAGAAAATCAGAAAAATTAAGCTGCTTTGACAGCTCATCAACATCCACGGATTTTTTACCCCCACAAATTTCAACGATATTGCGTGTCTTTAGCCCGTTGATTGTCGGTGGACGCTGAAAAGACACACCTATACCTAGGCGGGCTCGCTCGTAGATAGGCATGTTCGTAATGTCTTCACCCTTGAAGGTAATCTTTCCATGGGTTACTTTATATCCGGAAAACCCCATAAGTGTTAGCATCAGAGTAGTCTTTCCGGAACCATTGGGTCCGAAAAGTATATGCGTTTCGCCTTTCGGAATCTCCATATTAATATTTTTCAATATCGGTTTTCCACCGACTTCAACTCTAAGTTCTTCGATATGTAACATAATTCTCACCTAATGCAAAGCCGACTAACGCTTCGGTCTTATTTTTCATCTTTTTACATTCCGGCAATCATAGTCGTCCGGTCATTTATCTCAAAAAACGGTCAAAGCAGCCCATAAGCCGAATTCTGTCCCCGGCTCAGGTTACCCTGAACCGGATAACGATCATTCATCTATGGGTACCGGTTGCCTAGTACCTCTTGCGACCTACCCGGGAATTTGGACGGGCCATCCTCAAACACTCCTCTATTTGGTCTTGCACCGGGTGGGGTTTACATAGCATCCCCGGTCACCCGGAGAACTGGTGCGCTCTTACCGCACCGTTTCACCCTTACCTAACACGCATGCGTGCCGGGCGGTATACTTTCTGTTGCACTTTCCTTCGCGTCACCGCGACTCCAAGTTATGGAGCACCCTGCCCTACGGTGTTCGGACTTTCCTCCGGATCAATCAAATGATCCAGCGATCGTTTGGACTGCTCCGACCGGTCTTTAACTTAACAATCTTTCCAATAGATTATTCTTTGACAATGTGGACAAAAATTCAGAGTATCGAAACGATGAAGTTCATTGTATAGCTGGGCTGGAATATTCATGTTACAACCCTGGCATACGGCATCCTTTACAGGTGCAATTGCAATCCCACTGACTTGACTTTTAACCAAAATAAACTTTTTCAGCAATTCGGGAGCAATTTTCTGTGAAAAATTCTTCCAGTCGGATTCGAGTTGAGAAAGTTTTCCTTTCTTCAGTTCGAACTCTTTTTTTATGGATTCTTTTTCTTTATTTACATGTTCGGAGAAATTTAAATATTCGCTTCTCCGCTCTGCAGCAACTTTTGTCACCTCTTCTAATTTGTCAAGACATTCGATCATCTTATCTTCAATCAGAGACTTATTCCTTCTTAATTGTTCTTCCTCCTTTAATAATGACTGATACTCTTTATTGGTCTTAACAGCTCTAAGTTTCTCCCCGACCTTTTCGATGCTGTTATCCTTCAGCTGTATTTCGGACTCATATGCGCGATATTCCTTTTTCAGTTCATTACTCAAGGACTCTTCATCCTTTATTTTTTTTTCAAACGATTCAAGTTTCTCGTCAAGTGCATTAAGTCTTTCAGGCAAATTATTCATATTTGAGTTAATGCTGATCATTTCCGTTTCTATCTGCTGAAGTTTTATTAGAATATCTATTTGTTTTTTCATATTCATTGTGCGCTATTTGTTATTCTTTATTGCAGAAAATGGATTTTTTACGACGCTGTCAATAATTAGAATATTATAAAGTCATAAAGGGATCTTTTTCAAGTCCGAATGCCTCGACTTTTACTTCTATTGCATTTTCAGACAGTATCCTTTGCAGTCTACCCGCAAGCACTTCAACGATTAAATGCTCTGAGGTAAAATGCCCAATATCAATCAGACCCAAATCAACCACTTCTGCCGCCCTTGCATCATGATAACGCAAATCTCCGCTAATATAGACTTGAGCCCCGGATGATAAAAAATCATCCATCAACCCCGAGCCGCTTCCCGTACACAAAGCCACTTTTTTTATCAATAAATCATGCCTTCCTGAAACTTTTATCGATACGAGTTCGAGTTTTTCTTTAACCCTTTGCGCAAATGAAAATAGATCAATACCTTCATCCAAATCTCCGATCCGTCCGAGTCCCTGACAAGTCTCATTCGGTTCTGTAGATTCTTCCAAAACCTTGAGGTTTTTAAGACCTAACTTGCTTGCAAGCACATCGTTTAATCCGTCTTTTGCCTTATCAAGATTCGTATGGGCAGAAAATAAAGCTAAATTGTGACGGGTCGCCATTTGAATAATAGCGCCGGTGGGAGTGCTAAAATCGATAGATCTCAGAGGCTTAAATATTAGCGGATGATGGGTGATAAGAAGGTTAACATTTTTACTGCAAGCAGCATGGACAACCTCGGGACCGGGATCAAGTGCAACCCAGATCCTTTTTACCGGCCAATCATCTTTTCCGATCTGCAGCCCCACATTGTCCCATTGCTCAGCAAGTAAAACCGGGGCTATTTTTTCCATTGCCTTGATGATATCAGCTACAGTTACACCCATAATTTGGCACTACTTTTTTATATGAGAATAAAAACGAGGGGATAACTGACAATTAAATCATTGCAATTCAATAAAAATTATTGGTTACAAAAAAGGCGTGGCTTTTTTGTAACCACGCCTTAAGTCATTTAGTTTTTCATAGCAGAATAATACACACATTTTCTGCCGGCCTCAATTATCTCATATCACAAATAAAAAAAAGTTTTCTTGTATTATTATAATGGGCCCACCTGGGTTCGAACCAGGGACCGACCGGTTATGAGCCGGTGGCTCTTCCAGCTGAGCTATGGGCCCGGGAAGTAAAACAACATTAACTTTCTAACTTTAGAAAACTATTTTGTCAAGCACTACGTTTCAATAAAACTTTTAAGTTTACGACTTCTAGTCGGATGTCTTAATTTTCTTAAAGCCTTAGCCTCAATCTGCCTGATTCTTTCACGTGTTACGGCAAAATCCTGTCCGACCTCTTCAAGTGTATGATCAGCCTTTTCTCCGATTCCAAACCGCATACGCAACACTTTTTCTTCACGTGGAGTAAGTGTTGCAAGGACCTTTCTTGTCTGCTCGGCAAGATTCAAGCTTACAGCAGCATCTGAAGGTAACATAAATTTTTTATCCTCGATAAAATCACCCAGATGGCTATCTTCTTCCTCACCAATAGGTGTTTCCAACGAAATCGGTTCTCTTGCAATTTTTAAAACCTTGCGGACTTTTTCTAAAGGAATTTCCATTTTTTCCGCTATCTCTTCAGGTGTCGGTTCCCGCCCAAATTCTTGTACCAAATATCTGGAAGTACGAATCAATTTATTGATTGTTTCAATCATATGAACCGGAATTCGAATGGTTCTGGCTTGGTCTGCAATGGCCCTTGTGATTGCCTGTCGTATCCACCACGTCGCATAGGTACTGAACTTGTAACCTCGACGATATTCAAATTTATCCACCGCCTTCATCAGGCCGATATTTCCTTCTTGAATAAGATCCAGAAATTGTAGACCACGATTGGTATATTTTTTAGCGATGCTGACAACCAATCGCAAATTCGCTTTGACTAGCTCGCTTTTGGCCGTCTTTGCCCTAAACCTGCCTTCATCAATACCGGACATAATCCGTTTTAAAGTTCGCCCCCTCGACTTAAGGACACTTTCGCGCTCAATGATTTGATCTCGGATTTTTTTAATCTCCTCAAAAAGTCGCTCTAAATCATCCATTTCCAAATTATAGCGAAACTTAGCCCAGTCCAAAAAAGAATTCTTTGAATCCAGATTGGCTCGAATTTCCGTCAGTGGCGCATCAATTGAACTTGCATAGGCTAAAATTTTCTTGTTCATGGATTCAAACCATGCAACCTGTTCCCGTAAGATATTTTCAATCTTGTCTATTATCTCCCCTTCAAGACGCCATTCCTTTAGGAGATCAAAAATTTTATTATTTCTGCGTGTAATGGATCGTCTAATTCGACTTTTTTCATCGGGTTCCGTATCCAATGAAAAAAGTTTTTCCCGATAACCTCGATTTTCTTCTTCTATTTCTTTGATCGCATGAATCGTTTCCAGAAACTTTTCGATCTGGAAAACCTCATCGACATAGGTATCCCCCTCATCAATGTCCCTTAATACATGCTTTGGACGTAGTTCGCCGTTTTCAATGTATCCTCCCAAATCCAGAATACATTCAACCCCCGTCATCGTATCAAGCAATGCTCTCAGGACTTCTTGCTCACCGATTTCTATCTCCTTTGCGATCTCAACTTCACCTTCCCTGCTCAAGAGTGTCACAAGGCCCATTTCACGCAGATACATCTTTACAGGATCCGTCACGCTACCGAAATCCGATACCAGTGCATCTTCATTTTTACTTTTTTTCGTCCGCGTTTTCTTTTCTTCTCTACATTTTTTTTCATCTACTATTTCTATATCAAGATCATCAAACAGCATGAGTGTTTCATCGATTTGATCTAAAGACAGCATTTCATCCGGGAGCACCTCATTAATTTCGTCATAACTTAATGCCCCTTTTTCTTGCCCCTTCGAAATCAGCTCTTTTAATGCCTCATTTGTGACATTTTTTTCGTTTTTCCGTTTTATGCCGGATTTTTTTGCCATACGGTTTGGCCTCCTGCAGACTTCAAGTGATTTAGTTTCATCCATAAACGAACCGCTCATTTTATTTATGAATTCGAAACCTTCAATGCTAAATCTTTTATAATTAAAAGTTAATTCTTTCTTTTTGCGCCGGCTTTTGTTTTTCATTTAAAACTGCCAGCTTTTGCTTTTCTTGCAATAATTTTATTAACAATTCATGATCGTTGTCTTCTTCTGCGGCTCTGATCTTATTTAATAAATCATCTTTCAAGCGATTCCTGCCGCCTTCAAATTGTGCGATCAGCTTGAGGCAACCGCTGCGATCCCAAGGATTCTCTTTAATAGCTAATGCCGTGACAATACATCTTTTTTCATTGTCATCGATCGAATTTATAATCCCGCATACATAGTCGTCGAGTTGACTTTTGGAAATAGCCGCACGGGATTGTTCGCTTAAGCCTTCTTTATATTCTAAAATAATTTTTCCGATGGATTTTAAGAGATTATCCTCAAAATGATTAAGAACACGACGTATGCTTATTTCAAATAAAATTTCCGGGAATTGCAGCATCATAGCGATTATTTGTCGCTCAAGTTTACTACCTCTGTCCTGGAGATCTTCCTCCCGGGGTATTTTCAAATTGTTTACATTTTTCAAATCTTTCGTTGAAACGAAAGATAGTGATTTTGCTTTTGCAGTCACACCGGTTCCTTGGACGGATATTTCTCTGACTTTTTCCAAAACAACATTTTCATCAACTTGTATACGTTCCGATAATTCTTTAATGTATAAGGACCTTGCCACACTATCATCAATGGAGGCTAAAATTTCTTTCATATCAGCGATGATATGAATTTTTCCTTCAATGGACAGTCCGTGTTTTTTTATTGTCGTATCCATTAAGAAAGATATAATCCCCGGAGCCTTTTCGGCTGCACTTATAAAAACATCCGCGCCGAATTCGAAAATGTAGGAATCCGGATCATGGCCGGCCGGCAAAACCATGATACGTGTATCCACATTTTCTTTTTTAAATACATCTTCCTTTTTAAAATTCACATGCTCTTTCAAAAAAACGTCGATACATCTTTGAGCCGCTTTTATACCTGCTTGATCAGAATCATAGACAAGAATCATCTTATCCGCATATCCCTTTAAAAGGTGAATATGTTCGGACGTCAAAGCTGTTCCAAGGGTGGCCACTACATTTTGAATACCATGTTGATAAAGAGCTAAAAGATCAAAATAACCTTCAACAATATAGACTGATTTATGCGCCCTGCACGTTTGCTTTGCTAAGTTTAAACCATAGAGAGATCGACTTTTATTATATATCGATGTTTCCGGAGAATTAAGATATTTCGGCTGCGAGTTATCCATTACCCGCCCACCAAAACCAATCACCCGCATATTGACATCAATAATCGGAAATATAATCCGATCTCTAAAACGATCATAAAAACCGCTTTGATTTTTATTCGGACTTATCAATCCGGACTTTTCAACTAGCGTGAGGGATACCTTCTTTTTTTGGAAATAATTTTTAAGATTGCCCCAACCCTCCGGCGCATACCCTATGTTAAACCGTTGAATGGTTTCATTTACTATTCCTCGTTTTGTAAGATATTCTAAAGCTTTTTTCCCTCTTAAATCCTCTACGAGAACATGCTGAAAAAATGCCAATGCTTTTTGATTGATATCAAACAAATTTTCTCTTTCAGAAATTCGTCGTTTCCGCCCCGGAGACATCCCTTGGTGGGGGATCTCAATGCCATAGCGTTTAGCAAGCATTCCGGCTGCTTCAGCAAAAGAGATTGCATTTTGTTTCATAAGAAAGCTGAAAATATTACCACCGGCTCCACAACCGAAACAATGAAATATTTGTTTATCAGGGCTTACAGTAAATGAAGGAGTTTTTTCAGAATGAAATGGACATAGCCCCACATAATTCGCGCCGGCCTTTTTCAGCAACACTGTTTCAGAAATAATTGAAACAATATCAGCGGTATTCTTAATTTCTAAAATTTTATTTTCAGGGATAAAAAGTGCCAAAAAGAGCACCCTCCATAGAGATTACAAAGGACAAGTTGCTTCTCACGGAAGCATCTTAACATGATAAAACTTTGCTAACTCTTAATGTGCTCAAGTTGACGAATTCGAAGACCCGAATTTTTCAGGTAGAAAGGTTTCATGAAAAGCTAAAATCATTCCAATCAAATATCGTTAAAATCGTATAAACTATTAATCCGTTTTGCCTTTGTCAAGTTTATCCGTTTTAAAAATTTTTATTTTGGGTTGATATCTTTTGTTGTGAAATTTTGATGGCTTCTCTAAGATTCAACGTGCCGCTGTATAAGGCTCTGCCGGTTATAACCCCTGTAACTCCAACTTCTTCCAAAGGCAAAAGTTTGATAATATCCTCAATCGTCGAAACGCCCCCGGAAGCAACCACCGGAATCGATACCGCCTCTGCCAAACGCCTTGTTTCATCAATGTTTACACCGGTTTGCATTCCATCTCTATGTATATCGGTAAAATTAATAGCAGCAACGCCGCAGTCTTCAAATTGTTTCGCAAGGTCAATAGCCCGAATTTCCGTAGTTTGAGTCCACCCCTCAATTGCAACCCATCCGTCACGCGCATCAATACCGACAACAATTTGCTCAGGAAATTCTTTGCATGCGTCCTTAACCATGCCTGGGTTTGTAATTGCTTCAGTACCGATAATAACCTTTTTTACGCCAAGATCCAGAAACATACGAATCGTTTCTTCATTGCGGATACCTCCACCGACCTGAATACCCACACCGATCATTTTAATTATTTTTTTTATGGAATTCAAGTTCTTGGGGATTTTTTTAAAAGCGCCGTCCAGATCAATGATATGGATAAGTTTCGCGCCTTCTTCCTCCCATCGTTTTGCCATTGCTGCCGGATCATCAGAAAAAACGGTTTCCTTATCCATACGCCCCTGAAAAAGGCGTACGCATTTGCCATTTTTGATATCAACTGCAGGAATAATAATCATGGTGCCGGAAATGTCTTGAATATTTTTTCAAAAGCAGAGGCAGCCATCTGTTCCGCAGTAATCCACCTCCCTTTTCTTTTCAGAAATGTACCGAACCGAAAAAGATTTTCGCTCAATGTTCGCTGAGTTTCATCGAAATATCCTGTCCATAGAATCCGACCGTCGGCAACATTAATCAGAATCATATCAAACGAGACGGAAGCGGGCGATTCAACCGAATAATCAGTTCCCACCCTTTCCTTAAAACGAAAAACACGCCCGAGTAATACCGCATCGGTTTTTAGAATACGGCCGGTTTCAATCAGAAGATATTTTTCCGGAAGATCTTTTTGATCCCCGGCCGACAAATCGGACATGACCGCTTGTGCCTGGCTGGGAAGCACTAATTCGAGGCCTTGAAAATTTTTCATCGACAATATTAACTGCTCCGTCAGAAAATCGCCGGCATCTTCAGTGACTTCTCCAATCATATAAACTTTATCACATAAAGAGCATCTAAAAACGACATTATCCCCATAAAGGTGATACATGTCTTTAAAAGGAAATAAAAGAATTTTATTTAATTTGAGTGGCTCAGGAGGATTCTCCGTCACGATTTTAGGAGCTTGACAAGCAGGTGTTAAAAACAACAGCATGCAAAAAAAAATCATAACAAGCAATGCCAGAAGCACTGTGGTTTTGCTTTTGGAATCGATTAACATACGATCTGTGATATTGCCCCTCATAACTAATCTCTTTATGCGTTTATAAAGTGCCTTTTGAGGATCGGACGGCGGTTATGCGTTTATCAAAAGACACAGCTTGAGCCATAGCTCTTCCCACAGATTTAAAGATCGATTCAATAATATGATGCTCATTTTCACCATAAGATACATTAATATGAAGATTCATACCGAGCCGGTTTGAAAATGCTCTGAAAAATTCTTTGGCCAGGCTGCTGCCGAAGTTTCCTTGCCCGGTTGTTATAGCGGGAACATTATAAACCAAAAACGGACGCTTCGATAAATCAATGGCCACATTTGCTAACGCATCATCCATGGGGGTTACCGCATAGCCGTAACGGTTTATTCCCTTACGGTCCCCAAGTGCCGTATTAAAAGCGTCTCCCAAAACAAGCCCGACATCTTCAACCGTATGATGGAAATCGACTTCAAGATCCCCCTTGGCACTGATAGAGAGATCAAAAAAACCATGCACCGTAAAAAGCGTCAACATATGATCAAAAAAGGGGATCCCAGTACATATTTCATGCAGCCCCTTGCCGTTTAAATTCAGCGTAATTGTAACTTCGGTCTCATTTGTTTTACGTTTGGCTTCGGATATTCGATTCATAATTACATGGAAAATAAACAATATTGCTTCATGGTATTTTTTATGCTAAAGTTTTTTTTGGTTTAGCCGATAAACATTAGAAAAGAAATAAAAATCACCTACCAACGCCTGATTGCAAAATTTCTCTCTTATCTTATATGCTATATTCCATCCAAGTAATCTTCAGAGTAAATGCCAATCCGTTTTTGATATTATAAATTGAAGAAAAAATCAAGATAAATATCAATTATCAACCTCCCCTAAATAGCTTTTTGCAACCCAAACAGCCTGAAGGTTTTTTCCCCCATTTCCTAAAGGTGACATTAAGAATACCACCTTCAATTAGACTATTTTGTGTAAAACACTTCATAGTTTTGTGTAATTATTTAAATATTTTTTATTTTTCTAACATACGATGAACTTCCCTGAAGCTTCTTATTTTTTTATAACTACTCGTTATCTTTAACTATATTCTATTTATAGTAATATCAAACACAATTGGCATTGTTTTTGAAGGTTTTATTGCTAAGCTTAAATTTATGGAGCGCTCAATATAAACGTGAAATTTAAGATTCAGTTCTTTCCAAGCCAATTACAATTTGGTTAAAATTAATCCTTGTCATTCAGATAAAGGGGGTGATAAAAAGTAATAAAGTATAAATTAATTAGGTAAGAGAAATAAAATTTTTGACCTATCGGTATAGTTTTTTTGGATTGATATTATATGAATCGAAAAAAGTGGTTTGATTTTCAATTTGTTTTTGCAAAGAGAGGGAAAATGCATTAAATGTATTATTTGGATTCATAGCGGCCCTTTTTGTTAGTATTATTAGGTGGGTGGCAATGTCTAATATACTAAAATCAGGGCCACTTTTTAATAATTTTTCCTATAATTTCAAAATGTTATCATATTCTTTGCCTTGAAATTTAACCACGAAACCTCGGTAAGGAGGTAAAAACAAATGAAAAAATTTTTATTAATCATTACAATTTTAGTGTTTGGCATGGTGCCTAGCACATGGGCCACCTCGATCAGCTTTGATCTTGGCTATGAGTTTAGCGGTGGGACATCTCCGCAAGGAGGTATTCCGTGGGTTACAGTGACTTTCGATGATGAAGGCTCGACAGGGTCGGTGGTAATGACCATCAACAACTCTGGGCTCACCGGCACGGAGTTCATGTCTGAATTCTATTTCAACTTTGACTCCCCTGGTACTTTATCAGCCGATTCGGAGGAAAAATTTAACGATTACTCAATTATTTCATCGTCCACCCATACAGCGATAGATTCTTTCAAGTATGATGCCAATGGAGATAACCAGAAAGGTTACAAGGCGGACGGTGACGGCTTTTTTGACTTGGTTATCGGTTTTCCCGAATCGGGGGATAGGTTTGCGGCGAATGAAATTTTCGCTCTTACACTTACAGGTACTGACATCACCGCCGGGAGTTTTAACTACTTGAGCGAGGGCGCTGGAAACAGTCCAAACGGTTGGTATGTAGCGGCGCATATCCAAGGCATTGGGCCCGAGGGCAAGGATAGCGGCTGGGTCACCGATGGCGGTGGTGGCGGTGGCGGCGGCGGAGATCCTATCCCCGAACCGGCTACCCTGATGCTTCTTGGTATCGGACTTTTAGGCACTACGGTGATAACTAGAAAAAAATTTATTAAATAAAATTCACAATATTTTTAAAAGGAGGGGGGATAAATGCTATTTATCCCCCCCCTTCTCCATATTTAAATTTTAAATTCTATTTATTTTTATAAACGATTATCGTTTCAATATCAAAATTACCGGCTTTATCATAAGCTCGTGCTTCTATCTCGTGTGCACCCGTTGATTCCTTTGGAACAACCCATTTATAACTTAATACACTTTCATATGTTACAGCAACACAAACTCCATCGATAGATAGTTCGATCCGACTAATACCGAAATTATCCGAGCCGCTCACCTCTATCATTGTCGGTTTAGAAACAGAATCTCCATTTTTCAAAGAAATAATAGAAACCATGGGGGCATCGATGTCTTTTAGATTACTTACATAAACAGTGGTGGGGCTTGATTGACCGCAATTACCCGCAGCATCATAAGCTATCACCGAAAGTTCATACCAACCCTCTGCATAGCCCTCGGTATTCCAATAAAAATCAAAGGGAGCTGAGGCAGAAGCACTGAAAAGATTCTGGTTAACATATAATTCCACACGTTCGATACCGATATCATCTTCAGCACTTACTTTAACAACTACTGAACCGCTTACACTTGAGCAGTCTATAGGAGAAGTAATCGATACAGTCGGTGCTTGGGTATCTGCTTGAGTATTTTGAGTATCTTGATAGATATAAACCGTAACAGCAGCCGATTGTCCGACATTACCTGCATTGTCATAGGCGATAGCCCAAATTTCATGACTTCCTTCGGAGTAGCTCTCCGTATTTAAATTAAAATTATAGGGCGATGCATTAACGATGCCGAAACAAGCTCCATCGATATAAAATTCTAAGTATTCAACCCCGAGATCATCTTCGGCGGTTGCGTTTACAGTAATTGACCCGCTTATATCTGATTCGTCTTCAGGAGAAGTAATTAAGACGCGGGGCCCGTTTGTATCAGCAGTCGGTGTCGGTATTGCCCCCATAGCGGCAATAAGGCTGGCATATACATTTACTCTGCCGTAACCATAATAAATATCAAAACCGGAAGTTCCAAGATCATCCGCATTTTGCGTTATCATATCAACAACCTGAGCGTTACTTAAAGATGGATTTGCTGAAATGATAAGTGCCGCAAGGCCGGCTGCAATAGGTGAAGAAAAGGATGTTCCATTCCAAGAACCATAACCTCCACCTCTGCAGGTCGTTAGAATGGAAGTACCGGGAGCGGCAATATCTATCCAATCTCCATAATTTGAAAAACTAGCTCGCGTATCGGTGGAAGTTGTCGCAGAAACGGCCACAACATTGGTACATGCAGCCGGATAATAAGGTGTGCTTGTATTATAGTTATGTGCACAAGCAAAAATAACAGTTCCCTTCTTCCAGGCATAATCTACTGCATTTTGCAAGGTTGAAGAACTACTTGAGCCACCAATACTAATATTTATAACTCTAACTCCTCTATCGGCGGCGTATGTAATTGCCCGCGCGATATTATAATAACTGGCGTAATTACTTGAGTCCAATACCACTAAAGGCATAATCGGATTTTTCCAGGCAACTCCTGCAACGCCCTCATAATTGTTTGTCATGGCAGCAGCTGTACCGGATACAGCTGTACCATGTCCAAGAACATCATGTGTATCCGTATTGTTATTTAAAAAATTATATCCGGCAATGACTTTATCGGCCAGATCCGGATGAGTTGGATCAACACCGGAATCGATAATCGCAATGGGGAATGATTCGGAACCATAAAATAGATCCCATCCCTCGGGAGCTGATATTTTCGGCAAATGCCATTGGGACGGATATTTCGAGTCATTCGGCTCAAAAGCAGCCTCGGCGATATAATTGTATTCTACAAAATTAAAATGTGGGTTTTTGGAAAGTGCCGTCTTCACTTTTTCAAACGCATTGATGGGAACTTTTACTTTGTGAATCCTTAATTGATTAATTTCGGAAACGCTTTTGGCCCCATGTAATTGAATCATTGAATTCATCTTCTCAGCAGAAACACCGCTTCGCGGCTGAATAAGCAGTTCACCGGCAACATATTTAATCTTTCCGTTACCTGCCCACCCCAAATGGGTCATAGCAAAACATAATACAAGCATAACGGACAGAATGAATCCAAACTTTTTAAAAAACCGGCTCTCATTTTTCATAATCTTCCTCCATTTTTCATTATTAACTGTAAACAAGCCACCAAAAAAGGAGGTGATCTTGTTTCTTCGACAACCCGGCTATCCGCTCAAAACGGACCCGTGGCTTTGTGCCCCCTAGTTACCCAGAGTTTACCTTTTCGGAAACCTACTTATATTGCCTCAATATATATTAGCAATATCTAATTAATAAATTTCGTTCAGAACGATTCAGAATATGTCAATTAATTTCTGCCAGGATTCAAATAAAATTGCCCCTAAAAAGCCTTACCAGAAAGACCACTGCTGGGTTGTAAGAACATATACGCCTAACAAAAAGTTGGTTATTGCATGTGACAAAATGGGAGTGAACAGATTTTTACTACGATACAAAATACCTGCATATACCAACCCTGCAATAATACCGACCAGCCAGCGGTGATGCTCGAACCCAAAAGCCACAGAAACGAGGAGAAATGAAAACCAAGAAAACTGTCCGAGGGGAATAGATTTAAAATCAGAATGGATAACAAAACGTAATGCAAAAGACCGCCAAAACAATTCCTCCATGAGTGGAACAACCAAAACAGCCCCTATCATTCGAACCGCAATCAATAAATAGATAACAAAACCACTTGTTTGTTCGTAGGGATTGAATCCGGAAGAATGTCCGATCTGAGGATAAAGGCCTTCGGGTAAAACCCATATTAAAAAAACAAAAACTCCGGAAACTATGGCAAGCCGATCAAATAAAAATTTGATTTCCTTGCAATAGGCTTTCCAATAAAAAATTAGACTCGCTGCAACCAAAACTGTTTTTAATGGATATACAATCCGTGCTGAGATATCGACAAAAGGGGTCAAATAGGTACATAATGCGAAAAGGGCAAATGGAAGGACATATGGCAGATACGGTCGCTTGGAATTAGAATGAATACGATTTATCATTTTCATCATGATGTCAGCGGTCTTTCAAGCAAAGGGGGTTGTTTCGATAACGATCAAACCGTGTTAGATGTCTATCGGAAACGAGGGATATTTTCTTTAATTTTTTTTTAAATTTTTTGATTTTAAAATTATCGATGATTTACTGGGCGGGGTATTTTAGGCAAGATAAGTTTTTAAGATTCGATGTTTTGAGGATAATTAAACTTGTGGTGGAGATGAGGGGAATCGAACCCCTGGCCTCGGCATTGCGAACGCCGCGCTCTCCCAACTGAGCTACATCCCCACAAGTGTGTGTTTTATACCAAATTGAAATTAACACGTCAATTTAAAAATTATTTCTTTCTTGTTCATTTAATCATTCGGCTAACGCCATAGATACACAAAATGATTAAAATTTGACAATCAAATAACCGGCCTCTATAATTTAACTGAATTTTGTTATTGTAAACATTTTGAAACATTAACCGAAATTATTTCAAGGGAAATTAAGATCATGGAAACACATACCTTTACAATACCGAACATCACCTGCAGTCACTGCGTAATGACTATTGAAAACGAATTGAACGAATTGGAAGGTGTCTGCAAAATAGAAGGCAACCCGGAACAAAAGAAAATTTATGTTGAATGGGAACCACCAGCCACCCTCGAAAAAATTAAAAGCACTTTAAAAAAGATTCATTACCCGGCTGAATAGCAAAAAATTTTGCATGAGGACATATGGCTGAAGAAAAAATTAAACTGCCGATTTCCGGAATGACCTGCACCAACTGCGCCTTGAATATTGAAAGCGGTTTAAAAAAACTACAAGGGGTTAAGGAGGCATCCGTCAATTTCGCAGATGAGACGGCTAACATTGTTTTTGATCCCGAGCAACTCACTTTTAAGGATGCAATCGCAAAAATTTATAGCTTGGGTTATAAAGTTGCGACAGCCAAGGTCGAATTCCCGGTAACCGGTATGACCTGCGCCAATTGCGCCTTGAATATTGAAAGGATTTTAAATGAAAAAGTTGCCGGTATTGTAAATGCTTCCGTCAATTTTGCGGCCGAAAGGGTTTATGTTGAATACATTCCTTCAATTTTGAGTCCTTACGATATGAGCAGGGCAATCGGCAAAGCCGGTTACGGTCTTGTCATTCCGGATGAAGGCATGGATTTGGAAGATGCACAGGAGGCTGCCGGAAAAGCGGAGATTAAAGATCAGACCCGCAAATTTACGGTCGGACTTTTGTTTGCTTTACCTCTTTTTCTTTTGAGTATGGCTAGGGATTTCGGAATTATCGGAATATGGAGTCATCAAGCATGGATCAACTGGCTGTTTTTAGCCCTGGCGACACCGGTTCAGTTTTATACGGGATGGGACTATTATGTGGGTGGAATAAAAAGCATTAGAAATAAAAGTGCGAACATGGACGTTCTAGTTGCCATGGGCTCTTCCGTGGCGTATTTCTATTCCTGTGCGGTTCTTATTTTTCCGCAACTTGGCGATCATGTTTATTTTGAGACATCGGCGGTTATCATTACCCTCATTAAACTAGGCAAGATGCTTGAATCCCGAACAAAAGGCAGAACCGGCGGCGCGATTCGAAAACTAATCGGACTTCAACCCAAAACAGCCACAATAATTGCAAATGAAGTTGAAAAAGAAATTCCGCTGACTCAGGTTAAATTGGATGATATCGTCATTGTCAGACCCGGTGAGCGGGTTCCGGTGGATGGTATTGTCCTTGAGGGTCAATCAGCCGTGGATGAATCCATGCTCAGTGGAGAGCCCTTGCCGGTTGACAAAAAACAAGGCGACCTTGTTATCGGCGGAAGCATCAACGGCGAAGGGTTGTTAAAATTTAAAACCACACGGGTGGGCAAAGAAACCGCTCTAGCCCAAATTATACGACTGGTCCGGGAGGCCCAGGGAAGTAAAGCGCCGGTTCAAGCGATAGCCGATCGGATAGCGGCAATATTTGTACCAACAGTCATTATTATAGCCTTTCTAACCTTTGCCGTATGGTGGGGCATTGGAGGCGAGTTTGTCCCCGCTATGATACGTTTGGTGGCTGTACTTGTCATCGCATGTCCGTGTGCTTTAGGCCTTGCAACACCTACCGCCATAATGGCGGGAACAGGGAAAGGCGCTGAGAAGGGAATTTTATTTAAAAACAGCACAGCACTTGAAACCACAACGAAACTTGACACAATCGTTCTGGATAAAACCGGAACGATCACTTTGGGCAAACCTGCCGTTATTGACATTATTCCAATCGAGCCATTCTGTAAGGACCCTGATGAACTTTTAAAAATTGCCGCTTCAGTTGAAAAAGGGTCTGAACACCCGCTGGGCAAATCGATTGTAAAGGAAGCCCAAAAAAGGAAGATTGAGCTCTTGGATATCAATAATTTTAAAGCGTCAGGCGGTTTTGGCGTTGCGGCGAATGTACAAGGCCATCCGGTTAAAATAGGAAAACCCAGTTGGTTCCGGGAAATGGGAATCCATATTGATACGGCTAAAGAAAGAATAGGTTCATTGCAATCAGAAGGTAAAACCGTGATGCTCGTTTTACGTGAAAAGAATTTGTGCGGCATCATTTCAGTAGCAGATACATTAAAACCCGAATCGCCAAAAGCAATACAAAAACTTCGTGAACAACACCTGAAAGTTGTCATGTTGACGGGAGACAACTTACAAACAGCTCAGGCAATTGGGTTTCAAGTCCATATTGATCAAGTTTTTGCAGATGTTCGTCCGGAAGAAAAATCATCAAAAATCAAAGAACTTCAGACAAACAATCAAAAAGTTGCAATGGTAGGTGACGGCATCAATGATGCCCCTGCACTCGCGCAGGCAGACGTGGGTATGGCGATCGGCACAGGTACGGATGTAGCCATTGAAACTGCAGATATTATCCTTTCGGCTGGAAGTTTAAAGGGGGTATTATCGGCAATTTCAATCAGTAGGGCTACGATGAATACTGTCAGACAAAATCTTTTCTGGGCTTTCTTTTACAATATTGTGCTCATTCCAATTGCAGCGGGTATTTTACATCCTTTTGACTTTTTTCCAAGCTTTCTCAGGCAGCTTCATCCGATTCTAGCGGCTTTAGCTATGGCTTTCAGTAGCATTTCCGTGGTTACAAACAGTTTGCGCTTATATAATAAAAAAATAGATATTCATTTTTGACGGCGTCGTAAAAAGTCTCAATTCTGACTTTTTATGATTTCATCACTTTTAATTTCAAAATCTTTACACGCGTATGATCAAGCCCGAAAAGATTAATAATTATAGGGTTTGCTCAATTTTTTGTCTCAGGAAGTTCAGCCTGTCAAGAATATTTGCAGTAATCTGCTCCATTTCTTTTAATAGCGCAGATAATTGTTGCTTATTGATCCGCTTTTGTTCCGTTAATTCAACAAGCTTTGATAGATCCATATTGTAGAGTTGAAAGCCTTCATAAAGAGCTTCGCAAAAGCTATTTGATACGCCTTCAATCAGTTTAAAAATGTATTGAAATTTGATATTTTCTTTATAGTCTTCAAAGTTGGAAATAACGGATCTTTCAATTTCACGCTTCATGCGTGAAATGCCATCTTTTAATGCAGGTAGACTTTCTTCATTTTTATTTAGCACCGGTTTTTTTAATAACTTTTTAAAAATACTTTTAATTTTATAAAAACCAAAATGCATGACGGCCTCTGTCTTCATTTTTGCTGTATAGCGCATAGAAAGATCCGTCGCTGGAAATGTTAATCCCATGCGAAATCTTACTGAATCAATGCTCGGTAGCTGTATGCTTTGCGAACTTGCTTTCGCGCGATTTATTCCAAAATCCATCAGCGTTGCATGATACTCGGAAAGCAAATCATTTGCTGTTGGATCATATGTCACCACAACTGATTCAAGGTATTTTCCGATCTTTTTTTCTTCTTCACAAATTAACCGGATCAATTCAGGATTAACCGTTTCGGCCATAAAAGTGTCAAGCTCATGCTTAAATTCTTGAAACACTTTATAGAGTGTATTCGAAAAACCTGAAAATTTGATTTCTTTTTCATATTTTTGATTGGATAAACTGTAGCTTCGAACAAATTTGATAATACCTTTTAACACCTCACCCGATCGGATATCAAAAAAGCGATCAATATCTGCTTTAACCGCCTCCTTTAACTTTGGGACCGCACCGTCAAAGGTGCTTTTTATCATAGATTTTATCTGATCTACCCGCAACTGATGCTGTTTTAGTTTATCAATAATTGCATTGGCTACTTTTGCATCTCTAAAAATAATATCTTTATTGATAAAAATTTGTTGGCTAAAACCGGCTCCAATCATAGCCAAACGTTCGATATGATTTTTTAGTAATAAAGAATATCTTTCTTTATTAAGCTTATGATGGAAAGACGCTTCAAATCGTTTGGTCTCCTGATCTGAAAAAGCTGAAAGCTCTTTATCTGTTTTCCATTGCGCAAATCTTAATTTATCCTTTTCGGACAAATTATTTTCCTGCGCTCTGAATAAATTAAAAAGTGCCGATATCGTATACACTTTAGGATCAGTTATGATTAATTCAAGCTCTTTTCTTATTTTTTCAATAAGATATTTTAAATCATGAATCGAATCGTGCTCGCTAAAATCAAAGTTTACTATAAAAAAAATGTTCTTCAACATCCCAATCTTTTTAAGGATATATAAAAACTTAATGTCGGCTTGCCGCAATCCTGTTCTGCTGCTGATCACATACACAATGAAATGAGTTAAGAGCAGATAATCTTGTATCATAGACAGATGCAACGGATTGGAAGAATCGCTTCCCTGGCAATCAGCTATTTCTACATTGATTGCTATCTCATCATTGTTTATTTCCAGTACAATATCTTTTAAATACACTGCAAGATTACTATCACCAACAAAATCTTTGTGCTTTGAGAAAAGATCACCCTCCAATTGTTTTAAAATTAATCCTGAAGAACTATCGGAAATAAATTTTTTTATTTTTTCATATCCTTCTAAATAAGCAGATATTAAAACGCTGTTGGCATTGCGAGTACCATTATTAAATAATAATTCAGCATCTAAGGATTTAAGGGCATTGTGAAGCTCTATCCGATCGTTGTTTTTTCGGATATCAAATTCTTTTGATTCTGATCGCCAACTCAATGATGGAAATAGGACCATTGCCTGTTCGATTTCCGAATTCACTTCCTTCCAAGATTTAAAATATAGTTTTGCTTTAAGGCGATTAGCACTTCGTACCCTTGTCACAATCGATGTAACAACACCGGCACCTCTTTTTAAATAGTCTTGCCTGAAAAGCGAATTGACAAAGGTGCTTTTACCGGACTTGATCGCACCGATAACAGCCACACGTAATATTTCTTCCGACATTTGCTTTTCAAGATCTCTGCATGCCCTTTCCCAACTATTAACATAAGGATTAAACATTTCCGATAAATATTTTTCTTTTGAAAACAACTGCAATAAATCTCGATTGATATTTAAGAGCTCATCTTTAAAGGATTTATAAGTATCTATCATGATAATAAAACCGCTAAAAATAATAGTAAATGGAAAGGATTTAACCTAATACTGAAAAATCTTCACAAGGCAAAATAAAAAGTATTACTCAGTCATATTTTTAAATATTCCTTTTACAATGTATTAAAAAGATTGTCAAAACGATTTGATTTTTTACTTTCCGGCATTCTTACTTTTATGGTTATTTCCCGTTGACAGACTTAATGCCTTGTTAAATTTATGATTTTATGTTATTTAGATATAAATTGTAACTAACGAGAAAAATAAGTTCGAGAAGGGAAAATAGAATTATGTCGCAAAAACATCCTGAATGCCCTCTTTACAATCCATTAAATTGCAAGGAGTACTATAATCCTAAGCTTTGTGCATTTGTGAGGAAAGACAAGATCTGCCTTAAAAAGAAAAAACCAAAGGCAAAAGCAAATGATGAATCTGCTATCGAAAAGAGTTGTGCAGGTATGAGCTCCGGAAGAGGATAATTTTGAGCAAAATATTTTTGAATATCAGGCATGACCCGGTTTATCAGAAAGTAAGGCCGGATTCACGCCTACTTTTTTCATCGCCTCTTCCCATCGCCTCTCAATTGGAATTTCAAAGATAATATCTTGGCAAAGAGAGGACGTCAGCCAAGCATTTTCCTTAATTTCAAATTCCAACTGTTGTGGGCTCCATCCTGCACAACCCAAAGCAATAATATATGATTTTGGGCCGTTGCCCATGGAAACTTCCTCTAAAATATCTTTAGTATTGCTCATGGCAAGAAGCGGTGTAATCTGAAAACATCCATTCCAACCAAAGGGTGGCCCATGAAGCACAAAAATCTCATTGCTTCGAACGGGTCCGCCAATATGAATCGGTATTGTCTCTGTTTCCGGTATATATTTAATTTTTAACTCATCAAAGATGTCTTTCGCAGATAGCATCGAATGGATACGATTCACAACAATACCTAAAGCACCCGCGCTCGTATGCTCGCAAATACAGGTGACCGTCTGACAGAAATTTGGATCATTTAAGCCGGGCATGGCCATCAAAAGATGACCTTTAAGGAAACCGTTTTGATTTTTCTCCATAATTTTCTCCATAGAAGAAATAGTCTTGTGGGCGACCAAAGTGTTTATAATTATTACTTTTGTCTCATTGTCTTGTCAAGTATACAAATCCACGATCATCAATTCCAACATGAATAACATACTGAACAATATTGATAAAATGAGAAATGACGCTATTCGAATCTTTTACAAAGGGATCGAAGCGGTTGACCCGTATGCTGCAGTAAAGCGATTCTGCAAATTAAAAAAAGATAAATTTATGATTGGAGATAAAACATACAATCTTTCACGATTTAAAAACCTGTTTGTAATCGGCGCAGGAAAGGCATCGGCTCCTATGGCCGCTGCTATAGAGGATCTGCTAGGAAATAAAATATCTAGCGGCATTATTAATGTAAAATATGATCATATCGTTAAGCTGAATTATATCAGACAATTTGAAGCCGGCCATCCGGTACCGGATAAAAATGGATTGCAAGGTGCAACTTCAATCTTACGTCTCAGCCGACATGCCGGCCTGGATGACCTGATTATCGGTCTTTTTTCCGGTGGCGGATCAGCTCTACTTCCCTTACCGGCCAAAAGCTTATCATTAATCGACAAGCAGAATACAATAAAAGTACTTTTGTCTTGTGGAGCAAGTATTCATGAAATAAATGCAGTCCGAAAACATATTTCAATGATCAAAGGAGGTCAACTTTCAAAGGCAGTCTATCCCGCGACACTTGTATCTTTGATCCTATCTGATGTTATCGGTGATGATCTTGATGTGATTGCTTCAGGTCCTACCGTTCCGGATTCAAGCACATATCATGATTGTATGGAAATCTTTTATAAATATAAAATTTTAAATAAATTGCCCGAAAGCGTCATACGTTATATTAAAGCCGGTGTTTCAGGCAAAATTCCGGAGACCCCCAGAAAAACCGATCCTGCTTTTAAAAAAACATATAATTTTATTATCGGCAGCAATATTGATGCCATCACAGCCGCCGAGCAAAAATCCTCACGCTTGGGTTATCATACAATTATACTGTCATCTATGATTGCAGGGGATACCCGTCAAGCGGCTCATATACATGCGGCAATAGCTAAAGAAATTATAAAGAGTGGTCACCCCATTAATTCTCCGGCCTGCCTTCTTTCCGGCGGAGAAACCACAGTAAGGATTCATGGGACCGGTTTGGGTGGAAGAAATCAGGAATTTGCGTTGGCGACAGCCATCGATATCTCTGAAAATAAAAATATAGTCATTCTCAGCGCCGGTACGGATGGAACCGATGGTCCAACAGATGCGGCTGGAGCGATCGCTGATACGTATACTATCATTCGAGCATCATCTTTGGGTCTCAATCCTTATGATTTTCTTTTAAATAACGATTCATATCATTTTTTTCAACGATTGGGCGACCTGTTTATTACAGGCCCTACGGGTACGAATGTGATGGACCTACGGATTATATTGGTCAATTAATCTTTTAAAATTGATGGGTCCTTAAAATATTGCTTAAACCAATGCTTTCAAGCTTTTTGCAATTTTTTTGATTTTATTTTGCAGTCCAATTTTATTCTTAGTCGCGGTACCGGCTACCATGACTTTACTTTTTTTGCCGCTTTTCATAACTTCAACACAAAGTCTCTGATGAGACATGAAAAATGTAATATAACAACCGATAATCATAACAATAAATCCGGCATAAACAACATAAACACCCGGATCTTTAGTAACTTGAAGTCCGGTAAAGTAGGTGCGTTCATAATCCTTTACCGTGATAGTTAATTTACCTCTTCGCATTTTATCAAAATTGGGGTAGCGAATCGGCAGAATGATATCAATTTTATCACCATCATTTTTTATTAACTTTCCAATGAATGCTTCACCGATATGTTGTCCTCGGAAATGATACGATTCATTATAATCATTTATAATAAACTTCCCCATCCCTTCCGGAAGATCAATTTCACGTTCAAATGCAATTTTTTCCTCATATTCCATACCGGTTTCTTGACTTTTTAGACCGATAGTAATTTCTTTCGGCTTTGACATACCATAGCTAGCTTGGAATATATTGATTCCTTTGTAACGCAGGGGGTCATTCACAATGATTTCTTTTTTTAAAACGGGTTTACCTTCTTCAAGAATTGTCAAGCTTGAACGATATTCTTTCGGAGCTTTTGAATCATAAAATGTCACATTAAAGTCATCACACTGAATTTCAAAATCGAGTTTTTGTAATTTACCGGTATTTTTCAGTCGGATACTATTTGTTTTTTCACCCTCGGGAATACTGATCGATCCGGTGAATCCGAAAATTGATCCGATTAATCCGCCAAGCAATAGTAAAATAACACTAAAATGAACACTATAAACACCCAGTCGGGTCCAGCGTCCTTTCTCAGCAAAAATACAAAATCCCTTATCGGTTTCTTCTATTCTTGAATAGCTGAAACCCTTTGAAACTTCATGCGCATAAGTTTTTCTAAAATATTCAGGCTCATGATTCGTATTATATTCTTCTCTTTCTGAAACATTTCTGAATCTTGATAGATTAAATGATGGAATTTTGACAAAGATAGATTTCCAGGTCATAGATAGTCGATCAATTGAACAAACCAAAATATTGATGGTCAACATCAGCAGCAAAAATTGAAACCACCAGGAGTGGTACATATCAAAAATCTGTAAAGCATCAAAAATCCGGTAAAGAGATTCCCCATACTCACGAAAGTATGCAACCGGGCTTTCATTTTGGGGAATAAGCGTTCCGATAATTGATGTAACAGCCAATGATAACAGAAGAACAATTGTAAGTCTTACAGACGCAAAAACTTTTAATATTCGATTAAGGAAGTTGGCTGATACCTCTTTTTGATTCATTATTTTTCCTTTCTTGATGCTTTTTGCCTTTGATGCATAGCATATTTTCTATGTAGCAACCGGATCCGAAGATATATCTTTCTTTATTTTTTCCATATATATAGAAAATATCATAGGGTTATCTATATTAGCTCGCCCTTTCCAAATCAAAAAGTTTTTATCATAAAAAAAGTTTATCTTAAAGAAAAATAAAAACTTTTTTAGCCGTTATCATTCTAAAAAAAAGTGGGTTAAAATAAAAAATAAATATAGGTTCTTTAGGCGGGAATAATTTTATCGGCCGAAAGCGAAATGCTTAATTCGATAAATAGAGAATGAAAAACTATTTCGGTGAGTTAAAGACCTATTTGGATAGGTGGTCTTGTTAATAAACGGTAAAAAATATAAATCCTCCATCGCTCTTTTCTCTTAACGGAATCGTGCGATGGAGGATTTTTTTAATTCTCATCTTACAACTTCTTAGCTGTAGTTTGAAATATTTTTATCCGTTATCTTTGGTTGTATGGCAGGCAAAACACCCCTTATTATTCCAGCCTGCAGGTGTCTGCGTACCCGCTTGCATATACTGGTAATCCCATCTCAAGAGATCCGCATAAGGTGAACCATGTGCTCGATGACAGGACAAACAGGTAACAATGGCGGTATCATCGTTGGTTATTGGATTAACAGCAGAAATAACACTTGCAACATTTGCACTAGCTACCGGTGCCACAACATTATACGCCCATCTAGTTGTTCCATCCGTGCCATAATAATCGTAATATTCAGCCCCGGCCAAAGTATTCCCCATATCATAGTCACTGGGATGTCTAAGCCATGGATCAGCTGCAATTGGGTTTGAATAGGCTACATCCGCACCGCTATGATAATCGCCGTGACATTCACCACAGGAGAAACTGATGGTGTTACCACCGGTTGTGGAACCGAGGGTAGGAATAGCCGTTGCATCCGTGCGGTCATACCCTTTATACTGATTGTGAGCCGTCGGAGTAGGCTGATACTCCCAGGCATTTCCAACGGTGTTCATCTCTTTACCAAGAATTTTGTACAAAAAGCGATAACTTAAACCAACCGTTGCTCCCGTGATTCCGCCTGTATCATCTGCATGATGCGCACCACTGATATCGGCAAAATCATCGGCGTAGGTATGAGAGCCGTGACAACCGTAAGTACCGGCGCAGGTTAGCTGGTTACTAGCCCATGTAGCACCGATTCCGGAAGTTCCCCAACCGGAAACAAAGCCGGGCGGCGTCTGCCCGATAGCGGCATCAGCATTCGATAGAGAATCTGTTTCGACATTGTGCCCCAGATTATCGGTGCCTCCACCTGCGCTTGCCACCCAATAGAAATTACCGCCGGCTAAGGTATTTCCAGAATTGCTATAGGTACCATTGGCAGCATAATCCGGTCCATAAGTCGGTTCTGCTGTGCTCATAACAAATGGAATGTTGTTATCGATCGTGCCATCATTGGTTCCGGTATGGCACCCCACACAACCACCTGTCGTCAACGCCCTAAAAGGCCCATCATCATTGCCCGGCCAAACAACACCATTCTGACTGTTGTGCATGGTATGGCAGTCTGAACAGGGTCCCGCTACCTTGGCGAAGGCCGGCCCTGTGCACAAAATGACCATACACCCAATTACCAGAGAAGCATAGAAACAAAAACCTATGATACTCCGCATTTTGCTTTTCATTTTTTCCCCTTCCCTTAAGCTAAGTGTTAATCATGATAAATTTTTACAATATCAAATTTTTTCCAAAATTTGCTGCTTTTCCATATCTGATCGACAAGTTAAATTCTGTACTTAAGTTATTCCCAGATGTCAAGAAAAAAAGGTTTCCCGCCCAATTCGGCGATTGATAGAATCTTATCGGCATTTCGATCCATAATTGTAATTTTTTTTAACTCTCGGTTAGCCGTATAAATAATTTGACGCCTTTGAGAACGGGCCATTGCAAAAGGACTTCGGCCTATCGGTATTTCATTTAATGCTGTCTGTTGGCCGGGAATGACAACCGAAAGTGAATCTGCTCCATGATTACTTACATAAATTTTACCCATTTGGTCCGACAATAAAAATAAGGGTTCCAGCCCCACACGAATACGGGCAGTCAATCGGTTCTCGTAAAGATTGTAAGCATTCACCATGTTACTCAACCGATCGGTAATATATAACAAACCATCTAAAAAGAGAAGCCCGTCCGGTGCCAGACCGGCGGCAATTGCATTACAGACATTCAGATTATCGGCATTTAGGAGATAAACTTGTTGCGAATCAGGTGCGCTGACCGCCAACCATCTATCTCCTTTACATTTTCCGCCTCTATCGATAAAATACTCGAAATATATGATTCGCTCCGGCCGGTAACCAAAGGTAATGTGTTGGTCTACAATTCCTGTTTGCAAATCAATTTTCAACACTCGATTTGATGGTGTATCGGTAATAAATAAGTAATCTCCATTCCAAGATAAATCCATAAAACGGGGTTCAAGTGTCAGCGGTAAAGAGATGCGATCTATAAGTCGGTTATCGCTACAGTCAAGAACATAAACACATCGTGCTCCGGGACTGAGCACATAAAGTCGAAGTCGATGCGGATCAAATCGAATTTGTCCTAGCCGATTGGGTAAACCAATTGAAGCGACGACATTATTTTTATTAGTACGCATCAAATATAATGTATTAATATCATCGCAAACTACATAAAGCAGATCACCGGTAAACGATTCAATTTGCCCACTAGTAGAAAAGCGCGGGTTAAAACGGCTATTTTCCTCCAAACAATCGTTTAGATTCCATTTAACAAATAAGCACGTCGAGTCTTGCTCTTCCAACGTAACCGACAAAGGGTATGAAAGAGGTATGCTTCGATCTTCACCGGAACTATCTTGAATGTTATTGTGAATTTTAATCTGCGTTAGGCGAAACCTTATTTGAGTATAGTTGCCGATCGGCATGTTCGATAGTCCGACAAGCAGCTGCTTTCCAGCCACCGCCCTGGAATCGATCAGAACCGGTTGAATATTTAAATCATGCCACTGCTCACCCGCCAGTAAAGATAGCTCATCTAAAACAAAAGAAACAGACCCTGAACATTGTCCGACGGTTTCCAAATAAATCGTAATCAAGGCCGTATCCGGACCTGCAGCCTTTTGATGGGGGCCGATTTGGCTTCCTGCACAACCAGTTATTAAAAGAATAAACAAAAAAAATAATATTTTTAAATATAAATTATTTTTAAAAGCCATCGGCTAATCTTTCGAATTTTCCATCGTAAACTTGGTCAATGCACTCAGTCGCTTTTAAAATTTTTTAGAATTCGATTAAAAAGTTCTTTCAGAGTTTATTTCATGAGAATGGCAAGAGCTACATTGTCCACCATTTTTATTATGCTCATTATCAATAACGTGACAACGCCGGCAAAGGCTCAACCATGATTCTCTGCTCGTCCAATCGGTAAAATCGACCGTACTTTCTCCATTGACCGTTTTTCTAATAAGCAATCCGTTCGGACTTCCGTGGGCTTCATGACAATCCATACAGGATAGGACATAGTTTTTATCGGTTGTATACGGCGCCTTTCGCTTTATATTATCATTCATCACTCCATCGGTCTTTCCATGGGGTGAAATATCCCAATCCGGATTTCTGATAAAATTTCCAGCAAAATTATTTGTAAAATTATTTCTTTGTGCACTGACCATTTGCGTGTCATAATTTTTTTTATGACAATCCAGACAAAATGTTATATAATCAGGCATATTTGAACCATTGAATGTTCCATCTGCATTCGGCTCAAATGTTTTGGAATTAGAGGCATATGGGGCTTGGTAATTAGTGGTATAAATATTCATCCTTTCGGTGATATCATCACCCCACAAATCCCAACCTTGATTGTGGCTGCTGGGCAGTGAAAGAGGCGATGTACCCTTATCACCAATAGGATATGAAGCTCTCTGAGCTTTATGAACATTATGGCAACCAAGACACGGATTGATATTTTTTGATCCGAAATCCCATTTATTTTGGATAAAAGTGCTGATATTTTTTAAAAAATGTGAGGAACCGTTCACACTGCCGCAGTTTATCTGTGAATTTCCAGCCACGTCTATAAATTGAAAAGCATCTTTGATATTGTCCGGACAATTGATCTTTGTATCACCACCGGCCATTCGACTATAAGAATATTGATAATGCATAGAAACCTGTGAAGAATTCACGGGGCTTTGATGGCATCGATAGCAAAATATATCGGCTTGTGAATTTATAAAATCGTTAAATTTATAATTCATATCGCCGCTATGCTTGTTGCTATGGCAATGCCCGCAGTTTCCGCGGGAATATTTATTCGGCGGTGTATTAAGTAAATCAACAACAACGCCATAAGCTGAATTTCCATGCGCGGATATGGAATAAGGCCCGGCAAATGATATTCCTGAAATGCAACATAAAAACAACAATAATAATATAGCCGATTTAAATATCATTGTTTTTTGCATTGATAGAGTCAAGTTATCACAGAAATTTATCATCTAAAGATTTTCCTCTTAAAAAAACTGCAACGTTTTCAACCTCATTTTGATGTATGACAGTTGGTACAGCCATCACCAATTCCACCCATGTAATCCCAGCGGAAACTTTTAGCATAGGGTGTCCCATGTGCCCGATGGCAAGATATGCAAGTGACAATGGTATCATCATTAAATGTTACGTTTGATTTTACAGCAGAAACAACGTTACTGCCGACAGGTGTAACGATTTCGTAAGCATTTGAAACGCCGCCATATTCTCGATATTCAGAATCGATGGCCGTATTTCCCATATCATAATCAGAGGGATGATGAATCCAAGGTGCAATATCAATATGATAATCCCAATGGCATTCAGCACATAAGTAGCTGATTGTTGAATCATCGCTGCCGCCCGTACCATCTGCTCCTTTATATTGATTGTGTTTGGATGAGGTCGGACGAAATTCCCAATCCGGATCTTCATAACCGGCAATTCCGACCAACATCCGGTATCCGCCTGCGGGTTCCGTACCCGGCGCGATAATGGCACCATTGCCGCCTTGGTGATGGCTTCCTTTAATCGCTGTAGTTTCAAATGTTGAATCATGCTTACCATGACAGCCGTAAGTCCCGGCACATGAAACCGATTGTCCGACAGGCCAGGTCCCATTTCCGGGGATTGTTCCATCGGCTGCAGGCCTACCACCGTCAAACCCTGGAGGAGTTAATAAATTTTCGTCAGGATTTTGCAGGTCAGCAACATTATGACCCATCGAATCTCCGCCACTTTGTTTAACCCAATAAAAGTTACCGCCGGCTAATGTATTCGTATTCGCTTCAGTGCCGGTCAGATTATAAATCGGTTCTATAGAGGAGAATACATAGGGGGTATCACCGCCATTGTTGGTTCCGGTATGGCAACCGATACAAGTATTATTTAGAAGCGCCTTTCTATCGGACAAAGTTAGTCTATAATCATCTTCTGCTTTATGCATTACGTGGCAGGCGGAACACGGCATTTGGGGCACGCTTGCACCTAATTGGCGGGTATTTAATCCAATTCCAATAATAAAAAAAAATAGGAAAGCAATCAGAAAATAAGCAATGTTTACATTTCCTCGATTTAAATCATTCATTATGTATTTACCACACCTAATGTTAACGTGTAAACATCTCAATACGTCCATTTCCCTCATCAACCACACACAACCGTCCTTCCCAATCAAATATCAAATTTGAAGCATACCATAATCGGCCGTTACGTTTACCTCTTTCTATAAAATTATATTTAAATCGGCCTTTTTGATCGTAGACGCCGATATGGCCAGCATGACGATCCAGAACATATATTTGTTTGGAATCATCGAGTTCTAATGCAATGGGAAACTGAAGATCCGTTGAGGTGAAGTTAATGACTTCAATCGTATCATCATGGGTGTTAAAATGATAAATTTTGCGAGCAAAACCATCAAGCGCCCAAAGTCCATCGGATTTTATTTTAAAATCATGAAAGCCTGAAAAGTCTTGAGCGGAACTGGAAAATATTTTGATCACTTTTAAACTGTCATCCAGTTTAAGAATAGCGCCTTGCATTCGGTCAAGGACAAATAGAAAATCTTGCGGTCCAATTGCCAGACGATCAATAAAAACTAGACTACCATCCGTGTGGGTTAAAGTAAATTTATCAATCTTTTTTTCTTTGAAATCAATGTATAAAAGCTGATTTTCAGCCCGCTCTACAACCCAGACATTTCCCTGGCTGTCCCTAGCCATTGCAATAGGTACTTTTAAGCTAGCATCAGCGTTAAAGGCGGTGAGCATTTTTCTTTCTTTATCAAATGAAACAAGCTGTTTCCCCTCAATCTCCACTACATAGTATCGTTGACGTTGCCAATCAATATCGATAAAAATTGGACGCTTAAGTTTTACTTCCGAATTTTGAAGCGGAATTTGTCCGAAATATTGCCAGGAACTATTACCAGCTAAAGCAACAATAGCCCCGGACAATATGATCAGTATAAAATTAATTCCGATAATAAATGATCTCAATTTCATTTACTATCTCCCATCACTATAATATAACTAGTAACCAATATGACATTCTCGACACAGACTCCCTCCGGAACTGCCGCGTAATTGCGCTTTAAACATCGTGCCGGTACAGGGGTCATGACAAGAAATACAATTCATTGGTTTTCCATTACGCTGGTCAATCGCCTTGTCCCCGATTGGATGCACGAAGTTGATATGTTTTTCGTGACACCCCGCACAAACCTTATCGGGTTCATCTTTTAACATAGCCAATTGATCGGCCCCATGAACGGAGTGGCAATGGGTACAGGTGCTCCATTCCGAATGTTTATAAAGCGTCTTTTCCCTTCGCTTAAATGTATCCTCATGACATGCCCGACAGGCCTCACCATCGGCGCCGTAAAGCAAACCCGATCGATCCGCCGCATGAGGAGTATGACAATTAGCACAGGGGTTACCCATACCATTTCCCTTTACGTGGGACTGTGATTTGTAAAATGAAGAAATAGTATCCTGATGGCAATCCAAACATACACGAATTTGATTCGGCTTTTCATGGCAAACGCTGCAGGCCCCTTTAGCAAAAGGCGCATGGCGCACGGAGCGAACCAGTGACGATTCGTTGCTTCCATGTGGATTATGACAAGACAGGCAGTTTAACTCAAAAAGGTCTTTATTAAGATGACGCTTTTTTAAATCACCCTCTTTTTTATGGCAATCAAGACATAAAGACGGTGCAGTTTTTATTATTAAATTAGAGTTAGGTGTACCATGGGGATCATGGCAAGAATTACACTGACCTTTCGCATACGGTTGATGAGAGTAAGCGTAGTCTTTTTGGGGTTTTTTATGACAGGTCCAACATTCATCAGCGATAGTTTTATCCATTAACCCTAAATATTCAGCCGCATGCGGTGCATGACATTTAACACAGTTTCCATCTTTAACCGGTTGATGCAAAAATTTACTCTGGGAGACTTTTTCTTCGATGCTTTCATGACATTGAAAGCATAATTTTGCCTGTTCAATTTTTAGCAGTCCTTTATGTTTGGCGACGTGAGGGCTGTGGCATGCAGCACATTTGTTTTCTTTGACTGGCTGATGAATGACTTTGCCTTTAAAATTTTCAGTCTGATGGCATTTAAAGCAATCAGATGCATATGTTAAAGCTAATTGCAGGAATAACCATTCGGCAATAAAGACAAAAATAGTCAGCATCAATATCTTCTCTTTTGGCGTTTTCATAGTCGCTCTCCCGGATGACAGGGCTTACACTGACCTTCGGCAAAGGGGCTGTGTTTAACCGGAAATGTAAGAGAAGAATCGGGACCTCCGTGCGAGTCGTGGCAGTTGGAGCAACTTTCCATCGAAGGAACAATCCCTTGATGACTTTGCTTTAAATGCTCTTCAGTAACCTCGTGACACTGAGTACACAGCTGTCCGCTGTTTTTATTCAAAAGACCTTTAATAGTTGAAAAATGTGAATCATGACAAATCGTGCATTGGCCTTCCACCGCGGGTTTATGACCAAAACCCGTTTCCCAATATTTGTTCACCTGATGGCAATTGAGACATAGACCCGGTTGCTCCTCCAGCAGATAATTTTCCCTCGCAGTACCGTGGGCATGATGACAAACTGTACAACTCATCCGTATAGTGGGCTCATGGGCGACCGGAGCCGTTAATACTTTTTGAAGAGATGCGTGACAGTCTAAACAGAGTTCTCCAACCGGCTTGTCCAAAATAAAGCTATAATCCCCTGCATGCGATTGATGACAGGTATTGCATTGAGCTTCCTTAAACGGCTGATGGCGGCCGATTTCTTTTCTTTGAGCATCTAATTTTGCGTGACACTTGACGCACAGATCATTCTCCGATTCCAAAAGAAGATTCTTTTTCTTTGCCCCGTGAGGTTGATGACAACCTGAACAGTTTCCAACTGCGAAAGGACGGTGTAGGCTTCGTTTGCCCATATCCATCACAACCGACTGGTGACACTCGGCACATAAATCTTTTTCAGCTTTTACCAGCAAATTGGGTGCCGGGCACTCATGGGGTTGATGGCAATTTAAACAATCACCCTTTTGAGCCGGCGGATGGTTAACCGTCTGGCTGACAAAAAATTGACTGTGACAATTTTTACAAAGTTTTTCCCCAGCCTCAGCCAATAAATGTGATTCACCGACTGCGGGTATATGCGGTCGATGGCACTTTAAACATTCGCCGCGGGCCGAAACCGGATGCGCACTTCCAGCTCCGATTTCTTTTGCTTGCGGTCCGATGAAATTGAATGTATGGCACTTAAAACAAAGCTTTTCAGGACTACTTTCCAGCATCCCATTGAAATCGCTTGCATGGGGTCGGTGACATTCAAAACATCGATCCTCTTTGACCGGTTGATGCGCGTTTGTCATTTTAAAATTTGCTTTTTCTTTGTCATGACAGCCATAACAAAGTTTTATTTCTAAAGCATTCAATTCAAAAGGATTTGGATCCGTAGATTTATTATGGCATTTTTGGCATTGCATATCAGCAACCGGATCATGTATGACCACCTTCAGCAATGCTGAATTATCGGCGGAATGCACACTGTGGCAGTCTATGCAAATTTTGTTTACCGGATATCCTCCATGCTTGGCTTTAAATCTTTCATCGCTAATTTTGTGACATTTTTGACAAAGCGTATTTGCTTCTTCATTGAGCAATTCAGGAAAATTAGAGCCATGAGCAACATGACAAGTTTTACAACCTTTATTTACCGGTTCATGAATAATTTTTTTTTGAAACGATTCACGCGCATGGCAATTAAAACAGAGTTCATCTTCTTGCAGCTTGAGAAGGTTCGGATTGGGCGAATTATGCGGATCATGGCAAAGGTCACATTTTCCTTTTGATACCGGTGTGTGGCCTGTTTTAAATTTTTTCAGTGATTCAGCTGTTTCTTTATGGCATTTATAACAAAGAACCGGCAACGATCGATCCAGATAGACTCCACCAATTAGACCATGTGGCCGGTGGCAGCTTTCGCAATTTTGTTCCTTAACCGGCTGATGGACATTACCCTCTCGATACCGATCTTTGAGTTCGGAATGACAATCTAAGCAGGTTTTATGTATTCTTTTCGGCTGTTTCATTACACAACCGATACTAAAAACATATAAAGCAAGACCCATTGCTAAAAAAGCTACCGAAATATATTTTGCACTATTTGTTTGTGGCAGCATGTTCTTCACTCAATAATTGGTCCCTTAATTTTCCCCATTCGTTGGAATCTGTTTGAATTTCAGATCGTTCTTTGAGTTTATGTATGATTTCCTTCCGAGTTTCCGTAAATTTCATTCGTTTTAATTCTTCACGAATCTGCTCGGTCACCTCTTTTAATGGAATATAAGTCTTCTCTTCACGCCGAATAAGCTTTACAAAACAAATATCGTTTTTATCTTGAAACGACCCACTCACCTGACCGGGCTCCAATTTTGAGACAACATCCCACTGAGATGCGCTTAGCTTATCAAATGATATTCTTTTTACTTGAATTCCTGCAGGAGCAAGCACCTGCATTACAGAAAAAAAATCCTCTCCGGTTTTTAGTCGCACCGCAAGACTGTCCGCTAACTCTTTTTCTTGAGTTTTTACCAAGGCCATATCAACCGATCCGATACGAGCATATCGCTCCTTATTTTTATCGTAGAATTGACTGACTTCGTCAGTACTAATTTGAGTATTTGACTCGATGACCACTTTTTCAAATTCTTTTATCATCCGTCTTTGACTATAGAACTCAAAAGTATGCTTAAACGGCATTTTTCGTTCATAATGTCTCTCAAGGGCCTCACGGCTTGTCAGCGTCTGAGCGATCATATCGGCCACAACCCGGTCCCGTATTTTTTCAAAATCCATTCCACCCCGGCGATTGCCGCTACGCAAATGACTTTCTTTCCGGATGGCCTTAAAAAGCATGTCCGCAGTGACATTTCCACCTTTGAAGGAAATGACAATTTCTTTTTCTTTTTCCGGATTGACTCCTTCCGATCCAATAGCCGCTAAAACCTTCTCATTAACGTTTAGTGCATACTTTTTTTTCAACCGTTCAATTAATGCCTGGGTTAATCGGTTTTCTTCCGACCTTACTTTTTTTCGGATCAGTTCTTTTCTTAAACTTTCGAAATCCTCTTCGGTTCCTTCTTTATTTTCTATGATTTCATAAACACACCATGAATCTTGCCACAATACCGGACCACCGGTCTGCTGTGCCGGTAGATCATAAACTGATTTTCGTATCGGCTCAGGTATGTTTAATGGCCTGATGGGCCCAATCATCATTAGACGGTTTTTGATGTCGTTAAGCCCGGAAATCTCGGCCGCCTCTTCGATCGATATTCCGGTATCCGCTTTCTCTTTGATTTTGAGAGCCTCTTCCCGTGTTTTAGCTTGCACCAATTTCATTTTTAAAACCGGGGCGTATTCACTTTGATAAAAATCCCACAGATCCTCTGAGCTGGGTGGATTAATATGTTGATCCACTTCTTCTTGTTTCAATAGCAGCAGAGATCGGACTTTTAAAAATACATTTACTTTTCTTTGGTAGGCTGGGTTTTTAAACAGTTGCATACGCTCAGCCTCCCTAAAAAGTAGCATCCATTCAATAAAGTCCTCAGGATCATCTTTTATTGTCGCACCTGGTTCACGCCACTCATGCCACCAGTGTATGTAATCGTCCCGTGTATATTTAATTCCGTCAATTATAATCAAAGCTTTTGGACCACGTTGCCAAAACGCCTTGGTCTCTGATAAGATTGCAAATTGAATACAAAGAATAAATGTAAATATGATGAAAAGTTTATTTTTTTTTAGCGACATCCGCCTATCTCTTTTTCCAGCCAATCCTCGTAAATTTCTTTTGTCACCCTGGCCACTAAACCGCTCATTGTTTTAACCGTACCGAAATGCAACGTCGTTTGATAATCATTACCGTTTCTACGATGAAAAGTATTCAGAAGCATTCGGCCGCTACGAGCTTCGAAGATTTCAATCTGAAGTGTCAAATGAGGTATTATTTCAGATCCTTGAATTTCTTTCATGTCGTAATCTATAACTTTCCCCCGAATGACTGCATCAACTTGAAGCTGCCTGGCAAACTCAGCATAGATAGAAGCATCCATCAGTTTTTGGGGAAATAGTCTATTTCGAGTCAAAAACAGCCGAACTTCACCTTCCGGTTCAACTATATATTGACCGGATGCGACCAACTCATTTAGAAAAATACGATAGACCTGCAACGAGGCTTCCGGTTTCCGACTTTCATTAACAAAAGGTAGGATTGCAATTCTACAAATACTCGGTCTTTCTTTTGTAAATCTACCGCCCGTTTCCGGTGCAACTTTCATCGAACAAGAGCAACAAAAAGTTATTAAAAAAAACACCAACAAACTATTTTGGAGCCTTTTGAAATTCATTAGAAATCCTCTGTCCAACTCGAAGTATTTTTTTCAAGCTCCTTCACAGCTTTTTGACTCTTTAGTTGAATTTCTTTTTTTCGTATACGAAATCGATTCCCGAGTCTATCCTTCACTTCAATATCACAATAAATCGATCCCGAACTATTTGCCACACTTTTAATCATTTGATTTATATCAGGTTTTAAGCCTTGTTGTAAATCTATCAAAGCGGGTAATTGATGACCTTCTTTACTAATTAATGCTTGTCCTTCGGCTGAAGCAACATTTAACGTCCAGGATCCTAATGGCACATCACTATGACCTTCTTCAGAAATTATTTCCAAATAGGTTTTTCCCTGTCGATAAGAGGCAGCGATATTTACTGGAGGAACCGTTGATTGAAGTGCCAATTCTTTTGTTACCGCCGCATGATTTCCGGCAGCATCCCAGACATTAAGGCAAAATGAATAAAATCCATCATCGAGTTTTCTCTTATGCGCGTCCCTTCCTTCCCAAACCAACCGGCTAGGTAAATTTCCTTCTTTCTCTTCGCGAATAATCGTATCCCCTTTTTCATTATTTATTTCAACCGCCCATCTAGTCAAAGGTCTGGGTTCTTCTAATTTTGGAAAAAATATCAGATAGTCTCGAAAAGCAATTAAATCTCCTAACTGCAAACCTTTTTTAACATCCATTACCAGTCGAGGAGCTTCATTAATCACATTGTAGGCAGCAATTTTCGGAATCCGTTCGGTCGGCCGATCTTTCCATTCAAGAATCAATGAAACCGGGTAGCAACCCTCATCCGATCGGCTTGCTAAATATCCCCTATACCCACTGGATCTTTCATCGGGATATAGATACATTTTACCCGCCTCAGTTTCCACCGCAATCCTTTCGGGCGGGGTTTCAAGAAATCTGATTTTCAATCGACAATCAACTAATTTTCCACCCTTAATATATTCAGGCGATAATTGAAGGCTGACAAGCTGATAGGGACGCTTTGCCCGACTGATACGGCTATCGAGTTTTCTGTTTAACTCCTCGAATAGGTCTTCCAACAATATCTTTTTCAGATCATTTAAAGTTTGCGGTTGTCCAATACCCATGGCTCGAACCGTTTCACTCAAGCTCATTGCTCTTGTTCCCGCCCATACGGGAATACCTTCATTGGTATCCATGACTGAAAGCGTTAATCCGACAGCAGGATCTTTGATACCTCCCATTTCAGTTATCGTTCCTAAAAGTACCAAATCACAACCAAGATCCCTTCCAATTTTTCGGGCCATAAAAGAATCAATATATCCTGAAAAACGAATCCGGTTCTTAACCATAAACTGCACGACTTGATTTTCATCTAAAATATCAAGATCTTCCTGGCCCTGAAGCATTTCTCTGATCTCATGAGTAAATGCCATATTAACCCCGTTGTCCCCTTGAGAGACATCAGCAAGAGGCAACACGACAATCCTTTCAGCACAGGGTACGGATACCCCTACCAACCAGGTAACTAGTATTAAAATCAGAACTCGGGGCAACAGATTAAATACTTTTGCTACCCGTAAAAACTCCATTAATTCACTCCGTTATTTGAATGGTATCGAGTAACTTACGCACCAATTTAAAGCTGACCTCATTGATATCCTCACCGGCAAAACCGAAAATTCGGCTCCAAGTGCTATACCCGCTTTCAGTACCACTAGTTTTCCAGATAATTTTTCCTGTTTTTACATCTACAAGTCGAAATGTTGCAGCGACGACGGAATAAGCATATGAACCGCTCCTAATTTCGGAAAAATCATCGACCGAACCTGCTAAATAAGCATCCACCTCAAGGTCACGGGCTAATCTCTGTGCGGTTGGAAGATCGATTGTTTCTTGTTTTCGATTAACCAACTCTTCTTGGAGAAAGCGCGACAAATCCCCTTTTTCAATTACTTCAAAGAAACCTCGACTCAGTATTTCCGTGGAAATAATATCGCGTAATCGCTCTTCCGCATATTTCGTTTGGGTATGATTCTCGAACGGCAAAATTGCAATACGTTTCACATATCCCAGCCTTATTGTCTCATCGGCATAGTGCAGGGGTGCACCGGCACAACCCAATAAGGCAACCATTACAATCGTTAATATAAATAACAATCCAATTTTTTGCACACTTTTCACCTCTTTCACTAAAGAAATCAATAACGGTTAATTAAACCCTGCATTGTTACTTTCATTTTTTGATTTTCAATCTATAATAACTTATAAATTTAAAGTCTTATTCCATCAATATTTTTTATTTATTGATATTTTTAAAATTATTTAAAAATTAACATTTAAAGTATTTAAAAGATTCCAGGAATCCAGATCATCGGCGCTTTGATAATCAAACGAGCTTCTTAAAGATAAATGGCGGCTAATAGACCAATTCAGCGATGCATCATAACTTTCCGTATCTCCTTGACTGATGTCTAAGGCGAACCGCCCACTGATCAGAATTTTAGGAGTCCATTTCCAGGAAATATTACCGGAAAAAGTCGTATTATTATCTTCCTCATCACGATCTAAATTAGAGTATACTAAAAAAATATCTGATGGCCGATAACTTAAACCGATACCATATCTATTTGAATCTGAGGATGCAGATGATATTCCATACAGGTTGGAATCTCCTTCGTTGCTGACGGATTCATAATATACGTCAAGGTTTACCTTGGGATCAATCCGAGCGGTACTATAAATACGCCAGCCGAATACCGTCGAATCATTTTCAGTAATGTAATTCCAGCTCTTCGACCAGTTGCCGGTCAAACCAGCCGAAAGATCCGGAAAAATTAAAGCTGACAAGTATCCATTTAAAGAATCTGTTGAAGTCATGTGTGTTCCGCCATCATAACAATCTGATCGGGTATACCCTGCTGACAGATCCAATGTTGTTAACGGTGATGAACTCATAGAAACAGAGTAAACCCTGCTGATTTGCTTTTCCTGATCTTCCGTTTTATCTCGATACTCATTCACCCCGATCGAAGTTGAAAAATACCGATTAAGAATATAGGAACTATTTAAAGAATGATTCAGTTGAGTATTGTCCAATCCCGGGTCCGGCTTATTGCGAGTATGCGTAAGATTATAGGCCAGAGACCAGTTTGTCAATGGTCGATAGTTAAAACTCAAACGCGATTGTTGACTATTAAATTTTGAAATATCGGTTTCAGCTTCAATTCGCCTTTGGGCTTCCAGAGATTCTATCGATACATCTCTGAGAGTGGTTATAATACTACTCGGTCTAACTCTAATTTTCAAAAACCCTTCTTCAAGCTTAGATCGCATAACAATGTTTACTACAGATATCTCATCCTTTACTTCGGATTCAATGAAAGGTAATTTTTCAATAGGTTCCCATGTAATACCATTTTTGCTTCTATAAACTTCCCAAATAAAAAAATTCTCAACACTTATTTTATCGCTTACATCACGATTTAAATAAGCTCTAATTCGATCCACGGGTTGAAAAACATGAATAATTATCTCTTGTGCATCTAAGTTTTTACCGATTTCAACCGGTGGTTGTAATTTCAAGAGACCGGATACAGGAAGCAGAGAAGTGTTGTTAGGATCAGATATTTGATTGGATAAATAAAATTCTCCACCATCTCCTTCAACTTCGGTTTCATAAAAAGAATATTGCTGTGAAGCACTGAAATTGAGTTTATGATTTAAAAAATCCTTGGTCAGTTGAATATTGGCGAAATGCCTATCGGTATCAGTGGCCGTATCCGTCACCCGATCCTTATTTAAGTCTGTCCGAAAGTCATAAAAAAATCTTAGAACCGACCAAGTATAATCCATACTAGCAGAAAAATAGGTTGATTGATCATTTTGACTGTGAGGGTTTTGGTCGTCGTACTGGTAACTTTGGCCATAGTTTAGCCGAAGTTGGGGCCACTTTTCCAAAAGACTGAACCAACTTGCATTCCAGGCCTTTTCAGTGAATTCAGGTTGATCTGAAGTTTCTCGTCGCACTCCCGTCCCGCTGAGGTTGAATGCAAACCAATCACTTCGAAAATCAATCGCCGCCGAGGGACTTATCAGACTTCTATCGTTTTCCTCAGAATCTTTCGTATCACTATAACGTAGATCACCCGTAAAATTAATTCCTGCGCTAAGTTCTTTGCCGAAGTTTACATCATAAGACTGATTGAAAGACCATCTATCTTCCGTATCCCCGCCGCTTTCCGAATACCGCCAAATTCCTGTAAGACCCAGTGGGCCGGCAATTAATAGGAACGGGTGGTGCAATAATACCAAGAGCACCACCCAGAAAGTTAATTTTTTATACGGATCAATCATCAGTATATAACTAACCTACTTCCTATATATAATCTTTAAATTTCCACTGTTCTCTTTACCGAACTTATTCAGAATAAAAAGAAAGCCGGTCCAACTGGAAAGTTTTATTTTTCCATTAATGCCAAGGCATGCGGATCACCATGACAATCTGCGCAGCTACCAAACTTTTGAAGCAAGCTTTCACTATGCGGTGCGCTATGACATTTCTGGCACTTGGGAATAAAACGATGCTTCTGTGCATGGCAATCAACACATTTAACGGTAGAGTGTTTTTTAGGACTTTCCAGCAATGTCTTAGTTATCTCACCATGGCATCCTGCACAAAGTCCGTTGTCGATCTCCTCACCATAGGCAATTTGCAAAGGCGAATGCACCGGATGACAGCCTTCACAAACCGTATTATTCTGATATGGCGTATGCGGCTCAGGATGACATTCCGTACATGCCGGGATATATCCGTGGCTGGAATGATGACATTCGCTACAAGCTGTATCGGTATGTGCACTAGGAAACTTGACTACCTCTGTTGCCTGATCAACATGACAACCGGCACAATCTTTAGACAATGCCTCGATATTTATCATTGTCGAAATCGGCATATGGGCATCGGTGTGGCAAGCCATACAATCTAAAAAATCTTTCCCATGAATCTCACCATGACAGGTTGTACATTTTGGCACAACATCCTCCCATGGCGTTCCCGGTTTATAAGTATGAAATCTCTCATGACATTTTCGACATTCCAGTTGATGCTTACCACCGTTGTCTTTTATGTCAGTAAAAACGGAGTAATGGCAACGGGCACAATCAACTGTATCCAGCGCTTTAATATCTAATTTGTAAACATTTTCCGCCTTGCCTACCGCCACGCCGGCAGCTTTCTCCGCTCGTACGGCCTCTTCAGATGTGACCGGTGTAATCGATGAAACACCTTCCTCCCGTACAGCTACGCAACTCCATAAAAAAGCCGTCAGTCCAATAAGCAGCAAGCAAACAATCCAATTTTTCCACTCTTTCATAGGTCCCCCTTAATGCTTAATATATGCGCTTATAAGTTCAAGACATCTTTAAAGTTTATCATTACTTCACCAGTCCATGCGGGTCTTGATGACATTCAAGACAATCCGAATATCTAGAATGTATATCGGATGTATGCGGACGTCCGTGGCATGTTTCACACTTCGGTACTAATTTATGTTGGTCCTTATGACAATAAACACAAAGGAGCTGATGATGCTTGGTTGTATTTTTCTCTAAAATATCGTTAATATCTCCATGGCAACCCGAGCAGTAGGAATTTGGGATATCATTTTTATACTTCACGACACTTGCCATATGAGGTTCATGGCAACGTAAACAATCCTCATAGGTCATCTCCGGAGTGTGGGCTTCATGGCATTCCATGCACTTGAGATATTGGCGATGCTCAAGATGGCATTCTTTGCAATCAAGTTCAGTGTGTTTACTCTTATAACTGTCCATTTGGTTACATTGTTTTGGATGGCAAGTACAGCACACCGATTTAACCCCATCAATCTTACTAAAATCCATTTCCAAGGGATAATGTGGGTAATGGCATACTCCACAGTTTTCAAGATTATAATGGGACTTTACTGTGGGTGCATGACACATAGCGCAATCCGGAATTACGTTTTTCCCTTCCGGGGGATGTTCCAGGTGGCAGTCAAGGCAACCCACCTCGGTCTTATGCATCGCTCCCCGATTATCAATATCCCTTGCTACTTTCAAGTGGCATTTTATACAGTCGCTATTGGCCAAGGGAACCGGAGCGAGCTCTGCACCGACCCCAACGCATAAGATCATTATCAAGGCACAACCAACGATCCCTGCAAAAAGCTTCTTTTTCATCCTCCTCGTCTCCTTTTCGTCAAATTTATCGGGATAAGCAGATATGCTCCCCTCCTACCTCACTCTGAAAAGATAATTTCCAACTGACTTCTTCTGCTTAATCATCGGTTCTAAAAATTATCGCATTCCATCCTCATCTGATTCTTTTTTATTATCCACCTCAAAAACCTGAACCCTATGATTAAATGTATCGGTTATCAATAATCTTCTCCACCCGTCAATACAAATATCGGTAGGATAAAGAAACCAACCGCGACCGTATCCCTTTCCTCCAAATTCATAGAGAAAATTTCCTTTTATTGAATAAACCGACACCGAATGGCGCAGATAATCCACAATATAAACTTGTTTCCCTTGATCATCGACGGCAATGCCCCTCGGCCTTGCCAACTTTCCCCTGTCACCCCCTTTTTGACCAAACTTGTAAAGGAACTGCTCGTCTTGATCATATACGAAAACTCTCCCTCTTGCCTCACTTAAAAAATACAATCGTCCATCTCGCCCTATCGTTAGGGAAATAATCGAAGCAGGCTCTGTAACACCCAAAACTTCATCTTCAGGTTTAATATTATGCAAGTAATTTCCAGCCGAATCAAGTACAATAACTTCAGAAGAATTTACTCCGACAACATAAAGCCGGCCTTTTTTCCCAATCACCATCTTGCGGGGAATGAAAGATGCCGACTGTTCAAAGCCTGAAAAGTAAATCTTCCCCGTAGGCAAAAAAGCGTTATTTAATATATCGATATGCCCTCGAGGATCCTGTTTACTCGTTCCAAGACAGACAAAAAGTCGTTCATTGCCGATATAACAGCTATAAATCGAGTTGAGCCCACGGCCGGCCCCGAGACTAACCTGAGGGAAATAGTCGGAAGTGTAAATGACCAACTGCCCTTTTGCTGAATCGGTAACGTAAATCTCATCTCCCAAAGCATCATAAAAAACCGTTGAAGGATACGCAAGACCTACGCCTAAGTGATCCATCGTAATAACATCGATACAACGAACCGACGATTCAGCGGTCTCGGCGCCCCTAAGGGTTGAAGGGGAAAAGGGGGTAAACGCAAAAAAAACCAGGAGGAAATATAAAATAGGATGAATTAGTTTATTTATTTGTTTCATTTCTTCGTCAGCTCGAAGATATCAAAATATTAGCAAACTTGAAACATATTTCGAAGATTTGGAGATAGGAGATTAGTAAATTTTCTCCATTTAGATCCCGAAAATGATTTATCCTTAATAAAATTCTATATATTTATTCTTTAATATAACAGCAAATTGCCTACCATAGGGAAAAATTAATGTCAAGGATGTAGGATATTGCGGTTGAGTTTTTTTCCTTTACCATATTTCTTTAGCTGATTTCTTCTTCTAAGTAAAAACATTTTTACTTTCCGATTTGGACTCGATCACTCGACCATGTGATGCGCTATTCAATAATCAGTTGAGCATTTTCTATGATCACTTCATAATGATATCCAAATTCCTTGTTTATTCCCAAAATTCCACTAACAATAACCGTATCGCCCACTTTGGCTGCGCCACTCGTCGTCACAACTAAATCGATATCTTTATCAGTACTGCTGCCGTCTTGAATATGCAGCCAATTTTTCTTCATAATCTGGGTAAGGTATTTCACGACTTTACCCCTAACCTTAACTTCTTTTCCGGCAAATTTATCTTTCTCAGCGTATAACTCACTGATCGTTTGCCCCCCTTCAACTTTATCAATACCGGAAACTACAACTTTCACATCTTTTTTTTGCCCCATTTTACCGGGGTGACTTTTTACCAATCGGCTATTACTTTTTATTTCTTTATTCTCACCGCCCACCATCACATAGGAAACAAAATAGATTTCTTCGAAATTTCTATTGAGCGTTTTGCTGTGGTGATTTGTCATCGCTTGTCCCTGGGGAACCACCACAGAATCCCCCGTCTCAACAGAAAACTGGGGTGCCGCAACCCATACTTTTTTTTCACCCGTGTCGATCCGGATATATGTATACCGACTAGCATTCATCGTTTCGACAACTTTTCCGCTAAAACCCTTGGCCTGAGTTTGGGGCATATCAGTTATTGGAGGATGTCCTTCCGGTAGTTTTGCTGTTTTAGGGGATTCATTTTTACATCCGACAGTAAAAGCAATTGCCATAAAGCCGGATAAAATTAAAATATAAATTTTTTTCATAAATCTTTCTCCAAAAAATATGGTACAAAACAATTAAATTGTACCTTTCTATAATAGATCTTATTTATCAATTCAACAAAATAAAAAAAACAGCTTTCTTTATATTATAATGGTCGGTAATCCGACAGATATTAAAATCGGAATACAATTGATTCACTGAAGGTTTTCGGTCTTAAAAAATCAATGATTAGGAATATTAAAAATCCATAAGGTTGGAACGATAAATAAATTGAGAAAATTATATAAGTGGAAAGCTTATTTTAAAGTATGATAAAAAAACAACTGAGCGCAGATGCTGCTTTGGCCTGCGCTCAGTTCATTATTTGTTTGGTATTGTTTTACCGGATGATGATTTTCTATTGAAATTTTCAATCTTTCAAGGTGTGACACTGAAAACATCCACCGGTATTACCACTGCTGGCAATCATTTCTGAATAATCCCATCGCAGCAAATCATCATAAGGACTTCCATGCGCTACATGACAGGAAAGACACATAACCAAGTCTGTTCCAATTGTGACGGCGCTACTAGGAGTTGCTGCCGCCCATGCAAATCCGGCCGGGCGGGCGACCGGTACGCCGGGATCATAAGTGCCTGTTCCGGTACCCGCGGCGCCAAATGCATCGGCGTATTCCCCTTCATTCGGAATTATTGCATCAGAAGGGTGTCGTACCCAAGGATTTCCACTATCCTCTTCTCCGAAAACCTGGTCTTCATGGTATTTGCCATGGCAACCGGTACAATAAGCAGTTGTGGTATTGCCGAGATCAAATCCGTAATCACCGCTATAGATCGCACCTAAGTATTCATTATGAGAACTCGCATCGGCATCATAATTCCACTTCTCATGTTCAATACCTTCAACCCCTTTACCTGCTCCGGTTAAATGCCCTGATAGAAAACGGTACCACCCCTGCTCGGCAGAGTTAACATATTTTGTCCCAGTACCATCGCCGGCATGATGTTTTACATTAAGGTGACATTTTTCGCACCCTTGCCGGTTTTCAAGCCCAGCGACTCCGGAAGAAACTGCATGCAAATTGGCATGACACGCATTCGTTCCGCAACTATCAAAGCCAACGTCTCCGGGAGCTTCAACCAGATTGTCATCCGGGTTGTCAAAAAATACATTATGTCCCTTGGTATCTTCGGTTTGTACCCAGTAGAAATTCCCCCCTGCAAGTGTATTTGTCCCGAATGTAGGTTCAGTTCCCGAATTTACATAAGGAACAATGTTAGTGCCGTCATTGGTCCCTGTATGACAGCCCAAACAATCATTTTTCAACAGCGTTTTATAAGGCCCATCGGCACCAACATCTTCGCCAGTAAGCGGACTGCCGTTTTGGCTGTAATGCATTGTATGACATTCGGAACAGGGCCCGCTGACACTTGCAAAAACCGATACGGGAAGAGATGGAGCGAATAAAAGCGTCAACATTATCACTGCGTAAAGTGCCATCGATATTGAAAGACGTTTTCGGTGCATAGACAGGGTTACTGGAATACATGATTTTTTAAGCATTTTTATACCTCATTTTTCTTGTGCCCCTCGTTTATTATGCTTTACCACATAGCATACAGCATAAAACTATGCTTTATTTTCTTTTTCGGCTTTATACATATGCAAATTTAATTGTCAAGATAAATTCTTTTAAAATAGAATTTAACATTATTTTAGGGTAGTTACTTTAATACATGCAATGAATAATATATATTTTTTGTATTACAATAAAAATTTTTATGCTTAAAAATCAATGACTCTAAAACAAACACCGATACACGAGGCGGTAGTATTACCGCCTCGTGTATCGGATTCATAGCAAAATATCTATAGGGTAAAATCCAATATTTTCGTATTTTGAATTTAATTTACCGCTTCCGGCAGCCCCTCCTCATTCGCATAAACCGTTTTCAGCACCATTACGCTTTCGATAATCATCCAGATTTGAAGTACAAATACAGCCAAACCGATGCTGAAAAGGAGCCAATTGGATTTAACAAAATATTCTTGGATATTGAGTAACATCGCCCAGGTTGTCATGATAATCATAAAAACCATCGGCAGTGCGGTATATATAATCCGTGCCCTGCGCCGTGCAAGATAAATGGTGGTCACCAGCAAGGCAAGGCCTGCAAGGAGCTGATTCACCGAGCCGAACAATGGCCAAAGCTTCAAAGCACCTTTACCGCTACCATCATAAAATGCAAGCAAAAATGCGGTGATAACCGCAAAGAGGGTTCCCGCCTGCCGGTTCTGAAGCGGTCTGAATTTGAAAGCATGCGCCAATTCCACAACAACATAGCGCTGAATACGAGTAGCCGTATCGACCGTCGTGGCTGCAAATGAGACAATAAAAACGGCCATTACGGCAAGGGCTATTTTCATCGGAACACCATAGCTTTGAATCATGTTGGCCGAGCCCTGAATAAATGCCCCTAATTTAGAACCCAAACCGGCAGCGGCCCCCCAACTGGCATAATGATGGTTAAAAGCCGCTACTCCCGTAAAAATCTCGCCGCCTTTTGCAGTCAACCCTAAACCGATACCCGCGGCAACCGCAACAATAACCAGCGTAGAAAGTGCGCCTTCCATCAGCATACTACCGAACCCGATAAAGAGTGAACTAGATTCGGTATCGCATTGTTTTGAAGAAGTCCCTGAACTGACCAAGCTATGAAAACCCGAAATCGCGCCACAGGCGATCACGACAAAAATAAAAGGCCACACCGGTGGTGCACCCTGGGCGGAAAAATTGACCGGCGGGGCCACCATGGTCGGATGAGCTACGATTACCCCTAATGCCAACATAGCCATTGCGATCATAAGTTGATGTGAATTGATAAAATCCCTAGGTTGCAGCAAGGTCTGAACCGGAAGACTCGATGCCAGCCATGCGTCAAATACAAGGACAAGCACAACCCAGGTAATCAGGGCCGACTTTGCACTCATTCCAAACAAAACGGTGAAGTCGATAGGAAAATAAGCCCCGATAACGACAGTAATATACATTACCGCAACCGCATAAAGACTGGGAATCAATGCATCCTTACCCCTTTTATAGACGATATGGCCTAAATAAAAGGCAATGGGCAGCTCGAACCAAACCGGAAAAACAGCGATGGGATACATTGTAAATAAAATGGCGATGATAAGCGCAAATACAGAGATGACAATCCAAAGTTCAAAAAAAATAATCAAAAGAAAAAGTATCTGTACCCTTTTATTCACGATATCAGCGGCTAAATCGCCGATGGACCGTCCTCTGGCCCTGAGGGAAACTACAAGTGCACCAAAGTCGTGGACCGCTCCAAAAAATATAGAGCCGAAAAAAACCCAGATAACCGCCGGTACCCAACCCCAAATAATTGCGATGGCCGGCCCGACAATCGGACCCAAGCCCGAAATCGAAGTAAAATGATGGCCAAACAGGATATGTTTGTTCGTCGGTACAAAATCATGATCGTCCTGAAGTGCGGTGCTCGGGCAGACCGCCTCCGGGTTCAATTTAAATATCTTGCGGGCTAAAAATTTTCCATAGGTATGATAAGACACAATGTATCCCACCATCATAAGCCCGGCAATAACCAATGAATTCATAAGGATACCCCTTTCGTACGTTTATACGGAAAAATATAGGTTTCTGCTGTGAGACTATGAACCTTCATTTTGACCGTTCAACAATACCTACCGTATAGTACGCCGAAATCTCAGCTACATCCCCAAATGACCTTATCTTGGCTGTGATCTCCGCGTTCTCTGCGGTAAATCGGCCGCTACAAACACATTTTACCGAATAATTTTGTCATAGCACATTCAATTTCAATCACCACCTTTTTATTTATTAAAAATCAAAATCTCTACAAAAATGTATAAGTTCCTTGAAAATAAGAAAAAAAATATCATTGGAGAATCGGAGTGTCAACTTAAATAACAGGAAAAATAAGTGTTTTAATTCGGCCTTGATATTTATTTTCCTTTCTAATAAGATTTTGATTATTGGTTATTGGTTATTGGATGATCTCATTGAAGGCAACCGGATGCAGGCAATAAATATTTCCATAAGTTCTTCGGCAAAAAATTTTATCATGAAAAGAGGTATTACCGATATTACCTTTGATTTGGAAATCTTAGAGCCGGCGGGGTGTAGTTTGGGTATCGTTAAAGAAATCGAACCTGCTTACAGGGCAGCCGAAAATGTCGATCGATATTACTATACGGAGGTGGAAAACATCCGCATTTATATTTCCCGCCAAATTAAAATCGTGGGTCCTTTACGGCTTACCACCGAAGGATTTTGGAAATTGAAACGTCTATACCTCAGCGGAGCGACCATCCCGCTCTGAGGGCGAAGAATGCAGCACAATTCCGGAAGGTAATGATTCTCCGAAGAGGGCATTTTCTTCCTGTTTTGCTATTGGGATGACGGACTTGAGAAATTTTAAATACTGCTCGCAAAACTCGTATTGCGACATCCAACTAATAATGTGATTAATACTTTCGGGGCTCAAATCTCTGGCACGGTCACCGGTTTTACGCGCCATTTGTGCAATCGCAGCCCCAACCGGTTTCGGATTGCGCCAGTTCTGAGCCAAGATGGTATCAATCCAGGAGGAAACTTCCTGAGCCGGTATCACTTTGTCAATCGGACCATAGAGAAGCTCCCTGGCACCCAATCGGGAAAGCGCCCAAAAATGCTGCGGTCTGCATTTTTTAGGCCGTATCTCCGAAAGAAGCAAGCGCCCCCAATTCATTTTATCTTTAACCATCAGCCTTTCCATATTGGCAATAGTCATCCAGATTTCCAACCGCTCCTGAGGCGCAATCCTGGATTTTATTCCTTTTTTGGGATCAAGAACAGCACTAAGTTCCTGGCTAAACTGCCTTTGCTGACCGGATGTAAGTCCTCCTCCGGCTCTACGCCATAAAATCCACCACTCGGAACAGACCTGCGGATTTTTTAAGTGAATCGGACCTTGTCGCTGGATTTTCCACAATGCCTTTATGCGGTGAGTATCAAAACCGTCTCCAAATCCGGGCCGCAAACAAAATCCCGTCAAATTCAACCATCTACTTTCGTGATTCGGCGATAATTTTCGAACTTTTTCAAGATTCAGAAGCACATCTGAAATACTACGGATGAGGCCGAGTGGCCATTTGTCGCGCGGCCTTTCAATAATATTTCCGATTTCTTTAACTATCGCCTCGAGGGCATTACCGTCGGATTGATCTGAAAAGGCATTGCGTACGGTTGAGCGAACATTTTCGACCATAGATTCGTCAAAAACTTCTTTATCTGAAATTTCGGCCATTGGCGATCGATCGCGCAACTGAAACTGCAGCTGCCAGCGATGATTGCTTACAAGAGAATGGCACCACAGCGATAAGGTTCCCATTTCCGTGTAGCTCGCCTCAATGCGCACAGGCACCTTTGTCTTGCGGCCTTTTTTACCGAATTGGACGATGGTCTGCATTGGGGGAAGGATGGTCAAAGAATCATCAATTTGAACTAAATCGCCGCATCTGTCCCCCGAACGAAAACTAGAACTATAAATATCAAAACTAACCGGTTGATTGGCCAGGACTTCAAAACTTTTGTCTTTCAGCTCAATATGGCTGCCCTCCTCCAAACCCCGCTCGACTAAGCAGATGGCAAAATTTTTCTCTTTTTTAAGTTTTTCTTCGGTGGCTTTCTCAATTCCAAGATAGTATGCCCGTGCGCTTCCACTTCCAACGCGGACACCTTTTCCGATCTTAACCAGACCGTAATAAGAGGCGCCCAGGGCAACGGTAAGATGAGGAGTCGGATTTTCAAGAACTCTTGGGAGACTGTTATCTTTTTCTTTAAACCAATAACGAATGGCACTGCGGATTCTTTCCTGAATAATCGGCGGTATTAATGAACCGCCATTGAAAAGAATTAGATCCGGTGCATGGCAATCGCGATTTAAAATTTTTTTTACATCCGCTTTATGTCGATCCAAAAACCAACCGAGATGACGAGTAATAGATGGCTCCGGCTCATAAGGAAGCCCGAATTCGGTTATTCCTTTACGGATATTCTTTTCCATGGCGGCTGCGGCATCAACATGCGGGAAAAAACCTTTGATGACTGTTTCTTCCACTTCACTGCGCTGCAGTTCCGTAGTAAGTGTTCCGGCAATCAGTTTGCTTCCTGTGCCCATTAAAGTTATTTTTTGGGATTGCGCCTTTCCCTCCAGTAAAATTTCCTTAGCCTGTCGACATTGATGACAAAGCGCTTTCCAGCGGTCGCCGCTTAAAGATGACTTCGCCTTATTAAACCGCATCTCAACGCGCCGTGCCAATGCAAGATCAATATTATCACCGCCAAGGAGGAGATGATCCCCCACGGCAATTCTTTCAAAGCGAGGGTTTCCGTCTATTTCTCTTAAAGTTATTAAGGTGAAATCGGTTGTTCCGCCACCGACATCACAGACGAGAATAAGCTCATTCGGACTGACGAATTGGTTCCAGTTATTTTCATGCTGCATGAGCCAGCTGTAAAATGCCGCCAGCGGTTCTTCCAGCAAGGTCACATGAGTCAGCCCGGCAAGGGCTGCAGCCTCCGAAGTCAATTCACGCGCAACTTCATCAAAAGATGCCGGAACTGTTACGATAATCATTTGATTCTCTAAATACAGCTCCTCCTCATCTCCTTTTGTATGGTTCCAGGCTCTTTTGATATGCTCCAGATAAGCAGCAGTCGCTTGAACCGGGGATACCTTCAAAACCTCATCACCCGCCCCCCAAGGAAGGATTCGGGCTTTTCTGTCTACATTGGAGTGACAAAGCCAGCTTTTTGCTGAGGAGACCAATCGGGCCGGCACTTCGGCCCCATGGTCACGGGCAAATGCACCGACAAAATTTTGATTTCCGCTTTTCCAGGGGACTGTAATAACCTCTTTTGAAATATCATAGGTACCGGGGATATATAGGAAAGAGGGCAAAACCGGTAGCCTTGCAAATTCACCCGGACCGGTTAGTTGGGGTACTTTAAATAATTGAATCCGAGGCTTATGATTGGGGTCGATCTGAAGATCCACATAGGCCACCGCCGAATTGGTCGTACCGAGATCGATTCCAATAATATATCTTTGTTCAAGAAGATCCAAAGCTTTCTTTCTCCCTAACGTTGAATTCAAGTTTCCACCTGCGTCCTTCTGTTGTGGAGACACACCAAAATTCAAGCGTTCCGATTTCGGTGATTTTTATTTCGATCGTTACCGGAATAGCGCTGCCGTACTCACCGTCTAGGATGGTTTCAATGGTAGTAAGCTCTTCAAGCTCACCTTCCCAGTCTTCTATCACTGTGCCGATAGTATCTTCCTGACGCGACGATGAACCGAAAAAATCGAATTTAACCGGTTCACCGACAACCAGCACAAATTCCTGACCCGCAAGAACGGCGTCAGTTCCCTCTTCCATTCCAAATGGAGCGACACACAACGCTTTTATGGGTGCAGGCATACCGGGAACCGCCGGCATTGCAGCCGCCACCCCGATGTAATAAGATTTTCCGAGACCGCCCCGTATCCGAATTCCCTCACCTCTCCTAACCAAGCCATAATAAGCAGCCCCTCTGGCAACCCCAAGATCAAAATCTTCTGTTGCAATTTCACGAATAGATGATGGGCTTTCCGGTTCCGCCCATGAAGAGAGGATCTCCAAAATTTGCTTTCTGACGGGCTCGGCCTTCATGACCCCGCCGTTAAAAAGAACAGCCGTCGGCACTTTGAATTTGTCCGGTAACCTTCCCTGATGACTTAGAAAATCAGCAAGATGGTGTGTAACCGCCGGATCGGACTGGTATGAAAGCCCAAGTTCTTTGATGCCGACCTTTTGGCTTTCAAGAGGTCTGGCCGTACTTTCACATTCCGGGAAAAAGCCTTTCAAAATAACCTCTTCAACTTGATTGCGATGTAGTTCAGCTTTGATCGTACCACCAATCAAGCTGCTGCCCCTTCCCAGTATCGTCACAGGATATTCACTACGATCAGGATCAGAAAGAATAGATTCTTTGGCTTTGCGGCAGCTATACCATAACCCGCGCATCTGCCAGGAATCCAGACGGATACCTTTTTGCGCCAATTGTCTGGAAACGCTATAAGCAAGGGCCAAGTCCATATTATCTCCACCCACAAGCAGATGATCACCCACTGCAATTCGATCGAGCACAAGTTCCCCATCTTCTTCCAAAACCCGGATCAGGCTGAAGTCGCTCGTCCCACCACCCACATCACATACAAGAACAAGATCTCCTACGCCTATATTTTCCCTCCATTGATCACCTGAATGCTCAATCCAAGCATAAAAAGCCGCTTGTGGTTCTTCAAGTAATGTCACATGGTTTAGACCGGCCATAGCTGCCGCCTTGACGGTAAGATCCCTTGCAACAGCATCAAATGAAGCCGGTACCGTCAACAAAATATCCTGATTCTCCATCATCAACTGTTCATCATATCCGGTCGACGTATAGGCGATGGTATGATTCCATGCATCTCGAATATGTCGCAAAATTGTTGCCGAAGCTTCTACCGGCGACAGCTTGGCTATTTCTCCCGAACCTTCCCATGGTAATATCGGCTTATTTCTATCGACCAAGGTATGACAAAGCCATGATTTGGATGATGAAATAAGACGCTGAGGTATTTCCGCACCTCGCTCTCGTGCAAACTCACCCACTGCAATTCGGCTGTTTTGATCCCAGGGTAAAGATAAAGAATTTTCTCCAACATCGTGTTTTCCGGGAACAAGAATGAAAGAAGGCAAAACTTCTCTTTTTTCAATTGTACCGGCCTCAACGAGTTGATCAACTTCAAACACACGAATATTTGGTTCGGCACCTTTCTCAAGCTTGGATTCGGTATATGAAACTACACTGTTTGTTGTACCTAAATCGATACCAATGATGTATACAGGGTCTGACACGATACGATTTCCTTATTTTAGCCAAGTAATTGTTTATATCCGTCACATAGAAGCCGTCAAAAAAAAAGACCGCTCTTATTGATAATCCTTATGCTGCGTGTCGTTTAATTGTTGTTTAGACAATCTCAATTTCAGCAGGGGCAATAATACTTGCATCCTGACTGCTGGATAAGGTGGGCAAATCAAATCTTTTAATTTTCCAGCCTCTATGGCGCACGATCCCTTTAAAAGGGGGGTTACCGGTCACATTACCGGTCAATTTGATTAAATTAGGATCAAAATCCCCTTCAACGGCTATTTGTTCGCCTTCATTTTCGTCTGTAATGGGCTGTGGTGCAAGGTACTTAGACACGACCTTCTTGCAGCTTTCATGAATATTGCGAACCGCAGCTCCGATTTGTGAATCTTCATATGGCGAAAGATCCTCTGAAAAAAAATCCAGCAGACGGCCTTCGCGTTGAAAAACAGATAACAGATGCAAAAACAGGCGTCTGTCATTATTTTCCCGTTCTTTTTTCTTAAGAGGTGTCACATCGACTAAACCTTTTTGATTCTTTACCTCGGCATAATCGGATTTTCTAATAACTCTTGCCAAAGAAAGACGAGAAAAAAGCCATAACAACAATCCAAAAAAAATGAAAACGCAAGTTGAAATCGGCAAAAAATAGAATATAAACATATCTTGAATCATAACAACCCAGTTCAAAAATTCATTTAATGCCGTAATTTCCGGACTTGATTGGGTCAAAGCCGTCACCTTTTCCGACAAAAAATTCAAACAAAGATAAAAAATCCCATCAACTACGATTGACAAAACCAGCATAAAAAAAATTGTTATGAAAATCGAACGACGCGAAAAGGCCTTGATCATATCCATAATTTAAATCTCCCAATATTTTTATTTAAAAAGACAAAACATTAGATTTTTAAATCAGAACTGTCAAGAATCATCTAAAACTTCTATCATACTTCGATGATTGGCTATTTATTTGAATTCGCATTTTACATTGTTAGTGATAAAAAGTTATGATAATCATTAATCATCAATAGTACAAGTCATCAACCTCACGGGAACCGTTTAAACAAATGGCTAAAAATAAATTTTACAAACATAAATTTGATTTTGAAATCGGCTATCTCATCAAGAGCCCTTGTAAAGAATGCAGCCGAAGAAAAAACTTTCCTAAATGTGCCGATGAATGCGAAATGCTGAATAAAATTCAGACCTTTCTGGCCCAAGGAGTGTCTTGTACAAGAAATTTTTCAGCAAGTGAATCTTTTACGATTTCTTATCGGGATATAAAATAAATCCTGAAATAAATGTATGTTTCGGCCTCTTAAAAATATAACGAAATCAAAAGAACCCGCATCCGGTTATTACAAAATCTTAAAAAAAGGCGAACAGGAAACGTTCATTTTTTTAAAAGGTCACATTTATATTGAAAATGCAAATTGTCTTCTGAACAAACTTCGGCTTGTAATCAATAAAAATCGGCCACGTCGCTTATTTATAGATCTCGATAACGTTTCATCAATAGATGAATTCGGGGCCCTTGTCCTACTCGAATTAAAACACCTGATGATCTCCCGCGGTGGTGCTTTCGAACTTATCAATATTAAAGATGAAACCCAAGCCATTCTTTCCCAGTTTAAATTTGATGATTATGAAAAATGTACGCCTCTCAAAAGAAAGAAATCAGCCGGAATTATCGTTCATCTGGGTGAATCCGCCATCAACGGCCTATTAAATTTTAGATTTCTGATCGCATTTCTTGGTTCCGTCGTCATTGCTTTGATTCATGTTTGTTTCCATCCTAAATCATTGCGCATTGATGATACCATCGCATGTATGGAAAAAGCAGGGGTTGAAGCTCTTCCCATTGTTGCAATTATCAGTTATCTTCTCGGACTGATCATGGCTTTTATGTCATCACTACAGCTCCAGCAGTTCGGAGCCAACATCTATGTTGCTTCGCTCGTTGCGTTGGCAATGGTTTCAGAACTAGGTCCGATCATGACGGCTATTGTTGTTGCCGGAAGATCCGGTTCCGCTTTTGCTGCCGAGCTGGGAACCATGAAAATCTCAGAAGAAATCGATGCTCTCTTTATCATGGGATTTGATATCACCCTGTTTTTGGCAGTTCCACGCATTATTGCAACGGTTCTCGTTGTACCACTTTTGACGCTGTTTTCAAATTTGTTTGCAATCGCAGGAGGTCTGACGATCGGTGTCCTCATGCTGGGTTTGACTCCAAGTTCCTACATGGGGCAGACCATCCAAACCATCACCCTATTTGAAATCAGCTGGGGTTTTGTCAAAAGCGCCGTCTTTGCCGCTCTAATTGCCTGGATTGCCTGTTTTAGAGGACTTCAAGTCAAAGGTGGCCCGGCGGCTGTGGGAAATGCCGCAACTTCGGCAGTTGTCAGCAGCATCTTTTTAATCATTCTCTTTGATTCAATTTTTGCAGTCATCCGCAGTTATTGGGGTTAAACAGCAGCAAATGCCAGTAAAAGAAGCAATCATAACGGTTAAAAATCTAGTTGCAAAATATGGAGAAAAAATGGTCCTCGATCATATCAACTTTGATGTTTTTAGAGGAGAAATTCTTGCCGTTTTAGGTGCCAGCGGATGCGGTAAAACTACATTAATGCGACATATGATCGGACTCAACAAACCTTATTCAGGCCGGATAATGATTGATGGCGACGACATCACCTCAAACAACGATACCGAATTTCAGAGAGCTTTACGGAAAATCGGAGTTTTATTTCAGGGCAGTGCCCTTTTAGGTTCCATGAGCATTGGAGAAAATCTAAGCCTTCCCATCGCAAAGTCTACCGGTCTACCGAAAAAGGTTATCACCGGTATTGTCCGAATGAAACTGTGCTTGCTTAATTTGGAAGGATATGAAAATTATCTTCCGTCTGAAATCAGCGGCGGTATGAAAAAAAGGGCGGGACTGGCACGGGCATTGGCGCTGAACCCAAAAATTCTTTTTCTAGATGAACCTTCCGCTGGGCTGGATCCCATTATTTCGGCAGAGATTGATGAAATGATCCTGCATATCAATCAGTATCTTGGAACCACGATCGTTATCGTAACCCATGAACTGGATAGCATCTTTCGGGTGGCACAACGGGTTATCATGCTTGATAAAGAAAAGCAAGGGATCATCGCTGACGGCAACCCCATTGATCTGAAAAATCATAGTCCCGACCCATTTGTTATTCAGTTTTTCAATCGGCAGGCCAAGCCCCTTAAGGCGCAGGCATAAAAAATGGCTTCCACTAAAACCAAAATTACCGTCGGCCTATTTGTTCTTATCGGACTTTTAATTGCCATTGTTTCAATCATATGGCTGGGTATGTCTCACTATTTTGAGGAAGGAAAACTTTTCGTTGCCTACTTTGACGAATCCGTACAGGGACTTGATAAGGATTCGCCCGTAAAATACCGAGGAGTATCTATCGGACGAGTCGAGAGTATTCGGGTTGCCCCTGACGCAATCCTAATCGAAGTCATCTTAAAAATCGAATCAAGACTGAAGGCCGATGAAGATAGGGAAAATCAAATAGAAGATGTAGTCGCTCAACTAAAGTCGGTTGGGATCACCGGAATCATGTTTATTGAAATCGACCGCAAGAAAGCCGGTGAACCGGAGCTTTCACCTCGAATCACGTTTCCGACAAAATATCCCGTTATTGCCACCAAACCATCTGAAATCAAAAAAATCATCAAAGGGGTAGATGAAGTTATCCAGCAAATAAATAAATTGGATTTTGCTGAAATCTCAAATAAACTGAAATCGACGCTGGATAGAGTAAATCAAGCTGTTGGAACAGGGAAACTCGAAGCGATATCATCTGATATCCGATTAGTACTTAAGCAAACCCAAAATATTTTAGGTGACGTTGAAAACAAGAAAATCATCGATTTATTTGCAAACGCAGGAACATCCGCCCATGCGCTTTTAAAAAATAGCAACCATACGATTTCGCTTTTGAATAAGCGTATTGAAACCCTTGAAAGGATTTTTGCCGACACCGACGTTTTTATAAAAAAAGGCACAAACTTGATAACAAACACGGATGACATGCTTTTCACGCTCAGCAATCATCTCATTTATACGATTCAAAGCCTTGAAAAAAACGCTCAAAACCTAAACCGATTAATAGAATTGCTTGCCGATCAGCCGTCTCAAATTCTTTTTGGAAAACCGCCTCCTCCGAGGACAATAGAACCTATCGACGAAGTCGATGTTCCTTTAAATCAATAAAAAATGCCGGAGCCCACATGTCATCCATGTCAAATATTAGAAAAAACAGCTTTTCGTTTTTTCACCTTATATTACTAATCAGCCTATCAATCCTAAATGGGTGTTTGAGCCCAACACCGGTGCGCCGGAATATAGAATACTATACGTTGGAATATGAACCACCGGCGTTTCCTAATTTAAAACCGCTTCCTTATGTCATTCACGTCAGCCGGTTTCAGGGTGCTCCTTTATATGATTCAAATAAAATTATTTATAAGGAAAAAGCTTTTAAGAGCGATGCTTATCATTATCACCAATGGCGGGTCAATCCAGGTGATCTTATTACTTATTTTCTGGCACGGGATATGCGACAATCCACTCTTTTCAAGGCCGTATTTACTGCCGAAGGTTTGCTGCTTCCATCGACCCATAGACTTGAAGGTCGAATTGACGATTTCTTGGAAGAAGATAAAAAAAACTTGCAAAAGGCTGTCCTCACGGCCACGGTAACGTTGCTCAAGGAGAATGAAGCCGATATCGGCAAAAGCATCCTTTTTCAGAAACAGTACCATATAACGGAACCGTGCGATCAAAAGAACCCGAGCGCAGTCGCAGCGGCAATGAGCCAAGCAATGCTCCATTTATCCGAAATACTTATTATGGATATTTATAACCATTTGCGTTAATTTTTTTGCAGTGAATCATCCTTTGAGGCGTTGAGGTTTTCAAAAATGAAAATTAAATTAACAATATTTTGTTTTTTTTGGGTGAGCACTTCTTTTCTGCTTTTAGGCCGGGCATTCCCGCAACAAAATGCAAATACGACATCAACTCCGGTTGCTACTCCCATAAGCAAAAAGCTTAAATTAACTCAAGTGGTAATGTGTGAAAAGATTAAAGAATTAAATCCTGAAAACGAAGCCGTTGCTTTTTCCATCTCAATTGAAAAAGTTATCTGCTTTACTTTTTTTGATCCCGTACCTGAAAAAATGTTTATTTATCATAATTGGTATCACAGAGATAACCTCAGCACGAAGATCAAACTACTCTTGCAGCCGCCACGATGGTCGACTTTTAGCACCGTTCAACTGCGCGAAACGGATAAAGGACCTTGGCGAGTTGAAATCATTGATCAACAAGGTAATATTCTCCATATATCAAGATTTAGTATTACGGATTAATCGGCTATGGATACCCTTTTCGCATTTTTATCAAGTATTCGCTGGCAGGATGTCGTTGATATCACATTAAATAGCTATATCCTCTTTCGTTTGTTTGTTATTTTTAGAGAAACCAATGCTTTTCGGGTGCTGATCGGAATAGCCCTATTATGGTTCTTTCAGAGAATTTCAGTCTCCCTAGAATTAATTGTGACCAGTTGGGTGATCCAAGGTATTACGGCGGTTGCCGCTCTGATTATCGTCGTTGTTTTCCGCAATGAAATTCGTAGTGTTCTTCAGGCTAAAAATTTAAGGGCAATCCTGTGGGGTTTTTCTTTCAAACCTGCCGACACACCCCTTGAAATCATCACCGACAGTGTTTTTGAACTGGCTCGAAGACAAACCGGAGCATTAATCGTTTTTCCCGCTAAAGATGATTTAGGACATGTCGTCCAAAATGGAATTTCCTGGCAAGGCCTAGTCTCCAAAGAAATGATATTGAGCATATTCTGGCACGATAATCCAGTTCATGATGGTGCGGTGATCATTAAAGGTAATCAAATCACTGAGGTAGGTGTAATTCTCCCACTATCCCACCGCAAGGATCTGCCTTCCTATTACGGAACCCGTCATCGAGCGGCGGTAGGATTGGCCGAGGCAACCGATGCTTTGGTGGTTTTGGTATCTGAGGAAAGAAAATATGTTCTTGTGGTAAAAGGTTCCCAAGTCAAACTGATACCTCAAAAGGATGACCTTGCGAAAATCTTACAGGAACACTTGGGACTTGCAACAGCCCAAAAGAAGGACATTAAAAAAGAAAAACTGAAAATCGGTATTGTCGCCCTGGCTTCCGTATTTTTTGTCATCGGTGTTTGGTTCAGTTTTTCAAAGGGGCTGGAATCTCAAATGGCTGTAGAAATTCCAATAGAATATACGAGTCTTGACCCAGGTATGGAAATTTTAGATACTACAACCGGTGCGGTTCGACTTCAATTAGCAGGATCTGCAACTCTTATCAAATCGATTCGTCCGGAACAGGTCAAGGCGAGAATAAACCTTGATACAGCTATTGAGGGATTAAATACCTTTATGATTTCAGATAAGAATATTAATTTGCCGCCGGGCATTGTTTTAAAAAGCGTCAAACCGTCGGTTGTTGAGGTGGAACTTTATGTTCCGATAATAAAAAAAATACCGGTCCAAGTTGACTGGGTCGGCAAGTTGCCTGAGCATTTAGTTCTCGAAAAAGTACGACTTGATCCTAATAAAATTCAGGTCATGGGTAGTAAAAAAGTACTTGAAAATATATCAACAATTTACACCCAGAAAATTTCTCTCGATCAAATCGAAAAAACAGGAAAAATAACTGTGAACCTATCTCTTGATCCGGCATTTGTTCAAATCGCCCCCGGATCGAGAGATAAAGTCAATGTGGAGTATGTGATCAAAAAAAGAGTCCAGAAATAGTCGCAAAAAAGCTTTATGCATTTATCAGTCTACGATACATCTGAAACCAATGATGTTGGCGGTGAAATCTCTTTTTACTTTAAATCGCGAATACAACCTTATTTTGCTGTCTGAGATCCAACTCCCTCCTTTGGCAATATGATATATTACCTTTTTACTACCACTATGCGGAGAGTTGCATTCATCAGATGTCCATTCCATGATATTTCCCAAGGTATCGGTAATACCGGTTTCATTTGCCGCATTCGGGTACATATCGACAGGTGTTGTATCAGAGACCCCCGCATTTTCAATATTACACAAATTGGGCTGCCATTCATTACCCCAGGGAAAAATGTTGCCTTTGCTTGTCCTTGCCGCAGCCTCCCATTCAAATTCAGTCGGAAGTCTTTTTCCTATCCAGGCAGCAAACGCCGATGCATCTTTCAGGCTGACTTGAACCACCGGATGGCTCCTCTTTTTATGTAGATTGCTACCCGGTCCGAAAGGCTGATACCAGCAGGCACCCTCAACTTTCCTACTGTCGCAAGTCACATTCCAAACGGATTTCCGCAATCCGGTATTAGGATCAACACATTTCTGAAAACGTCCACTATAGACAATTCCATATCCCCGTTCCTCTGCCGTCGTTTTATAACCGGTTCGATCAATGAAGACTTCAAAAATCGAATTTGTAACCGGATATTTCCCAAAATAAAAATCGGGCAGAACCAATTTTTGTGCTTTCAGTTCATCTCGTTTAGGCTTTTCGGTTCCGACAATATAATCTCCTCTTGGAACAAATATATACTGGTTATAATATCTGTCCATCGCCCCAAGATAACCGTCAAATCGTTCAGCCAGGATATTTTTCTCGTTCTCGAACTCGGTACAATCAATATTAAATTCTTCTCCATTGAGGTTGTCAAACGGCAAGCCAACCTGCTCAAGATCAGATTCAGCCCCCTCCTCACCAAAATCCTCTATCTTTTCATCACCTAACAACTCGAATTCATCCGCAGCATTCTCATCAAGTACCTCAACAATTTCATCTCCTTCCGTTTCGCTTTCATCTTTGTATTCAGCATCATTGCCTTGACCCTCCGCCGGACCGGACAATTCCTCTATCTCATCTTCTTCAATCGCCTCCAACCAATCATAATCCTCTACTTCTTCAACCCGCTTATCATTTAACTCTTCAAACTCATCTGCGGTGCCGTCTTCCATCACTTCAACAATTTCACTTTTTTCCCCCAAACCCAAATTTCCGGACATCGTCTTAATAATTTTTTTTATCTCCGCTAATTCATCCCTGAATTTTTCATCAGGAATCAGCTTTAGATCAGGCAGAAATTCACCGATAATATTTAAAACTTCAGCAATTTTGTTTAAAGGAATATTATGATCGGTTTTTACGGCGTTTGTGAATGAACGTAGAAGCTGATCTTTTGCTTGGCCGGACATCTCAAACGTGTTGAAATATCCGATAATAATACCTTCAGGATTTTTTTTATCTTCGAAAAGTTTGATTAGATCGGAATTAACGGAAGATTTAGTAATATTTAAATTTTTTTGTTTTGATTTTATTAAATCAAGGTCTTCACCGGTTTGCCATACCATTTTAATTAATTGATCGGAATCGATGGCTTTGAGTTTATCCGGTGCTTCGACTGTGTCGTAGAAACTTCTGACGGCCTTCACCAGTCTATATTTTAAAGAAGAAGCAGTCCGATAATTCAGCGCTGATATTGCCTGGTCGATGCCTTCAAATGATATAGTCGTCAAAGTTGTCTCTTTGAGTAAATTTCCTATTTATAAACAGAAATAAAAACCAACTGAAATGCTTTTCACTAAAAATTATTCATGTTGAAAATTTGAAAAATTTCTGATAATTGTGTATAACTTTTTTTATTCTTTATATATTTTATGTACTATATTTAATTATTATATAATTAATTTATTTTATTATCAATAGATTATAGTTATTATCAATATTTTTAATTATAGTAAATAAATCTTTTTCTTTTCAATCATCCTTTCTATTAAACGGGCTTTAAAATGGGTCATATAATTTGCATCATCAGTCAGAAAGGTGGAACGGGGAAGACGACAACAGCAGTTAATCTTGCTGCCTCGTTGGCCGTATTTGAAAAAAAAACTTTGGTCATTGATTGCGATCCTCAGGGCAATGCAACGACAGGATTGGGCATCAACAAGAAAAAACTCTCAAACGATCTTTACAGCTTTCTTACCCATAAAGTATCTTCTCAAGATATTCTTTCAGACACCGATCTTAAATTCTTGAAGGCCATACCGTCTAAATACGGGCCACTTCATTTTGAGACAAATCCGTCCGGAGGAGTAAATATACAAAAAAGCTTGCAAAATCTGGTTCATGGAGTTGTAGATCAATTTGAATATATTATTATTGACACTTCACCCGCTCCAGGGGCGCTGAGTATGGCTGCCTTGGCCGCTTCCGAATGGTTGCTGATTCCTTTGCAATATCAGATTTACGCTCTTGAGGGCCTTGGCCGTCTTTTAAATAGGGTTCAACAGGTTCGAAAGACATTGAATGCGAATTTAAAAATCGGCGGAATACTATTTACTATGTGTGATGAAAATGTGGAGCACCTTTTGGCTCAAAGCATTAAAACTAATTCATCAAACTTAAAAAATAATATTTTTACTACAACTATTCCTTATGACGGGATTTTGCGTGCTTCTTCCGATTTCGTAAAACCGATAGTACTGTATGATATAAAATCCAAGGGTGCCAAAGCTTATTTGGATCTAGCGATCGAAATAATGAACATGCTTGAATTTGATGGGAAAAAGATTTTTACCAAATAATGATCGACAATTGTATCGCATGGCAGGAACACTTCACTTGAAATACAAAAACAATTATCCGGGTAAAAACCGAACACAAGCTTAAACTTAAGAATGGGGGATCAAAGTGAAAATTACAAATTCCGAAATCATTAAAAACGGGGAAAAGGAGCTGATTGATACCATAACCGGCGATCTTGACTGGAAAAAAATCGAAAATAGTTTCAAAGAGAAGCATCATCTAAGTATTCATGACGATATTGAATACAAAGAAGGCGATCTTGTTGTTTACGATAATCAAGTAGCTTATAAGCTTAATTTTGATGTAAAAGTGCCGATTTCAGTTCTGATTGACAGGATGGGGAATTTCCTGACGATTAAAACACCTATCGATTCTTCCGAGACACATCGTCCGACAACGACGGCCGACATCTCAGAACCGGAAATAGACGACGATCTGGAACCCATAGACCTTTTTGAATCCATCTCAGAAGAAAAATCCGATCAAGCATCTTTTTCGGACCCTGAAAAAGGCCCGGCGGAAAACATTTCTCAAATGGCGTCTGAAGTGGCGCAAATGATTTCAGAAATAAATAGAGAATAATAGACTTTCAAGAATAGCATTTTACTGCGGGAAATGGCAAATCACCCGACAAATCACATGTCCTCAAATTCAGAGGTGAGGACAAAATTTGACAGGATTATCGTCAAACATCTTAGTCGGCTAAAAAAGATAAGATCGGGCCCCGTTTCAATACCGGTTGATCTGTTGAAAATTTCTTGTTTGCTTTTACTTGTTGAACGCGAAAACGAAATAAAAAATTTTCCCGAATCGCCTCCCGATCGCTATACTCGCGAGACATTCCTTGACGATATTATCGATATCGGTCTATTGGTCGATGATGATCTCATGGTTGCTATTCAGGGGTTGGCACAATACGGATATCTTGTTCTTGATTCTGATGGCAACTATTATGCCGACCGATCCGCTATTACACTGGCAGCAACCTATGACAATGTATTCAGTGGCATGTCGGGCCTAGGACTTATCGCCTTTGCACTGCAAACCATTGAAGAAGTCGTGTCAGGACGTAAGGACTTAAAGCAGGCGTTAGACAATTTTGACCAAGCTTTGTTCTCCAGGAGTGGATCTTCATCGGAACAAAAGATACCGGATGATACGAAAAAGCCGAATGTAAATTACGCTTCGCAGACACAAATAAAGATAGAATCAAAAGACTGGGCCGAAGATTTAAAGCGCATACGCCGTGACAGACTTTTGAAAATTCGGTCGAGAGTCCCTCCAAAATCCTCCGAACCAGCTATACTGATTCAAAGCGATTATACTGACAAAGTCGTCATCAAAGAAATTTTTCCAAAATCACCCTTACCCCCCCCCTTTTTTGGAGCTGCATTATCCCAAAACAGCTCTGAGCGGTTATTAAAAAATTCCAAGACCAGCGCTGAAACTTTTTCTGATTCTCACATCATGCAATCGGGCTCACAAAAGCCAACAAAAAAAGATGAGAGTTCAACCGAGAAAGTCCGGCCGGATCCTGCCGAGCCAACCCAAAAAACAAATTTAAAATCACAGCGTGATAATCTTTCAAAAAATCAAATCGTTGAAAAACAAAAACTTGAAACGATACAGACGGCTTCAAAACCATTTCCGTTGATAACGGAGCAAAATTTTTCCAAACTGAATCATCAACCTGAAATACGAGGTTCTGACGAGCAAACCGAAAAAAAAATCAGCCTCTTGCCTAAAACCGCATCTATCGAAAAAAAACCGGTTACCTCGGAACATACTGTTGAAAAACTAATTGAAGCCTTTGAAGAAGAATTGACGAAGTTTTGTCCCATCTGCGGAAAAGGAAAAATTCTGCGTCATGAGACTGAAAAAGAAAAATTTTACTATGCTTGTTCCAACCAAAGCTGCAGTTTGATAACCTGGGGTAAACCTTATCATTTCAAGTGTCCTTTGTGCGCCAATCCATTTTTGATTGAATTTAAATATGGAAAAAACCACTTAGGGCTCAAATGTCCGCGGGCGACATGTTCCTATTATCAGGAAAATCTGGACAGCCCCGGGCAAGAAAGCCGGACGAATTCGGCTATGGAAATTCAGTCCTTTAGAAAGGCATTGGTAAAATCATCGAAAAAACACAGAAAATTTGTAAAAAAAAGGCTGATTCACCGAAAATCATAGCGGCTGTATAGCATAAAAACAAACAAAATGGTGGCCTTTATTTTTTTTGCAATCCCTGGCTCAAAACGTGCTCAGGAAGTACAAAACAGGCAAATTCTCCCTCAAAAATTTTCACATCACCTCTTTTAACAATTACGGAAACTTTTCGTTTTTTCCCCTCTTTAAGATCAACCTGGGCTTCGGCGACAACCCGCTCATCAATTCTAACCGGCATTAAAAATTTTACATTTGCAGAACCCAAAACCACGTTGGGGTGATTAACGGCTATCATGGCAGCGTAATCGGCAAGACCGAAAATAAATCCGCCATGGATCAGACCGGATTCATCAACCGCCATCTTCGCATTAGTTACCAGTTCAACCCGGCTAAAGTCCTCTTTAACAAGCAAGGGGTTTCCACATAATTCCTTATTCGTTTTTTGATGTGTAAATATATTCATAAAATCTCTCTGTTTATTATGGGTAATATAAATTTAAAACAACTCCCCTTTATTCCATCACTTTCAACTAAGATATTTCCATCATGGGCTTCAACAGCCAGTTTGCAAAATGTAAGCCCAAGTCCTGTTGAATATTTTCTTCCATCCTTTTTCTTACTTAGTTGAACGAATTTATTGAAAATGGCGTCTTGAAATTCCAAGGGAACCCCCGGCCCGTTGTCTCTTATAAAAAAAATAATCTTGTCGGAATCTCGAAATTCAAAGCCTACCTCAACGGCTTCCCTTTGATCGGAAAAACACATCGCATTGGTCAGCAAATTTTGAATAACTCGGAGTAAAAGCCCTCGATCTCCATACATTTTATTTTTCCGTTCGGATGGTTGAAACTTTTTAATGAATTTAATCTCCCTTATCTTCGCAAGTGTATGTAATCGCGATATAGCCTCGTTCATCAGATCTTCCGGTTCAATCTCTTCAAATACCAGCTTCAGATTTCCTTCTTCCAGTCTTGCGATATCAAGAAGATCGGATATCATACGATAGAGAGTATCACAACCTGCCTGAGCAGCCTTCACATAATCAAGATTATTATCATTAATCGTATAAGAAAGAATATCGATATTGGCCAGAATATCAGATAGAGGGCCTTTTAAGTCATGGATTAACATATTAAAAAGTTCAGTTCGAATTTTTTCTATCCTTTTTAGCTCAATATTCTTTTTATTCAGCAAGGATCGACTTTTTTTTAAAGACTCGGTCAGACGGTGATTTTCAAGCGCACTAATCACCTGACCGGCAATGCTTAAAAATACTTCCTGTTCGGATTGAGAGAATTTATCCTCACCCATTTTTTCAGTCACACTCAAGACCCCAACAACCCGGTTATTGCTCTGGATTGGTGCCAGTAGAAAGGCTTCTTTGGCGTAATGGTGAAAATCGTTTCCAAAGATCGCTTTATCGGCCATACGGTTTATCAAAAGTACCTTATTATTTTTTACAACCCAGGAAGAAGGGGATTTCATGTCGATAGGTTGTCTAAGGCCGATTAGCTCGGGATGGGTTGATGCCATCACCTCAAGGTATTTTCGACCTTTTAGGATCATTATAGATCCTTTTTCGGTGTTCATACACCTGACAACCTCCGTGAGAATGAGATGAAGTTTAGCTTTGAAAGATAGTTTTGTATCCTTGCATACCCGCGTGATGGTCATCAAGGCTTCAAAAATTTTTGTTTGTCCCATAATTAATGTTGAAGCACAAAAAAATAATTAATTAAAACGGCCTAAAAGCTCTTTTGCATCCGAATTATTAGGATCTATACGTAGCACGAATCTTAATATCTGCTTCGCTTTTTGGGTCTGGTTCAGATCAAAATAATTTTTAGCAATATGAATCTTTGCTACGAGGTTGTCTTGATCTTTATTTCCATATTGAATGAAAAAGTTTAGGGCCTTCTCGTGTCGGCCAAGATTTTCATAAGCAATTCCCAACTTAAATATTAAATCGTATCGTGCGGGCACACTCTTAAGAACCGTATTTATAAGCTTGATGGCATCGGCATAGATTCCTTTTTCCATGAGTACTTCGGCGATCTCTTCCGATAAAGATAAAGGATTATCTGCATAACTCAACACTTTATTAAAAACTTTCCTGGCTTTTTGGATCATACCTCTCTCTAGAAGGATCTTGCCATAATCGATACAACGGGGTATGTTCCGTGGGCTGATAAGCATGGCTTTATCAAAATATATTTCCGCTTTCTCAATCTGATTCCGGTTTAAATAAAGTTTCCCTAAATAATGCAAGGCAAATACGTCATAAGGGTTTATGTTCGCAGCCTTCAAAAAATATTTTTCAGCTTGTCCCCCTTCATTTTCGCTGAAAAAAAGATAACCTAACTCACGCAACGGTTTCGAAGATAATGGATCGGCTTTGATCGCTAAATGTATTTCTTCAATAGCGGCATTCAGATGGCCCACCTCTTTAAAGTTTCTAGCTCTTTTAAGATGATAAAACATCGGCGGTGGATTTTTGATTTTTTTAATTACGGATGAAATCTTATCACCCAATGATTTTACGGTAAGTGGCTTAAGGATGTAAGCATCGACATCTGATTCAGCTGCTTCGGCCACGATATCACGGCTTGCTTCAGCCGTCACCATAACAACAGGCAGATCTCTTAGTTGTTTATCCTTTCTGATATACACCAGCAGTTCCAAACCGGTCATAAGGGGCATATTCCAGTCGGCAATTACTATATCAATCGTTTCATTTTTGAGGATTTTCAAGGCCTCACGCCCGTTGTATGCAAAACGAAATTTCTCCCCATATTTCAAAACTTTGAGCATTCCCCGAATAGATTTACACATACCTTCAATATCATCTACGATCAGAACACTCATATGTTTTAGATTGATCATTTCAATCGTTGCTTAAAAATTTTAACGTTTTTCAGAGTAAAATCGCATTTTCAAAAGCCAAAACCTTAACACTTTACTGAAAATTATTTTCGGTCATTTAGCTTCATTACTTTAAAAATTTAGATAATGGGCGTTTCCGAATTACACTCACCCAAGGTTTGGCCTTGATTCTATTTTCATGTTTATTTATAAAATGTATTCTATTATTTTTGAAGTACGTTCATCAACTCTCGTTAGGAGATAACTTTGATAACAATAATTCAAAATCGACTACAGCAATTTCGAAAATCGCTTTTCGAAAAAAAAATCGACACGTTCATGGTGCTTGTAGCGGAAAATCGCCGTTACCTTAGCGGCTTTACCGGCGAGGATACACAATTTGACGAATCCGCAGGCGCTCTATTTATAACTGAAACCAAACTATGCCTTGCCACGGATGCCCGTTTTGAATTACAGGCCAAAATCGAGGCACCATTATATGAGACGATATGTTATCAAAAGGGGCTAACCCGTGAACTCCCACAAATATTGCGTACACTTGAAACAAAAAAGCTCGGTTTTGAAAGTGTTCGCCTATCCTATCGACAATATCAGCAAATAATTCAAAATCTTAAGGATGAACATCTAAATGTTGAACTTGTTGAGTCTATTGACATTGTTGAAAATATAAGGGTCAAAAAAGACGAAACTGAAATCGATGTTATCAAAAAAGCCCTTATGATTGCCGAATCCGGTTTTAAAAATTTTATCCATAGTATCCAGCCGGAAATATCGGAAAAAGAACTTTCCTGGGCTATGGAGAAACAGATGCGTGAAGCCGGCGCTGACGCGCTTTCTTTTCCGACCATTGCCGCTTTCGGTCCAAATAGCGCCTTGCCCCATGCAATCCCCGGAAGTCGGAAAGTGCAAATCGGCGAACCGATTCTTTTAGATTGGGGCGCAAAATTCAATGGCTACTGCTCCGATATTTCCAGAACTCTATTGCTCGGTCGACCGGATGATATATTTCAAAAAGTTTTTGAAACCGTGCGTATCGCTCAGCACAAGGCAATTGAAGCAATTCGACCCGGAATCGATGCAAAATGGGTCGACCATGTCGCACGCAAATACATTGAGGAGGCAGGTTTTAAAGACAAATTCATTCATGGTCTCGGTCATGGCGTTGGACTCTCAGTACATGAAGCTCCCCGGTTGAGTTCTTTAAGTGAGACAAAACTTGAAGCGGGAATGGTTGTGACGGTTGAACCGGGAATTTATTTGCCGGATTGGGGTGGCGTACGAATAGAAAATATGGTGGTTGTCAGAGAAGACGGTGTCGAAGTTTTGAACAAACTCAGTAATGAAAATATTGCCCTTGGAGCCTAACCCAATGTTCCCCTCGAATTCATCCCCATTCGATCAATCAGCAGATCAATATCTAAATTATCTTCTGGTAGAAAAAGGTCTTTCAAAAAAAACCATTGAAGCCTACAGCCGCGATATCATCCGCTATTTTAATTTTCTGAAAAAAAAGGGGATCAGCGATATTTCCGTAGCAGACACATCCATAATACTGAAATATCTAACAGCGCTTAGAGATGCGGGGCTGGTTGCCGAATCAAGAGCCAGGCATATAGTTACATTGAGGGGATTTTACAAATTCCTCTTAAATGAAAAATTAATTGAATACGATCCCATGAGATTTGTCGATCTTCCCAAAATCGGTTTGAAACTTCCGGAAGTTCTATCGGTTGAAGAAGTCAAACAGCTTTTAATTACTCCTGACATAAAAAAACCGATCGGAATCAGGGATACAGCCATGATCGAATTGCTTTATGCGGCCGGCCTCAGAGTATCGGAACTTGTAAATTTAAAGCTCCAGGCTATAAATTTGGAAGGCGGGTTTGTTAGAATTTATGGTAAAGGATCAAGAGAAAGAGTAGTGCCGATTGGACAATATGCCCAAAAAAAGCTCGATGATTACTTGAAAACCGGCCGACCGCTGCTTTTGAAAAACCATGTCAGCCCATACCTATTTGTCGCCGGAGCCGGGAAACCTCTAACTCGTCAGGGCTTCTGGAAACTGTTAAAAAAATATGCCCAAGAAGCAGGAATAAAAAAAAATATCACTCCTCATGGTTTGAGACACTCTTTTGCAACCCATTTATTAGAGGGAGGTGCTGATTTGCGAGCCGTTCAAGAAATGTTGGGTCACGTTGATATCTCAACAACTCAGATTTACACACATGTGGCCAGGCAGCATCTTCAAAAAGCCCATAAAAAATTTCATCCCAGAGGTTAAGAAGCATGGAAATTCAGCTGGCTTAATCCTTGAAGGTACTTATCTTTCTTGACACGGAACGGAATTTTGTTTAAATTATGCAGATTTTAAGCCATATGTATCCTAAACATCTTATTGGCTTGAAATCATTATATAATTTAAAAGATTAACAAACTGCATTTTACGTTCCTGAAGATTATTAAAAGCTGAGCATCAGAAGATGGGTAGAATAGCAAATGATGCAATCATCATTTAACGTTAATAACAGAAGAAGCTTAGGCTGGTGGAACCAAGGAGATACAAAACCTGAACTGGGATATCAGGCTGTTGGAAAATCGATTCTTCGCGTTGCGCATCCAGTATTGCTGTTGAATCTAAATGATCAAATTGCTGTCGGCAGCGGAGGAACCATTACTATCGGAGACAAATTGTCATTGACTCCGGAAGGAATTCCACTTTGGGGTTATTGCCCACCACTTCATCCTGAAAATTTAGGTTCTGCATATTTCAAGAAGATGCACCATCTTCGTTACGCTTATATTGCAGGTGCCATGGCCAATGGAATTACCTCCATCAAGATGGTCTCGGAAATGGGACATGCGGGAATGATCGGTTTTTTCGGCGCCGCAGGGTTACCGATTGAAGAAATCGAAGCCGCAATTATGCGATTGCAGCGAGAAATGGGCCATCTTCCATTTGGATTCAATCTGATCTATAGTCCGAATGATCCTGAATTAGAAGCCGCCGTGGTAGATCTTTATTTAAGAAAAGGCATCCGACTGATCAGTGCCTCAGCCTATCTCGATTATACACTTCCGCTGGTATACTACCGTGTGAAGGGAATTTATTCCGACAACAATGGCAACATCATTTGCCCCAACAAAATTATTGCGAAAGTTTCAAGAATTGAGGTTGCAAAAAAATTCTTTTCCCCTCCGCCGGAAAAAATACTAGTACAACTTGTTAATCAAAAATTAATCACGAGACAAGAAGCCGATCTCGCAAAATTTATTCCTTTGGCCGATGATCTAACCGCTGAAGCCGATTCCGGAGGCCATACGGACAACCGGCCGGCTATTTCTTTACTGCCGACCATGCTGGCACTACGCGACCGGATGGTTTCAACTTATAAATACAAAAAGCCGCTTTCCGTCGGTCTGGGGGGTGGAATTGCGACCCCTTATTCCGCAGCCGCTGCCTTTGCCATGGGTGCCGACTACCTCGTTACCGGCTCCATCAATCAAGCTTGTGTGGAAGCCGGCATCTCCGAAGCGGTTCGACAAATGCTTGCTGAGGCTACTCAGGCAGATGTGACCATGGCACCTGCTGCCGACATGTTTGAAATGGGAGTCAAGGTTCAGGTATTAAAACGGAGCACCATGTTTCCGCTGCGTGCCGCAAAGCTCTACGAACTTTATAATAGATATAACCGGCTTGAAGATTTACCTGATAACCAACGCACCATCTTAGAACGTGATTTCTTTCGCTGCAGTCTAGAACAGGAATGGAAACGAATCATTGACTTTTTTGCCAAACGGGATCCAAAACAAATCAGCCAGGCTGAAAAGGATCCAAAACATAGAATGGCTCTTGTTTTTCGTTCTTATCTCGGCCGTTCTTCCACCTGGGCAAAAACAGGAGATCCTTCGAGAAAAATCGATTACCAGATCTGGTGCGGCCCGGCAATCGGCGCTTTTAATGAGTGGGTGAGAGGTTCATTTTTGGAAAAACCGGAAAATCGTAAGGTTACGACCGTTGCAATGAATCTGCTTTTCGGAGCTGCAGTGCAAACACGAACAATTTATCTGCGCAACCAAGGCATCGAGCTGCCGATTAGTTTTAACCAATTTTCTCCCATGGAACTTTCAAATATAATAACATTGCTGAATAATTAAATAAAATTTACTGTTTTACTCCATTTCCAAATAAATCATAACTATTTAAGAACGGAAATCTGATAAATCTCACACACCAAGACAAGCTGAAGCTGAGATGAAATAGGGATTACAATTGAAAGAAATTGAAAAAAAAACCGACCAAAATATGGCTGTAGCAATTATCGGGATGGGATGCTATTTCCCTAAATCTTCGGGATTGAAAAAATATTGGCATCTGTTATTTCATGGCGAAGATGCAATCACAGACATTCCTGAAACACATTGGTCTGCAGAAGATTATTATGACAAAGATCCCAAAAAACCCGATCATATTTATTGTAAACGTGGTGGATTTCTTTCGCCGGTTTTATTTGATCCTTCCGAATTCGGTATTCCACCAAATTCGCTCGAATCAACCGATACATCTCAAATACTCGGGCTAATTACCGCTAAAACAGCGCTTGAAGATGCCGGCTATGGTGTAGAAAAAAGCTTTAACCGAGATAAAACGAGCGTCATCCTGGGAGTTACCGGAACTCAGGAGCTTGTCATACCTTTAAGCAGTCGACTCGGACATCCCAAGTGGCGTAAGGCGCTCCAAGATTCGGGAGTAGCGTCTGATACGGCCGAAGAAGTCATTCAAAGGATATCCGACTCATATCTTCCGTGGCATGAAAATTCATTTCCGGGTCTGTTAGGCAATGTTGTAGCCGGCAGAATATGCAATCGTCTTGACCTAAAAGGCACGAACTGTGTTGTTGACGCCGCCTGCGGCAGCTCATTGGGCGCTATACATTTTGCGATCATCGAGTTGCTGTCGGGTCGCAGTGACATGGTGCTCACCGGCGGAGTCGACACCCTCAACGACATCTTCATGCATATGTGCTTTGCCAAGACCTCGGTTCTCTCACCGAACGGAGATGCAAAACCGTTCTCAGAAGATGCAGATGGTACTGTTCTGGGCGAAGGTGTCGGCATTCTTGTTTTGAAACGGCTGGCGGATGCCCAAAAAGATGGAGATCGAATTTATGCAGTGATAAAAGCCTTAGGTTCCAGCAGCGACGGCAAATCACAGGGTATCTATGCACCCCGTGCAGAAGGCCAGGAACAAGCGCTACGCGCGGCATATCGATATGCAAACGTAGACCCGGCAACCGTTGAACTAATCGAGGCCCACGGCACGGGTACTCCGGTTGGAGATAGGGTCGAATTTCAAGCATTAAAAAAAATATTTACTGAATTTAACAAAAACGGAAACCGGTGTGCATTAGGTTCGGTTAAATCCATGATCGGGCATACCAAAGCAGCTGCCGGCGCAGCTGGAATTATCAAAGCCGCCCTCGCTCTTTACAATAAAACTCTACTGCCCACCTTAAAAGCCGACAAACCGGATCCTAAACTCGGCATCAGCAAAAGTCCGTTTTACTTGTGCAGGGAGATTCGCCCCTGGTTTTCGAAAAACGGTCATCCGCGTCGCTCCGGAGTCAGTGCATTTGGATTTGGAGGAAGCAATTTTCATGCTGTCCTTGAAGAATACCAAGAAACAAAAACAGAAATTTCCTGGGATGGATCCGTCGAAATTATTGCCCTTTCGGCTGCATCCCAACAAGAGCTGATCAGCTGTCTTAAAAACTTTAAAACCAAATTATTTTCCGATTCAACAGACTCAACACTCGCCCGAATTGCATCTCAATCCAGAAAAGATTTTACAATTCAAAATCCTTATCGGCTTTTATTGGTACTGGAAAGACCTTTTGATCCAAACACCGATTTCAAACGAGCGCTTGAATCGCTGGAAGCAAACAAACATTCGAATGGATGGAATATAGGCAATCTTTATTATGGCGGTCCTGAAAAGCCGGGCAAAATTGCATTTGTCTTTCCCGGGCAGGGAAGTCAATATGTTGGAATGGGCCGTGATCTTATCTGCTGTTTTCCTGAAGCATTTCAGATTCTCGAAAGCATTAATAAAAAATATAAAGGCCCTCATCGGCTTACCGATTATATTTACCCGTATCCGGCCCAAACTCCGGAAGAAAAGCAAACCCAGGAATCAGCCTTAAGAAGCACCGATATTGCTCAGCCGGCCATCGGGGCCGTGAGTCTGGCAATGCTGAACATTTTGCGTGCTTTTGGGATACGATCGGATGCAACCTGCGGACATAGCTACGGTGAACTTTCAGCCCTGCTGGCAGCAGACTGGATTGACCTAGAGACATTTTTTCACTTATCAATTGCTCGCGGCAAATTTATGGCCGCAAGCGGCAAAAATTCAACTGAAAACAATGGTGCTATGCTCGCAGTCAATGCTCCCTTGGATGAACTGACCGATCTTATCGCCACTATGGCTACCGATGTTGTGATTGCCAATCGAAACAGCCCAAACCAGGGTGTCTTATCCGGCCCGGTGAAGTCCATCGCACAGGCCGATAAAATATGTAAACAGCGGGGACTGCGAACCATCCCCCTGCCGGTATCGGCTGCGTTTCACAGCAGCATGGTTAAAGATGCCCAAGAACCGTTTATGCAAATTCTACAAAGCATTCAGATGATTCCTTCAGATACCCCTGTTTTTTCCAATACAACCGGCAAGGCCTATCCTAAAAACTCAGATGCCGCCAAAAAGCTCTTGGGCGAACAGATCTTACGCCCGGTCGATTTTGTCAGTGAAATCGAAGAAATTTACCGATTAGGAGTCCGAACCTTTCTGGAAATCGGGCCGAAATCCATTCTAACCGGTCTAGTCAAGTCAATTTTAAAAGACCGAGATATTCATGCAATTGCCCTTGACAGTTCAGCCGGAAAACGGTTCGCAATGGCAGATATAGCCGGAACCCTCTGCCATCTTGCCTCAATCGGCCATCCGGTTCAATTGGAACGTTGGGAACATCCGGTACAGGAAGCACAAAAACAACGCATGCATATACCCGTAGCCGGGGCAAATCCAAAACCCAAAATAGGGTCCGTATCCCCGACCCAACGACCTCCTGTAAATCAAACAACCGAGCATCCACCGAAAAAACAAGAAACTTCGGCACATGTAACACCGCTCGCATCATCAAATTTAAAAGTGACATTTAACGAAACAAGCAGTCTGAATCGGTCTAAAGAAACTTTGCAAACATCATCGAGTTCCGGAAAAAAAAACATGATGGATAAAATAGATACGGAAAAAAAACAGAAACATTCGAATTTTATCTTAGATGCATTAAAGGTTGTTCAGGAAGGTTTGAAATCAATGCAGGCCCTCCAGATGCAAACTGCCGAAACCCATAAAAAATTTTTGGAGGCCCAAACCGAAGCCAGCCGCACGCTGCAGGAAATGATGGCCAGTACCCAAAGGCTGGCTCAAACTTCCATTCAATCCTTTTGCCAATCCCCTGATGATTCTCATGCTTGGCTAACTGCGCAGGATGCCGGTTTGAATAATTTCACGACAACAACGTCGAGCAGCTCAAACCGTATACAATCGACAAAAAAATCTGAACCGATTAAACCGATCGACCTATCAAATACGTCGCAAATTGAAAAGCCGATGCCCAAGATTTCAGACACCGCCGAACCTGACAATCTGAATCAACAGGAAATTAAGGATTGTCTGCTTGACGTCGTCAGCGAACTCACCGGCTACCCGGTTCAAATGCTCGCCCTAGATATGGATATCGAGGCCGACCTCGGCATCGATTCCATTAAACGAGTCGAAATTCTTTCAACACTGGAAGAAAAATTGCCCAATCTACCCAATATCGCCCCCGATGTCATGGGCGGTCTGAAAACTCTCGAACAAATTACCCAATACCTTATCGATGCTGCCGATCAACCATCGAATCTTCAGCCAGCAGACACAAAAACCGAATCACCTAAAAAATTCCCGTCGGCACATACGGATCAAAAAGAAATTACAAATGCCCTGCTTG
>JAFGES010000041.1 GCA_016931455.1 Desulfobacterales bacterium | reverse complement strand
ACTTCTTCGATTCGCGAGGTAACCGCATTTCCCAAAAATCGCAGTGCTTATTGTCCTCTGACACAGGCACCGTCCGATGTATCGCGTCAACAGCTTGTTGAACTCGATTTGCTTGATTCCGGCGAGAAAAGAAAGCTTCCCGGCAGTGAAGAACAACATACTCTAATTGATTCTCTTGCTTGGGTATCTCGTATTGGAATCAATGATGGTCAACGTCCTAAAATCGGTGCCGCAATTGAAGAAGCCAGACAATTAGCTGAAATAATAAATGGATATTCAGAGAAGGAAGAACCTATATTCTCCGTAACAGATATCAGCAATCGTATGCGAAAAAAAGCGGTTGTGCGACATCATCGACTTGCGAAATCAGGTGAAATATTTCGAAATGCACCTGCAGTCAAGGGAAATTATTTTAAAGTCGCCAGTATTTTGGAATAATTTTGGAATCTTTTATGAATTAAAATCAAAGATCTAAAGGGAATTTAATGCAGTCAGACATATTTACTTACATTGATCCGTCACCTTTTTCTCTAATGGAAAATGGTCCGTTAACCGGTAAATCCGTGGTCATTCAGCCGAATATGTCCGTTCGTGATTGGCCCACCGAGGCGGGTTCGGCGGCGCTCGAACGTTACATTGCTTTGGAAGATGCTACGGTAGTCGAACGACTCAGGCAAGCAGGCGCGAATATTAAAGGCAGCAGCCGCATGAGCGAAATGGGTTTTGGTCTGGGGGGTGATACGGGGGCGCAGGCCTTAGCCGATGGTATAGCGGATATTGTACTGATAACCGATACCTTGGGTGAGGCGCGAGTTGCTGCGTCAACCATCGGCGCCATTGGATTCAAACCCAGTCATGGTATTGTTTCACGCTTTGGCCTGATCGGCCTTGTACCTTCTATGGAGTGTTACGGTGTTTTAGCCAACTCACTGGCAGACATTTCCGATGTGATGCGTGTCATTGCCGGCAATGATGATCATGATCTGTCTATGCTGGAAGGAAAAGTACCGGATTTTGATAAGAATTATCCTATCGAGGAAAGCAAAGGGTCTTTGGCTGTGATTCAGGAATGCTTTGATCTTTTAAGTCCCGAAGATTCCCAGGATTTTGATAAAACACTTAAAAGGCTTAACCAGGCCGGTTTAAATATTGAAAAGTTTCGTTTGGCGGATTTTGATTTATTTTCTAAAGTTCATAAAGTAATCGGTTCTGTTGAAGCGTCTTCAGCCGGTGGAAAATATGATGGTGTTCGCTATGGTCATCGCACGTCTTCCGCAAGCAACTGGAATGAAATGTTCTTAAAGTCGCGGGGTGAATCATTTGGTTTGCTGGTCAAAACATATATGTTTCAAGGCGCCTATTTTCAATTCGAAAACTATAAAGCTTTTGAAAACGCCTGCCGTATTCGCGCCCGACTCTTAAAAGAGATCGAAGGGATTTTCAACAAAGTTGACGCATTGATATTGCCCACGAGGCGATCCAACATACCCGTTGACACCACCCTTGGGATCAGTAAAGTATATGATGCCTTTTTAATGACCCTTTTAGCGAATGTGACCGGCAGCCCTGCAATTAGTCTTCCCGGCCTGATAAGCCGGATGAAAAATGATCCAGGCTTGCAAATTATTGGGCCGCATTTGGGCGATGCACGCTTATTGTTCATTGCCTCTCAATTGAAAAATATTGCGAAGAGAGATATATAGATATGAATTATGAAGCGGTAATTGGTCTTGAAATACACGTTCAACTGAATTGTTCAACTAAAATGTTCTGTGATTGCCCCAACATACCGGGCGATGAACCCAATCAAAATACTTGCCCCATTTGCCTTTGGATGCCGGGAGCCTTACCTCAATTCAGCCAAGAGGCCCTGGAGAAAGCCACTTTGGTATGCTTGGCACTCAACTGTGAAATTCAAAAACAAAGTGCCTTTGATCAAAAGGTTTATTATTATCCGGATTTGCCGAAGGGATTTCAGCTTTCTCAAGCCCATCGCCCCCTGGCAAAAAATGGATGGATGGATATTGTCGGTGAAGATGGAAATCAAAAAAAACTTCGAATTCACCATATCCACATGGAAGAGGATGTTGCAAAGCTTGTTCATGAAATAGAAGGTAGAACACCAATCAGTCTAGTTGATTTTAATCGAGCAGGCTCACCATTGGTAGAGATTGTCAGCGAACCTGACATGCGTACTCCCTATGATGCGATGGAATTCTTGCGTCGGCTCAGGACTCAAATACGTTATACTGGTAGTTCTGAAGGTAGTATGGAACAGGGAACCCTGCGTGTCGATGCAAATATTTCCATTCGACAGCGAGGCAGCAATGAACTCAACACCAAGGTGGAGGTTAAGAATATGAATTCCATCCGAAATGTGGGGGATGCAATTGCTTACGAAATCAAACGTCAGACCGAATGTCTCAAAACCGGTGAACCTATTTTACTTCATACGCGGTTATGGGATCCCGAAAAACATATAACAACAGCCATGCGGGGTAAATTTGAAGGACCCTGCGTACCGGATCCTTCCGTACCGCACATCATTATATCTGATAAATGGCTGTGCCATATGAAAAGCCTTCTACCGGAAATGCCTAATCAGAAAACTCAACGTTTTATCAAACAATATGGACTGGTGCACGAAGAAGCTGCGTTCATGACTTCAGAACGAGATATATCTGAATATTTTGAAGTTGTTGTCAGTAAAAAGGCATCCGCACGCACTTCAGCCCATTGGATAGCAACCCAATTATTGCCGATCCTAAAAGATCGTAATCAGAAGATTAAGGAAAATCCGGTAACTCCGGAGCGTTTTGCCCAATTGTTGTTGATGTTGGAACATGATGAAATCAACACGAATTCTGCAAAAGAAGTTTTAATACGGCTTTTTGACAGTGACCGGACACCGGAAGAAATTGTGGAAAAATTCGGTTTTAAACAAATTTCAGATACATCTGAAATCAGTGATCTTGTTGAGAAGGTAATTGCCGACAATCCCTCGGCAGTTGCGAATTATCGGAAAGGGCATGAAAAAGCACTGGGCTTTTTGATCGGCCAGGCTATGCAAGCCTCTCAAGGTAAAGCCAATCCCAAACGGATACAAGAAATTTTGATGGAAAAACTAAACTGAATTGAATCTTACTATTTAATCGTTAAGTTACGGACCATCAATTATAATGAAAATAGGAATGATCAAATGATGGTCCGTGTGGTTTTAGGCAATCGATTTAACCCAGACAAGAATTGACAAAATTCCAATTAATCAGTTTTTCGATAAACGAGATTAGGTAGTCCGGTCTTTTATTCTGATAGTCCAAATAGTAAGCGTGTTCCCAGACGTTGACGGTTAAAAGCGGCTTCAATCCTTGTGCAATAGGAGTGTGCGCGTTGGCGGTTTTCATAACTTCCAATTTGCCGTCTCTTAGAATCAACCATGCCCAGCCGCTGCCGAATTGTGTTGTGCCTGCATTTTTAAATTCCTCGACAAATTTCTCGTAACTGCCGAAATCAGCGTTTATTTTTACGGCGATATTTCCTTTCGGCAGACCACCCCCATTGGGTTGCATGCACTGCCAGTAAAACGAGTGGTTCCATACCTGAGCGGCGTTATTGAAAATACCGATTTTTGAGGCATCTCCAGCGGTTTTTTGAATAATTGTTTCTAAATCTTCATTCGCCATGCTTGTTTCTTCGATCAGCTTGTTGGTATTTGCAACATAGGCATTGTGATGCTTACCATAATGAAATTCTAAAGTTTTTGAACTGATATAAGGTTCCAAAGCCGATTGGGAATAGGGTAAATCGGGTAGAATGATCGCCATGGCTGCCTCCTTTTTTTTGGATTATGTAAGATTTATGATAGGATTTATTACTATAAAATTACAACGATCAAAACATCAAGAAAAATATAAAAAAATCCTTTGATCGAATGGCAGTTACAAATAAATAGTTGCAATAAATCAAAGATAATTATATTCTACAAAAATTTTTCCGGGTCAAAAGGAAATATCAAAGGGTAAATATTCATAACATATATTCATAAAAAAGATCGAAAGTAATTAATGAAACAACTGATAAGAAATGAAAAATTAAGAAATATCGCAATTATTGCTCATGTTGATCACGGCAAGACCACTTTGGTTGATTCCATGTTTAAACAAAGTGGATTATTTCGGATTGGGCAGGAAGCCCAGGAAAGAATAATGGACAACATGGATCTTGAACGTGAACGAGGGATCACAATTGCTGCCAAAAACTGTGCGGTGATTTGGAATCAAATCAAGATAAATATCATTGATACCCCCGGGCATGCTGATTTCGGCGGCGAAGTGGAACGGGCGCTTTCTATGGCTGATGGTGCACTTCTATTGGTCGATGCCTCTGAAGGCCCTTTGCCGCAGACACGTTTTGTACTTAAAAAAGCTCTTGAGGCTGATCTTAAAATCATTGTGGTGATAAATAAAATTGACCGTAAAGACGCGCGGCCGGATGAGGTTCTCGATGAAATCTATGACCTTTTCATAGACCTTGGAGCCAGCGAAGAACAGCTTGATTTTCCTTTGCTGTATGCGGTTGGTAGAGACGGTATTGCTCAGAAAACATTAGAGGAAAAAGGCAAAAATATTCATATCCTGTTTGATACCATCCTGCAGCAGATCCCCGGACCGGTTTATGATCCGAAAGAACCCTTTCAGATGCTGGTCAGCGACTTGGGCTACTCCGATTATCTCGGCCAGCTTGCCACGGGAAAAGTTTCCAATGGAAAGGTAAGATCCAGTGATCGTCTGGTTTGTATTGACGCTGACGGTAAAAATCTTCCGCTCAAGGTTTCAAAATTGCAGATCTATGCAGGTGCGCGCCTTGAACCGGTTGATATCGCAGAAGCTGGAGATATTGTTGTCCTGGCGGGAATTGATGAGGTTAAAATAGGGGACACCATTTGCACCAAAGAATTCCCGAAAGCACTAAAGCGTATTATCGTCGATGAACCAACGGTTTCAATGCGATTTGCGGCAAATACATCACCGCTTGTGGGTAAAGAGGGTAAAATTGTGCAGTCCAGCAAAATCCGCGAACGGCTTGTCAAAGAGACCCTGCGAAATGTGGCTATTAAGATTGAAGAAACAGAGGAGAAAGACACCTTTCTGATTAAAGGCCGGGGTGAATTCCAGATGGCCATTCTGATCGAAACCATGCGAAGAGAAGGTTTTGAATTGTGCGTCGGCCGTCCGGAAGTGATTTTCAAATATGAAGATGGTAAAAAGCTGGAGCCGATAGAACATCTTTTTATTGAATGTGATGAAAATTTTCTCGGAATCGTGGCGGAAAAGCTTTCTATGCGAAAAGGAAAAATGACCAACCTAGTCAATAATGGCAAAGGCCGCGTTCGGATTGAATTCAGTGTTCCTTCGCGTGCACTGATCGGTTACAGGGATGAGCTTCTTACGGACACGAAAGGAACGGGTATCATCAATGCCTATTTCTCCGGATATGAATCCTATCGAGGCGATTTTCCGATGCGTTTCAATGGATCTATTGTGTCTGACAGACCGGGCAACGCGGTGGCATACGCCCTTTTTAATCTCGAACCGCGAGGAGAACTTTTTATTGAACCGGGTGATCCTGTTTATGAAGGCATGGTCATCGGCGAGCACAATCGGGATAATGATATCAATGTGAATGCATGTAAAGAAAAAAAGCTTACCAATATGCGTGCCTCCGGTAAAGATGAAAATGTTACTTTGGCACCGATAAAGGCAATGACACTTGAACGTGCCATTCATTTTATCGGAGAGGATGAAATGGTTGAAGTGACACCGAAATCTATTCGTCTACGAAAAACCGTTCTTTCCGCCCAGAAACGATATGCAGGCTCCAAGAAAAAATCAGAAATAACTACTTGCATCCCAGCAATGCGTGCATAATTTATTTTTCGGCAAACCGATCGCCACGACAAGATCGTCTAAGTTCTGATAGGTTAAAGAAGTCAGTTTCAGCTTTTGCCTTATTTTTTCGATCATGGCTTTATTTTTTTCCGATCCGGATTTTGCGTATTCAGATAGGAACATTTCATCCTTGCCCTCAAGTTCACTAATGGCTCTTCGCCCTGCAAGATCCAATACCGATCGTGAAGCCGAAAAATTATGAAACTCACATGGATAAATTAAGGTTGGACATGCCGGTCGCATATGCACTTCCACGGCCCCATAGTCATATAGAATCTGAATGTTATCTTGCAGCTGCGTGCCTCTGACAATAGAGTCTTCACAAAAAAGAATCTTTTTGCCTTCTATCAATTCTTTAATCGCAATGAGTTTCATTTTTGCAACTAGATCTCTTATGCTTTGATTCTGAGGCATAAAGCTACGCGGCCATGTCGGTGTGTATTTAACAAAAGGCCGCTTGTAGGGAATACCTTTTTCATTTACATAACCGATTGCGTGGCCGGTACCTGAATCGGGAATACCGGCCACAAAATCGATCTGAACATCGTCATTTTTCGCCAATGCACAGCCGCATTTATATCGAACCGATTCAACATTAATTCCCTCATAATTGGAGGCCGGATAACCATAATAGACCCATAAAAATGCACAGACTTGCATTTTATTTCCAGGCTTCTTTTTTTGTTCATATCCGCTGGCGGTCATAAAGACAATTTCACCCGGTCCTAAATATTTATCAATTTCATAACCGAGGTTGGGAAATGCGCAGGTTTCCGAAGTTGCAGCATAAGCACCCTTTTTCTTGCCGATGGTAATCGGTGTTCGGCCTAATTTGTCCCGGACCGCATAGATGCCTTGTTCCGTCAGAATCAGCATTGAACAAGAACCTTTAATGGTTTCCTGGGCATTCCGGATTCCGGCTTCGAAAGATTCTTCTTCGCTGATCAGCATTGCAACCAGCTCTGTCGGGTTAATTACTCCGCCACTCATTTCGGAAAAATGCATTTTTTTTCGGGAGGCGGTTTTTGCAATTTCCTCAACATTGTTGATTTTACCGACCGTGACGATTCCAAAGGTTCCTAAATGCGAGCCGATGATCAACGGTTGGGCATCATAATCGCTAATGATACCAATGCCCATGTTTCCATGCAGATTAGGCAGATCCGGTTCAAATTTGGATCGAAAATAATCATTTTCAATATTATGAATAGATCGTGTGTAGCCTTTGGAGTTTTTTACAGCAAGTCCGCCTCGTTTGGTGCCGAGATGTGAATGGTAGTCCGTACCGTAAAAAAGATCTTTAACACAATCCTCTTTGGAGACAACGCCAAATAATCCTCCCATAAATATACTCTCCCGTCAGTTTAATAATGTGTTTGGTTCATACGTATAATTTGAATTCAAATCAACTCTTTTATGCAGTTTGTTTAAATGGGGAGATTTTTTTGCGGTGCTTGGAAGTGTCTGCATTGTTCCAAAAGTCTCATTGACGTTCCCTTTGAACCCAGTTCAGTACCTCCAGCCGGCAGACGGAGTCCGTATAGCAGATCAGGTTCAGGCATCCATAATCCTGACCGATGCGAAAAAGATGTTCCAGCGGTATACCCAGCACGTGGCGCAGGATAGTCCGGTTGACCCCGGCGTGACCTATGATGAGTACGTTTCCGTTTCGAGAGGCTAGAATCTCCTCAAATACACTCACGACCCGTCTGCTGCAATCGGCAAAGCTTTCACCTCGGGGCGGGCGGTAGTGGGCGATGTCTTGGCCGCGTTCCTGAAACTCCTTTGGATACCGGCGGCGCACCTCCTCGAAGGTCAACCCCTCCCATTCGCCCAGTCCGATTTCCCTTAAGTTGCGTCTGACCTGGAGTCGTACCGCCTGACCCGCGGCAATGATCTCGGCAGTCTTTAGCGAGCGTTGCAAGTCGCTGCAGAAAATTGTTGCGACCGCGATATCACTCAGTGTTCGGCCCAGTTGCCTGGCCTGCTTGATGCCCTGGTCGCTCAGCGGCAGGTCTACCTGACCGATGAAACGTTTCGGTGCATGCGGTGGTCCGACTCGCCCGTGTGTAGATTTCCAGAATATATCATTGATTAGGAGCAAATATTTTTAGAATTCGTTGACAGGAAAGCGGAATTATCAGAATAAATTAGCCTCTTATTTAGAGGCTTTTTTTATTGAAAAAAGGGCGGTGCTTTTTGCGGAGCCGCCGCCCTTAAAACCAAACCGGCTAAGCCGGTCAAAAAGGTGAGAAGATGATAATCTGTTTTCCTGTAGAAATCAAGAAACTTATTGAACTGGGTCGCCATTATCCATGGCCCAAGCCAAAGAGTTGTCTGCGTTGCAAGGGGTGCAGGATTTGGGGTCATGGTTTTGT
>JAFGES010000040.1 GCA_016931455.1 Desulfobacterales bacterium | reverse complement strand
CGGCCGTCAAGGTAGCAGTTCCATTGGTAGTAATAGCTGTATTGCCTGAAGTTGCTACAGTACCCCCAAAAACAGTACCGGAAGCTAAAATAGAACCTGAAAGAAGTGTTGAGTCGGTTGCTAATTCAAAGTTACCTGCGGTTGCAGCAACGGCTGCAATTTCCGCATCACCACCGAGAACGGATCCGGATTTTATCAAAGATCCATTACCCAAAACAGATCCGGCACTTAGAGTCGAATCCTCCGTGGTTACAAAATTACCCAGCAGCCAAGACCCGGACAAAGTTTGGCCGGTTGTCCAACCCGCCTCCAACTGTGAACCTGCTGCCAACTGCGAGCCGGTTGCAAGCGTGGAGTCCAGGGTAGTCGTAGTATTACCTTCAACCTCCAAATTAGTGGTAAGGGCAATGGCATTTCCTCCGCCTACATCATTGACGATAATCTCGCTGGAACCGGTTTGATTGAGCTGAATAGAACCAAGGGTGGAAAGATCGGATCCTCTTAGTACGGCATCTGTTCCGGTTCCGCTTCCAACATTGGAAGTAACTTGAATTGCTCTCTGATCGGTAGAATTTAATGTAAGATAACCGGCATTATCCACGCTTGCAACAACGCCGTGTTGAGATGTCTTGGAATTAATAGCTTTGGCAAGGGCGCCATCGGCGTCGTTTGTCAAAACATTAACCTGACCGATGGTGACGCCATTAATTGCAAAATCGGAATTGGTAGTTCCGGCGGCAATGTTTAGTTGAGTCGTAGACTGCACACTAGCAGTTGCCGTTATACCCAGGACGTCACTAAGTTTGTTAATTGAATCTGCAAGGGCTCCCATACTGTGTTCGCTATTATTGTCATAAGCCACCTCAACTGATTCAACTATAAAACTTTTATTTTGTAAGTTGCTGTAAATACTAAGTTCAACTGTTCCGGGCGCATTTCCGGTCAGGGTTAGATCACTGCTTGTGACGTGACCCAGTTTGGTTGATTGTGCTGAATCAATGGAAATATTAACTGTTTCACCCGAATAAGCACCAACTTGAAAGCTTTTATTGCTAAAATTGCCGAAAAGAAGCTTTTGCCCGTTAAAAGAAGTGGTTTGAGCGATCATATCCAGTTCTTCCATAAGCTTGGTGATATCGGCTTGGATTGTCTGGCGGGATTCAGTTGTCTGACCATCTTGTGCTGCTTGAATTGCTTTTGTTTTTATAGTTGTAACGATGTTAATGGATTCTTCGAGGGCGGCATCGGCAGTTTGCACGATATTGATACCGTCATTCGCATTTCGGATTGCCTGCCCGAGCCCCATGGCCTGGGATTTTAATGAGTCCGCAATGGACATGCCTGATGCATCATCGGCCGCTTTATTGATGCGAAGACCTGAAGACAGCCTTTCAAGAGATGAAGATAAGGCGTTGTCATTTTTGACCATGTTTTTGTGAGCATTCAGTGCGGATACATTGGTGTTAATATTTAGACCCATAAGTGTAAACCTCCTTGTGTAATCATTTGGGGATTCCGTTCCCCTTTATGTTGTTATCATTTTCATAAATTCTAAAATTTCCCCTGATTTCAAATGCTAAGTTTTCACCTCCTTTCATCTAATTTTCAAACCTTAATTAGCCTGAAATAGGGGTATTAATAATTTAATATATATATCGGCAGGTATGACAATTGTTTAAAGAATTTTTTAAAAAGTAAAAGATGATGAAATATTTAAGGTTGTTACATGTCAATATGTTGACATATATGACAAAATTGTCGTTTATATTTCGATAAATTATGTATAGCGATCAATTATCATTAATAATGTGTTGTGGTCTCTGTAAAATCGAAAATAGAACCGATTTGACAAAGATAGCTATCTATAGGGGCATGATACTTGCATGGAATAATAAAAAAATTGAAAGTATTCAGTGGGGCTTTAATGCAATGATTTATTATCATGTCAAAATTAAAGATAAACAGTAATTTTAAAATACATTTACTGAGTCAGACAATATGAAAAGTAACCTGCCAAATTTTTATGACTTAAACCTTTCGCTTTTAAAAAAAATGCATCCTCATGTTTGGAAGATTATGATCGAATCTACTTCTGAACCTACTGGTGAGGTTTTTATTTCTCCAAATGGAAAACCTAATCTCAGAGGATTGAATAAAGAAGGCAAAGTCATTAATTTTCACAATGAAAGCGATCCGGAAGCTGATGCGTATAAATTTCTGGAAATGGTTCCTGAGCATTCCACCGGTTTTGTAGGCCTTTTGGGCATGGGACTAGGTTATGAAGCTTTAGCTTTGCTCCAACAAAGGCCTTCTATCCGACATCTTGTTGTTTTTGAACGGATGCCGGGAATTTTTAAGCAGGCACTTCATTTAATGGATCTTTCACCATTGCTTTTGGATCCTAGACTTATTTTAAGCGTAAATGCTGAGCCTGAGATTGAAAAGATATTAGCCCCGGCCAATCGTGCCTTGCAGCTTGAAACCATCCATATCCTAAATCATTTGCCCTCTTTTTTCTATGATATGAAAGGGTGTCAGGCGCTTAAAGATAAGGTGTTTGATTATGTAAACAAATATAATGTGGGAGGGGCAACAACCTTTAAATTTGGAAGTCATTTTTTAGACAATCGTTTCAGTCACCTAAAGTCTATTCATCATAATTATCTTCTTGAGAGTTTGAGAGGTGCGTTTTCCGGAATTCCGGCTATAATTGTTGCCGGTGGTCCATCTCTTGATAGAAATATTCATCTTCTTCCCACGGCAAAGGATAAGGCCGTTATTATAGGCGTTGATACGGTGTTGCCGGCAATGCTGGCTCAAGGTATTTTGCCGGAATTCATTACTTCAATAGATCCCCAGGAACTTACCTATGAAAAATTTGCTGATGTAATCCCTATGACAAAGGGGGTATCACTTATTTGTGCCGCTTGGGTGACTCCTAAAGTTCCAAAGCTATTTCCTGCAGAGCATGTATTCTGGACTTTTTCAGGTAATCCAATGGAAAATTGGCTTAGTACCCTTTTAGGGGGTAAAATTTTAACCGGTGGAGCTGGAACGGTTGCGCATTTGAATTTAATCAGTGCAATAATTTTGGGGTGTTCCCCTATTATCTTTGTTGGTCAGGATCTCGCTTTTAGCGACTTTAAGGATCATGCCCAAAATACTGTTTTGAGTAATGAAAATCAGATGAATAATATGCTTAAATCAGATGCTGATATATTATGGGTAGAAGGAATTCATGGGAGGCGAGTCCCAACCAGCCGGTCTTTTTACAGCGATAAACAACACTTTGAGAAAATCATGGCCGAAAATTCGGGCCATTACATTAATGCCACCGAAGGAGGGGTGCATCTCCAAGGAACAGAATCACTTTCTCTGGAAAAAGTTTTGGATCTTTATTGTTCTAAACCCCATAATATTTCGGGACATATCGTATTTTGCCTTCAAAATTTCAAATTGTCAGATAATAAAAAGCTTTTTATCGAGTTCCAAACAACTCTTAAAAAGGTCAGGAATTTGAATAAAGTTATTCAAAAGGCTGACTATTTGACATATACCCTCAGAAAAGGGCTTTTGAAATATGAGGCAAATGGGGAAAAATACCGTTCGTTATCCACTTTGCCTAGGCCTATGCAAGAAAAGATCAAAAAAATTGATACGTTCCATAATAAACTAGATAGTGAAAAGAAAATATGGCAGATACTCGAAGAAATAACGATGGAAGGCCTTAGGGAAAGCGAGCGTCGGTTGCTGGTTATAAATAAACTTGAGGGAGTTCCTGAAAAATACGTGGAATGGCTTTCAAAAAACTTGGAACGACTTGAGGATATAAATAAAGTCAGAAAAAAAGTATTGGAAGTATTTGAGACCCATCTTTGCAAGACGCTGGCGCACCATGAAAAAGAAAAAAATATAAAAAAAGATCTTGAAAAGGGATATCGACCGGATGAAGATAGTTTAAGATTAGCATGCTTCTACTTTGAGTCCGGTGAATTTGTCTTGGCTAAGCCCATGCTTGAGAAGCTACTTAACACCGGGCTCGTTTCTGCTCAAGTTTATTTTTTCCTTGGCACGATTGAAGCGTATCAAACAGATTATCAAAAAGCGGAAAAATACTTTAAAAAAGCGATACAGCTTAATCCAAGCTATATAAAATCCATCAAAAATCTACGCCAAAAGTTGGGAGATCAGTACCTATGTTATGTAAAATGTAACTCTTTCGATAAAAGAACATCAAAACGTATGTTTATAAAAGGATTACGCTATTGCCCCGACCACATAAAAATAAAAGATGAGCTAAAGGCCATGGCTGCCGATGATTTGAAAAAAATTAAATCCGTTTTGGAAACGGGCAGTTCCAAAGATATCGATACTCTTATCAAAGCTTGGTACAAAGATCTGGAGGAAAATAAAATTTTGTCAACTTGCTTATCTACCGAGCAGTTGAGTGAATTTTATTGCTGTTACGGGAAATTTTTTACAGTAGAGAAAAAATTTACAAAAGCTATAAATACATACAAAAAAGCCCTTATATATTCACCTAACAATCCTCAATTACACATTTTTGTTGCTGACACATACTTTGCTCAAGGAGATTTTAGCTCTGGAATTAAACATCTTAATGAGGCTGTGACACTTGATCGTAGTTATGCAAAATATTGGGAACATATTGGAGATAATTTGAGACGAGCGGGACAAGACAGCGATGCTGTTTATGCTTATGAACAAAGCTTTATTGTTCTTCCGGAAAAAATATCGCTTATAAAGAAGATAGGAGATTGTTACCTAACGTTGGGTAAACTTGAGGCCGCCTATGAGGCTTATAGACAATTTAAATTTAAATTAGAGATAGATAGTTCTCAGATAAAGTTAACAGAGTAAGCGTAGTGCGGGAAATCCGCATACTGCGTTTGATGTGGCTGGAACTGGAAACGGACCCGGAGGGCACCGCGCTGGTTTTCGATCCTACATTAGGAGGCGATCGGAGCGTAAGCCCTGTGACCAACTCAATTCGCATAAAAGAAAGGAGAAAGCATCAATTTGTCCACTCCCCGTGATCTACAAACCCTTTATGAACAAGGAAAGAATATCACCAAACTGTTGCGTGAGGAGCAGGGACTCCAACACAACACAGATGATATCATTGAAATCGCTTACGACTTACAGACAGGTAGTTACATTGACGATATGGAAAATGCGGCTATGGAAAGGTATAAAAAAGATTACACATCAGAGATCGCTAAGACCATTCTCTCTTTATGCAAACCGACGTCAATTTTGGAAGCTGGTGTTGGTGAAGCGACCACCCTTTCCGGCGTATTGGAAAACATAGAAGCTGAAGTCAGTAGTTATGGTTTTGATTTGAGCTGGTCGCGGGTTGCGTATGCTAAGCGTTGGCTTCAAAGCAAAAGTATTTCCAATTCGACTCTTTGTACAGGCAACCTCTTTCATATTCCTTTCGCCGATAATTCCATTGATCTTGTTTATACGTCACATTCGATAGAACCTAATGGAGGAAATGAAAGACCGATTTTACAGGAGTTATTTCGAGTCACCAGAAAGTTTCTCATTCTATTGGAGCCTAATTATGAACTTGCCAACGATGAAGCAAGACGAAGAATGGATTTTCATGGATACTGTAAAAACCTAAAGGCCATAGCTGAATCTCTGGGTTATGATATTTTGAAGCACAATCTTTTTCCCTTTACTGCAAACCCGCTTAATCCGACCGCAATAACAATCATCAAGAAAGACGATGGCACCATGTCTCCCTCGTACGTTCTTGCCTGTCCCAAGTTCAAAACACCACTGGAAGAGATCGGGGACATGTTATTTAGCCCAGAAGCATTGGTGGTTTATCCCATAGTTGGAGGTATCCCTTGTCTGAGAATTGAAAATGGTATTTTTGCAAGTAAGTATAAAGAAATCGTATCGGCTGGCTAATCGGATAGCCGGGGCGTAATGGGGGGCATTTCATAATTGTTTGCGTTGATATGCTTTGAGTCACCTTTCTTTGCTTTTTATGCAACTACAGGGTTAATTCAAAATCATCAGGTCCTTTCATAGTTTTTTCCATGTGAACTGCCATAAGTGCACTCATTCAATTTTATGTTAGGTTAAATCATTTTAATTTGATATGGGTAAGTTGCCGGAAAACGAGTCGGCTTCAGGGCTGTTTTTCAATTAAAAACCATGTAAGATCGTCAAGAGGGAAATTGGTGTCTCGATGGTAAACAAATCCATAATCTATCAGTCTTAAATTGTTATATTTATCCAGCAACTCGCCTGCAAAGTCACGTTTAAATAATTTGTCACTGTAGCCTCGGTAAGTTATTTGGACGGGTGTGGGATTGTAATATTCAATAATGCATATGTAACGGTTGCTGGTATTATACAGCCGTTCATACACGTCAGATAGCATATCCGGATTGATGTGAATCAGCACTCCGCTGGTAAATACCAGATCTCTGCGATAATCCGGCTCAAAATTAATAATGGACTCATGGTAAACGGTTAAATTTTTCCATTTATTGAGTTCATAAACAGCTTTATCATTGATCTCGATGGCTGAGAGTTCCGCTTGCGGCAGAAGCTGGTAAAGCGCTTTGAGATTGCTTCCGATATTTGCACCAAATTCAATTACCTTATTGATGGATCGAGTCCTTGACAATATGTCGGCAAAAAGGGCGATGCGGCTTCCCATATTACTGCTTGCAGGATTTCTATCGGTATAATCATTACCGAATTGTCCTGTCCAGAATTTTTCCTGTTCGGTTTTAAAACGATTCATATCGAATGGATCTTTCTGTTTTCTTAGTTGATATCATCGTGACTGATCATTTCCCATTTCAGCGGTGTGCCGCATGAAATATTCTGATTGGCACGGCTGCCTGAAACTGTATCTATATAGCGAGGATGCAATCCATAGGCGGGACGAATGGATCTGATGTTTTTAGAGGTAAAAAAGTCCCCTTTTTTAATATCCTGTACTGCAAACAGGGATCGTCGAAACATTCTGCTTTGAGCTTCAATGCTTGACCCCACACCATAATGAACGGTGCCAATAGCTTTTTCAACCATTCTGATATCGTCAACCATTGATTTGAATTCATGAGGTTCCAATGAAAACGAACTATCCGGTCCGGAAAAGGAGCGTGAGAGTGTCAGATGCTTTTCGATGATGCATGCTCCGATCGAAACAGCCGAAACTGAAACAGCTGTTTTCAAGGTATGATCTGAAAGCCCCACAGGCAAGTGAAACGCCTCGGATAGATGAGGGATTGTTTTCAGATTTATATCTTCAGGTGGGGCGGGATAAGCACTGGTGCATTTTAGCAATGCGATTTGTGATGCATTTGCATTTCTTGCTGCCTGAACGGCTTCTTCAATTTCTGAAAGAGATGCCATGCCGGTAGATATGATGATGGGTTTGCCGGTTTGGGCGATTTTTTTTATTAAAGGTAAATCGACTATTTCAAACGATGCGACCTTATATGCGGGAATATCGATTTTTTTAAGAAATTCAACCGCGCTGTGATCAAACGGAGACGAAAAAAGGTCTATTCCGATATCATCAGCAATTAGTTTAAGTTTTGGATGCCATTCCCAGGGAGTATGGGCTTTTCTGTAAAGTTGATAAAGGTTTTCGTTATTCCAGGCAGAACCTTTAATTTTAAAATACTTATTGTTGCAGTCGATCGTCAGTGTATCTGCTGTGTAGGTTTGCAGTTTGACAGCATCAGCGCCGGTTTTTTTGGCTTCATGAAGGATTTTTACGGCCTGTTCAAAGTCATGATTATGATTTGCCGACATTTCGGCAATTATATATACCGGGTAACCACGGCCGATTCGATGACCGTTTATGTCAATTTGATTAAATATTTTAATTCTGCCTTTGCAATATTAGATGGATAGTTTGATGACCATTCAGGTTTTCTGAATTTATTCTATTATATCCTGCAGTTATAAATGCCCCGGTTGACGCAAAATTGGCCTTTTTGATATAAGCGTGAATTAAGTAAATATCGGATGAATTCAACAGAAGATGGCTTGCCATGTAAATGATCTTGCTTCCATAACCTTTGCCGCGTAAATCAGGGGCGATACTGACAGAAATTACAGCCTTTTTTTTCAGTATATCAAACCGAACTTGCCCTATGGGTATATTTTTATCATTTAACGCTATGAAAAATATAGCTTTCGGGTCGTTGAACTTTGATTCAAACCATTGAACATGCCGATCCCAGGGTATATGGGCCGGGGAAAATGAATTTGCGCGGGTTTCAGGATCATTTGCCCATAACCAAAGCAGTCTGCAATCTTTTTTTTCAATGGGACGTAATTGGATTAATTCATCAGCATGCATCTTAGCACCCTGTCTATTCCATTTCCGTCGATCAGTTGCCGGGCGCGGTGACTGATTCTATTTCTCAGTTCCTCGGATTGTATTAAGTTTGTCAACTCAGCACTGATATCTTCAGAAGATAATTTTTCATGCCACCCTAAATTTATTGCCGCGCCGTTTTTTAAAAGGCCTTCCGCTACATTTATCTGGTTTTCGGCAGTTACCACAACCAGGGTCGGCACCCCCATGAATGCCAGTTCCCAGCAAGTGGAGCCTCCCGCTGATATACATAGATCTGCTCTGGCCATTAGTTCGGGCATGTTTTCAACATGATGCAAGAGCTTGGAACTAAAGACGGAATGTTTAAGCTCTTTTTTTATCAAGGCTAAATAGGGATTTGACGGCCCTGCGATGATGTAAACTACTATATTCGAAACGTTCGTTGATTGGATCGCCTTAATTACTTTTAAATTTACATTATGGTAGTCACTTCCACCCGAAGTAACTAATAACGTTTTTGGAATTTGGGATATACTCTTTTTCCAGTTTTTCCAGGAAAGAAATTCAGACCTTAACAAGACATAATCGTTTCCTGCTAAAACAGTAGTATTTTTATCGCAACGATATGTGGAAACATCCGCGTGTATATTCTGATTTAAAACGATATCAGCATGATAATACGGCAAATGGGCCATATCATCGATTACCAGAGTGCGAAAACCTGCGTTGTGGATTCCATTTATATATTCTTCATGAAAATGATAACCGTCAACAACAACCCATGTAGCATTCTTTGATGATGGTTGATTTGGAAATGTTGAAGTCATGGTTTCGATATCATGACTTTTAGGTATAATATTTTCGATTACGCTGAATGTGTCATTGAGTTCTTCAGAGGTGGCAAAGGGGCTTTCCAATTTGATAAAATCAATGCCGGAATGTTTAATAAGATTCTGAATATACTGATTTTCGCAATAACTAATAAAAAATACATTCCCGCTGTGTTTTTTCCATGCCTGAGCTAATGCGAAGCACCGCATTACATGACCTGTCCCAATTTGGGCAGTGGCATCAGCGCGTATCAGTAATGTCCCGGACAATATTATTGCTCCAAATCTTTAACAGTCATATGTGATTTTAATCAGGGTTTTAAAGTTGCCTTTATCGATTCTGCGTATCTGATTAACGGTTTTAATCCGTTAATTAACATTGGTTTTTTAAAATCATAATACGGTTTTATATTTTTTGATGAGCCGATATATTTCTTGTATGAATCTGCTAACGTGTCTCCAAAAAAGAAAACAGGCTTGTGCTTGTTGCAAAAATTTATCCATTCAGCAATAGAATCGCTATTGCTCCTGATATCAATAAGAACAAGATCATATTCAGATGTAATATTTGCTGCGGTTTGTTTTGAAATATGAAGTGACGCTTGGCCCGTATCAATTGAGACAACAGGGAATCCGAGTTCTTTCAGCAGGTTTTCAGTGCATTGGTTTTGGGTCATGAATGTAAGCGGCCAACTCAGATGTTCAATTATCTGAGAGGCCAGATCTGTGCAGCATGACAAATCAAGATGCCGACAAGTTGATGTTGCATCAGTGATAAATAATACTTTTTTTATGATTTCATCAACCTTACGTTGATGAACATGTCGATTTATACTATAGATATCTGGCCTTTGGTTCAAAAGTATTAAAGCTTCCGGCAATTCAAATACAAGGCTTTTATCTGACAGCTCATGATAAATGGTATTCATGAAGTCAAGATCAGATTGTGTATCTATAGAGAAACGGTGGGAAAGGCTATAAAGATTTTTTGGGAGAATACAATTTTTAGCCGTGAAAAGTTCCGGATGCATCCCGATTACAGGGAATTGGTGTTCTTTGAATTCCGGTCGATCCGATAAATCATCTGCTAACTGCCAAGCCCTTTTTCTGGCAACGCAAACCCCTTCTAATCCGGCAGAGAGACCATTTTCATTATGTGCGATACGAACGATATCCGCTTCGGGTTCATCTTTCAGACATTGAATAAGCTGGTCTATGGCAGGGGCATAGACCAGGGGGCAGTCTCCGCTTATCAGGATGCAAATATCGGCGTTATAAGTCTCTGCAGCTTTGCGTAGCCTAGTAGTGACATGATCCACATCACCTTCATACCAGAAGCAAGGCAGTTTTTCTTTGCGCGCAAAATTTCTAAGGGGTTCATTAGCACCTTCAGCAACGGTTGTAATTATAATGTCATCGAGTTGTATGCATTTGCGGAGCTGGTCTGTAATCCACTGAATTAAAGGTTTTTTTCCGATCATTCGAAAATGTTTTCCTGGAAGACGAGAAGATGTCATACGAGCGACAACGAATGCTATGGATCGTTCTTTATCTACTTTGTTCGGTGCCATATTTATCATTCTCGTGCCCTTTATAAATCATCCGCTTTCTTGAAAGATGTTATCTTAAACTCAAGATTAGATACCTGTTTTTGTGATCAATGTGTTTGATAATTGAATATAATTTTTTTTATGGATTTGATAACGATATTAATATCGTTATCTGTCATTGATTGAAATAAAGGTAAAGATAGTATCCTTTCATAGGCGGCTTCTGCAACCGGATAGTCCCCTTTTTGATAACCGAATCTATTTTTGTAGAAAGGGTGTAAATGAACCGGAATATAATGAACGTTTACACCAATATTTTCACGTCTTAAATCAGAGTAAATCGCTGCACGGGATGCAACCAATTCATCCATCTGTAATTGAATAACATACAAATGGTAAGAATGGTTAACATTTGGAGATACTGTTAAAGGTTTTACAACGGAAATGTTTGAAAATGCTTTGTCATAATTAAAAGCGATTTCCCTCCGCCGATCGATCCAACCCGGAAGCTTGCGTAACTGGCTTAATCCCAAAGCACATTGAATATCTGTAAGGCGATAATTATATCCAAGATCTACCATTTCATAATACCAAGTGCCTTTTTTTTGCCGTTGTTGATAATCTGATGTAATTCCATGATTGCGAAATATCCGCATTTTCTCAGCAAAATTTGCATTATCTGTAACAATCATTCCACCTTCACCTGTTGTAATGTGCTTAACCGGATGAAAGCTGAAAACAGTCAGATCCGCCAAGGAACCTGTTTTAGCCCCTTTATATGTTGCGCCGAGTGAATGGCAGGCATCTGCGATCAATATCAAACCATGTTTGCGGGCGATAGTTTGAAGTTTATCATACTCACAAGCTTGGCCCGCATAGTCCATTGCTATAATAGCCTTGGTACTGGGGGTGATTTTTTTTTCTACCTCAACAGGATCAATTAGCAAAGTGTCAGGGTCCACATCTACAAAAACAGGGGTTCCCCCCTGAAATATTACACTATTTGCCGTCGCCACAAAAGTCATAGGCGGCAGGATTACCTCGTCTCCCGGGCCAATGCCTGCGGCATACATTGCTGATTGGAGGGCCGCCGTACCACTTGAAACCGCTATCGCTTCTTTTGCACCTACATAATCGGAAATTGCTTTTTCAAATTCTAAAACTTTAGGGCCGGTTGTTAGCCAATCAGATCTCATAACATCAACTACGGCAGAGATATCGCTCTCATCAATGCACTGGCGGCCATAAGGAATTAAAGATTTATTTTCGATTCGGCCGAATTGTTTTGTATTATTTTTTATTTTCACTGATTTCTGCAGATTGCTTTTCATTGATTAAATTTTTCAGTTATGCACTCACTAATTTTTAATATAAGATCCTCTGCGGTCAATATTAAATGAATTTGATGAATTATAAATAATTTCATTTAAATCTTCACTGCTCAACCATTGATCATTGCTATTACTGGTATAAACGAACCCTTCAGGAACTTTTTGAGCGTTTTTATAATTTTCTCTTTTCCACCATGAATAATTAGGCAAAGTGATATACATTCCATCAAACATAATGGTATTTCTTCCATCTTCCGTTGTTGTGAGAATCTCATGCAGTTTTTCGCCGGGTCTTATTCCGATAAACTCAATTTCACATTCCGGTGCAATTGCCTTAGCCAGATCCATAATTTTCATACTTGGAATTTTGGGGATGAAAATTTCTCCGCCCTGCATATGACTAAGTGCTTGAACAACTAATTCAACCGCCTGATCAAGTGTAATCCAAAATCTTGTCATTTGTTCATTTGTTATTGTTATTTTTCTGTTTTTCTTTTGATTCATGAAAAGGGGGATTACGCTGCCTCGGCTTCCAATGACATTTCCGTACCGGACACAACTAAAGCGGGGTCCTTGAGGTTTGGAATAGGCATTTCCCTGTGTAATAATTTTTTCGGCACAAAGTTTAGTTGCACCATAAATATTAACAGGATTAACCGCTTTGTCGGTGCTTAGAGCAATTACCTTTTTTACCTTGGCATCAATTGCTGCATCAATAATGTTTTGTGCACCGTTTATATTGGTTTTGACAGCTTCCAAGGGATTATATTCGCAGGCTGGAACTTGTTTCAAAGCAGCCGCATGGACAACGATATCCACTCCCTCCATTGCTCTTCTTAACCTATCAGCATCCCGGATATCTCCAATAAAATATCGCAAGCCTGCATCACCGAATTTTTGACGCATTTCAAGTTGTTTTAATTCGTCCCGACTAAAAATTCTGATGACTTTGGGGTGATACTTTTTTATCATTATTTCACAAAAATGCTTGCCGAAAGATCCCGTTCCTCCGGTTAGTAGGATGGATTGGTTTCCCCAGTCAATCTTGCCGTTATCGACATGTCCTTTTCTTAAAAGGATTTTTGCTTCAGGTATGCTGTTGTTGTTTGCGTAGAGCAGATCTTTGATTCGACATAGCATAGAAATATCTTCATCAGAATACCGCCTTTGGCCGCCTTTAGTCTTTTCAGGTTTGATGAAATCGGAAAATTCTTTTTGCCAGTGGCGAATTGTCGACACAGATACATCAACTATTTGACTTATTTCTTGAATTCTATATTTCATAACACCGACCTGTTTAAGAAAATACGGTTGTCTAAGATAAAACTATTAAGGGATTTATTTTCTGACGCGGCCCATTTAATCAAAAGATTGAATTTAACTTTTTGATTAACTTCAAGAAAGCAAATGGTATGCCATAAATAAAAATTATAGATTTGTGATTTAAAAACAATACGTTGGAGGTTGGATGATTTTTTGGATCTGAATTGGCAGGAAAATATCGCCTATTCATTGACATTAAGGTGGAAAATTGACGTTACAAATTCATTCAGTTTTGAAAAAGAACGTGAAATCCAAACGGCTCAAGGCCGAATAGGATGCTGTTAACCGAGGCTTTTATCAACATAATCAAACATCCATGGATTGTTCTATCATCAGCGGGATAACCGAAAAAATTTTAACCACAACTTATTGTGACCTTTAATAGTCTAAATGCCTCTATATAGTATTTATAAACTTTTTTGAAGGTATTTTCCTATTTTCCTCTATTTGACAAACATTATCATATACAATATACAGTAGGTTTTTGCTGAAAAAAATAATTGTGAGGAGAGCAAAAAATGATGCAAGAAATTCGTTTTCACGGGCGTGGTGGTCAAGGTACCGTAATGGCTTCGATCGCATTGGCAAAGGCCTTTTTTAAAGCAGGCTATTATGTTCAGACATTTCCGGTATTTGGGTCTGAACGCCGGGGAGCACCGGTAGAAGCCTATCTGCGGCTGGATAAAAAAAAGATCCTGGTTCGCAGCAACGTTTATACACCGGATCATGTTGTTGTTCAGGACTATCGACTGCTTCAGACCATCGATGTCACCAAAGGGCTCAAACCGGGCGGCTGGATCTTGATTAATTCTCCGGGGCTTCCCGATGATATGGATAATTTCAGCGGCTACCGACTTGCTTGTGTGGATGCGGCGCGTATCGCTCTGAAGCACAATTTGGGTACGCGAACACAGCCGATTATCAATACCGCGATGATGGGAGCTTTTGCTCGTATGCTGGGTGCACCGCCTATCGATACGATTGCGGAAGCGATCAATAATGAAATTCCGGTAAAGCAGCAACAGAATATCGAAGCGGCAAAAGATGCTTACGAAGAAGTGCAGCTTTACGGGATGGTCGATAGCCTTCAAACCGAAGGAACGGCTCAGTCTAAACATATTAAAAATCCGGAAAAAGTTAATCTCACCCAAGTTGAGCCTCAACTTCGAAGGGTCGCATCATAAATAGAAGCGTTGGCGCAAAGAGTTTGAATGGCCGAATTCAATACAATTAAATTAAAAACGATTTGATCCTAATTTTATAGCTAATTGTAAATAAGGGGAAAAAATGACAACCGCACAAGCATCCTCTGATCATATTTCATTGCTTATATCACGCTCAAAAATTTCAACTGAGATCAATAAGACAGGCTCTTGGTGTTTTGTTCGTCCGGGTTACCAAGACCGGACTGCTCCGTGCAGCGCGGCCTGCCCGGTAGGAGAAGATATTGGGCGTATTGAAATGCTTGCCGTCCAAGGATTATTTAAAAAAGCATTAGAGACGATTTTACAAGAAAATCCATTCCCGGCCGTATGTGGACGTGTTTGTTTCCATCCATGCGAAGGCGCTTGTAATCGAGGAGAATTTGATGAGCCGATTTCAATCAACAAACTTGAACGATTTCTCGGCGATATTGCTTTTCTGGATGGATTCGGACCTTCAATTTTAAATCTTCCGAATAACGGAAAGAAAATAGCGATTGTCGGTGCAGGGCCCGCAGGCCTGGCAGCGGCCTATTTTTTAACTCGGCTGGGTTATGTCTGTGATGTATTTGAGGCTGCGGACGCACCCGGCGGCTTACTTCGCTGGGGGATCCCGAGTTATCGTCTACCGAGTGATATTTTGGAAAACGAGATTCAACGGATTCAAAATTTGGGTGTAAGGATACATTGCGGGGAAAAACTATCCGAAGATTTTCTCATTGAAGCCAAAGAAAGATATCAAGCCGTGTTCTTAGGCTGTGGTCACGGACGCTCTACGGGTATGAACATAGCCGGTGAGCAGATGGCCGTCGATGGGCTCAAATTTCTCTACAGAATACGAAACGGCGAGAAATTGCCGATGCAAGGAACCATTGCAGTAATTGGAGGAGGTAATTCCGCTATCGATATTGCCCGCTCTTTGATTCGACTCGGCGCAAAACCTATTATTGTCTACCGACGGCGCAAACAGGATATGCCTGCCTTTGAGCATGAGATCAAAATGGCTTTAGAGGAAGGGGTGCAAATTCAAGAACTGCTTTCACCGGTGCGTATCGATCAAGATGGTAGTGACTATATTTTATCTTTACAGGAAATGAAGGTGGGTGAACAAGATGCAGATGGTAGAGCCCGCGTTGTTCCAAAGGACTCAAAAACACAATCCCTTCGCGTCAACCAAGTTTTTTCAGCTATCGGTGCTGAACCGGATGAGGTTTGGAAGGTTCCACCGGAAAAAATTCCCGAAATATTGACCCTCAGCCACTGTACCATAACCCAGCAGGACTTGCCCATAGTTTTCGGCGGTGATTTGACCAACTCAAATAAAAGTGTAACCGATGCCGTTGCTTCGGGCAAACAAGCTGCTATGGCGCTGGATACTTTATTCCAAAAGGGATGGGAAAATATTAACGATAGGTTAAGTGAGTGCCGAGTGGGCAATAGCCCTGCGCTTTCCATGGAAATTTACATGGGTGGCGATCGTAAAAATAGAAGCCGACATATTGTTGCATATAATGAAGTCAATATTGATTATTTCCAGCCCTGCAATCGAGTGGTCTCCTTATCCGTGCCTCTGCAGAAAAGTATTTGTTCATTCGACGAAATTGATCATACCCTTTCCACTACAGGGGCAATGTCGGAAGCTCAGCGCTGTTTTAATTGCGGCATCTGTAATGGGTGTGATAATTGCCGTTTATTTTGTCCTGAAGTTGCGGTGACTTTGGAGGATAACAAACGGCAAATCAATTTTGATTACTGCAAGGGATGTGGAATTTGTGTGGTGGAATGCCCGCGCAGCGCTATGGTGATAGAGGAGAAGAAAGTATGAAAAAAGTTATAGAAGGAAGTCATGCCGTATCTGAGGCCGTGCGGCTCGCCAGAGTGAAGGTGTTGTCTGCCTACCCGATTACACCGCAGACCCATATTGTGGAAAGTTTGTCCGAATATTGTGCGGATGGAAGCATGGATGCCCGATTCATGTGCGTCGAAAGTGAGCACTCAGCCATGGCTTCCGTGATCGGTGCAGCCAGTGGTGGGGTACGGACCTTTACCGCCAGTTCTTCTCACGGGCTTGCTTTGATGCATGAGCTTCTGCACTGGGCATCCGGTGCCCGTTTGCCGATTGTTATGGCTGAAGTCAACCGGGCTTTGGGTCCGGGTTGGAATTTGTGGATGGACCAGACGGACAGCTTGGCGCAACGGGATACAGGTTGGATTCAACTTTACTGTGAGGATGGTCAGGAGGTTCTAGATACAACAATTCAGGCCTATCGATTAGCGGAAATGGTGAATTTACCGGTTATGGTTGTCCTGGACGCTTTTTTTCTTTCACATACCTATGAGCCGGTAAATGTGCCGGATCAGGAACAGGTCGATCGATTTTTGCCTTCCTATGTGCCTCGAATCCAACTTGATACGGCAAATCCCTGTGCGCTGAATCAGATGGCTCCACCGCCGGTATATATGGAAATGCGTCATAGCACTCAGATGGCAATGGAACAGGTTCCCCGGCTTTTTAAACAGGTCGAAGACGAATTTTTTTCTATTTTCGGCCGAGCATATGGGCCGGTGGAAACCGTACTTTGCGAAGACGCTGAAATTGTCATGATATTGACAGGTACGGCGGCGAGTACCTGTCGCCAGGTCATCTCCGACCTGAGATCAAAGGGAGAAAAAGTGGGGCTGCTTAAACTGAAGATGTTTCGGCCGTTTCCTACCGAATTAATTCGAAAAATTTTGGAGCCCATTCAAAAGGTCGCGGTCGTTGACCGAAATTTTTCTTTTGGAGCTAGCGGCATTTTTGCACAAGAAATTCGAGCCGCGCTTTGCAACTACCCCGAACATCCGCCGGTGTTCGGCTATATTACCGGACTTGGCGGCCGTGACGTAACACCTGAAATACTGGAAGATATTTACTGGAGAACCCGAAATAATGCCACCCCGAAAGCTGAAAGCCAGTGGGTCGGTTTGGATCAGGAGATTGTTGAATCATGATGCAATTAAATATTCCCGATAGAGATTATCTGAACTCCGGACATGTGGGATGCCCAGGATGCGGGGCGACGATTGCAATGAAATTGGCGTTAAGGGTATTAGGCGAAAAAACGGTGGTCGTCATTCCTGCTTGCTGCTGGTCAATTATTGCCGGTAATTATCCGCAATCCGCACTGAAGGTGCCGATTCTGCATACGGCTTTTGCCACCACGGCGGCGGCTGCCAGCGGTGTTCGGGCGGCACTGGATATGAAGGGTGACACTGAAACGACGGTTGTCGGATGGGCTGGTGACGGAGGCACTTTTGATATCGGCTTCCAAGCTTTAAGTGGCGCGGTGGAAAGACAGGAAGATTTTATCTATGTGTGCTATGATAATGAGGCTTATATGAATACGGGTGTTCAGAGAAGTTCCTCCACCCCTTACGGTACACGCACAACCACCACACCCGGCACGGAATGGAAAAAGACAAGAAAAAAAAATATTGTCGAGGCCCTTGCGGCTCACCGAATATCTTATACCGCCACTGCAAGCATTGCCTTTCCCGATGATATGATGCGTAAGTTCAAAAAGGCCATGGAAATGAAAGGCGGTCCCAGATTCATTCATGTTTTTGCGAGCTGCCCGACCGGATGGGGCGTAGCCTCTGAATTGTCCATCAAAATCGCCCGACTTGCCGTTCAAACCAATATGTTTCCCCTGTACGAGGTGGAAGATGGGGTAAAATATACTCTCAATTACAAAGGGAACCGGTCGATAGACGAATATTTAAAAATGCAGAGTCGGTTCAAACATTTAACTGAAGAAGATATTCAAACCATTCAAGAAATGGTGAATGAAGATTGGCAACTGTTGTTGCGGAAAATCGGGCCTTGATTCGATAATATTCATTCTGCCGTTTATGGAAAAAATGGTGGATAAAAATTTTACATAATTGTTGACAGTACCTAAAAGTTTAAAATAAATATAGATGGCGATGAATTCGTATCCACGATCATCACTGTTCCTGATCAACCCAATACCAAAAGTAACGTTGATCTTATATTTTATTTGCCCAAAACCGACCGACGGACTAAAAATGATGTTTATCATCAGGATCTAAAAAGGTTATTGGATTGGTTTGCCCAATAATACAGCAATAGCCACCCAATTGGTCTCTAAACGCTGGAAGGAGTCAAATGTGGGTAATTGATATCAGACACTGGCTTGATGAAGAAACCCAATCTGTTGCCGCTGTTCCCCAATTAAAAAGAAAAGTTGAAAAACTTGGTGAGATAATCATCTACGCAACATCTGCATATATTGGAATTTCTGAAAGGAAAAAGCCGAAATGTTGGCGGAGACCTAAAAGAAAACCCTGCAAAGGAGTGTTGGATATCCGGCTTGATGAAATTGAAGGAAAGATTCATTGGCAATGTGATAGCTGTGGTGATGAAGGCGTGGTGTCAGGCTGGCAGGGATTGCTTTGGGATATGACCGTTAAACCTAAAAATTATCATTGAAGCAACTGCTATATCTTTATCAAGCCGAATGATTTTAAAAATTCAATGCTGATACCCATCTTCACATAACACTTCACATAACATCGGTTAGGTCCAAAATGTTGTCCTAAATAAAAAAGGCTACGGTGGATTGCCGTAACCCATTTATTTTTATTTTATTGGTCGGGGCGAGAGGATTTGAACCTCCGACCCCTTGAACCCCATTCAAGTGCGCTTCCAGACTGCGCCACGCCCCGACATTTTGTGTAAATTAGCATCTTTGATTGCTTATGTCAAGCAGCAAGAATTCATTCGGTTACAATTAAAAAGAAGGCCTTGAGCTTGATATTTGTTGCACTTTATCGTAATTTTAACTTTGAGAAAAAAGTATATTCTCCTAGCATAAATTTTTGACGATTAAATTAGTTTTGATGAACATTATATGCCTCATGAAAAAAATATCCCGGTACTACCCCCACGGTTGAGAACGGGCGATACGATTGGTATCGTTGCTCCGGCAAGTCCGTTTGATTTAGAGAAGTTTTACCGTGGTATTCATGTACTAAAATTGATGGGATTTCAGGTGTATGTGCCTGATAAAATTTTTAAAAAGGAAGGTTATCTGGCGGGATCAGATGCAGAACGTGCCGATGCAGTGAATCGACTTTTTGACGACAAGAAAATAAAGGCAATCATTTGTGCCAGAGGGGGATTCGGTTCTCTTCGGATACTATCATTATTGGATTTTGAAGTTATTCGGAAACAACCGAAGATTTTTGCGGGATTCAGCGATATCACCGCTATTTTATCCGTGCTGTACACCCATTGCGGATTTGTTACTTTTCATGGACCGACCGTTACAACTCTTATCGGTGGGACGCAAAAAACAAAACAGGCCATGTTTTCGGCTTTTTCATCGGGCAGTGCCCTTAATATCAAGCCGGAAAAAGGTGTTACCCTCCGATCCGGTTTAACTTCCGGACCGGTTGCAGGGGGGAACCTAACAACATTATGCCACCTTTTGGGCACACCATTTGAGCCTGTTTTAAAAGGCCATATTTTGATTTTAGAGGATAAAGGGGAGCCTAGTTACAAAATCGATCGAATGCTGAGCCAAATGAAGATTGCCGGCTGTTTCGAAGGTCTTGCCGGGCTTATTCTCGGTTCTTTTGATGATTGCGGTTCGATGAACGAAATCTTCGAAATTGTGAATGACATTTTCAAAGAGTATCCGATCCCCATACTTGCCGGATTTGAAGTCGGCCATGGTAAAAACAATGTCACATTTCCAATTGGGCTTGAGGCGACTCTGGACGCCGGCAGTCATTTGCTTTCTTTTCATAAACCTCCGACCATTCATGTTTATTAACGGCAGGCTCAAGTCCTCATGACTCAAAAGATCGACAAGCTGATGAAAAAAGCAGTCGCCGACAAAGTTTTTCCCGGGGCTGTTCTTTTGGTCCTTAAGGAAAATTCGGTTGTTTTTTTTGAAGCTTATGGGTATGCGAATCTATTTTCAAAACTTTTAATGACCAAGGATACCGTTTTTGATTTGGCATCTCTGACCAAGCCGCTTGCAACTACGCTATCAATTATGAAGTTGTTTCAGGAAAGCAAGTTAAGTCTCGATCAAAATTTAGGATCTTTGCTCCCTCCATTTAAAAAGACAAAAAAAGCACAAATTAAGATCAAGCATCTTCTAAGTCATAACTCGGGTCTTCCGGATTATCGCCCTTATTATATGGAGCTGTCTTGCCTTCCACATGCTGAACGTAAAAATGCTTTACGGAAATTGCTTGTCAAAGAATCCCTTGCAAAACCGATTGGTCAGGATGTTTTATACAGTGATATCGGATTTATGATTCTTGAATGGATCGTTGAGAGAATCGCCGGTAAGCGGATAGATCAGTTTGTAACTGAAAAAATATATCGGCCACTGGACCTGAAAAACCTATTTTTTATAGATCTAAATGCAGACCAGCGTCTTGCAAGATTTGCTGCGACTGAAATTTGCCCATGGCGAAAAGTGCTTTTAAATGGAGTTGTGCATGATGATAATGCTTACATTGTAGGAGGAGTCGAAGGACATGCCGGTCTTTTCGGTGATGCCTATGATATAAGTGTCTTATTATCCGCTTTATTGTCTGCTTTTCATGGGCAAGCCTCATTTTGCGGAATCTCAAAGGATTTATTACATATTTTTTTTAAACGGCAGGAAGACACCGATAGGGCACTTGGCTTCGATACGCCATCTTTGACCGGTTCAAGCTCGGGCAGTTTTTTTTCAAAAAATAGCGTGGGGCATCTAGGTTTTACGGGAACATCCTTTTGGGTGGATTTAGAGCGATCCACGGCTATTATATTTTTAACAAACCGTATACACCCATCACGTGCAAATGATAAAATCAAAAGCTTCAGGCCTAAGTTGCATGATGTGGTGATGAAGGTTATTATTTGATAGGTTTTTTTAAATTTAATAAATATTCAGTAAGTTGTATTGCATTGACAATATTTTATAAGACTTTTTACTTAATTGGTATATTGAATATGAGATCGTTTAAAAAGAATAGTTTGAAATAAATCTCCAACTCGACAATTCTGCTTGTAATAAAAACATATTTTTGATAGCAATTTTTGGGGGCTTAAAAAAATAGCAATTTAAGTAACTACTTTATCATCTATTTATTGTTATTTGTTTTTTAAAATACCTTTTTTTAAAATTTAAAGTCTTTTATCGGGTAGAAATCCGTAACAATTTAAAAATCAAATAGCGCACGTTTACGTGCTTGCATAAGATGAGGGAATATGAGCTTATTCTTAGATACGGTTTTAGGTGTGTTTTCCAGTGATCTTGCCATCGATTTGGGCACTGCAAATACTCTTGTTTATGTAAAGGGTAAGGGTATAGTATTAAGTGAACCTTCGGTCGTTGCAGTACGCACGGACAATAGAATGAAAAACCGTGTTCTAGCTGTCGGGCTCGAGGCGAAAAACATGTTGGGAAGAACACCGGGCAATATAGTGGCTATTCGACCGATGCGTGATGGGGTCATTGCGGATTTTGAGGTTACCGAAGCGATGCTTCGCCATTTTATCCACAAGGTTCATAACCGGCGTACATTTGTCAGACCTCGAATTATTGTAGCTGTGCCCTCAGGAATTACCCAGGTAGAAAAACGTGCCGTCAGGGAATCAGCAGAATCTGCAGGAGCCCGTGAAGTATTTTTGATCGAAGAACCCATGGCCGCTGCAATTGGAGCAGGGCTTCCTATAACTGAGCCAAGATGTAATATGGTCATTGATATCGGCGGCGGTACGACGGAGGTTGCCGTGATTTCCTTGGCAGGTATTGTTTACAGTCGATCGATAAGGGTTGCCGGTGATAAGATGGATGCTGCTATTATGCAGTATATCAAAAGGAAATATAACCTGCTGATTGGTGAAAGAACAGCTGAGATTATTAAAACAACCATTGGTAATGCATATCCGGAACCTGAAAATTTGGAAACAATAGAAGTAAAAGGTAGAGACCTTGTATCGGGAATCCCGAAAATTCTTGCTATTGATTCAGAAGAAATACGTGTAGCCATCTCCGAACAGATTGATGCCATTGTGGAGACGGCTAAAATAGCGCTGGAGCAGACTCCACCGGAATTGGCTGCAGATATTGTTGATAGCGGTATCGTTCTAACCGGTGGAGGGGCTTTGCTGAAAAATTTGGACAGGCTTCTCAAGGAAGAAAGCGGTCTTCCAATAACCGTGACGGAGGATCCGTTATCTACGGTGGCTTTAGGTTCAGGAAGAGCTCTCGACAGTCTTGAAATTCTTAAACAGGTCGTAATTACCTAATTCCATGTTTTCCAAGAAGATGGTATTGGTTGTCTGCGGAATTATTCTGATTGCCGTAAACATCATAATCCTGTCCGTTACTAGTAAAAACCGCAATTCTTCCAACAGCACCGGCCGAATCGGGATTACACTTGTAGCACCTTTTCAGGAAGTTGCTGCCCATTTGCTTCGTTTCGCAGAAGATATTTGGAATCAATACTTCTTTCTTGTTTCAGTGGCCGAAGAAAATGCAGATCTTAAGAGAGCGCTTAGCCGGGCGATTGAGAAAAATAACCAATGTAAAGAAATTTCACTTTCCAATATACGCCTTCGAAAGCTTCTGAATTTCCAAAAAAAAATAGCCAACAAGTTTCTTTCTGCTGAAGTGATCGGCAAAGACCCCTCCCCTTGGTTTAAAAGCATAATCATTGATAAAGGCCAATATGATGGGGTAAAAAAAGGCTTACCCGTAGTAATTCCGGAAGGTATTGCCGGACAGGTTATTGATGTTTCGGCTCATTATTCCAAAGTTTTGTTGATTATTGATCAAAATAGTGCAGTCGATGTGATGATTCAAAGGACACGCGCACGTGGGATCATTAAAGGCGAATCAAAGGGGCAATGTCTTTTAAAATATGTATTGCGTAAGCATGATATAAGAGTCGGAGATGTTGTCGTTTCCTCCGGATTAGATGGTGTTTTCCCAAAAGGTCTGCGCGTTGGTTATGTTTCAGGCGTTATCCGAAGAAATGCAGGTATATTTCAGGAGGTTACTGTTAACCCTTATATTGATTTCGAAAAACTTGAAGAAGTCTTAGTTATATTAAATCCCCCCAAGCACGTCTTCGTGAGCAAGCAATGAGATATTGCTTTTATATCTTTCCCTGTCTTTTTTTGGTAATTTTACAATCAACAATTATACCTTATTTCGGATTTTTAGATAATTCTTATGACCTGTTAACCCCATTTATTATTTATCTCGGTCTTTACTGTTCCGTTGGCGAAAGCCTACCCATTCTAATTTTACTCGGATTCATAATGGATAATCTTTCAACAGGACCTTTGGGTCTTTATATAACTGCCTATTTTTGGCTTTTTGTTGGTGTAAAATGGATTATTAAATTTTTACATGTGGGCAATATTTTTCTTCTGCCTATCGTTATGGTTTCGGGAATAATTATAGAAACCAGCATATTTCTAGGAACTTTTGCCACTCTGGACCCAGGTTTTCATATTTCCGAGTCTATCATAAATACGGTTTTATCGCATCTTTTTTGGGCAGTATGCACAGGGCCGTTTTTTATCATTATTTATAGATTTTCCCACAAAAAATGGAATAAATGGTTTCATGAAAGATTTGCTGAAAGGGGAAGAGAATACGGGGAATGATTTGAGGAGTTAGGTCTTGAGCAAGTATTTAAACACTGCAGATAATGAATGGTACAAGCAACGTTTAACCGGCGTAATAATTTGTGTATTGGCTGCTTATATTGTTCTCATTGTACGTTTGTTTTATCTCCAAGTAATTGAACGGGAGGAGTATAGGCGACTTTCTGAAAACAATTGCATAAGGCTGCAAAATATAGATCCCCCAAGAGGGTTGATTTTTGACCATAATGGCAAATTGCTCGTAGACAACCGGCCTTCTTTTGATTTGAGCATTATCTTAAAGGACGCAAAACCGGTCAAACAAACTTTAGAGAAATTGTCTAATTATACAAAGATTCCTACAGAAGAACTTCAGGCTTGCATTGATGGGAATAAAGGCATGTCACCTTATAAACCGATTCTGATTAAAAATGACATCGGTCGAGACATTCTAGCGACAATTGAGGCCCACCAATACGATCTTCCCGGTATCGAAGTTACTGTTAGGCCTTTAAGATATTATATTAATAAGCAAAGTGGCGCTCATTTGATCGGATATTTGAGCCAGATAAATCCTGTAGAGCTTGAAAGCGGTAAATACCCGAAATCCATAGCTGGTGATTTTATTGGAAAGTATGGTGTTGAAAAGGCATTCGAAAACTATCTTTGCGGCAGTAGAGGGGGGAGGCAGGTTGAGGTAAATGCCAATGGACAGGTTGTTAGAATTCTTAGAACCGTTGATGCACAGCCTGGAAATAATATTTACTTAACAATTGATCAGGTCCTACAAGAAAAAGCTGAAGAGCTATTAGAAAATTCGGCAGGTGCTGTCATTGCAATGGATCCCGGTTCGGGAAATATTCTTGCTTTGGTAAGTAGTCCGTCATTTGATCAAAATGCTTTTGTCGGCGGTATGACACATTCACAATGGGATGCCCTTGTTTCCAATCCTTATCGACCGATGGAGAATAAAGCCATCCAGGGTGAATATCCGCCGGCTTCTACTTATAAAATTATAACTGCAATGGCAGGCCTTGAGGAAGGAATTATAGATAATAATACTGAGATTTATTGTCCGGGCTACTATAAGTATGGGGATCGTGTTTTTCGATGCTGGAAAAAAGGAGGGCATGGAACGGTTAATGTTGTAAAAGCATTAGCTGAATCATGTGATGTGTTTTTTTACCAAGTCGGCCAGAAACTGGGTGTCGATCGCCTCGCATGGTATGCAAAAGCCTGTGGGCTCGGTTCTCCTACAGGAATTGATTTAAGCCATGAGGCCCATGGTCTCATTCCAACAGCTGCCTGGAAAAAAAGTCGAACCGGTATTGCCTGGCAAGGGGGTGAGACGCTTTCGATAGCCATTGGACAAGGCTATAATTTAGCAACTCCACTTCAAATGCTATCTTTGATTTCAGCAGTCGGAAATGGCGGGAAAATATATAAGCCTCTTATATTAAAAGAGATCAGAACAGCTGAAGGTGAGGTCATTAGCCAAAATAAAAGTTGTGTTATCGGCGAACTTCCGGTTAGCGGAAAGACGCTTGAAGTTGTTAAAAAAGGTCTTTGGGCGGCGGTTAACGGTCAGAGAGGAACGGCGAGAATTGCACATCTTGATCAGATTGACATGAGCGGCAAAACAGGAACCGCACAGGTGTTTAGTCATAAGAAAAATGACGATAGCCATGAAAAGGAAAGATCGGAATTTTTAAAGCCTCATGCCTGGTTCGTTTCTTATGCGCCGGCTGATAAGCCTAAAATAGCTGTAACCGTCATAGTAGAACATGGAGAACATGGTTCTAGTGCAGCAGCTCCGATTGCAAAGGAATTAGTAAAGACTTATTTGCTGACAGAAAAAGACTAAATAGATTGGGCACTTTTAATCTTTCCCTTCCTAAATCCGAGGGGGGTGGAGGAAATAGAAATTTAATCTTAGGCAAGATTTATGTTTGATCGTCGATTGGTACAATATTTTGATTGGGGGCTGTTAATAATTACTTTTATTGTCGGCTCAATCGGTCTTATTGCATTATATAGTTCTGTAATGGCAGGAACACCAAATCCTCAAAAAATGCTATTTATAAAACAGCTGCTTTGGTATTGTGCCGGATTGGTTGTGATGGTAATTTCTTTTATTTTTAATTATAAAACATTAGATCGATGGGCGATAGTAATTTATATTATATGCATTTGTCTACTGGTTTGTGTATTGTTATTTGGTAAGTATGTGGGGGGTTCAAAACGTTGGCTTGCATTGGGTCCCGTTTCAATTCAACCTTCAGAAATGGTAAAGATTTCTTTAATAATTATTTTGGCTCGATATTATTCTAAGCATGCAAGCAGTAAAGGACTTACTTTGCGTGAACTTTTAAATCCCCTTATTTTGGCATTCATTCCATTTAGTTTGATAGTCAAGCAACCTGATCTGGGAACCGGCATATTGCTGATTCTAATTGCTGGTTCGATGACGATTTTTGCAAAAATCGATAAGCGTTCGTTTATATATATTTTTTCCGTTTGCATCATATCTGTTCCGCTTGTTTGGTTTTTATTGAAAGGATATCAGAAACAACGCATATTGACATTTTTGGATCCTGATCGAGATCCTTTAGGTGCAGGTTATCATATCATTCAGTCTAAAATCGCCATCGGTTCAGGTATGATTTTTGGAAAGGGATTCCTAAAGGGAACTCAAAATTCACTTTCCTTTTTACCGGAGCATCATACGGATTTTATATTTTCAGTGTTGGCGGAAGAATGGGGGTTTATCGGTTCCCTATCAATTCTTTTTATTACTTTGATACTTGTTATCCGTGCCCTGAGTATTGCTCATAAATGCAGGGAGCCGTTTGGTATAATGCTTTCCGTCGGAATATCCGCTATGATATTCTGGCAAATTTTTATTAATGTCGGGATGGTTATGGGGCTTATGCCTGTTGTCGGCGTTCCACTTCCTTTTGTTAGCTATGGTGGTTCCTCCGTTATTACGATGATGATTTGTATCGGTATTCTAATGAATATAAGCATGAGGCGATTCATGTTTGAATAAAAAGTATTGTGAAGAGCGCATAGGAATAAATTGGGAGGAAGCATGCGTAAAGGAAAAAATACGAATTCGATTGATACTTTTTTGGGAGCTGATGCTTGTATTGAAGGCGTCATCGATTTTGAAGGAGCAATAAGATTAGACGGCAATGTCAAAGGTAAAATATTCAGCAGCGGGGGTACGGTTATTATCGGTGAAAGAGCGGTTGTCAATGCGGAAATAAATGTTGATGTTGCAATAATTATGGGGGAAGTTAATGGAACGATAGATGCACGTGATAGAATTGAGATCTATGCGCCAGGTAGAGTTGTGGGCGATATACGTACACCGAAAATGTCAATTGAGTCGGGAGTTATAATTGATGGAACTTGTGCAATGAGAAAGGGATCTGAAAAAACGAAAAAGAAAACCAATTTTATTTCAAAAATGTCACTTTTAGATGAAACGAAAGGTAAGCAATAAATTTGAAAAAACCTTTGACAATTTGTTATGGCTGATGCTATAGACCTTGCCTTGGGTTTGCTGTCGGATGCGATGTATCAAATGTATTTGAAATTAATAATAATTATTAAACTTCTGCAATGGAGGATCTCTTATGGTAAATATTAATGGGTCTCTTTTAATACAGATCGTTAATTTTATCTTCCTGATATGGGTTTTAAATGTTGTTTTGTATAAACCCATACGGAGTGTACTGATTCAAAGGAGGGAAAAAGTTGCAGGCCTGAACGATAAGATCGAATTTCTACTCAGGGATGCAAAGGAGAAAGATGATGCATTTAGTTCCGGTTTAAAAGAGGCAAGAGAAAACGGTTTGAGGGAAAAGGAAGCTTTGTTGCAGGTGGCTGAAGAAGAAGAAAAAAAGATAATTGAAAAGATCAATAAAAAGGCTCAAGCGGACATGGCGGAAATTCGTGAGAAAATTGCAAAGGATGCAGAGGAAGTTCGTAAGTCGCTACAACAAGAGCTTGATGTATTTGCAAATGCTATTGGTCAAAAAATTCTGGGGAGGGCTGTTTAATAATGAAATTTCCTGGTATTCGCCGAAAGCGCCAAGCGATTAAAGTTCGATCGATGATGGCCTTGGTCATAGCAGTGCTTTTGCTTTTCTGTGTTGGAGTTGCTTTGGGCTCGTCTGAAGAAGCTGCGGGAGGGCATGAAACTGCCGCTGAAGAGCATGGAGGAGCCAGCGGGGAGCATGCCGCAGAAGGAGCCAAAGGATGGAAGGCCACAGATACTTACCGAGTAATGAATTTTCTAGTCTTAGCAATAGGGCTCTATTATCTGATGCGGAAACCTGCTTCAGAAGCACTTAATGCGCGTATTAAAGGGATAAAGGACGAATTAAGCGGATTAGAAGAAAAGAAAAAAAATGCCGAGAAAGAATTGGCAGCCTATGATGAAAAACTCGCCCGCTTAGATGAAGAGTTTGAAAAAATTGTTGCTGAGTATGTACGTCAGGGAAATGAGGCTAAGGTAAAGATACTAAAAGAAGCGGAATCTGCAGCCGAAAGGCTTAAAGAGCAAGCACGACGCAATATTGACTACGAGTTTGAGCAGGCCAAAGCAAAATTGCGAAAAGATACCATTGAAAAGGCTCTTGAAAAGGCTGAAGAGATTATAAAGAATGAAATTACGGCTAAAGATCAGGATCGGCTTGTGGACGAATTTTTAGAGAAGGTGGTGGCATAGTGAAAAATTTAGCTATAGCAAGGCGTTATGCCAAAGCACTGCTGCTGATCGGAAAAGGGGATCGTAGAGCTGAGAAATACAGGGAAGAGCTTGAAGCAGTTTCAGGTTTGATTTCATCGGAAAAAGAGCTTGAGCAAGCAATTTCTAATCCTCTTTATGATACGGCAGATCGTAAGAAGGTTTTGGAGGCAGTTATTAAAAAGCTGAAGCTTTCAAAGGTCATGACATCTTTCCTGCTTTTGGTATTTGACAAAAAGCGAATTGGATTTCTAAGCAGTATTAATGACTTTTATAACAAGTTGGCTGATGAACTGAAGGGTTTAGCACGTGCTAGCTTGGTTTCGGCCACTGAACTTTCATCCGAAACCGTTGAAAAGATTCGTACAGCTCTGTCAAAAAGGACAGGTAAGGAAATTATTCTGGAGGTGGAACAAGATCCAAGTCTTATTGGGGGAATTGTTACACGAATAGGAGATCTTGTTTTGGACGGAAGTATCAAAACACAATTACTCGATATGAGAGAATCTTTAAAAAGGGGTGAGAGTGTCTAATGGAATTAAGAGCTGAAGAAATAAGTCAGATAATTAAGGAACAAATTAAGGATTACGGCAAGAAGGTTGAATTAAGCGAAACCGGGATTGTCTTATCTGTTGGTGACGGCATTGCAAGAGTTTACGGCCTTGAGAAAGTAATGGCTATGGAACTGGTTGAATTTCCAGGTGGTATTCTCGGGCTTGTGCTAAACCTTGAAGAAGATAATGTTGGTGTGGCCATTATGGGCGAAGATATCAACATTGTTGAAGGCGACATGGTTAAACGTACAGGCAGAATTGCTCAGGTCCCGGTTGGCGAACCCGTTTTAGGACGTGTTGTATCGGCTGTGGGTGAGCCTATAGATGGCAAGGGCCCGATCGAAGCAAAAGAGTCTAGGCGTGTTGAGATGGTTGCCCCGGGTGTTATTGCAAGAAAGAGTGTTCACGAGCCTATGTTGACCGGTCTTAAAGCCGTTGATGCCATGACGCCGGTTGGGCGCGGACAGCGGGAACTTATCATTGGGGACCGACAGATTGGAAAAACGGCTATCGCAATAGATTCCATCATCAGCCAAAAAGGTCAGGATGTTTATTGTATTTATGTTGCCTGCGGTCAAAAAAAATCTACGGTTGCGCAAGTAGTTGCCGCTCTGGAAAAACATGGAGCAATGGAATATACTACCGTCGTAGCTGCATGTGCAAGTGATCCGGCAACATTACAGTACATTGCTCCTTATGCGGGATGTGCAATGGGAGAATATTTTCGCGATAATGGGAAACATGCACTGATCATTTATGACGACCTTTCGAAACAGGCAGCGGCTTATCGTCAGGTTTCATTATTGCTGAGACGTCCGCCTGGACGCGAGGCTTATCCCGGCGATATTTTTTATAATCACTCAAGACTTCTTGAGCGCGCAGCGAAATTAAACGACGAATTAGGTGCGGGATCTTTGACGGCGCTGCCGATCATTGAAACTCAAGCGGGTGATGTTTCCGCATATATTCCTACCAATGTTATTTCCATCACAGATGGTCAGATATATCTCGAACCGAATCTGTTTTTTGCAGGTGTTAGACCCGCCATTAACGTAGGGCTTTCCGTATCCCGAGTCGGTGGTGCAGCTCAGGCAAAAGCCATGAAGCAAGTCGCGGGTAACCTAAGACTTAATCTCGCTCAATACCGTGAGCTTGAAGCATTTGCTGCTTTTGGAAGCGATCTCGATAAATCAACCCAGGCCCAGTTGACTCGTGGTGCAAGATTGGTTGAGATTTTGAGACAACCCCAATACCAGCCCCTGCCGTTGGAAAAGCAAGTTCTTATTCTTTATGCAGGAACATTTGGATTTCTTGATAAATATCCTATTGAAGTTTTGGCAAAATATGAGGCCGGTCTCTATACTTTTATTCAAGAAAAGTATCCTGATGTCTTTACGGGTATCAAGGAGAAAAAAGAGATAACCGACGATATTAAAAAGTTGGTGGAAAAGGCCTTGAATGACTATGACGATAGCTTTAAAGATACGATTAAGTAATAATGGTCAAAACTCAACAATAATACGAGATATGTGATAAGGGCTGATTTATATGGCAACATTAAAGGATGTCCAAACAAAAATTGGTGCTGTAAAGAAAACAAAGCAAATAACAAAGGCTATGAATATGGTAGCCGCTTCCAAGTTGCGAGGAGCCCAGGCAAATATGGATGGTTTTCGCCCCTATGCAGCCAAATTCAATGAGGTTCTAGGGAGCCTTGCAGAAAAGGCTGGAGAGGATGCAAGCCCTTTGCTAAGGCCGCGTGAGGAAGTAAAAAAAGTACATGTTGTTTTGTGCACTTCCGACAGAGGTTTGTGTGGTGGTTTTAACGCATCCCTTATTTTAAGGGCTCAATTATTTTTAAAAGAAAAATTGGATCAAGGCATAGAAGTTTCATTTACAAACTTCGGAAAAAAGGGGCGTGATTGGTGCCGAAAAACGAACGCTCCGATAATTAACCAGCATTTAGGAATTGTCGGGGGGGTATTCGGATTTAACGTCGCATCAACATCGGGCCGGAATTTGATTGATGGATTTTTAGATGAAACATATGATGAAGTCTATATAATTAATTCAGAATTTGTGAGTATGGCAAAGCAATTTCCTGTTTTAAAGAAGATAATTCCGGTTCCACCTATAGAACACGAAGAAACAGAGACGCCGGATGAGACGAAACCATTTTTAGCAGAACATCTTTGCGAACCATCACCTGATGAATTACTTGGAGATTTGCTTCCAAGGAATATCTATGTTCAGTTATACAGTGCATTATTGGAGACTTCTACCAGTGAACATGCAGCACGTATGACTGCAATGGACAATGCGACAAAAGCATGTGATGATATGGTTGAAAATCTTACACTGGCTTATAATAAAGCTCGACAGGCGGCTATTACTGCGGAACTTATGGATATAGTCGGTGGTGCCGAGGCCCTCAAGGGGTAAATAAAATACCGCATATAGTTTGATAGGAGGTCTTTTATATGGGACAAAATATAGGTAGAATTACGCAGGTTATGGGGCCTGTCGTTGACGTAGAGTTCGAGCAGGGTCAGCTGCCTAAGATTCTTACTTCGCTATTGATTAGTAACCCTGCAATCAGCGATGAAGCAGACAATCTTGTTGTTGAAGTTGCGCAGCATTTAGGTGACAATGTTGTTCGAACCATCGCTATGGATGTTACCGATGGTCTGATGAGAGGCATGCCGGTTAAAGATACCGGTAATCCGATTATGATGCCTGTTGGTGCGGCTGGACTAGGCCGTGTTTTAAATGTAGTCGGTAAACCCGTTGATGGTCTTGGACCTGTCAGCCAAGAAAAAATGATGCCGATTCATCGCGAAGCTCCGACATTTACAGAACAAGATACAACTGTAAGAGTTCTTGAAACCGGTGTTAAAGTTATTGACTTACTTGTTCCATTCCCCAGAGGTGGAAAAATGGGAATGTTTGGCGGTGCCGGCGTCGGCAAGACTGTTATTATGATGGAAATGGTTAACAACATTGCGATGCAGCATGGTGGTATTTCCGTATTCGCCGGTGTAGGCGAAAGAACACGTGAGGGCAATGACCTTTATCACGAAATGAAGGACTCGGGTGTTTTGCCGAAAGCTGCTCTTATTTACGGACAGATGACGGAACCGCCGGGAGCAAGAGCCCGGGTTGCCTTATCAGCACTCACTGCCGCAGAATATTTTCGTGATGTTGAAGGCCAGGATGTTTTAATATTTATTGATAATATTTTCCGTTTTACACAGGCGGGGTCTGAAGTTTCTGCGTTGCTCGGACGTATGCCCTCAGCTGTTGGTTACCAACCGACTTTGGCGGTTGAATTAGGTGGTTTGCAAGAACGTATTACATCTACTGACAAAGGTTCTATTACCGCCGTTCAATGTGTATATGTTCCGGCAGACGACTTGACGGACCCGGCACCCGCGACTACATTTGCTCATCTCGATGGTACGGTTGTTCTATCCCGACAGATTGCAGAGCTTGGGATATATCCTGCTGTTGATCCTCTTGACTCAACCTCTAGAATTCTTGACGCTGCATATATAGGGGAAGAGCACTACCAAGTTGCAAGACAGGTTCAAAATATTTTACAAAAATATAAAGAACTTCAGGATATTATTGCAATTTTGGGCATTGAAGAACTTTCTGATGAAGATAAACTTAGCGTAGCAAGGGCAAGAAAAATACAAAGGTTTCTATCACAACCTTTCCATGTTGCCGAAACATTTACCGGTATGCCGGGTGCGTTTGTAAAAGTTGAAGATACGATCAGAGGGTTTAAAGAAATTTGCGAAGGTAAGCGTGATGATTTGCCTGAGCAAGCATTTTATATGGTGGGAGGAATAGAAGAGGCAGTTGAAAAGGCAAATAAGATGGGAAAATAAAAACATTGTGAGGGTAAAAATATGGCTGGAAAAATACGCTTAGAAGTTGTTACCCCCGAAGGTGGCATTGTCAATGTGGACACTGACATTGTAATGGCACCAGGAAGCCTAGGAGAATTTGGTGTACTTCAAGGGCATACGCCTTTTCTGACCACACTCAAAATAGGAACAATTCGTTATAAAGGCGATGGTGGAAGTGAAGAATGTGTTTTTGTCAGCGGCGGATTTGCTGAAGCGCTTCCTGATAAAGTAACTGTGCTGGCAGAATCGGCTGAAAGAACTTGCGATATTGATGTTGGAAGAGCAAGAGAGGCTTTAGAAAGAGCAAAAAAGCGCTTAGCTGGGCAAGGAGAGCCGGATACTGATTTTATAAGAGCTAAGGCTGCTATGGATAGAGCAATGTATCGCTTGAATCTCCTCGAAACAGGTCGTTAAATAGATATAGAGTAAAAAAAGAAAAACAAAAAAGGGCAACCCTGTTAAACACAGGTTGCCCTTTTTTTATGATCAGATAGAGAATAAAATTAAAGGAAATATACATATATCAGGATGGTTTATAATAAGAATGATTAACAGACAGTATCCAATTAAAATATCTTGACTTTAGAGCGTCCGAAAGATTATAAAAATGGAAAGAGATGAAAGATTGGATAAGAACCGAAATTTAAAACAATTTAAAAAAATTGAAGGAAAAGTTAAAAAACTGATTGAAGTATTTAGATCGTTTAACAATAAAATGAAGAACTTAAAAATAAAATTGAGCGGTTCGAAAACGAGTTGAGAACTAAGAGTTAGTGTTAGAAGAAAATGATAAGCATACGAAAAGTCTGATTCATTAGAAGATTGATAAGTTAATTTCAAAGTTAGGAAATATTTCTGGAATTTGAAAGATCTGCTATGACTAAACTGGTTTAGTCGGGAGAAAAAATCTCTTATAATTGGAAGCGATTCTATAAATAAAATTATTTGATCAAATTTTTACACTAAAAACTAAACCAAAAAAAGCAAAATGAATTATTGGTATTTTCATTATAGACTTCGATAAAGTAAAAAATTGATAAAGAGAAAAAAAACAATATAAAAAGGTAATATTAGTTATAGCTGATTTGTATATTGCAGATGAAAATTTAGAGCATAGCTTAAAGAAGTCAAAAATAATTTTTAAAAAATATTTCCCAAAAAACGATGAATTAAAAACGGATCTCAGAAACAAGCTTGGTTAAAAGGAAATTTAATTAATAAAAAATATTATCTAATAAGCTGACGAAAAAGAAAAAAATTATTTTAGAAAAAAATAACTCTAAAACCGCTCATAATATCTAAAATTGTTTTAGCCCCTGCCGTGTTCGTGATTGGAAGATGTTCTTTGTCCCAACACCTAAATAAAGGGAACTTTCTCTGGTTTTGGTGTGCATGTTCTGAAAAAAACAGAAAAGCCTAAAGAAACCATAAGGTGCCCACTTTGTTCCTTTGGTTCAAAGGCCTCCCAACACGGCACAGTGGTGGGGGTTATTATTTAAAATGGAACACTTTACGAGTTAACAATTTTTAGTCAATAGATAAAAAAATATAAAATCTCTTTACTATATTTTAAAAAAACCTCGTAAATAAAAATAAAAAAACTCGGTTTCAAACCTTTCTCAAATTTTAATCTTTTCCTTTTTTATCTACCAAATCCAATCTTTATTAAAAGTTCAAAAAGAGCACTATTACTTTACTTGTTTTCAAAAAATGTTATGGTGCATAAAAAGCATATAATAATATAATACATCGATTTTAAAAGATTATCATTCCAAAAATGAATAATTGATTTTTATCCATTTAACAAAATCAAAATACTTAAAAAACGTCAAATTATTTGTGCTCCTTGAAAAGTTAACAAAATATCAATATGTTGTTCATGCTGGTATAATGTGGAGGGATAAATATTTATGGGGAGAAAAATATGAGTATATTCAATATAATATTCTTTATAATCGGGCTTGGAGGTGGTTTTGCAGCTGCTTATTTCATTAAAGTAAAAATATTAACACAAAAAGTATGGGATGCAAAGCAAGAAGCTCATAAAATTCTTGAGGATGCAAAGCAAAAATCTGAAGCCTTAGTCAAAGAAGCAGCACTTGAGGCAAAGGATAAGGTTTTTCAGATGAAGAGTGAGTTCGATACTGAAACTAGAGAAATAAGAGCTGAATTAATTAGAAAAGAAAAACGGCTGATCCAAAAAGAAGAAAATGTTGATAAAAAAGTTGAGGTTTTAGAAAAAAAGGATCGGGAGATTACCAAAAATGAAAAAAAATTAAAACAAAGGGAAGAAAATATTCAACTTGATGAACAAAAATATTATGAAATAATTCAGGAGCAGAAAAAACAGCTCGAAAAAATATCAGGATTAACCGCTGACCAGGCTAAGGAGCTATTAATTCGAGCTATGGAAAATGAAGCACGATATGAAGGTGCTAAAATTATAAAAAGAATAGAGAACGAAAGCAAAGAAGAAGCTGATAAAAAGGCAAAAAAAATTATGGCTACCGCCATTCAGAGATATGCAGGAGATTTTGTTGCCGAACGGACTGTATCTGCAGTGCAACTTCCTAACGATGAAATGAAAGGACGGATAATTGGACGCGAAGGGCGAAATATACGTGCACTGGAAGCAGCTACCGGAATAGATTTGATAATTGATGATACTCCCGAAGCAGTCATTTTATCTGGATTTAATCCAGTTAGAAGAGAGATCGCGAGGATATCCTTGATGAGATTGATCTCAGATGGAAGAATTCACCCGGCAAGAATTGAGGATGTTGTTAAAAAAGTTGGGCAAGAGGTTGACGTTGTGATAAAAGAGGCTGGTGAGCAGGCTGCTTTTGATCTAGGAGTGCATGGTATCCATAATGAACTGATAAAATATATAGGTCATCTAAAATTTAGAACCAGCTATGCTCAAAATGTTCTTCAGCACTCGGTTGAAGTTGGATTTCTTTGCGGAATTATGGCAGCGGAGTTAGGGCTCAATCAAAAAATTGCAAAGCGGATGGGATTATTACATGATATTGGGAAGGCGATTGATCATGAGGTTGAAGGACCGCATGCATTGATTGGATCAAAGCTAGCAAAAAAATATGGTGAATCATCAAAAGTTGTTCAAGCCATTGCTGCACATCATGAAGATATAGCGCCCGCTTCCGTCTATGATTTATTGGTTCAAGCCGCAGATGGGCTTTCCGGTGCACGGCCGGGAGCACGGAAGGAATTGTTGGAAAACTATATTAAACGATTAGAAGACCTTGAAAATATAGCAAATTCAATTAATGGGGTTGCGAATTCTTATGCGATACAAGCCGGTAGAGAACTTAGGGTCATTGTTGAAAGCGAGACCATTTCAGATGAAGAAGCAGTTCTTATCAGCCGGGATCTTGCAAAAAAGATCGAAGAATCACTGACTTTTCCAGGGCAAATTAAGATTACAGTCATACGTGAAACCCGAGTGGTAGAGTATGCGAACAAATGAGGTAAAACTTTATGAAGAATGTAATTAATATGCTTCAAGAGCGGGGATTTATTGAAAAAACGACCCATGAAAAAGAATTGGCAGAAATTTTCGAAGAAGGGCCTGTAACATGCTATGTGGGATTTGATCCAACGGCAGCGAGCTTGCATGTTGGGAGTCTTGTGCCCATTATGTCACTATCCCATATGCAAAAACACGGCCATCGTCCCATCGCTCTTATCGGGGGCGGGACCGGCCTTGTCGGGGACCCAAGCGGAAAGACTGAAATGCGAAAGCTGCTTACCTTGGAAACGGTAAAAAAAAATATTATTGGAATTAAAAAACAACTATCTAATTTTATAGATTTTAATAATGATAAAGCTCTTCTTCTAAATAATGCTCAGTGGCTTACAAAATTGGAATATATTCCCTTTTTACGTGATATTGGACGATATTTCAGTGTTAACCGAATGATAAAGGCGGAAAGCTATAAAATGCGACTTGAATCCGAGGAGGGGCTTAGCTTTGTAGAATTCAATTATATGCTTTTACAGGCATATGATTTTTTGGAGCTATTTGACAACTATGGATGTAAACTTCAGATGGGTGGAAGTGATCAATGGGGTAATATAGTTGCGGGTATTGAACTGGTTCGTAGAACACGTCAGAAAACAGTTTGTGGGATTACTTTTCCTCTAATCACCACCAGTAGCGGCGCAAAAATGGGGAAAACTGCTAAAGGGGCTGTCTGGCTCGATCCGCTTAAAACAACGCCCTATGAGTACTACCAGTACTGGATAAACACAGATGATCGGGATGTTGCTCGGTTTCTGGCACTTTTTTCATTTTTACCAATGGATGAAATTGCGGCAATAAAGAATTTAAAGGATGCTGATTTAAATATGGCAAAAACTGTACTTGCCTTCGAGACGACTCAATTGGCCCATGGACGAGAAAAAGCGATTAAGGCCTATCACGCAGCGTCAAGCATGTTTGGAATTAGGATTGTACCGAGAGAGATATTGCCGTCTAGTTCAATTCCTCGTGACGGTAAAGGTTTAAATGAAAATTCAGTACCCAGGTCATATATTGATTCGATAGCATTAAAAAAGGGTATTCCGGCATTTGAAATATTCCATCAGGTAGGGCTCGCAAATTCAAAATCTGCGGCACGAAGACTAATTGAACAGGGCGGAGCGTATATAAATAATAATCGAATACAGGAATTTGATTACTTAATTACCGATGACCATCTTGAGAAAGATGAAATATTGCTACGATCAGGAAAAAAGAAATTTCATATTTTGAAGGTAGAAATGTGATATTAAAAATTTTAAATACCAAGAAGGCTGGTTGGCACCGATTGAAATTTGAAGTAGATATTCTTGAAAAAAGCTGAACAGCAAAAAAATGTTAAATTTATGCTTGACAATTATCGGGGTTGAAGTTAAAAAGACAAATTCTGCTTTTGACAGGTGAGGGAAATATTAAAAAAATATTCGGTAAAAAAATATGTTGACAACCCAACCCGAACTGTTATAAATAGAAAAGCACGATCAGTCAATTTTAACGAAACAATGATTAAGATTGAGTTGGATCAAGTTTTATTAAATTGATAATTTGATCTTTGAAAACTAAATAGTGGTAGAGATGAGACGGGTCCTTGAGAGAAGACACTTTTAGAGTGTAAGAGATATATAATTGG
>JAFGES010000039.1 GCA_016931455.1 Desulfobacterales bacterium | reverse complement strand
CTGCCTTTGGCAGTAGGAAGTATATATAGTTTTCTCTATGTTGTCGCGCTGCGAAATCTATTGCGTTTTGGCAGACCTAACTAGATTTCTCTTCCTTTGAGACAAGGTTGAGCACATATGTTTAACAGCAGCTTTAACTCAGACCGGTTTTTCCGCTGGCGCTTCAAAGCCGGCCGGTTAAGCCGACCGTTATGTTAGAGGATGAAAACATGAAGATAGAAAATTTATCATTAGAAGAAATTCTTGAACGCATGAATATTCAAGGAAATTTATTGGAACTGCAATCAGGAAAAAAAGAAAAAATATCTTCAGCTTTAAAGACATTAGCAACAATTTCATGTTACACCGATAGAAAGGACGTCATTTATTCTCTTATTGGTTATTATAAACTTGAAATAAAGACTATAGATGAAATTGAATTTTTCTTTAATGAAACCAAAAATACAAATTCTTACAGACTCATATTAATGATTCTTCAGGATCTGGTATTAATGAAGGAAACATCAAAAAGAAGAATATTTATGGATAAATTTCTCAGAGAATTGAAAAGATTATCAGAGAAGATAACAGATAATGAATATGATGAGCTTATAAACTTGATAAATACATCTTCCTGGGGAAGTAAACAGAAAAACAAGTTTATAAATGAACTCAAATTTGATTGAATTAATAGAAATTGGACTTACAGAAATTGTTGGACTCAAAGAGGATGGATACATATTCTTATTGTGTTAATATATGGAGAAAAGAAGAAATGAACGAAAGAATTGAAACAGTCTTAGAATTCGGGATTGTTCTGGTTGAGAAACAGCACAAGTACTTTCAGGACGGCTTTACGGACAACTCAGAACATGTGAGTGCCTTGAAACTCATTGCTGATGCCGCCTATGCCTACCTGAAACAAAGAGGAATAACTCTCGATGAAGCAAAGAAGATTAAGAGAGCATTAATTATTCATGGAAAGTCTCTTTTTGTAGAGGAATGGATGAGGACAGAAGAAGGCGAGGAACCACTCGATGAAGAAGATCGACAGGAAGCAAAGGAAACATTTGATGAACTTCTAAAAGAAAGCAGTACATAATATGCTGCCGGTACCCAAATAATTACTGTCGCCATTAATAAAGATGTCAAATAGAATGATCGGAGTAGTAAAACATGTAGGGGAATGGATGGATTTGAATTGTGTCTATCTCTTATTTCATTACAGCGAAGTCTTTTCTCAAAGACATGTTACAAGACAATAAATAAAAGCATTACCTAACAACCCTCTGCAACCGATCGAGTAAATGTTTTGAGTGAGCGGAAACATTATCCCCAAAAATACTTGAACGTACAATAAAATGTATGTTATTATGTACATAATTAATCCTAATTGAGGTACAAAATGCAAAAGATAAAAATTGATCAAGATATCAAGTCTTTGTCTGAAGTTAGAAATTCCATGGCTTCTTACATTAAACAAGTTCATGATACGAAGCGTCCGGTAATAATCACGCAGCATGGTAAAGGTGTAGCTGTTCTTTTGGCCGCAAATGAATTTGAAGCCATGCAAGAAAAAATTGAGCTTCTATCAGACGTTCAAACTTCTCTCAACCAACTGGAAAAAGGAGAAGGGATATCCCATCAGAAGGCCAAAGAAAAATTGCTGAAACGAGTTCCAAAATGAAAATAGTGTGGTCTCCTCTCGCTGTTGAGAGAGCATCGAAAATAGTAGATTACATCACTCAAGACAAGCCATCGGCAGCAGATAAATGGATCCATACAGTATTTTCAAAAGTTGAGAAGCTGCGATTGAATCCTGATATTGGTCGAATCGTCCCTGAAATTAATGAACATCATTTCAGGGAGCTGATTTATGGGAATTACCGGATCATCTACCGCATCGAAACAAAACAAATATCCATACTGACCATTCGACATGGCAAGCAGATATTGCCGACAGATGAAATCAAGGTATAACAAGTAGCCGCAGGTTAGTAAAATTTCTCTATTAATAAGGTTTAGATAAAAATTCACTTGCATACATTGTAATTATTGTATACAATATATTGCAGGTCTTGCAAGGAGGTTCATTTTGAGTATGTCAATATCGATAAGAATTCCAGAGAGCCTGGCAAATCAACTAGACTTTATTGCAAGGGAAACGGACAGGCCCAGGTCATATATTGTACAAAAAGCGCTCGAGTCTTATATCGAGGAATACGCGGACCTTCAGATAGCCCTCGATCGCCTGCATGACAGTACTGATGAGTTGATTTCTGGAAAAGAGCTGAGGAAGAAGCTTGGCTTATAGAATTGTATACAAGAAGTCTGTTGCGAAGGATCTTTCGAAGCTTGATAAAAAAGAAGCAAGGCGAATTCTGAATAAAATTGAGAAAGAGCTTCCTCAAAAAGCAGCTTCTTGTCCGGTTTTGAAAGGGAAATTTGCAGGATTGAGAAAATACCGTATAGGGGATTATAGAATCATTTATGCTATAGTTGCGTCCGATGTCTGGATTTTAAGGATTGGTGATAGGCGGAACGTTTACAAAAAGGAAATCTAACTATCGCATGCATCGGCAATCTGGAATTCAAGTTTATCGGCGAAGTCTTGAGCAGCAACATGCATCAAAGGTATGCCTTTTTATATGACGGCCTAAAATCTGCAGAAGTGCTCCCAATTCCTGAAGTCCTAAACGCAAGCGATCACGCTCCTATTGTATTGGAAATAATGGTATGATATTTAGACAGTGTTGCGATTGAGTGAATTTGGTTTATAAGAATATGCCGTTACTAATAATTTTGAGACTATACCTGACGTACGGCTATTTACCTAATTTGGTTTAAAGAAATGATTGCACCTGACAGAATCAAAGAATTGATCAAAACATTCGACGATAATCTGGAATCGTACAAAAGGGGATACTATAACGAAACCCAGGTGCGCCGCGAATTTATTGACCCGTTTTTCGAAGAACTGGGATGGGACATCACCAACAAGCAAGGATATGCCGAAGCCTACAAGGATGTTATCCATGAAGATGCCATAAAAGTAGGCGGCGTAACCAAGGCGCCGGATTACTGCTTCCGGATCGGCGGCGCCCGCAAGTTTTTTCTAGAGGCGAAGAAACCTTCGGTTAACATCCAGGAAGACATCCATCCAGCCTACCAGTTACGCCGGTACGGCTGGAGTGCCAAGCTTCCCCTCAGCATTCTAACAGACTTTGAAGAGCTTGCCGTTTATGACTGCCGTGTTAAACCAATAAAAACCGACAAGGTTTCTCATTCCCGTATTCTTTATTTAGAATACACTGACTATGCGGATCGATGGGAAGAAATCGCCGGCATTTTTTCCCGTGAGGCAATCTTAAAAGGCTCCTTTGACAAATACATCGAGTCCCAAAAAATCAAGAAAGGCACAACTGAAGTAGATACCGCATTCCTGCAGGAGATCGAGCGCTGGCGGGAGCTTCTGGCCCGCAATATCGCACTGCGCAATCCCAATCTTTCCCAAAGGGAACTGAACTTTGCCGTTCAGCAAACCATTGATCGGATGGTATTTTTGCGAATTTGTGAGGACCGGGGTATTGAGCCTTACGGTGGATTGATGGCGCTGCAGAATGGAGTAAATGTTTACCAGCGTCTATTCCACCTTTTCAATAAAGCTGACGAGAAATATAATTCCGGATTATTTCATTTCAGGGAAGAAAAGGGCCGTGAAAATTACGATAACCTGACTCCATTTCTTAAAATTGATGATAAACCGCTGAAGGATGTTTTTAAAAACCTTTATTATCCGGAAAGCCCTTATGAGTTTTCTGTTCTGCCGGCAAATATCCTTGGCCAGGTCTATGAAAAATTTCTGGGGAAAGTCATTCGTCTTACTACCGGGCATCAGGCCAAGATCGAGGAAAAACCTGAGGTAAGAAAGGCAGGCGGGGTTTACTATACACCGAACTACATTGTGGATTATATCGTTAAAAACACCGTGGGAAAGCTGGTAGAAGGAAAAAGACCAGGCCCCAGGGGCGGCGTCAGTAACTTGAAAATATTGGATCCTGCATGCGGTTCAGGTTCATTTCTGATCGGCGCCTATCAGTTTTTACTGGATTGGCACCGGGACGAATACATCAAAGACGGACCGGATAAATGGTCAAAAGGAAAAATACCCCGCATCTACCAATCTCAGAAAGGGGAGTGGCGGTTGACCACCGATGAACGCAAACGAATACTATTAAACAACATTTACGGTGTGGATATAGATCATCAGGCGGTAGAAGTGACAAAATTGTCTCTCTTGCTCAAAGTGCTGGAAGGGGAGGACGAACAGAGCATTGGAAAGCAGATAAGCCTATTTCAGGAGAGAGTTCTGCCGGACCTATCGAACAACATCAAATGCGGAAACTCCCTGATCGGCCCGGATTTTTATGAAGTTCGCCAAGTAGGCCTTTTTGACGAAGATGAAGTCTTTCGTGTTAATGCTTTTGACTGGAATTCAGAATTCGCCGAGATTATGGAGGCAGGTGGTTTTGATGCAGTAATCGGCAATCCACCGTATGTTAGGCAAGAGGGTTTGGGAGATTATAAACCCTATTTTGAAAAAATATATTCTGTCTATAATGGCATGGCTGATTTATACGTTTATTTTATCGAAAAGGGTATTTCGCTTTTAAAGCCAGATGGATTTTTTTCTTATATTGTCGCCAATAAGTGGTTTCGGGCGAATTATGGTAAGCCCTTGCGGCAATGGATGAAACAGCGGCATATCGTTGAAATCATAGACTTTGGTGATCTTCCGGTCTTTCGGCAGGCTACGACCTATCCATGTATCGTAGTTATTCAAAAGAAAGCCCCTAATCATACATTTCGAGCAGTAACCATGAAGGCGCTGGATTTTAACGATTTACCAGACCATGTAGATCAACATTACTATGATGTACAGCAGGATAAGCT
>JAFGES010000038.1 GCA_016931455.1 Desulfobacterales bacterium | reverse complement strand
TGTCGGGGCGCAGAGATTTGAACTCTGGACCTCATGACCCCCAGATTGGTTTTCAACTATTCATAATCTCTATAATATCAGCCTGTTAAACTACCCTATTTTGCCCAATGTGCCCAAGATGTTCCCTGACCTTTCTTAATAATTGAGGCGTTCGACTACCGCCTGCAAATGATCAGGGGCAAGGTGGGCATATTTCTCCGTTACTTTCACAGAACTGTGGCCGAGCAGCTTACCTACTGTACATAGATCTACACCTGCCATAACCATATGACTTGCATATGTATGGCGTAGACTATGCAAGTGGAGTTCTTCCTTTTTAGATACTTCCGAAGCTCTAAGAAATTTCTTGAACTCATGGGTAACAAAGTGCGGTCTGAATGGAAAAGGTTTTTCTCCATTTCTTTTCATTGATTTGAGTACATGATAAAGTTTGCCATTGAATGGTACCATCCGACTCTTGCCAGATTTCGTTTTCAAGAATGTCACCCTGTTCGTATTCAAATCAATGTCATCCCAGGTCAAGTTCAAAGCTTCATTTCTTCGACAACCGGTGTAGAGATAAAATACAATCAGATTCTTAAATGTTCCATCAGGTATCGCTTGAAGGAGTAAATTTACCTCTGCGCGGCTGAAATACTTGGGGAAATTCGAATCCTTTACCTTGAGGAAGTCTACCTCCTTAAATGGATTACTCTTAATATATCCCCACTTGATTGCTTTTTCAAAGGCAGCTTTTAGGTGTCTGAGTTCAAGGTTTACAGATATAGGCTTTATATACTGCAGCCTCTCTATCTTATAAGCTTCTATCTGCTCAGCAGTTATTCGTGAAAGCCAAATATCACCTAAACTCTCTTTCAACCTCCTCAATACCCTTTCTTCCACACAATAGGTATTGTATTCTTTCGTTGCCTTTGAAAACCGAAGATATCTACCAGTAAATTCTGATAAAAATGTCTTCGTTTTAACACGGTTAAAATCCAGCTCATCTCTCGCGATTTTAACCTCAATGTCCTTCAGCGCAAGCTCGGCCAGCTCTCTGTCTGAAGTGCGTGTAGACCTCTTATACCTTTTACCATGCATATAATAGTCTACATGCCAGATATTGCCACCTTTTCTTTTAAATAAGGCAGCCATTATGTTATTTCCACAATAATCATTTCTATTAAAAAATGCAACACTTATTTATTGTACTATTTTTTTTGTCACGTCTACTCTACTGGGTACTTTCCTGGAAAAAGACAACAAGTCTTTTACTCTTATTCGAACAGCACCACCGAATTTAAAATAGCAAAGCCTTTTTTCTTTGATCCATTTTCTGATTGTCCAAGGGCTCACATCAATCAAATGCGCTGCTTTATTAATTGATAGAAATTGATCCATTATTCTGAACTATCCTATTTCTTATATTCTCGTTTTTAACGAAGATTCGCTTACCGTTATATAAAACATAAATACCTTCCTCCTTCTTGGATTCATCGTCTGTCGTTCCTGTACGGAGAGCACTGTTTTTATCGTAAAAATCTATAGAATATGATTCCATAATTCTTCTCTCTTTTTCTATAAACATTGACTTTTATCTGGATCGTTTCATATTTTGAAACATTTTATACTCACCTATTTTTCTGATGAGCCGCTTCAATCAATTCCGGCCATACTTCTTGCCTTATCGCGTCCATCTTCTTTTCAATTTCATGCATGCTTACACCTTGGGCTAATAATTTGGCAATCTCACAGTTTAATGGTTCTTCAACTTGGTTGACAAAGCACTCATATTCTGTTCGTGTATAAACATGCTCTGTTGACCACTTCCAACCTCGATAGAAATCTCTGGCAATTTCTTTTAATTTATCGAATGATTTTTCCAAGGTACGGACTCCTCAATTCGTTCTGTGTTGTCCTTTTTTAGTTTTCCAGTTTTCTGACTATATATATGATTGGAAAACTGGAAAACAGGAATTTCATATAAAGTTGAATTTTTTTGTCCTTTTTGGATTTTCCATAAATCTCTTTGTTCTCCTTTAGATAAGAGTGATAGTACTTGGTGCTTTGCCATCCCTGATGATTTTGCCAACTCAACGATCGATGATTGATTGGGCCACTTTCCGTTTTGCATGTATATTTCATGGATAATATTTTTAAGAATATTCAGATTTCCTTCCTCTATTTTCATTCTTGGATCCAATGCCGATTCAAATCGAATGACTTGATCCCATATTACCTTTAAGTTAATCTTATTCTCAGGTGAAAAGCGATTTTTAATACATTCTAATGTGATTATATCTTTATCTCGATTCAGATTAAAAGCCAGATCAGTTGCAGCTAAAATTTCCTCGGAACCACGGTATTTCTGCAGTTCACTTTTACCACTGTGATGGAGAAAAATGACAGTACAACCTAAGTCTCTCAATTTTAATAAATTTGTCATTACTCTTTCCATTTCAGTAGAGGAATTTTCTTCATGTCTATGGTATTTTCGAAGACTGTCAAAAATCAAAACATCAAAGTCCTTGGAAAATTGGATATAATGCTGAAAGCCTTCTCCTGTTAAAAGAGGTGGTTGAGGTTTATGATAAACTGCCCAGAGTTTAACCGATTCATGTCCATTAAAAATGAGCGGCAAACGCTTAGCATGCACATCTTTTGAATTTTCACGGTCGATATAAAGCACTTTTCCCTGTTTCACCTTTTTATCGGCAAAGTAATGCCCGGATCCAATGCTGCAAGCCAGGCTATATGCAAGTGTTGATTTATAACTTCCGGCAGGGGCTGCAATCATAATGAGGGATTCTCTGGGTATGAT
>JAFGES010000037.1 GCA_016931455.1 Desulfobacterales bacterium | reverse complement strand
CGTACAACAAGAGCCGTATGATGCGAGAGTATCACGTACGGTTCTGTGAGAGGCTTAGGGTGAAACTCCCTTTGCCTACTTGACTAGAAAACCGAACCGAGACACATTGACAGGATATAAAATGAAATAATTACAACAAACGAATTGATTGGATTGGTGCTCCGTTGATAGGGCAGTGCAATTTGATGGGAATTTATTTTGTTTTTCTCCTCCCGCGCAAAGACAAAAGAAACCCCACCGCACAAACAACACATTTGCAAACCGCTGCAAACCTGCCCTGCAATCCAAAGTTTGCAAAAGAGTTGTTTTTTTTGCCGATGCACCAGTACTATTTTATTAATATTGGAGTTAATTTTAATTATAGCAAAAATAAAAATGAAGAAATTTAGAATAAAACAAAAAGCATGTCTAATTGGAGCAATACTGGTTTTAATTTCTATTTCATGCACAAATAGTAAAGAACAATCTATTGATAGGGACTCGCTTACTAAAGAAGACCTGGTACATTAAATTACATGAATAAAAAAAAAGATAAAAAAACATGAAGAAAGAAAAGATAAAAAACATGATTATGAATAGAAGCAATTCTGGTATTATTTATTGCATGATTTTTTTAACATCCATAACAATGGTTTATGCGCAAGAAATTGCCGTTCCGGATGGATATGCCGGTTATGCCGGCACAACTGGGGGAGGAGATGCCACGCCAGTCGTTGTCACAACCGCAGAAAAATTAAGGAGCTTGACTGATGATGATACCCCGGGGATGATTGTAGTCCAGGGCAGGATCGATCTCGGCAGCAGCCTTAGCATAGGTTCAAACAAAACGATCGTTGGGGCAGATACCAGTTCCGGGCTCTACGGCGGAACGATCAATGTCAAAGGCCACAACTCCATCTTCCAGAACCTAACCTTGGGACCAACAGAAGGCGATATCATGGAAATATCCGGGGGCACCAACATCTTCGTCCATAAATGTGAATTCGTCAACAGTACGGATGAAAGCCTCTCCATTGTGCGGGGGTCTGACTTCGTGACCGTTTCCTGGTGTAAGTTCTATTTTACTAAAACTCATTCGCACGCGTTCGGACACCTTATTGGCAATCGTACCGATCGGGTATCAGACAGTGGCAAACTGAATGTAACCATGCACCATAACTTTTACGGTGCCGGCCTTCGTAGCAGAATGCCAAGAGTAAGATATGGGCATGTCCACATCTACAACAATTACTATAACAACTCCGGCAACAATTACTGCATCGGGGTCGGACACGAAAGCAAAATCAGGGTTGAAAACGTTTATTTCGACAATGTAAATAGTCCATGGAAGGGGATGGACGCCAATCCCGGCGAAATAGGATGGGCGGGTCTCAAGTTCGAGGGTTCTTCCCAGCCGACGTTCACACCCAATAAATTTCCTGTTTTTGACTTACCTTATAAGTACATCCTCCATCCGGTTGACAGTGTTAGAAGCTATGTGACAGCCGGTGCGGGGAATGTGTTTAATAAATAAAAAGTAGTTTCGGCCGGAGGGCCCCTGCTTTATCGGTAAAGGGTCTTAAAGAAGTGGAGCAAGAAACACAATTTATAATAGAAACCTTAATAAGATTTATTAACCAAAAGAATGAAAAAATGAATAAATTGAAATTAGTTTTTGCTTGTATTATTTTTATTGGTTTATCAATTGATGTTATAGCACAGAACCTATCTTCTAATGAACAGGGGATAAAGATATTTGATCAAAACCCATGGTATTGGCAGTATCAAGGCAAACCGATTGTTTTAAGGGGAGGGAGCGATGATGATAACCTGTTTCAGTGGACAGGTGAAGAACTCACCAGCCAACTCGACCTGCTCGCCTCAGTTGGCGGTAATTACCTCAGGAACACCATGTCTGACAGGGATGAAGGAAACCTCTATGCTTTTAAAAAGATCAACGATAATAAGTATGATCTTAATCAATGGAACGAAGATTATTGGCGACGTCTGGACTTTTTCCTGGCTGAGGCCTCCAAAAGGGGCATCATTGTGCAACTGACCTTTTGGGACCAGTTTGATATTGGTGGCAGTCGATGGCAAAACCATCCATGGAACCCCGAACGCAACATTAACATAAAACCTGGCACCCTTAACGGCAGGGAAGATTTTTATTCAACCGTTGAAAGAGACGATAAGGAACAGCTCTCTTTTCAGCAGAAATATATAAAAAAGGTACTTTCGATAACATTACGCTACGATAATGTACTTTACAACATAAATAACGAAAGCAGCGAGAGCAGGGAATGGGAAAATTTCTGGGCTAAATACATAAAAGAAGAAGCAGGAACAGAAGGAAAGAAGATTTATGTAACGAACATGCAGCTCTCGGCTACCAATGCCATACGCCATATTATGACATACGGCGACATCTTCGATTTTGTTGATATCTCCCAGATCAACCAGGATTCAAAAGGGGCCAGGGGCCAGGCACATTGGGATGTTTTAATGTTCCTGCGGCAAAAAATTGCCTCATTCGGGCCGGTGCCGATGAACAATGAAAAAATTTATGGTGCCTCCGATGGGAATTTAAATTACTCGGCCGGGTCAGAGACGGAAGCTATAGACCGTTTCTGGCGCGATATTGTTGCAGGCTGCGCATCGGCCCGCTTTCATCGTCCGGCATCACCATCCAGACCCTGGGGATCGGGGTTGAACGGACGCGTACAGACCAACCTTAAAGCACTGGAAATGCTGCTTGAAAAATTAGATATTTTTGCCTGTACCCCTCATAACGATCTGCTGTCCCCCAGTGTGTCTGTCCCTTCGATGATGGAGGCCTATGTTACGGCAAAAATAGGACATCAATATGCGGTTTATTTCCCACAGGGCCGCTATAAGGTTGATCTTGATCCATGGGTTTATACCGATAAATTAAGACTGCAATGGCTTGATATAAATGATCTTAAATGGTCCGAGCCTGAAATAGTAGAGGTCCGGTGGGATGGAAGCAAGGAAGACTGGGGCTACCGGGGTTTAATTACCCTTGAAACACCTTCAAACCGCCCGTGTGTGGCTTTATTGGAAATTGTGGAATAAAATAAGCATGAATTATGAAAACAACAAACAAAATATCAATTCTATTAATTGTTGCAATTCTGGCTGGATTACCGCTTTTAAAAGCCCATGCAGAAATAAAAAAGCCGCGCGTAATAGTTATGACCGACGGCGAAATTGACGATCATAGTTCAATGATCAGGTTTTTGCTTTATACCTGCGATATGGATGTGTGTGCCATTATCGAAACCAATTCTATTTTTCAAAAAAAAGGACACAGCGGTGAGGATTGGTATGAAAAACAATTGGATGCCTATGAAAAAATTTATCCAAACCTGATCAAACACAACCCCGATTATCCTACGGCAGATCATTTGAGAAGTATCAGTTTTGTTGGCGACGAGGTATTTGATCGCGTAAAGGATCTGCGCGACAAACGATGGGAACTGATACCGGGCGGAACAATCATGATGAAACCCGATGATTGGGCAGATACACCTGGCTCTGATAAAATTGTAGATGTTTTGTTGGAAGATAACCCCGATCCTGTTTTTATTCAGGCCTGGGGAGGAGGAAATACAGCCGCACGTGCTTTCTATAAATTAAAAACGCAATATCCCAATGATTACAAAAGAGCTGTATCGAAAGTTACCATGTACAATATTTGGTATCAGGATGGTGCCGGAAATTACATTGAAAATTATCATCCCGATGTTACCATGATCTATTGTGGGTCGTTTGCAGGCACATGGAATTATAAAAGTCAGAAAAACACCTATGATTTTGTTGAAAATAATGTAAAAAATAATCACGGTCCACTTGGAGCATTATATCCACAGGAATATATCAGTGAAGGCGATAGTCCTGCTTTCTTTTACACCATGAACAATGGCCTGAGGAATCATGAAAATCCCGGATTTGGCGGTTGGGGGGGAAGATTCGAAAAAACCGATTTATTTCCTAATGTGTATCAAGACGCTGTTGACGATGGAGACAAAAAGAAATCGCTTCGGATTTGGATTGATGATGTGAACAGAAATTATGAGGCTCGAATGGATTGGTGTGTTGCTGAAAAATATGAAGATGCAAACCATGAACCCATTGTAAAAATTAATGGTGATTTAGATATTACGGTAAGCTCAGGAAGAACTGTAAAATTAAATGGCAAAAAAACTACCGATCCCGACGGAAATAAGCTTTCGTTCAAGTGGTGGCAGTACAAAGAAGCCGGCACTTACGTTGGTTTGGTAGAATTAAATGGTTCAGATAAGGCAACTTTAAGTTTTAAAGCACCACATGTAAGTAAGCCGGAAACAATTCATATAATTTTTCAAGTAACAGATAATGGAAAACCAGTTCTCGATTCTTACCAAAGGGTAAGTCTTCTCAAATAAAAACGCAAAAAAAATTCTCGTTTTTTTCAGCTTGAAATTCTTACTGAAAGCTGCATAAATATTGAGTT
>JAFGES010000036.1 GCA_016931455.1 Desulfobacterales bacterium | reverse complement strand
ATGTTTTTGTGTTGGGAAACTAGACATATCATAACATGGCCTCGCAATCAACCATAACTATTTGATTTATTTAAATTAATTTGATTTCTCGTTCAACACTATCTTTTATATTTGTAATAATATCAATAGGTTATGATTTTTCGAAATTTTTATAACTACCTGATTTTATTACGTATTAATATTACGACCTCCGCGCTTGTAATAGGCCTCTGCAAATAAAAAATGGGAAACTTCAGTTGATAAATGAATATCAAAAAGATTGACACCAGGATTGTAAATAAAAAGTGCCGATCCCTTAGGTTTGTCATTGCCATGTGGCAAGGAATCCATCCTTCACTTGGTTTTGAGCAACAAGAATAGTGTCCAATATTTCTTTTGATGGCCCGGCGAATTGGTTTCGAAGTGCGTTTACCAAGGGGAGCCAGAAAATCATGCAACCTTTTTCGAATCGGTTGCTTAAAATGAATAGAGCCCCGTATCGTTGATGCGGGGCTTCGTTGTTATTAGCGTAGTAATATCATAAAGTTACGCCTTATCCGACATTAACGACCGCATTCTCCATTCTCTGTCAAGCAGCCTATTTCATGTTCAGCACCGAATATTTAAGCGGCGTTGATTTCTCCGAGGTCCGGCGTAAGGATGTATGGAGCATTCCCTTGGGCATTTTGCGTGAAGCGGTGATCAATGCGTTGGTTCACGCCGATTATTCCCAGCGGGGCGCGTCCATCCGTATCGCCTTTTTCGATGATCGCATTGAGATCGAAAATCCAGGCATCCTGTTGCCGGGCATAACCATCGAGGATATGCGGCGAGGCGTCTCCAAAATCCGCAACCACGTCATCGCTCGAGTCTTTCGGGAGCTGAACCTGATCGAGCAGTGGGGCAGCGGCATTCCACGTATCCTGCGCGAGGCCGAAGAACTGGGACTGCCCGCTCTGCAGATAGAAGAAATCGGAATGCGGATGCGAATGACCGTGTTTCTTAGTGAGCAGATCATGATCCAAGACAATGCAGACCGACTTACCCCCGAAGTCACCCCCGAAGTTATGGGAATGCTTTTTGTAATGGCCGATGAAATGACACGCGGTGAGATAATGAAAAAACTGGGGCTGAAGGATGAAAAGCATTTTCGAGAAAATTACCAGCAAGTTGCTGTGAAGCTGGGTCTAATAGAGATGACTATTCCCGACAAGCCGCGCAGTTCCAAGCAAAGGTATCGGATCACCGCATTGGGAAATAAAGTCTTGAAGCAGGTTGGTAAAGATAAGAAAGGCGGCCGATGAAACTTCTAATCAATGAGTTATCCGATATCATCAGTCACATCATAAAACCTACCAATCCATACACCTGCGGTTATGCCCTTTCTATGCTCTTCACCAATTCGTTTGCAATATTGGCACTTTCTATGCGCATGATACTTTCCTGGGCACCACCATAGCTTAAAAGATTGATGCTGCCGTACCAAACGATCTTTTGATCCATCATTGCAAATTTTTGATGGATATTCGATTTGAAAACGACACTGGCTCCGTAATCCGTCAACAGGTCCAATGTCCTTTGGATCGTGGTGTGATCTTTCGTTTTAAAATCTTCTTTAGGACGGGTAATGATTAAAACACGGACCTCCTTTTCCAATGCCACTTTCAGGTGTTTTGTCATTTGAAGCGTGCGCATTTTTCTGATGAACGGACTTACAATTAAAATCTCTTTCTTTGCGGCGTTGATATCCTGATTGAAAACAGGCAGAAAATTATCTTTATCAAAGATGATATCCAAAGGTGTGTCATTTAGTTGCTCGCCTTTGGCCTTGTATCCCATGGAAGCGTAGCCATTGAGCCGTTTTTGATACATCTTTTCCAGCATTTTTACCTGGATATCCACATAATCATAAATTTTAACCTCTTTTTTTGCCTCGTACAATCGGTGGATTCGCCCGGCATATTGTTGCAAAGTGCCTTTCCATGATATCGGCATGGCCAAAAAGAGAGTGTCGAGACGTGGTTCGTCAAAGCCTTCTCCGATAAAATGACCGGTAGCCACCAAGATGATATTTCTGTCGGCAGGAATGTTTGCGATGCTTTGAAAGATTTCCCGAGTGGCTTTTTTCCCCATTCCGCCCATCAGGGCGAAAACGTCCGGAACCTTTTCCTTTAGTCTTTTGGTAAGTGATTCAACATGGGCGGTTCTGAGGCTTAATACAATGCAGTTCCTGCCCTGATGATAGTTTTTCAGCACATCGTCAATAATCTGTTGATTCCTAAAATCGCTTTCCATGATTTCGGTATATAATTGCTGGATGGATACTTCTTGTTCATCTATATCCAGCGGAACCCGCAATGATGTGAAACGGGGAACGATATAATGGTCAAACGGCCTGTTCTCTGCCTGCTTTTTGGGATTGTCTCGATATCGAATGGGACCACAATGCATAAACAGAATCGGATGATGCCCATCTTTTCGTGTTGGCGTTGCGGTTAGGCCGTAAATGTATTTGGCATTGGTGGTTTTCAGGATTTGTTCATAGGTGAATGCCGATGCGTGGTGACACTCATCGGCAATGATCATCCCGTAATTTTTCACGCATTCCTTAACCTCACCTTTTCGGCTGAGCGATTGCATCAAGGCAATATCCACAACGCCGCTCAAGGAATTTTTTCCGGAGCTCAATTGGCCGATAACACTTACCTTTTTCTTTCGCCCCCTTTTCTTGGCTGAGGTGGCAGGTTGTTCCGGCAACGGCTCATGCACAATCAGGAATTCCGACAACCTTTCTTTCCACTGCGACTGTAGGCTGACCTTGTCAACCAAAATTAGCGTATTCACTTTTCTCTCGGCAATCAGCATAATCGCCACAATTGTTTTGCCAAATGCTGTTGTGCCTGAAAGTATTCCGGTATCGTGTCGCATTAGGTGATTGAGGGCCAAGGATTGTTCATCTCTAAGTTGGCCATTGAATTCCACATCAATCTTTCTACCTTTATGTGTTTTATCGATATGCCGAATTTCAATTCCAAGTTCTTCTAGTTCGGAGACTAACTCAAGCTCGCAACCTCTTGGCAAGCACATGTACTCTTTTGTTTCATCTGCACAGGAGATGACGCGTGGGTGTCCATAGGTCGTTAAACGCATGGCTTGCTGTTTGTAAAACATTGGGTTTTTAAAGGACGCGAGCCGTTTTAACCGATTCATCGCCTTTTGGGAGATACCCGCCTTTGGAATGAACAGCATATTTGCTCTTACGATTTCGATGCTCTTCGGGAAATCATCTCTCTGCAGATCGATTTTGGTTTTCAAAGTTTCCCAGGGTTTTTCAGCACACTCTTCTTCATCCTGTTTCAATACGCCCAATTCATGATCATCGCCAAGTTTGGAAATAACTTCTTCAATTCGATTTTGAGGAATTCTTTGGATTGTGGATAGAAATGCCCATTGGTCCTCATAGGATTGGAAATGCTCATCGATAAATTCACTATTGGACTTCTCTCTTGCCGTCTTTTGTAACGGCAATGCAATCAAATTACCCAACCCCCCTTTAGGCATGGTGTCCTGGTTGGGAAACAGCCGATCATAGGACTTAAATTGTATTTCATGCCTTTTGTTCATGGCAGCGGTAAGCAGGATCGTTCCAAATTTACGTGCCAAGGCCGCGGAAATTGGGATTTCAAAGAAAAACCATACATGCCCGCCTTTGCCGGAACGTGACCGCTCAACGGCGACAGGAATAGTGAGTTCAATGCAAACATCTCTGAAAAAGGAAATATCGCTTTGCCAATCCGCTTCGTCAAAATCAACTGCTAAGAAGTGGCATGTTTCATCCTGTAGCATTGGATAGATGCCAACAACGATATTCCCTCTCAGATGATTTTCAATGGCATTTTCATCCAAGGCAGCATAGTCTTTGTTTTTACATTTTGAACAGGAAATTTTTGGTTTTTTGCACACTCCTGCCTGCCATTGATTCAGACAAACAGGAGAATAGCCGGATGTGCCTTTGTTTTTGTTTTCCCATCGCTTCGCGTAAACATCACTGCGACCTTTGAAAAGCGACATAAAAAGATGAATCTTGGCGTCGGAATCTGACGTATTATCAACAACTGATTTAAAATTATGGGCAATAGATTCGCCGCAAGGTGTTTTTTCAACGCTTTTTTTATCTTCAGGGGTCTTTCCGGGAGGCTCGGAGGCCGTTGGCTCAAGTTGAGCTTTTAAACGGCTATTTTCTTTTGTTAATCGCTTTACCTCTTCTAATAAGATAGTATATTTTTCGAGCAATTCCTTATAATCCATCTTTTTCTCAAATCGTTGCCTCCAGATAAGGCGTCATAATATTTTTAACTCGGCAAATTTTCGCGTATGTGAGCAGCTTTTCGAGATTAAACTGTTGCCTGGACCTGTATAGTTTAAGTGCTTCAAGGACGACCTCCATTTCAATCTTGTTCCGGAACTTAAAGCAATCAGCCAAAGTTTTCTCGGGATTGTAAATTTTTACGAGCACGCCATCAATTTTATGATTATCAATGCCTGAGATATATGCTTCATTCGAAAATCTATGAGCTTGAATAGGAGGATAGTCGAGCGATGGTACTCTTGAATCTCTTTTTACAGCCACGGAAACAGCGCGTGGAATCTGGGTTGTGATATTATGATAGGACAGCGCTGAGATAAGACAGATGACTGCATTAGGAAAACGAAGGCTCACCGTAACCAGATCCGGGCTGGACATCGGAGGAAGTTCCACGAGCCGATAAACGCCCCTGCTCACCTGTTCGATGATGCCTTTGTCTCTGAGCGAATAAAGCATATAGCGCGTTATGCCGTGCGCTATGGCCTCACTCATCCGAAGTTGTCCACCATTCTTACGAAATATTTCTATAGCATGTCTTCTCATTTTAGCTGCAGCCAAAAAGCCTCCACTTATTAATAAGTGGAAACAATATGTCTGTTTTTCGTATAAAAATCAAGAGAAAATTGCAGAGGCCTTAACCTTTACTAATTGTCTCCATCATTTCATTAAATTTTTCATAATGGGCACTGAAGTGCTGTTATACACTCGGAATGATATTTTTTCTTATCCACATGGCTAAGAATAAAATTCAATTTCAAAGAGGCATTAGTATTACTGATTTCATGGCTCAGTATGGCACCGTAAAAAAATGTTACGATACATTGTTTCAACTTCGCTGACCCAATGGCTTTTCTTGCCCTGTTTGCGGCAATACGACCTACTGCGAAATCAAGGGCAGAAAGCTATTCCAATGCAATCGGTGCCGTCATCAAACATCACTAACCGCAGGGACAATATTTCAATCTACCCATCTTCCTCTCACAACATGGTTTCTTGCAATGTACCTGTTTACCCAGAACAAAAACGGTGTTTCTGCCTTGGAGCTTTCCCGGCAAATTGGCGTTTCCTATAATGCTACCTGGCGAATTAAACACAAGTTGGTGCATGTAATGCTTGAGCGCGGTAGCACAAAAAAACTCCACAGCCGCATTGAAATCGATGATTCTTATCTTGGCGGCAAACGTGTGAGCGGAAAAAGAGGCCGTGGTGCAGGACGAAAAACTCCTTTTATTGCAGCAATAGAAACTGACATGGACAAAAGGCTGCAAAGAATGAAACTTTCGAAAGTCAAAGGCTTTCGTCAAGAAGAAATCAAGCATTGGAGCATACAGAACCTTGAACCTGGAACCCAGGTCGTTTCTGACGGTTTGGCCTGCTTTAACGCTTTAGCAACTGCAGGATGTATTCATGAACCTCATGTTGTCGGAGGCGGAAAACAAGCCGTTAAGCATCCGTCCTTCAGGTGGGTGAATACAGTTCTTGGCAATGTTAAAAATTCTCTTAAAGGTACTTATCATGCCTTTAATCAGAAACATATTCCGCGCTACCTTGCAGAATTTCAATACCGTTTCAATAGACGTTTTGACTTGCCGAGTATGATTCCACGATTGGCCTATATTGCACTTCGAACACCTGCCATGCCGCTGCGTTTGTTAATTTTGGCTGAAAAAAGGTGGTAATCAAATATAATTATATGTTAAGTCAACCATTCCGATTTTTTTGAAACCCAACTGAGTTATTAAATTTTCAATTTCTTCCGGTGACCAGCGCATCTCTTTGCGCGTCTCAAAAGGCATATCTTCTTTTATGCATTTAATGATTGCAAGGCGTCCGTCTGGTTTCAGAACTCTGCGTGTTTCCTGGAAGAAGGTTCCCGCATGCTTGGATACAGCCGGTTTAATTAAATTTTTTTTGATATTTACGGCCAATCCTGCTAATTTTATTATACACTTTAACTAGCGACGTTGATATCAACTAAATAAGGAATGTAGCCTTGAATCAAGATGAATACCTAAAAGATAGGCTTTGTAACCAGATTAAATGGTATGACGATAAGAGCGTTGTTTTACAAAGACGGTTCAAAATTCTATCAAGTTTGGAAATTATCTTTGCCGCATTCATACCTTTTTTGAGTGCGTTATCCGATGAAACGGGTATATTAAAAATTATCATTGCCGGATTAGGAACCGCCGTTGTGATATTTGCCGGTATTAGCAGCATGAATAAATACCAGGAATTATGGATCAGCTATCGCACTACCGCAGAAACACTCAAACATCATAAATTCCTATTTGAAACTCAGTGCGCGCCCTATAACGACAAGGACGCTTTCTCTCGATTGGTGGAAAATGTAGAAGCCATTATTTCCCGCGAGCATTCAAACTGGAGCAGTATGCTCAAAGAACAACAAAAACGGGATAAAATAAACGAAAAAGGGGTTAAATGATACGATCATTTTAATTTTTCAAGAGACGCCTTAATAAATGCCGGTAAATCTCCAGGGTATCTGCTTGATATGAGGTTGCCCTCAACAACAACTTCTTGATCGACAAATTCCGCACCGGCGTTCTTTATGTCCTGTATAATGAATTTCCATCACCTACTTTTTTTGCCTTTTTCGGAATCATCATGTCCAAAATATAGTTCACTAAATTGTTTCAAAAGATTTCGAAGAGTTTCTATATGTGAAAGGTCTACCGTCTGTTTACACTTCATAGCATATACGATCATCTTGTGGAGTACGACCAGCTTCTTGGTATAGTCATCATCATCTATTTTAATGCGCTGGGTCATGAAATACTGATTCACAATATCCTGGAGCATGTCCGCGTGATCCTCTTTGTTCATGATCCATCTTACAATCTGGTTATAATTCTTTGGTTCCTCTGCCTGAAGCCTGATGATCTCATTCATCGACTTTTCAATGGTCTTAATATGCTCCGCAACCATATGAATCCTCATCTGATCGTCATAGATCCCACAGGGAATCTCACAATGGGACCAGCCTAGGTTGATCGAAAAAAGAACCATTAAAATTGTCGCGAAAATTTGTAAGGTATTTTTCATATTATCTCTCCTATTTTTGGGGATATTACGGCGAGTAATCATTTTTCTGCCGATTAATCCAGTGTCAATAAACCACTAATAATAGCTACCTAAAGCAGTATAAAATAATATGGTATTTAAAAGGAATAGGGTGAAACATGTATTTTAAATGCCATCAGGGTGAATAGACAGTGTACTGTTAAAATGAGCAAGTTCGGAAAAATGGTTAAATAAATCTGAGAATAAAGAACACTTTCGGGGGAATGGAAAATGTCCGGCGAGTTCAGCGGTGGCAAAAATGACGTTCATTTGTTAAATATATTTTATTTTGATATTTGTAGACAATCCTGATAAATTTATCAAAATTAACTATTGATTTTGATATTTACTAAATAAGTAATATATCATTGAATTAAGATGAATACCTAAAGTCAAAAAAAATAATAAGGGAATGTGAATACGCTGCTTTTAGAGCTTGCGGATATATTGGAATAGATATGTTTGAAAAACTTTTAAAAAAAAGGAGGCATTAATCCATGTCCTTTCAACCCATCTACAGCGGACATACGGTCACCGACAGCTTGTCTTTTGAGAACAGCTTAGGATACCGGATTCAAGTGGCGGCCAATCAAAAGCTGGTTATCCGTCTGGATGGTCCCGATGACGCAGATTTCGACCTATACGTTAAATATGGGGAAGCGGTATCCCAATGGGACTACGATTTTAAACGTATCACCCAGTATGCCGATGAAGAGTTGACCATCGGTCCCACTCAGGCGGGGAGTTATTTTATTCTTGTATATGCATACCGTGGTGAAGGAAAATTTTCCCTCAGCGTTGACACCGCCTACGAGGAGGTTGTCCTTTTGCCGGGTCAACAAGTGGCCGGAGAAATAGAGAATAGCAAAGGCGCCTGCTATTTCCGCATCCCCGTTGATGCAGGCCGGCGTCTGATTTTTGACCTCAATGGCCCACTGGAGGCGGATTTCGATCTCTATCTGCGGTTTGGTCAGCGGCCCACCAACGTCAATTATGATCAGCGCAGTTACAGCGGCAGTTCAAAAGAAAAAATAGAAGTCGATGCCACCCAAAAAGGGGACTACTTCGTCATGGTTCATTCCTACCGAGGGACGGGGAGCTTTACATTGGGTGCCGGTTCGGGAAGAACGTCCACTCTTTTGATCATCTCCAGCAAAGGCAAACTTGAGGACAAATACGGATCTGCGCTTTTCCTTCGAATCGATGAACAGATCAATGCTTATGCCCAATCCGTGCGGACCATGGGGCACGAAGCGCTGATAATCTATGTGGATGAGGCCGATGGTCTGGCTCCGTATGAATTGGACCCGGTGGATACCGGCGATGCTTCCTCCATCAAAGATCTGCTGGACGAGCTGGATCGTAAGCTCCATGCGGACCATTTTTTCATTGTGGGCGGACACGATATCATCCCCTTCCATGTGATTCCCAATCCCTGCGGAGACGATGGTGACACCGTGGTCTACTCCGATAATCCATATGCCTCCCGAGACCTTGACCTACTCATTCCCGAGCGCGCCCTGACCCGGATGCCCGATGATGCTTCAACAGACGGGAACTTTTTTATCCACCTTTTGGAGCAGGTGGTTCAACGGACTCAGGTGCAATCGAATCAGACTTTCGGGCTTAGTGCCAAGGTGTGGAAAGGTGCATCTACTCGGGTTTATCAAGAAATCAATCCTACCGGTACTGTGCGGCTTTCTCCTCCCATCACGAACGGTGAAATCGAGAGTGACTGGATCGATGACAAGGCATATTATTACTTCAACCTACACGGATCTGAAGAGACCGAAAACTGGTACGGGCAGGAGGGGACACGCTATCCGGTGGCCTTCAGCCCCCAAAACCTAAACAACGTTTCCGTGGAAAATGCCGTGGTGTGCTGTGAGGCATGCTATGGGGCCAACATTATTCACAAAAAGGCTGATGAGGCGCTTTCATTAACATTTTTAGAAAAAAAAGCAGCCTGTTTCGTGGGGTCCACCAAAATCGCTTACGGTCCGTCGGAACCTCCATGTACCGAGGCCGATCTTATCGTGATAAAGTTTTTCGAGCGGGTTAAGGAGGGGTTGCCCTTCGGAGTCGCTTTTCTCAGGGCCAAAGAGGATTTTGCCCGGGAATCGATCCGCATGAAAGGCTATCTGGACAAAACCGAAGAGAAGACATTGCTGGAGTTTGTCATCTTCTCAGATCCCTTATCTAAAATGGAGGTAAGATCATGACACTAACCGTCGAACAGTTGAAACAAATCGCCAAAGATTATATCCGGAAGGACTCGCCCGATCTAGCTGCCGAAGAACCTACCCACCAGGAGGAGGATCGTATCGTCGATAAGGCGGCCGGGGCCAAACTGGGTTTAGGTCACCCCAAAAAGATTCCCACCAAGGTCAGCGTGTTTACCTTTAAGAAGATCGCAATTGCCGAGGACGGTGCCAAAATTCCCATCGTCGCCCGAGTCACCGTGGATGCAGACGGTAATGTGGTTAAAGCAACGGGAAATTGAAGACTATACCCCCAACATTTATTTTGCATCATTGTTTATGCAACGTCGGGGTAAATTATCTCCTATGTGCCTGAATACGCACAGTCATCCCAAAGGCCTATTGTCTATGATAATAGGCCTAAACAAAGAGTAAATTGGAAATGACAACCGAAAATCAACTCCCCTGCGATAATCGAGTAAATCCCAGGCAAGGTCGCCGTCGATAAAGCATACCGGAATACGATTAAAAACAGCGACAAGGCAGCAGCCGAGAAAATATTTACCCCTTTTCTGTGCAGGATGGTATCTATATTGCATAGAAAATCATTGATTGTTTGAAAGCATTGAAATACCTTTTCTAAAGGACCCGAATTTGAATTATTTTAAAGAAATTTTGCCGAAAATACTGCGGTATCATCTTGCTCGACTGAGAATCATTTCCCCCGGCTCCCCTCTGAATCTAACATTCTCGGTCACCAACCGATGCCAGTCGAAATGCAAAACCTGCAACATCTGGCAACTATATTGCCAAAATCCTGAAAAGCTACGAGATGAATTGACCATCGCAGAAATTGAAAAAATTTTCCGGTCCATGGAACATATTTACGTTTTCAATATCAGTGGTGGAGAGCCGTTTTTAAGACCTGACATCACACAGATCATTGCCCTTGCCTGCAAATACCTTACCCCGGGTATCATCCATATACCCACGAATGCTATTTCCGGGCAATTGATCTTAAAAAGGACTATGGAAATTCTCGATTTTCTTCGGATCAACTATCCTGCCGTCCGTTTTACCATAAAACCCAGTCTGGACCATATAGGAGATAAACATGATGAACTTCGCGGGGTTTCAGGCAATTTTGACAAAGTGATATGGCTTTTCCATCGTCTCAAATCCCTGCAGGCCGATCATTCCAACTTTCATGTGGAGCTTGGCACAGTGATATCTCGATGGAATATTAAGGATATAAAAGAGATAGCCGCTTATATCAGTCAACTGGGCACGGACAGTTACCGCAATGAAATTGCCGAACAACGCTCGGAGATGTTCAATCGACAGGATACCATCACGCCGAATCCCGATGAATATGAAAAAGCCATCGCTTTTTTCGTCCAACAGATTAAAAGCCATATGAAAAACCGGGTGCTGTTTCAACGAATCACCCATGCCTTCAGGTTGGTATATTATGGGCTTGCCATACGAATTTTAAAAGAAAACCGCAAGGTCATTCCCTGCTATGCCGGCATTTCCAATGCCCACCTGACACCCTATGGCGACATATGGGCCTGCTGCACTTTAGGATATGAAAAACCCATGGGCAATCTTAGGCAATACGGTTACGACTTTCAAAAACTGTGGACCGGCAGCAAAGCAAACCGGGTTCGCCGATACATATTTAACGGCAATTGTGCCTGTCCCATGGCCAACCAATCTTATTCCAATATACTGATGCATCCGCCGTCGCTGGTTCGTGTTTTATCGGAAATTACGAAGGCATAGAATCGGATGCCGTTGTCATGATTTATACCGGTGTAGAATATTATGCGTAGAAAATAGTTCAAAATATCTGATTTGAAAGAAGCATTATGAAATATCTTATCACAGGAGCCTCCGGATTCATCGGCCCTCATCTTGTCCAAAAGCTGACTTCACTGAAGCATCAATGCAGGTGCCTCGTAAGATCTCCATCCAAATCGGAATTTCTTAAAAAATTTGGAATAGAAATTATCAAGGGGGATATCACCAAACCTGAAACTTTGAGGGGCATTGCAAATGGTATCGATTGCCTCTTGCACTTGGCAACCCTAGGCCATATGAGTAACTTCACCGTTACCGAAACAATGTTTGAAACCGTCAATGTTCAGGGAACCTTGAACATCATGAACGAAGCATTAAATGCTAAAGTCGATAGAATCGTTCATTGCAGTTCCGTTGCTGCCATGGGGATTTGTTCCGAACAGCCGGCTAATGAAAAAAGTAAATGTCACCCCCATCATCCCTACGGCAGGAGTAAACTCAAAGCCGAGAATATTGTGATTGACTTAGTGAAATCTCATGGCCTACCGGCTTCAATCGTCCGCTTATCAATGGTATATGGACCTGGAGACCGGCGTGACATGCTGAAACTCACCCGTATGGCAAAAAAAGGCTTATTTCCCAAGGTCGGAACTAAGCCTAAATTAACACCGCTGATCCATGTGGATGACGCTATACAAGGGATTTTGCTTGCCGCTGAAAAAGGAATACCGGGTGAGACCTATTTGATCACAAACCGTAGTTCTGAACCTTTTGACGGAATCCGAAAAATTTTACAGGAAGCATTGGGGGTCCAACGGCTGCCTATTTATGTACCCGAATGGCTTGCCCTTGCAATGGCAGCGTTTATCGAAAAATTTTTCTTAAGCATTGGAAAAACACCACCGGTTTCAAGAAAAAATATTGAATCTACACTCGCCGACCGCGTGTTTTCCATTGAAAAAGCCAAAAAGGAGCTTGGATTTAATCCGAAAATAGATGCTGAAATAGGGCTCAAAGAAACTGTTGCGTGGTATCTGGAAAACCGATGGGTATAAGGAAAGGAAAATGAAAAAAAAAGAAATCGAGGTTTTTGGCGTCACTTATGACCGATATGTTCTACTGCAGCTTCACGCCTTGTTTACCCGGGCGCTTAAGCTCAAGACTGTTGTAGAAATGCCGAGCCACGGGGCAAAGGCGGCTGGATCGCTGTATTCTATAGGCTTCGGCTTGGCCGGCTGCGATGTCACTCTGGTAAACCCGGAGATGGAAATGATGAAGGGGTGGGATGAACTTGGAATGAGGAAGAGGGTGGAAAACGTTTCCGGGGTGGATGTTTATGATTCGGGGTTTGATGACAATAGGTTCGATCTGGCCTGGAATTTTGTCACCTGGACAGAACTCGAGAATCCAGCCCGATATCTTATGGAGATGAAACGTATATCAAATAAATATGTCTTGTTTGTTACCTGCAACAACTTCCAGCCCGGATATCCCTGGCACCGATTTCTTCACATGATATTTAACTTTCCATGGACTCACGGTCAGGTGGAATACAACCACATCACAAAAGTGAAAAAAATGTTCAAACAGGCTGGTTTGAAGATCACCGAATACGGTGCTATTGATACACCGGGCTGGCCCGACCCGAGTGGACCCAGGGATATCAGACTTCACAGAAGGTATGGCGGTAGTAATGCAGAGTACCGAAAAACAACGCCGGATTGGGAGGTGCCGATTATCGGCTACGCAAAAACCGGACAATTTCCCGGTTGGATGAAACGGCTAGGTCAATGGGATATGTTATTTAGAAAAGGGGTGTTGAAGTTGCCGATGAGTCATTTGTTTTATGTGTTAGGGGAAAAAAAAGTTTAGGGCAATAAACAAAAAAAATCCATTCAGTAACAAAGCAGCACCTATGACACTACACATACAACTCAAAGATGTACCTAAATTTATTACACATCAAACAAAAATTATTTCAATGGATATTTTTGATACGATTCTTATAAGACAGTGTCCATTAAATTATATTGAGGAATATGCGGCAGAACTGATGGCTGATCATTTAGCCGGGCAGGGGTTCTACGGTATAACCAAAAAAAATTTATTGAAAAGCCGAAAATCGTTCAAAACTTTAAAAGAGACTTGTAGGAATCCGGAAAACCGTTGTTGGACGGTTTCTCAATGGTTGGACCAATTATCCGACCAATTCACACTCGACAGGCAACTTGTCCATGATGTGGGGTTCCAGGCTGAACTCAACGCGGAGTCCGCTTTTCTTTGCCTTGCACCTTCTGCCAAAATGGTCATCAAAGAGATTAAAAATATAGGATTTCCCATCATCGGCCTCAGTGACATGTGGCTTGACCAGCGATGGCTCGATTCGCTGTTGAAACTTTTTGAGATTGAATTGGACATGATCTATACATCCGGGTCGATGGGTGCCGCTAAAAAAGACGGCAGAATCTATCCCAAAATTGCGGCACTTTATGCATTGACGCCAAAATCATTCCTGCATGTTGGAGATAACCTGTTCAGTGATAAAATACAGGCCATGCACAATGGCTGGCGTGCGGTATGGGTGCCGATAATTCACCCAAAGGCCGGCTGCTGGATACCAAAACCTCTTCAAAAAGGCTTCCTTCGTCTGACGTTAACTGATCGGTTTATGAGCCTGTTAAAGGTTGAGTCTCCCAAACCGAACGATTCGATTTATAGTGCAGCCTACAACTATCTTGCACCGTTATTGATCGTATTTTCTATTTATCAGTGGCGGCTATTTCAAAAATATCATATTCAGTCTGCCTGTTATATTGCACGGGATGCTTATTGTATGAAGATAGCCTATGATCAGCTATCTGATTTTTTACCCGATAGTCCTGCCAGATACTATGTCAGACTGTCACGAAAAGCTATAGCGTTGGCTCATCCTGACATTCATGTGATCTCTGCTTCGCCACTGGCCGGTAAAGCCGGCAAGAAAAATATGGCGCAATGGCTTAGCAATTTCAGTCTGCCCCAGCCACTGAAAAATGCAATTTTGAAAGATGCGCGTTTATCCCTGGAATCACCCTTTAACCCCAAAAACAGACAAAAATTCAGACAAACAATACAACAATATGTGGGTGAAATTGGTCACCATCGCCGGCAGTTAATAAAAATGATTAATGATTACATGAACCAGCAGGTCGGTGAGTGGAACAAGCAAAAGCGCATGGCTATCATTGATTCCGGTTGGGCGGGTACAACACAGGATATATTAAGCTCGATCTTATCAAATATTGATTTTTTCCTTGGTGTTTATTTAGGGGTCAGTGATCAAGGCCATGCACCAAATTCCAAATCATTAAAATTCGGTCTGCTGCGAGATGATTACCGGCCCCCAAAGGGTCGTAACCCATGGGAAGCAACCGCAGGCGTTATCAGATTATGGGATACCTTGCTGCGGGAGCCATCAGGAACAATAAGTCAACTGGCAAGAGATGATGAAGGTAGAATCCACCCGAAGATGGAATCAACAGCTCATTGGCAAAAAAATGAACGAAAAACGGCAGAAGCTGTCGTCAAAGGTTTGTTGGATGGCATTACAAGATGTCGACCATCCATGCCGCTGATAATGAATATTGCTAAATGCCTATCTTGCTTGGAGTTGGAAGCTGTGGCGAGTAAAATGGCGACAGCACTGACGACACGCCCGAATGCTCAGTTTGTATGTGAAATGCAAAAGATTGGATTTGATGAAGGGACTGCCGACGGACAGTGGCAGCGACTAATCACTGCTGATTTAAGGTCAATGACTACATGGATTCCCGGACAGATTTGTAGATGGGGTTTAAGCGAACTTATACCGGCAATTACTCCTTTCGTTAGGCTGTCGTTAAGCATCAAAACTTCCAGATTTTGGAAATCAGCAAGATAGAGAGATTTCAAAAGGTTGATGAACGCTTTATTTTGTATCGTAATTTTTTCCATCTGATGGTTGCCCGAAATTCTAGCAATCTTTTAAATCAGATACTGAAGTTTCGCAGTTAAATTTAAAGGCAAAAAAAGGGATAATTTTTTGAAATTATAGGGAAAATAATTGAAAAGCGGCTCTGATT
>JAFGES010000035.1 GCA_016931455.1 Desulfobacterales bacterium | reverse complement strand
GCAATTTGTAATTATCGAGATTGACCACCGGCGGTTTGAAAACGCTAAAAAAGCCGGCATGGCTGTTGTTTATGGCGATTCCAGCCAGGATATTGTTTTAGAAGCAGCAGAAATTAAGAAGGCAACCCTTCTTATTCTGACATTGCCCGGGCTTGTGGAAGTCAAATCGACCATCCTTCACTCGAAGCATTTAAACGAATGTTTAGAAATAGTGACGCGAGTATCCGGTCCGGATTATTTCGAGGTATTGAAAGATTTGGGAGTTTCTGAAGTTGTGTTACCAGAGTTCGAGGCGAGCCTCGAGATTACGCGTCGGTCCCTTCTCTGTCTAAAGGTCCCGCCAACGGAAGTTCAACGTCAGACAGATACCGTCAGGCAGGAACTCTATGCAGTTCTGTTCAACAATAATGACAATTATCGCATACTGACCCAACTCCGGGGGGCCGAACAACAGTTCGATTTACAATGGGTCCGATTAGCTCAGGAAAGTCCAATGGCCCATCGGTCGATAGGTGAAAGTGAAATACGCAAAGTAACGGGCGCCTCTGTCGTCGGTGTTGTCCGGGATGGGCAGTTAAGACCCAATCCCGATGCTGACTTTGTTTTAATGCCTGATGATTTGGTAGCGATTATCGGTGGCGAAGAAAACAGAGAAAAATTCTCGATTTTGGCTTCCCGTTGAATGGTTTGTAATCAGTTTTCCATGGAACGGAATGCCCTAATATGGAAAGGCATCTTCCGATAATTCAGCGGAAACATCGTTCTTGAAAATGCGAATTGAATCGCCTTTTTGGCTACAATAGCTATTTTAAACAGTACAGTGCTTCAAGTATCGTCCCTCTGTCCAGTAAGACCTTTATAATCAGACATAAAAATTTTCGGCTTACATGAAACAAAGTACATATTAGTGGGGTGAACCTATATTGGTTTTTTTGCGACAACGTGTTTGATATATTCATAATCAGTTTCATCAATCTGACTGAGCTGCCAATTATTTTGTAAATTTAACCAAAACTGAGGCGCACCTCCCAAAGCCCTTGAGAACTTTATTGCCATTTCCGCACTGATGCCTCTCTTACCACGACATATTTCATTAATCGTTTTCGGTAACACCCCGATATGTTTTGCGAGTGCGGATTGAGTGAGACCCAACTCGTCAAGTCCCTCTTTTAGGACTTTACCGGGATGTACAGGAGTATTATGTATTTGATTCATTAACTTATATCCTCAGTTCCTTTGGTTTTAAAATCTCGAATAACCATCTTATGTCCTAAAGAAATTTATACCTACAATACCGCTATCCGGTATAGTGGTCAATAGGTACTTCATGATCAATTGAAGGTTACTATTGAAGTGGGTATGATTTAAATCTACCTGAAACAAACTTATCCGGTGGTCGTAACTCTTTTTTATTGCGGGGACTGAGTTATCGTTTTTTTAGCCTTCGACTTTTTCTTGGCAATTGTTTGGCTACTTAATATATGCCTTTGAGGCGGGCCAAATTTTGGGTTACTCCAGAGAAGAGTTTAAGGGGGTCTGGTTGGGCGGCCGTATATTTGATATTCGGCGCTCCTTCCGATATGCGGAAGGAGCGCCGTGCCGGATTGCAATTTGATGTTATTCGTTACAATTTTCAAAAGGTTTTTTATCAAAAGGCCTTTGCATCCCATGAGGTCCGGAGATTTTTTTCTTGCCGTCTTTTAATCTTTGTTTTTTTCGATCTATGTCGTGCAACTTCAAATTTTTGATTTGATCCGTATTAAGCAACTTATAAATCGTCAGGTGGGATTCAATATTCTGAATAAACATTTTACCCCTTATGTCTGATATGTTTTGCGCTAATTTAAGGACTGCTGCATCGTCAAGCCTGTCATCGGAAAACGCCTTATCCATTTGCAAATAAAAACCGTCGAGCTGCGCTTGCAACTCCAAGCGCTTTTCACGGAAGGTAAAATCCACATCCTTGAGCTGTTTGACCTGCTCTTCAGTTAGTTTCAGTTTCTGAATCATTTGCGGGTTCCGCCAGATTCCGAGGCAAGGTTGGTGCCGGCCTTTCCCAAACCCCTTATCTCGCTTTCCCTCGCAGGGACTAAATGCCCCTGCAATTGCAGGGCTGACCCATGCCGCGATCAGAAAAACGATCAAAGTCGCAGCGAATTTTTTGCTGAAGTTTCCATTCATAGTGTGTACCTCCTTTTTAAATTTAAATATCGTTAATTTTACCGGGAAATTTTTCCTCGGTTTTGAGCATAAGATATACGATGAATGTAAAGAAATTTTGTTGTTTAGTGACAAAATTGTAAAGATTTTGTAAAGTGGATTGTCTCGTTTTTGTGGTATGGTGTAAAAAGCGAGGCGATTGAGATGAATTGAAGAGGTAGATATAACGATGATGCATCAAGAAACCGTGTCGGCTAAAATTAAAATTCTGATTGTCGATGATGACAAGAAGCTGTGCCGGCTTATGGCCGACTACCTGGAGCCCATGGGCTACGATGTAGGGGTTGCCCATAATGGAAACCAAGGGTTGGAAATGATTCTAAGCGGTGATTATCACGCGGTGATTCTCGATGTCATGATGCCGGGGATGGACGGTTTCGAGGTCTTGAAACGGTTGCGCCGGGAATCGGACATACCGGTTTTGATGCTCACCGCACGCGGTGAGGAGACCGACAGAATCGTGGGACTTGAGATGGGTGCCGATGATTATCTTCCCAAAACTTTTTCCTCACGTGAGCTTTTGGCACGACTTCGCGCCGTTACCCGTCGATATTGCAGATCCGAACGCTCGGTTGCAACTGAAGCTGCAGATAAGCTTTTGATATTCGGGGATCTGCAAATCGACCAAAGCTCCCGAACGGTCCGTTTAGGTTCGAAAACCTTGAACCTGACCCCTCTCGAATATGATCTTTTGACAAGCTTGGCCAGGTCTCCCGGACGCGTTATGACACGGGACCAACTTTTAGATGCCGTTGCCGGCCGGAGCTATGAAGTTTTCGACCGTTCGGTTGATGTCCATATTTCATCGTTGCGGCGCAAGCTTATGGATGACCCCCGCGACCCCAGATTCATTCAAACGGTTCGCACCGCCGGGTATATGTTTAAAGATTCGGGTACTCGGAAATGATAAAACCGGTTTCGTCTTTATTTGCTAAGATCTTATGCTGGTTCTTTCTAAACCTTGCATTGGTGGCTGTGGCTTTAGCGGTGTTTTTCGCCTTCCAACCCCAGGTGAATCTGCATGCGATTTTCGGACAAGAGGGGTCAAATCGCCTGCGAACCGCCGGCATGTTGATTTCCCACGACCTGAATCAGACGCCGAGGGTAAACTGGAACGGTATACTAACCCGACATGCAAAGATTCATCAGGTGGATTTTGCACTTATTATTGAAGACGGATCTTACTTTACTTCAATGGATGGAGATCTTCCTAACGCGGTCAAAACAAGGGCCCGGGACGTTTTGAGGCCGAAACTTCCCCGAGGTCGTTTTATGCCGCCCCATGCGCATGGTAACCTTCAAAGCCGCCCGAAAAACCACTCTGTTGAAAATGCCGTCGGCTTGCCGAAAAATCGCGCTATTGAAAAAAAATCGCCCATTCACTCCGATAGGTATGACCAAAAACCACTTTTGATGATGCGAACGCGGCATCCGACCCGCTATTGGTCCGGCATTCGAATTCCGTTATTTATGGAGCCGTTGCGACCACCGGCATTCGCCCTGTTTTTTGCAGTGTCGGATTCCGTAACGGGAAACGGCTTTTTTTTCGACCCCCTTCCATGGATGATCGTTGCCGTCGTGGTGATATTGATTTCGGTGTTGTTGTGGATACCGATGGTTGGAAACATTACACGCCCGCTTGCACGCATGACCTGGGCAACCGAGAAGATTGCCAGGGGACGCTTTGATGTATCCATCCATGAACCGCGGGCCGATGAGATCGGACGCCTGGCGAGAGCTATAAATCACATGACCTTACGTTTGGCTGCTTTCGTGAAGGGCCAAAAACGATTTCTGGGAGATGCGGCCCATGAACTAGGCGCTCCTATAGCCCGGATTCAGTTCGGCCTCGGTGCTCTGGAACAGCGTGTCGAGGGGGAAAATCGAAAGCGGGTGGCCGACGTAATGGAAGATGTCGACCATATGTCCAAACTGGTCAGCGAACTGCTTGCTTTTTCGCGGGCTGAAATGAAAACGAAAACGGTTCAACTGGAAACCATGGATCTGCTTCCTATGGTTCAAGAAGCGGTGAAGCGCGAGATTACACCGGAGACAAAGATCGTCGTCAAAGTAGATCCGGGAATCCGTGTTGTCGCATCCTTCGAGCTTCTCATCCGGGCACTTGCCAATCTTTTACGAAATGCCGTCAAATACGCCGGGAAGGCCGGCCCGATTTATGTTTGCGCTGAAACAAAAAAAGACAAGGTTGCCATAGAGGTACGAGACAACGGCCCCGGCGTGTCCGAAGAGCTTCTTGATCAGCTTTTTGAGCCTTTCTTTCGCCCTGAACCTTCTCGCAATCGAGATTCCGGCGGTGTCGGCCTTGGATTGGCAATTGTAAAAACCTGTATTGAAACGTGCAAAGGAACGGTCACTGCTCGTAACCTTAAACCCAAGGGATTTTCAGTTACCATTACCTTGAAAAATTAATTTTTTTCAAGGGATGTTTTATTTTTATTGACAGTTTTTGTTTCTTGAAATAAGCGTTTTGTTTTTTATTTTTAATTATAAAAGTAAATTCAGCATCGGAGTTATTGATAAAATCGGATGCTTGTTTTCAAGTCTTGCAAGGAGTAAATATGGGTTTAACCATAAATGGATTGAAAGGCAGGGGTAGCTTTGCCCATGGCGTACATCCACCTGAAAGGAAAAGCTTTGCCGGCGATCAAGCGATCGAAATCCTCCCTTCGCCCCAAAAGGTCGTAATCCCTTTGCTGCAAAATGTCGGAGCACCTTGTGTGCCGTTGGTCAAACCAAAACAAATTGTATCTTTTGGGGAGATGGTCGGAAAAGGAAAAGCTTTTGTTTCAGCACCGCTGCATGCACCCATTTCCGGTTCGGTTCAGAAGCAGGCCGTGACGAACCTTCCTAATGGCCGTCATGTGAAGGCGATTGCAATTAAGGCTGAGGGGGAGCAACTGGAAGGTCAAGCTCTGTGGGATGAAATTTACGGCGGACAATGGCCCAAGGATAACTTGGAACAGTATTCTCCTAAACAGATCACCGATGCTATTTATGATGCCGGTATTGTAGGGTTGGGGGGAGCTGCTTTTCCAACGCATGTCAAATACATACCGAACGAAAAGAAGCCTCTGGATACGATTTTGATCAATGGTTGTGAATGCGAACCCTATTTGACCTCGGATTATCGATTGATGATGGAGGCTCCGGCACCTGTTATTACGGGTGCCTTACTTGCAGGGCGTGCAACCGGGGCTGAAAATATCATTATCGGAGTGGAGGATAATAAACCAAAGGCAGTGGAGGTGTTACGTGAAGCAGCGGCAGGTACGGACATAAAAATAGCGGTGCTTAAAACGAAATATCCTCAGGGTAGTGAAAAACAATTGATTACGGCCGTGCTCAAACGTGAGGTTCCTTTGGGCGGGCTTCCTCTTGATGTCGGGGTCGCAGTCAGCAATGTCGGTACGGCCGCCGCAGTGGCACGGGCCGTCTTGAGGGGCAAACCTTTGACGCACCGTATCGTCAGTGTTACGGGAGCCGGTATTGCAAAGCCCAAAAATCTTCTAGTGCCGATCGGTATCAGTTATGGTGAATTAATTGAGTATTGCGGAGGACTGAAAGAAGATGCCGCTCGAATGATTTCCGGAGGTCCTATGATGGGATTTGCATTTGCCGATGTGAATTTGCCGGTTACGAAAGGAACAAGCGGGCTGACGGTATTGACGCAATCGGAAATCCGCAGAGCAAAGGAAACCTCCTGCGTTCGATGCGGTCGTTGTGTGGATGTATGCCCCATGAATCTGGTCCCGACCAAATTGGCACTCGCATCTCGACATAAGAACGTGGAATTGGCCAAAAGGTATAAGATTGCAGCTTGTTTTGAATGCGGTTCCTGTGCTTATATTTGCCCTGCCGGTATTCCCTTGGTTCAGCTGATTCGCACAGGCAAGGTCTTGGTAAACAAAGCAGATAAATAATTCAGGATATATAATTTTAGTTTGCCGGGTGAGCAAATAAAAAAAGTCAACATAGGTATTTTATGGCAGAAAATATAAAAAAAATCAAAACGGCTCCCGTCATTCATGTAGCCCCTTCACCCCACTTGTCCAGCATGGCGTTGACGACTCGACGGATGATGATTGATGTTGTGATTGCGCTGATACCCGTTGTGTTAACGGCACTTTATGTTTTTCGTTGGTATGCGGCCAAACAGTTATTCATTTGTATCGCAAGCTGCTTTGCAGCCGAAATGATATTCATGAAAATGCGTAGCAAAGCTTTTAGTCTAAACGACTATTCGGCTACGGTGACGGCTATTATCCTGGCATTGTCACTACCGGGTACAGCGCCGTGGTACGTGGGAGTCATTGCATCTTTTGTCGCGATTGGAATCGGAAAAGTGATTTTCGGTGGTGTCGGAATGAATATTTTCAATCCCGCAATGGTCGGCCGGGCCTTTGTCATGATCGCATTTGCAAGTGCAATGGCAGCTTCAGGTTATGAGGATTCGGCAAGTGCGGTAGATGCGATTACTCAGGCAACGCCTATGGATGCATTTAAACAGACAGGCATAACGACATCCCTTTCGGCTCTGTTTTGGGGGCCGACCAATGGTTCACTGGGTGAAACCAGCGCATTTGCCTGTATTATTGGAGGCCTTTATCTTTGCATGCGTCGGACGGCTTCTTGGGAGATTCCAACCGGTGTGATTGCTTCGGTGGTTGTATTTGCAGGGATCGCAAATTTGGTCAATCCTCAATCACAATGGACCGTGCTGCATCATTTACTGGGAGGGTCTTTGCTGTTTGGAGCTTTTTTTATAGCCACCGATCCGGTTTCCAGCCCTCTGACGCCCAAGGGTAAATTTATCTTTGGGATCGGAATTGGTGCTTTTATCATGTTGCTGCGTCTTTTCAGCGGATATCCCGAAGGGGTTATGTTTGCGGTACTGTTGATGAATGCCTTAACGCCGCTTATTAATCGATGGACCGTTCCACGAGCATTAGGCGAACAATAGGATTTTAAAAATGGTGAAACAAAATAAAATCATAGAACCCGAGGCAACCGGCATGCTGAAAAGCAAAAAAAGAGGATATATCCTTCAAGCATGGTTGGTTTTAACACTGGCTTTGTGCTTTGGGGCTTCATTGGCGGGAGTTCAACTGACACTGGGTCCGACGATTGAAGAAAATAAGATCAACGAAACGCGTCAAAAAGTACCTGAACTGGTTTTGGGAGCAGAAAAGGCTCAAAAGATCGAAGAACAGGGCCAGGCGCTTTTTATTGAACCCCATACGATCAGTATTGAAAAACCCGGCAAAAAAATTTCTTATAGCGTTTATGAAGCCCGATTAAATGAGGAACTAATTGGCTGGGTCTTAAAAACCGCGGGTCAGGGATATGCAGATAAAATAGAGTTGCTCCTTGGTCTTGATCCCCAGGCAAAAACAATTACCGGCCTATTTATTCTGGAACAAAAGGAAACCCCCGGTTTGGGTAATAAGATAATTACCGAGGCATGGCGAAAACAGTTTATCAATAAGGATACCGGCCGGCAGCTTATAGTGGTCAAAAAAGGAACAAAAGCCTTAAACGAAATTGATGCCATCACCGGTGCAACCATCTCCTCTCGAGCTGTCACCGGCCTTGTCAATACGGCCATTGGTGATCTTAAAGGTTCTCTGGTCGCCAAGGCATCGCACAATCAACCAACAAAGGATGAATAAAAATGGTCGATCAACCAACACCACTGGAAAGGTTTGTGCAGGGGATCTTGCCGGAAAATCCGGTTTACCGGCAGTTGCTGGGCCTTTGTCCAACTCTGGCGGTAACCAATGGAATGAAGGCTGCCGTCACAATGTCATGCGCCGTGGCTTTTGTTTTATTATGCGCTAATGTCATTACCAGTCTCATCCGAAATCTGCTGAAACCGCATCTGCGAATTGTAATTTTTACACTGACTATTGCCACATTCGTAACCATTGCCGACCGCTTTCTGGCAGCTTATATGTACCAGATGAGCAAAACGCTCGGCCCTTATATACCCCTTATTATTGTAAACTGTATCATCATTTGCCGATGTGAGGTGTGTGCTTCCAAACAGTCCGTATTGACGGCGGCATCCGATGCGCTGGGTCAATCGATCGGTTTTGCTCTGGCGCTTTCAAGTATTGCGGCAGTGCGTGAAATTCTGGGAACGGGAATGTTTTTCGGCTGGAGAGTACTGCCGATCAGTTGGCCGGATTGGGTGATTATGGTTCTTCCTCCCGGTGCTTTTCTCACATTCGGAATTCTTTTGGGTACGGTGAATTGGATCGGTTCTTACCGGTCTGAGAAATCCGGTAATCGTTAAGGATAAAATACAATGAGCTATTTGATAGACATTATTTTGATTGCCGTCGGTGCGGCGCTGATTAATAATTTCGTACTCTATTATTTTGTCGGCATCTGTCCGTTTATCGGCGTATCCCGGCGAGTGGATATGGCATTTGGAATGGGCTGTGCCGTGACCTTTGTTATTTCCATTGCCGCCTTTTTGAGTTGGACGATAACCACTTATGTGCTGATGCCCGGTGCACCCCTTTCAAAGTGGATCGCCGGTTTTTTTGTGCCGGCCGATGTTGCGGCTAAAATTGATCTGACGATCTTGAGTTATATTGTTTATATTTTTGCCATTGCTTCTTCGGTTCAATTTGTTGAAATGTATGTGCGTAAATTTTATCCACCGCTTTACAAATCGTTCGGTGTTTTTTTGCCGCTGATAACGACAAACTGTGCTATTTTGTTTGCCTGTCTAAAAATTATGGGCAATATTATCGGGGTGGATAATCCTGCAGATGCATGGGATTTGGGAAGGTCGCTGACGCTTGCCGTTTTTGGAGGAGTCGGCTTTACGATCGCCATTGTGATTATGGCCGGTATTCGTGAGGAACTTGATCTTTGCGATATTCCTAAACCTTTTCAGGGTGCAGCGATCACATTGGTCGTAGCAGGCATTCTGGCGATGGCTTTTATGGGGTTTACAGGAGTGGATTCCGGTTTGCAAAAAGCATTGACAAGTCAAGCCGGCGCTTCAACTGCCGAGAATAAAAATGCTGATATTAACGTCGGAATGTCGAAATTTATTATAGAAAATCAGCCGATAGATGAAAATATACCCAAAGGCTAAAAGTAAAAATAGAAATATAGAATTAGAAAAGTCGCAAATCTAAAATTTCAATAAGGTGTTTCTATGAGTTGGGTGACTATAAGTCTTTCCGCCGGGACAATGGTTGGTATGGCGGTCATTTTATCATATGTATTAGGTTGGGCGAATAAAACATTTCATGTCGAAGTGGATCCAAGGGTGGAAGCGATCAACAATGCCCTTCCCGGAGCTAATTGTGGCGGGTGTGGTTATGTAGGATGCAGCGAATACGCTGAAGCGGTTGTCGCCGGTGAGGCTCCGGTAAATAAATGCAGCGTCGGCGGTAAGAGTTGCGCTGCCGCCTTAGCCGATGTTATGGGTATTGAGGTAAAAGAGAGCTATCCTTACCGACCGATTGTTCATTGCGGTGCCCATTATGATGATAGGCTGGGACGCAACGAATATTACGGCGAAAAAAGATGTTTGGCTGCAAATTTGGTCACGGATATTCAGGGATGTGCCTATGGTTGCTTGGGATTCGGCGATTGCCAAGTTGCCTGTAATTATGATGCCATTCATGTTATAGACGGCCTTGCGACCGTCGATTATGAAAAATGCATTGGATGCGGCGCCTGTGCCAAGGTCTGTCCTAGAAATATTATTACTATCGTTCCTTTTAAGGCCGAAAAAATTCTTGCCGTTACTTGCTCCAATCAGGATGCCGGTAAAGATGTTATGTCCGTATGTAAAGTGGGTTGTATTGGATGCAAGGCGTGTGCTCGTATTTCGGATCTTTTTAAAATGGACGAAAACTTGTCTAAGGTTGACTATGATGCTTACCCTCTCGAGTGTTCTGTGGAATTGATGAATGCTGTTGAAAAATGCCCTCGCAATGGGATTGTATTTGTCGGCAAACCATCTGCAAAAGATTTAGCGGCTGTTGCTGATGAAGAACTTCCTGAAGTCGTTGAACCCGATTTTAAGACCACTGTAGATGACACGAAATGGCGGGGATGATCATTGGGGTTGTGGGGGTTGCGGAAAGTGGGTAACTGAAAGGTCTGTTATTTAGGGCAGGGACTCCGTACCTGCCCTTTTTGATGCGGTTAGACGAGAATCGCGCCCGGGTAACGATTTTTAATGATTTCATGAAAATTTTTACGATCCAAATTCACTGCAAGGGGTAAATAATCTAATATATCCTGGGCCGTAATACCATCCTCGCCTTTGTCCTCAACAGCCAGGTCTCCTGAAAATCCATGAATAAAAACACCTTTTCGAACGGCATCCTGTAAAGACAGCCCCAATCCGAACATACCGGCAATCGTTCCTGTGAGAACATCGCCGGACCCTGCTGTTGCCATACCGGAATTTCCACTCAAGTTGATGAAAACGCTTTTATCAGGATATCCAATAAGTGAATGTGCACCTTTTAAAACGATTATTGCATTTAATTCCCTTGCTGTCTGTTGCAACGTTTCAACTTTATTCACTTCAATTTTACCGGTTTTTTGTTTTGTGATTCTACCCATTTCGCCCATATGGGGTGTGAGAATTGTGGCTGCTTTTCTTTGTTTAATGATTTCTAAATCTTTACAGACTGCTGTAATGCCGTCACCATCGATAAGCAGGGGTTTTTGAATTTCTTTCGTCAATTCTCGAACCAGTTGCTGTGTTTCTTCATCTAGGGATAAACCCGGTCCAATGACGACCATATCCATTTTTTCAGATAGTTCCAGTAATGCATTTTTATTTTCAAGGGCAATGCTTCCTGGAAATGTTTCTTTTTGGGGAATAAATACAATTTCGCTGCCTTTATTGGCGATAAAGGGGGTAATGGATCCGGGAGCTGCAAGACGCGAATATCCACCTCCTGATTTCAAAAAAGATAAGGCCGCAAAATACGGTGCGCCATAGTAACCTGCCGCACCTGCTATAAAAAGGACTTCACCGAAATCTCCTTTATGGGCATACGGATTTCTTGCCGGTAGTTGAACCGGATGATTGATTTCGATCTTGAGGTTACTTGAGCAATACATGGATCGTGGAAAGGAGATGTGAGTAACGTATAATTTTCCACAACGCTCATAACCTGGGAAAAGTATGTTGCCTATCTTGGGTAGGCCGAAAGTGACGGTAAAATCAGCCTTGATCGCGGTATTCATGATTTCCCCCGTATCTCCATTGATACCTGAAGGAATATCCAGACTGATAATTTTTTTTCCGCTTCGATTGATTCCGTCAATTACATCGGCATAGATTCCTTGAACATCGCGAACCAGACCCGTGCCGAAAATCGCATCCACAACAACATCACAGTGATCAAGATCCGTTTCCACCATTTCGATCGATTCAACTATTTGAATTTCTATCGGTAGGCGAGATACAATATCAAGGTTCATTTTCGCAACCCCCTTGAATTTATTTTGATCGCCTAAAATAAAAATTTTAACATGACCTCCGTTCGAATGGATCTTTCGCGCGACTACAAATCCGTCACCACCATTGTTACCGATGCCGCAAAAGACGATAAATTTATTTTCTTTGATACCTATCTCTTTTAACAAAACAAAATATGCGGCATCTCCTGCGTTTTCCATTAAAAGCTCTTCGATAATCCCGAATTTTTCTACCGCAGTCCTATCCAGTTCTCTCATTTCAGAGACCTTACTGACCTTCATCTCGCGCACCTCTTAAAATCTATTATAAAATCACTTCCAATCCCTTTTGGCGTAAATATTCTTTGACTTCCCTGATACTCAGTAATCGGTAGTGAAAAACTGAAGCCGCTAATAAAATTTGTGCACCGCCTTGGACAACGGCTTCATAGAAATGTTCTAATTTTCCGGCTCCACCCGAGGCAATCACCGGTAGATCGACAGCCTCTGAGATCGCCTTGGTAAATTGAAGATCGTAACCCTCCCGGGTTCCATCGCCATCCATGCTCGTCGGCAAAATTACGCTAGCACCTAACTCCTGACATTGTCGGGCCCAGGCCACCGCATCTTTTTCAACCGGTTGGGTACCACCTGAGACGACAAGTTCGAAACCGGAAGGCATATCTGAATTTCTTCTGGCATCAATGGCGATAGCGATCTTTTCCGAGCCGAACGAATCGGCGGCCTGCCTTATAATTTCAGGATCCTTGACGGCAGCACTGTTCATGGAAATTTTATCTGCGCCGGCCTTCAATACCAACTCAATATCCTCCAATGTGGAAATGCCGCCCCCCATCGTCAAGGGAATATCTATTACAGATGAGACTTTTTGAACCCATTCCAGTCTAGTCCTTCGGTTTTCTAATGTCGCAGCGATATCCAGCATAGCCAGCTCGTCCGCCCCTTCTTTTTGGTAGAATATTGCATTTTCGACCGGATCGCCTGCATCTTTCAAATCAACAAAATGGATACCTTTAACCACTCGGCCGTCTTTCATGTCGAGACATGGCATAATTTTTATCGAGCTCACAATATTTCTCCTTTTGATAAATTAATTTTATTCCGGTTTTTCTTTTTGTCTTGTTTTATTGAGCCACACTTTAATAACAGCATGGATTAGAGTTGCCAGCGGAATTGCAAAAAACAGCCCCCAGAGACCCCACAGGCCCCCAAATATCAACACGGCTACAATTATTGCAATGGGATGAAGATTAACGACACCGGATAGCAGCAAGGGAACCAGTAAATTACCATCTAAAGCCTGGATGATGGTGTAAGCGATCAACGCGGTGGCAAAATTTGAACCCCAACCCCATTGAAAATAAGCAATCAGAGCGACCGGCAAAAACATGACCGTAGCGCCTATATAAGGCACGAGAACGGATAACCCCACAAATAATGCCAGCAGCATGGCAAACTGCAGATTGAGCAGCTTAAAAGTAATATAGCTGGCTCCCCATACGATAATGATTTCCCAAATTTTGCCGCGAACATAATTAGCAGTCTGTCGGTTTACCTCTTGCCAAACTTCAGTCGCCATTCCACGATCTTCAGGTAAAAAAGTTGTTATCCATTCTAAAATCAATTTCTTATCTTTTAAGAAAAAAAATACGAGAAGCGGTACAAGAATAAGATATACTAGAATCGAAATTGCACCTCGAACAGAGGCAAGTGAAATTGAAAGAATGTGCTGGGCCAGGTTTGTAAGTTCGGAGCTGATAAAATTGAGTAGTTGTTTGATTTGAGATTCTGAAATAAAATCCGGATAGCGCTCGGGAAGGCGCATGAGTTCCTTTTGCCCCACGCCGATCATTGACGGCAATTGCTGCAATAATTGCCCGATTTGCTTGGATAACAAAGGAAGTAGTACGATTAAGATAATCAGGACACTAGCCATAAATAAAAGAAAAACAATCAGCACCGAAACAATGTGAGGAATCTTCAAACGCTGCAGTCCTGCAACCATTCCTTCGAGCAGGTAGGCGATAACAAGACTTGCAATCACCGGCGTAAGCAAATCCCCCAGCATGAATACAGCTAAAAATCCGAGAAAGAGAAGAAAGCCCAGGATGACGACTTGAGGATCGGAAAAATGATGATTTAACCAATTACGGAGAATTTTAAGCATAATATACTATTTTTCCTAGCGTACCGTCGGACCGATGTCTTCAACCTGAAAAGGTGAGCAGCGAACCCCGATACTCCTCTTTTTGATCCAAATTCGCGCCATCGTGATCGTTTTTCCATCCGGATTTACAATATTTGGGAGTTCTTCGATATAAGAAATATCATCGGTTTTGAATTCATAATAAAAGGTGTTTGGACAATAAGGATCGGTGACTAAGATGATTTTTTTCAGATCGTAGGGATGCTTTTGAGGCGAACCGGAAAAAGGTACATGGGTTTGACTTAATGATCTGTAATCCTTTGGACTTTTGTAAGCTTCAATTTCGAATTTTTTAGTTTCTTGTAAAAAATTTTTAATTGTCATGCCCCGGTCTCCTTTAAAAAATCTTTTTACTTAAGCTCCCTATAGCGACAAATCCGACTCAATGGACACACATATGGATTTATTTTTAATACAGTCGTTGAACGCTGTAAACAGCAAAATAAAAACTTTATCTTAAGAAATTGAAAAAAATTTGTAAAAATCGATTCCGGAGTATTTCTTAATAGCTCATCAAAGGCATCCGGAGCAGTTGAATTTCGTCAGGGAAAGCTAACAGGAAAAGCGTAATTTTTTAAAAAAGCCTTAAGAAGCTTCTTTCGAAAGAGGGATACGTTTGTCTTTTTCACCTCTTCTGCGACGAATCACAATGATTCCGTTTGATTGGACGGGGGGATGTTCGGACTCATCTATAATTTGTTCGCTGAGTTTAATCATATTGCGAAGTTTTTTTTCCAGTTTCTTTTTTTTCCAAGCTTCCATTCTTACTCCTTTGCACGAACATTCTTCGGCAAATATTTTTATAAGCACGTGAGCAAATATTTAAATCAGGTTTTATGACACAGTTTAAAATTTATTTCAAACATCTTAAATGACAGGAAAGAATTGTTTATTGGGTAAAATGGCTATAGGTATATTGATAAGGCTAAAATTATGCCAATTTTCGAAATGAATAAATATTATTATAAATCATAAGTAGTTAAAGCAAATATAGTAAATATCGGAAATATTGAGAATGTAAAATGAATATGGAATTGATGTCATATTTACGGGAAAACGATTACACATTTTTAGGATTTAAATCAGGTAAGATCGAAATTAAAAAATTGCAGATGGTTTAGTTTAATTATTCCAAAGTGCGGCAAAATTGCGAGCGATCTCACAATGCATTGTTATTCCGATTTCCAGTGCATCATCATTAAAATCAAAGCTGGGGTGATGGCAGTGCGGATAAACGGTCATCCCTTTAGGACGAATACCCAAAAACCAGAATGTTCCGGGAATTTGCTCGGCATAATACGCAAAATCCTCACAACCCATCAGCGGTGCATAATTTTCTTTCACGGCTTCTTCTCCGAGAACTCTTCTTGCAATTCTTTCAAAAAGTAAAGTGCTCTTGCCGTCGTTGATGAGAACCGGATATCCTTCCTGGATTTCAACATGAGCAACGGCTCCGAATGCTTTTGCAGTTTGTTTTGCCAGTAGTTCAATTTGCCGGGCGGCTTGTTTAAGTAATTTGGGTTTCAGAGAACGAAATGTCCCCTCCAAGATCGCTGTATCCGGAATAATATTGGTGGCCGTACCCGCATGAAATTTTGAAACCGTTACAACCAGGCTTGCAATCGGATTTGTCGATCTTGATACAATGGATTGCAAAACATTACCCACCTGCATACCGATATAAATAGGATCGATGCAGTTATGGGGGTAGGCCGCGTGTCCACCTTTGCCTTGAATTATAATTTTAAAATTTCCACTTCCGGCCATCGCCGAACCTCTGCACGCTGCAACTTCACCTAACTCAAGTCCATGCCCGGGATAACAGTGAAGACCGAAGATTGCATCAACTTTCGGATTTTCCAAAGCACCTGCGTCATACATCCGCTGTGCCCCCCCATCAAACTCCTCTGAAGGCTGGAAGATAAATTTTACAGGCCCTTTTAATTCGTCCTGTATTTTTGATAAAACAAGTGCTGCCCCCACCAAACAAGCCGTATGACCGTCATGGCCGCATGCATGCATATAACCCGGCCTCTTGGAGGCATAGGGCTTATTGGTTTTCTCTTGGATTGGAAGACAATCCATATCACCACGAAGGGCAATGCAGGGTCCGATTTTATTGCCGCCTATCGTCGCTACAATTCCGGATCCGGCGATGCCCTTTCGGATTTGTATGTCTGAAATATTTCTTAATTGATTTAAAACCTTTTGAGATGTTTCAAATTCTTGAAATCCGGGCTCCGGATAGGCATGAATATCGCGCCGCAGCTCGATCATGGAAGGAAGAATTTGGGCAATCAGCGGTTTGATATTTTTCAAGTTCAATAAACCTCAATATTTGCAGTTTTTTAGCTGATACCGAGAGATTGCATTAAAAGCGGCAGAATTTCTTTTATATCGCCGACAAGTCCAAAATCTGAAAAATTAAATATTTCAGCTTCTTCATCTTTGTTTACACTGATAATTAATTTTGAATCTTTCATGCCGCAAACGTGATGAGTTGAACCGGAAATTCCGAAACCAAGATAAACATTGGGTCGAATACTTTTCCCGCTGGTGCCGACCATTGTGTGTTCCCCCTGAGACCAACCTTCATCTAATGCAGGGCGCGTACAACCGACGGCACCCCCTAATTTTGCGGCGATTTTTTCCAACATCTGCCAATGCTCCGCGTCTCCGACCCCCCAACCCCCACAAATAACTACTTCTGCTTGCTCTAAAGGAACACCTTTAGGTTCGTGACAACAAATTCCGACTGGTTTCAGTTTAGGTTCAACAAGACTTAAAAAGTTTATGTCAACCGGAACGATTTGGGATTGCACTTCTATTCTTTCGGGTTTTTCCAGAATACCCGGTTTTACACTGGCCATTTGAGGACGATAATTGGGACATAGAATATCTCCCAACAGCTTACCCCCAAAGGCCGGTACTACTGCAACAAGGTTGTCGTTATCATCTATTTTCAATTCTACACAATGCGCGGCGATCCCTGTGTCGACTCGGATTGCGACCATAGGGCCCAATTGAGAACCGATATAGGTTGCCCCAATCAATAAAATATGCGGGTCTTCTTGATGAATTAAATGGGTTAAAATCGCTGCATAATAATCGGGTTGATAAAGTCTGAGCTTCCGATGATCGGCGACATAAATTTTTTCAGCTCCGAACATAGAAACAACCTGTATTAATTCCGATAGTTGAGATCCAATTATTACGGCAACTATTTTACCCGGATTCTTCATTTTAGATTTTAGTCTTACCGCTTCGCCGAGTAATTCCAGAGAGGCGCCGGATATATTTGATTGCACCTGTTCTATGAAAACCCATATATCTTTATTCATTGCCCGTCTCTCCTTCACAGCTGCAAATGATTGGATCGGCTTCAACAGATATTCCACCGGCCTTGAGATTATCAATAATAAATTGTGCCAGCTCTTCTTTTGAGCCTTTAATGATTTTGCCTTTTCTGCTTAAGTCAAGCAGATGGAGATTTCCTGCCTGGGTAGGAGAATTGACCAATCCAATTCGCTTTTCGTCAAGGTTTAGATCATCAAATGTGAGTTTTTGAAAAGGTTTCTTTTTTGCTTTCATTACACCCATTATGGTTGTGTACCGAGGGGTATTTATTTCTCTTGAAACTGCAATGGCCATGGGTAATTTACATTTCCATTCCATAAAACCATTTTCTATTTTTGTCTTTAAATAAACCTCTTTTTCGTTCTTGATTTTGAATTCAATAACATTCCATAAATGAGGTATTTTAAGCCATTCACCCAGTTGCGAAGGTACTTGAGATGTACCCCCGTCTCCGGTTTCGGTGCCGGTGATGACCAAATCGATTCCTCCTATTTTTTCAATCGCCTTTGCCAGGATATAGGAGGTGGCCCAGGTATCGGAACCGGCAAATTTTTTGTCCGTTAAAAGATAAGCTTCATCAGCGCCCATCGCAAGGGCTTCATGGATATTTTTGATAACATTGGGCGGCGCCATACTGAGGGTAATAATTTTTCCACCGAATTTTTCTTTTATTTTTAAAGCTTCTTCAATCGCATGTTTATCTGCAGGATTGATGATTGTCGGAATTGCTTCACGTTGAATCGTTTTTGTAACCGGATCAATCGTGATGTCTTTATAATATGCAGGATCAGGGATTGGTTTAACACAAACGACAATTTTCAAAGCCATCATGTGACCTCATGCCATGATTTTTTTACCTAAAGGATAAATGATAAAATATTATTTAAGTTCACCGGCGGCGATGATAAGCTTTTGAATATGCGATGTGCCCCCTGAAGGAATTGAAGCAAGGGCATCGCGTAGATATCTTCCAACCGGATATTCATTGATGACGCCGTAGCCGCCCATTAAATCGATTGTGCGCTTGGCGGCATTTACAGCATTTTCGGTAGCATAAAGTTTGGCTATCGCAAATTCATCGGCGCAGGGCAGCCCTGCATCTTTCAAACTCGCAGCCTGATAGGTTAATAACCTTGCTGCTTCGTAATCGACTTTATTTTCAGCAATAATAAACTGGATTGCCTGAAGTTTTGAAATGGGTTTACCGTAAAGGATACGTTCTTTTGAAAACTTTATGCTTTCCTCCAAACAGCCGCGTAGGATACCCACACAAATGGCGGCCATACCTGCACGTCCGACTTCTGAAATCGCTTGCATTGCAATTTTGGCCCCCGCACCCTCTTTGCCTAAAAGTTGTCCAGGAGGAACTTTGACATCGACACAGTTGATATCTCCGGTTACGGAACCTCGCAAGCCGAGTTTGTTTTCTTTTCTACCGGGTAGGTGGCCGGGCATACCTTTTTCTAAGATAACGGTTGACAGCGATGGACGTCCTTTAGTATCCGTTCCGGTTCGTATTGCCCATATATCGATATCGGCGATGCTTGAATTGGTAATGAAACACTTACGCCCATTGACAATCCATTGCCCGTCTTTCAATTCACCTTTTGATTTTAAACCGATGAAATCAGATCCGCCGCCGGGTTCGGTCACCGATAATCCAACAATTTTTTTACCCGAACATGCATCGGGTAAATATTTTCTTTTTTGTTCTTCCGTTCCGGCGGAAAGAATAGCAGACATGCCTAAATGGTGCGTCATCATCGCAATTCCCAATCCACCGGAATGGCGGGAGATTTCTTCTAAACAGATCGCTCTCTCTATATAGCCTAAACCGGTTCCGCCGTATTCTTCGGGTACAAATATTCCGTTAATACCCAATTCTCCCATCATCGGGAATAATTCCACCGGGCAAATATCTTTTTCATCCCATTGGGCAGCATTCGGTGCAACCTCATGGTCGACGAATTCTCTAACAGCTTGACGCAGCATTTCCTGCTCTTCACTAAATTTAAAAAATTCCATTTGCGTGCCCTCCTTTTGGATATAAGATTTTTGTTTGATTATTCTTATTTGAGGCAAAAAACGACGAAACCCTCAATGTCTTTAAATCAATCGCGGTTACGCATAAGATTTCCGTCATTGAATCATTGTGAATCGGCAATAAAGATAACAGAGTTGTAAATTTATGTCAAATCGGGATAATTCTTTCTATCAAGATCGCTGAGAATATTTCTAATAATTTTCAATAGGTTTAAGTTCTCAACAATTATATTTCTATTTTAGAATATAAGCATGAAAAATGTCCTTGACTCAAACGCTTTGGAAACATATTGTAGCAAAAATTTAGCAAGTTAAATTAACATCATAATCTATAAATTTTTTTCTTTAAAAAATACGAGGCTGTTTCATTTTATCATCAATTGGGATTTGGGACAAACACAATAAATTCCATTCGCCCCCTTCTGCTATCAGGTGAATTAAACAAATAATCATTTATAGATAAAATTAATTGAAAGGAAAAAATATGGGGAAACAGTTTAAATTCGGTGTGTTGTTGGCTGTTGCACTACTGTTCTCCATTGTCTCTGTTGCCTGCAGGATGGACAACCAATCGTTTAATATCGGCGTCTTGCAGTGGTCGGAAAACATCGAGATATTTAATCAAACGTATGAAAGTTTTATCGCAGGACTTAATGATAAAGGCTATAAGTTAGGTGTTAATTTAAAAATAGCTTACAAAAATGTAGAACAAAATGAAATAGTTGCAATAAAAACGGTTCAAAAAATGATCAGTGATAAAATTGATCTGATCGTCGCTTTGGGAGGTGGTAGCTGTATCGCATCGCTGAAGGCAACTGAAGGGAAAGAAGTTCCCATTGTTTGTTCAGTCGGCAGTGACCTGAGATATATCAATATTATGAAAAATTACTACAACTCGGGTAAGAATATTACCGGCATCAGCATGAAAATTCCGTTAAGAGAACAATTTTTGATGATTAAAAAAGTACTTCCTAAACTTCAGAAATTGGGCATCCTTTATTGTGCCGAAATGCCGCAAATGGTGGCTCTTGGAAGAAAAGCAATTGCACTTGCGCCTGAATTCGGCTGGACACCATTACCGGTTTTTATTTCGAAAAATGAACTACCTCAACTTGAAAAAGTGATTAAAACACTTACATCAAAAATAGATGCTATTTATATTTCAGTTGATCCAATCTTATTGGAACCTGAAAATTTAAAGAAGATTATTCGTGTTTGTGATGAAAACCGAACACCGGTTATTACAGGTACGAAAGAATCCGTAGAAGCAGGCGCATTGATGGCGCTACATTGCGATTTTAGCGAAATTGGGCGGCAAACCGCTCACATTGTGTCTCAAGTGCTTAAAAAGGTTGATATAAACCGTATTCCGATTACTGAACCTACGATAACGATCTTGTCTTTGAATTTAAAAAAAGCTCAGCAACTCAGTATTCAAATTGATCACAATATTATTTTGCAGGCTGAGAATATATTTGATTAAGATTTTGATGGTCATGGAATTTTTTAAAAAGATAGTATTTAATAAATTTAGAACTCGATTGATTGCAATGACCGTATTGTCAGGATTGGTTCCTGCCGTAATTTTTTGGTTCCTGCTGAATATTTTCGGAGATCGATTTATTGATAAAACAAATCGTATCATTCAACAAAACCAAGAAGAACAATGGCAACGAAGTCAAGCGGTTTTAAAACATATGACCGAAGATGTGATTCGTCGCGTTGCGCTGACTGTAGCTTTGAATGCTGATGTGTATCTCAGGAATCACCCTACGAAGAAGGTTGAAGACCTCCAAAATGATCCCGTCTTTAGACAAATAACGGTTCAATTGGTTGGGAAAACGGGTTATACGGCTATTCACAATTCATATACCGGCTTTAATATTTTGCATAAAAATTCTGAAATGGAGAACTCGGATTTAAGGAATTTTCCATCTCAGAACTCAAAGTTTTGGTCGATTATAAAAGCAAGTTTGGGTGGAAAATATTCAAAAGGGTATTATCAATGGGTTGAGCCCAATGGTAAGATCCGGGAAAAATTTATGTATGTGGCACCGATTCATCAAAAGACCGCCGACCAGGTCCGGATGAGTGTAGCGGCTATCACGTACGTAGACGAATTCATGCATCCTATTAAAGTGGCACAAGGGGTTTTTCAAGTAACTACGATTTACCTGATCAGTGCCATGAAACAACTAATTATTTCATTTCGAAATACAGGATTTTTTTTAATGTTTTTGGGCGTATTGGTCGTTTTACCGCTGGCATATTGGATTGGAACTTATTTTTCCCGTGGCATTACTGATCTTCGGAAAGCTACCAAATCCGTCAACAAAGGTAATTTTAATACTCTCATAGAGCCCGTAATGTCCGGTGAAATGGCTGAATTAACGGAAGACTTCAACCAAATGGTAACCAATTTGGCAAAAACAACCGTCTCAAAAGAGCGTCTGGAACAAAGCGAAAACAAATTAAAAGAAGTAAATAAATCATTGAATCAGGAGATTATCGAACGTAAACGCATTGAGATACAGTTGCGCCGAATCAATCGAAAAATAGAGCGGTTGCATGAGGTTGCTCAATATATGCAGGCATGTGAAGCTGAAAGTGAAATATATCAAATGACTTTTGAAGCCGTTAAAGATGTTCTCCCCTTGTCTGCTTGCAAACTGGATATTGTAAACATTAATCATTGTAATGATCAGGTGCTGATTTTGAATGTCCATCCCGTGGATGGTAAAGGAAGTTGTTGGATTAAAAACCAATTGGCTATCAAAACATATCAAACGGGAAAAACTTTCTTGTTCGATCATCTGGATGACATTGCCGGCTATGATCAAGTTGAGGTGAACTTGAAATCGGCAATTAGTGCTCCAATCGGCGATATCGGGGTTTTTCAGGTTTTTTCCGCAACACGCGGTGCATTTTCCCAAAATCATGTCCGGATGCTTGAATTGCTCTTGAGGCATACGGTAGAAGCCCTAAAACGTATTTCCCTGCAGCAGAAACTGAAAGAGCAAGCTATCCGGGATGCACTCACCGGTGCCTACAACCGTCACTACTTTAGCCAAGCAATCGAATTGGAGATTAAACGATCGAAGCGTTATGGGTATCCGATTCGCTTTTTAATGATCGATATTAATTTTTTCAAGCAAATTAACGACGAGTTTGGTCATAATATCGGCGATCTTGTGCTTCAAGAGATTGGAAAACTATTACAGCGACAAGTTCGTGAAGTTGATTTTGTAATCCGTTACGGTGGCGATGAATTTCTGATCGTACTGCCCCAGACGAACGGACGCAATGAAGTTTTGGAAGCAAGGATTCGTGCGGCAATGGCCGACTGGAATAAAAATAATCATCTTCTCAATATACCCGTCACGTTGGCGATCGGATCAAGTTATTGGGATCCGAAAAGTGGACAAGTGCTGGAAGATATTTTAGAACTGGCCGATCAGCGAATGTATGCCGATAAGAGAAGTCAACTGAATTCGATGAGAAAGTAAAGACAAAAAAATTGATTTTTAATATGCAGCTCCTGTCAGGCTGAAAGTTGCAGTGAATCCTTGACGCCTAATGATTCGTAAATTTTTAATGTCGCCTTTGCATTATTCAGTGTATAAAAATGAATTCCACGAACATTGTTATCGATAAGATCACGGACCTGTTCCGTGGCCCAGTGAATACCTACTTTTTCAATATAGTCATCACTTTTGGCACGGTAAACCGACTTTAAAAGTCTTGCCGGAAGACGAGCACCTGCCGCCAGTTCCGCCATACGAATCATTCCCCGTTGGGTAATAATCGGCATGATGCCGGCAAGAATGGGTACATGGATTCCCGCCAACTCACAGCGCTCACAAAAGTCGTAAAAATCCCTATTATTAAAGAAGAGCTGAGTGACAATATAATCGGCCCCGGCATCCACTTTTGCTTTAAGGTACTCGATTTCCAGCAGTCTGTTCGGGGTATCGGGATGGCCTTCGGGAAAACCGGCAACACCGATGCCCATATGAGGAAAGTTTTTCTTTATAAACGCCACCAGCTCTGAAGCATAAGTAAAGCCGTTTTTAGTTGGAAGCCAATCCTTTTGACCAGATGGAGGATCACCGCGCAGAGCAAGTATATTCTTAATGCCTTTTTTAGTATAAGTTTCAAGAATTGACCGAATTTCATCCCTGTGCGACCCGACACAAGTCAGATGCGAGACTACTGTTAGATTGGTTTCTTTATGGATCCGGATAACAAGGTCGTGAGTGTGCTTGCGTGTGGATCCGCCGGCACCATATGTGACGCTTACATAAGAAGGTTTAAGCGGCATCAGGTCGGATATGGTATGAAAAAGTTTTTCCCATCCCGTTTCTGATTTGGGTGGAAAAAATTCAAAGCTGAAGGATATATTCGTTGTGTTAAGAATGTCTTTAACCAGCATAAAATTTCAATTCGTTTTCTTTTACGATTTATGTTCAGATCAACCCCATTTTATTTGATTAAAATTACGATAAAACAAAATAAATATCAAGTCCGAGTTAACACTTTTAATCGCATTCGGATAACATGGGTGTCACCGTATCTTGAAGTATATTCTTGCTTGACAGATATGGTGATTCTTTTTATAGTTTTTCGATTAAGAGCGTTTTGGATTTATTGTATGTTTTACATCAATAACCGGTCATACATACTTTACGGAGGAGATACAGTCAATGAAACCCAGAAGATCTATTCTATCCGTTCCGGGGCATGTGGAGAAAATGCACCACAAGGTTTGCCAGAGCCAGGTAGATGTCGTGATGCTTGATCTGGAAGACAGTGTACCCATAGATGCTAAAGAAAAAGCCCGCGAACTAGTCATCCGTTCGCTTCTTTCTCTGGATTGGCAAGAAAAAACTTTAACCATTCGCATCAATGGCTTAGACACTCCTTTTGCCTACAGAGACCTTTTGGAAGTTGCCGAGGCTGCCGGTCATATGATAGACGCTATCGTTATTCCCAAAGTCAATAATGCCGGTGATGTGGATTTTGTCAGTCGCATGTTGGACGGCATTGAGCTGAACAAAGGATTTTCCAATCCAATCGGCATCGAAGCCTCTATCGAAACCGCCGTAGGATTGGAGCGAGCCACTGAAATTGCTGCGGCAAGTGATCGCACCAAGACCCTTGTGTTTGGGATCGCCGACTATTCGGCTTCCATTGGTGCCCGGCTGGTCTCGATTTCCGGACATGGAGAAAAAGAAGAAGCATTGTATCCCGGACATCGTTGGCACTTCGCCATAAGCCGAATGGTCATGGCGGCCAAAGCACATGGCTTGATGGCCATTGATGCGCCGTATGGCAATTTCAAAGATCCTGTCGGCCTTGAGCGCGCTGCGGTGATGGCCTGCGCCCTGGGGTGTGATGGAAAATGGGCTATTCATCCCGATCAAATCGAAATTATTAATCAGGTGTTTTCGCCGTCACAGGAGGATATCGATCGGGCGATCAAAGTTCTGAAAGCGCATGAAAAAGCTGAAGCCGAGGGTAGGGGAGCGGTAGCTGTCGAAGGTCGTATGGTTGACCGGGCTACTGTGCGACTGGCCCGCCAACTTTTCGAACAGGCCAAGCACCTAAAAATGGTGCAATAAATACTCTATCATAAATTTTAAGCGGATTACAGATCAAGCGGGCTCCCTGCATCCTTTATCGTCCGGCTCTGTATGCAATGCGTATAGATCATGGTGGTTTTTAAATCACTATGCCACCGAAGTTCCTGAATCGTGCGGATATCATAATTGGCCTACAGCAGGTGTGTGGCATAGGAGTGGCGGAAATGGGGAGCTCCCCATTTCCGCCACTTCTCGTCAAAACAGCTGAAGCCTGCTCCGATAGGCGTGGATAACCACATCCGGATCATCGGTGATCACCAGATTGTCCCGGACCCACTCCGGCGCACGGTTTCGGCGGATCATTTCATTGATCTGGTTTTTTATTCCCTGCCAGAAACTTCCGTTTCCTTCGGTATCAAACAGGATCAGCGGCACCGGGTCCATGATTGACAGTTTCATGTTGCAAAGCGTTATGCCCAGCTCCTCCAGAGAGCCCAGACCCCCGATGTTGAAGATCGGAAACGAGGCCACTTCAAACCACTTCTGCCGGCTGTGGCGGCAGGTGGCCTGAAACACCTGACAAAAGTCAACGTCGGTGGTCATGGGCTGATCCGTGATGTCCAGGTAGTTGGCCCCGGAAAGGATGCCGTGCTTTCGCGCCAGGGTGTTGGCATGCTCCATGACCCCGCTTCCCCCGCCGGTGACAATGCCGATATTTTTCCCCCAGAAACCGATCAGCGCCCGTATGAGGTTGTCGACACATGTCACCCCGGTTTCCGACAAGGGTTTGTTCGAGCCGTAAAAGGCGAACAGCATGGATTTTTGAAACTCGGCCAACCGTTCCGGCACCACAAAATAGCCTTTGCCGTCGCGCATGGTGTGAACCATCAGCCGGTTGTTGAGCCGGGAGACCCAGTAAACGTCAACGCCGAAATCATGGTAATCCTGCAGGCGGCTGTGATCGTTTTGGGACAGGAACTGACCGTGCTCGCAGGACGGCTCGAAAAAATAAAATGAGTCGATCAGGCTTTTGCCGTTGCTCGCCAGGTTGATGATGTCCCGGTGTTCGATCAGATTGGGAAAATACTTGAGCGCCAGCGTGGCCGGTTGGTTTTCGATCGCTCCGGAAATTTTTGAGGTGGCATAGATGTGCGGGCAGTCGCTTTTCCGGGTGAACCTGCGACGTTCGACCGCGCAGACCGGCTCGGTGACCCTGCACGGGTTCTCCGGTCCGTTTTCAAATAACCGGGCGCCGGCCAGTGCCCGGGGTTCATCATGGATAACGGCAGCCGGTTTTCTCAGATAATGGCAGGTGGAAGAGCCGTTATTTTCCATCCGGTTTTCCAGCCACCGCATTTCTTCATAGGAATAGCGAATGCCCGGGGGCTGACCGGCTGTCGGATGCCTTAACGGGCCGGGTCGCGTGGCCCGGTATATCCTTGCGAAAATCAAGGGGTTTACAATCGGATGCCGGCTGCTGTTCACGATTTCCAGATAAATACGGATGCCGCGGGTTTTGATGGGGTCCAAGATGGTGGCCGACAGATGCTCCCCGAATTCAAACCCGCTTTGAAGTACCACGTAATGGTCGTTCAGATACATCGAACAGGTGGTAATCACCCCCTGACCGGGGGGAATGGTGACGGCGGATACGGTCTCCCGGGTCTGGAACCGGTTGAGGATTTCGCGGCCGTTTTCCCTGAACAGAATCCATTCGAGAATCTCCCGGCTCAGGGTTTCACGCAGCCGGCACACCGCCGGGTGCGGGGCGATCAGAATGCTGCCGTCGCTGGATATGGTGGTCGAGGCCGGAAGCTTGAGTTCGGACCGGTTGATGGCATCGAGCACTTCATCCGAGGTCAGCAGCGCATCAGGATCGCAGAACACCAGACGCCCCACGGCAAGGCCCGGCGTGAAAAACTCCCTGAGTTCATTCAGTCCCGGGTACCCCGGAATGACCGATGAGGCGGTGAGCGTCAGCGATGCCATCTCGTCTTTCAGACAGTCGGGATGCGGCGACCGGCAGTCAATCTGGACGCCGAGCCGGGCGATCCGGGACCGCTCGCTGAAGATCAGGTTTTCCGGCTGATGCCGGAGCCTTTCGATCAGCGGTTCCGTCAGCCGGAAGGCGGTCTGAAAGGTGATGCTTCTGGAATTGGAGTTGATCACATCGGTGATAATGCCGTCATCGGATTGAAGCAGTCCTCGAAACAGGGAGCTTTCCAGTTCTTTACCGGTCATGTAGGGTCCTTTCCATATCGTTAGTAACCACAAAATCCTTCAAGCCTCCGCTTGAGAACTCTTCTTTAGTATTTTGTGGTTGTAAGCTAGAATTAAATCACTCTTTTCACAATTAACTTTATCGAATGTATTATCGACATAAGATATTAGTTTGATAAATATGATGGAAGTTTGAAAGCTTTACCTTATATGTTCCTTGACATAATATCCCCATGGAGTTAGAGGCTTATTGCATTATTGTGACGGGGTGAACCTTTTGACCACCCGTTATGGATCGTCCGATGCTTTGAGCATTCAGCATATACAATGATAAGTGTAAGATAATGAAAATTCATCAGTCTCTGGAAAATCTCTACTTGGTAGATTTAGATCAACCTTTAGAGGGCTTTCGAAATTTTATCAGCAGTTGGATATTTACGCAGAATGATTTAACGATTTTGGTAGATCCCGGCCCCCGATCAACCATCCCCGTTTTGATAAACGCAATCCAAAAGGCAGGGGTGAAAAAAATAGATTACATCCTTTTAACTCATATTCATATCGATCATGCCGGCGGTGCGGGGCTTTTACTTCAATACTACCCCGAGGCGCAGGTTATTTGCCATCCTCAAGGTATTTGCCATATGATTGATCCGGAAAAATTATGGAGCGGATCAAAAAAGGTATTGGGTCATGTTGCGGAAGTGTATGGTGAAATTGCCCCGATTCCGAAAGACCATATCAGTTATCAGGATCGCGTCGAAGCTGGAGGAATTTCCATTCAGGCGTTTCAGACGCCCGGTCATGCAGTGCATCACCTTTGTTATCAGATCGGCAACATTTTATTTGCCGGAGAAGTTGCCGGCGTCAGTTACCCTTTAGAAAAAGGCTTGTATCTTCGACCCGCGACTCCGCCTGTATTTATTTATGAACAGTTTCGAAATTCCTTGGAGAAAATTGCCGCCCTGAGTGTTTCGCACTTATGTTTCGGCCACTACGGTTATCGTCGAGATCCAAAGAATGTATTCAGCACTGCTTTGAAACAGTTGGATATTTGGCTGAATACAATCGAGAAACATTATCGAAGGGGAAGCGAACCTTTTGAAGAAATCGTTTTCAACGACTTGCTGAGAAATGATCCGTCGTTGACTTATTTTCATGATCTCCCGAAAGATATTCAAGTCCGCGGAAAATATTTTTTTTGTAATAGTTTAAATGGAATACGGACTTATCTGGAAACAAAGGGCAGTCGATCATCGCAATATTAAAACGCAGTGACGAAACTACCCGTTAAATGCCTATCGCGATTTCAGTGCCGAGGCCTTTTTCTTTCGCTGCAGCAACAACCCTGGCTGCAATGATTAGATCCTGAATACCCATTCCATGAGACTCGAATAGGGTCACCTGCCTATCGTTTTCCCGACCGAGAGTCTTTCCGACTATAATTTCACCCAGTTCCTTAATCTGATTCCAGTGAATGCGTCCTTTTTCAAGAAGGGGTAGGAGATCACCGCACTCTTTAACAGCTACATCTTTGGCGTCTACGGCCACGATATCAGCATTACGAATTGTTTTTTCCTCCAACTCCGTTCGAATTAAAGCATTACTGCCGGCAGCGTTGATATGAATGCCGCCTTCAACCCATTCATGCGAAAATAGAGGCTTCGATGAAGTCGTGATCGTGGTGATGATATCACTGCCTCTAACAACTGCTTCAGGCTCTAGGCAGGGAATGACTTCTATGCCGAGTTTTTCTTCATTCTTTTTGCAGAATTCTTTGAGTCTGTCTATTTTAAGGTCTATAATTTTGGCTTTTTTAATTTTGCGTACACAACAAAGCGCTTCCAATTGTCCATCGGCCTGCCGGCCCGCTCCGAACATGCCGACTACCTGCGCATTCTTGCGACTCATCCAGTTTGCCGCTACACCGTTGGTAGCGCCCGTGCGCAACATGCCCATATAATCCGCCTCAACAATTGCCTCAAGATTACCGCGAACGCAGTTATAGAGATAAACAAGGAAACGGTTTCCTTCTTTCGTCGAAGTATAGGCTTTGTAGCCGAATACGCCATGACTTTCAACCGCTCCCTGAAGGATGTGTAAAGCACCTTTCTGAATACGGGTGCGTTCTCGAGGTATGTTAAAGGCTTGACCGATCGCATATTCCTTCATGACATCTTCAACGGCGTCGACTGTCATTTGCATAGTAATGATTTGTTTTACTTCTTCCTCCCTTAGGAAAAGAGCCATTTACTTCCTCCTTGTTAGGTTGTTTACCTCCCACCATAAACGCAGTTTACCCCCTAAAAATTGTCCCAAAAAAAATGCACCGACCAGAACCGGAAAAGTCATGATTTGCCATCCGATTCCCGAAATAAACCGTAAAGCAATAACCAAAGGAACCGGTAGATGAACTGCAAGAAACCAGGGTAGTTCGAACTTTTTGACCCCTGCACGCCAAAAACCAAATGGAAGATTTAAAATGAGAACCGTGAATGCGACTGTAAAAAGATTCATCGAAATTTATTCCTCAATCAATATAAAATGCCCCCTTTGATTAGCCGTTTGATTTTGACTTTCCTAAGAAAAGGGGCAAAGGTCAACCATAAATCTAACTTTTGATATTTATCAGACTGAGCAGGAAGTATCAATGCAATTGAGAATATTGAAAAAAATTAAAAACGGAATTGATTTTTGGATGAGTTTATTATAAGTTATAAAATTTAATTAATAGATCCAATTGGTTAAAATATAAATTAAGGAAAGAGATGAACAATATAGAGAGTTTCAATCAACCCAGGGCAAATAGCGAATGGTCATCCTCAAAAAATGACGGAGACGACTTAGAAGAAAATTTATGGGAGAGTGAACAGCTTTACAACATGTTGGTGGAGACCATGACGGACGGTTTGATCGTCCGAGACAAAGACGGATCAATTGTTTTTGTCAATGAAAGACTCTGTCAAATGTGGGGACGTCCTAAAGAAGAGCTCATCGGGCATTTTATGACCGATTTTCTCAATGAGGAGAACAGAGACGTTTTTGAAGCCCAAATTGCAAAAAGACAGCAAGGTATTTATGAACCTTATGAAATAAAATGGATGCTTAAAGATGGTCAATTAATTACCACAATTATGTCTCCAAAAACTATTTTTGGTTCAGATGGCAATTTCAAGGGAAGTTTTGCAGTCGTTACCGACATTACCGCTCGAAAAGAAGCTGAGGAAGCGTTAAAAAAACAGGCAATTGAACTTGCCCGGTCGAATTCCGAACTAGAACAATTCGCTTATGTGTCTTCCCATGATTTGCAGGAACCCTTACGCAAAATTCAGGCATTTGGTGAACGTCTGAGAGCAATATGCGGCGACAGCATTAACGATCAGGGACGTGATTATCTTGCACGGATGCAAAATGCAGCCAAACGCATGCAGGTTCTGATTAACGATTTGCTGACATTTTCTCGGGTGACGACCATGGCTAAGCCCTTTAAGCTGGTTGATCTTAATCAGGTTCTGCAAGCGGTTTTATTGAACTTGGAACTGCTTATCGAGCAGACCAAGGGACGCATCGAATTTGATGAACTGCCGACTATAACCGGTGATGCAACCCAGATGCGGCAGTTACTGCAAAATCTTATCGGCAATGCGCTCAAATTTCGCCGAAAAGATGTGACACCTGTGGTTAAAATTCAGGCACAGATCTTTAAAAGTGTTAAAAAGAAAACATCCGAGAACAGTTCAACTAGTAATGTTTGCCAAATTACGATCGCAGATAATGGAATCGGTTTTGATGAAAAATATGCTGACCGTATTTTTGGTGTTTTCCAAAGGTTGCATGCGCGAGATGTATATGAAGGTACCGGTATAGGACTGGCAATCTGTCGCAAAATTGTTGAACGTCATCATGGCGATATTGCCGCAAAAAGTATACCCGGAAAAGGATCGACCTTTATCGTTACATTACCAATCAAATAATTAAGCAAAGGAAATATATAATGAATAAGCAGAGGAAGCCGATTATAATTTTATATGCCGATGATGATCCCGAAGACCGAATGCTTGTCAAAGATGCATTGGAAGAAAGTCGATTAGCGAATGAACTACATTTTGTCGAAGATGGCGAAGAATTGATGGACTATCTTCACCGGCGAGGTAAATATAGTGAGTTGAAAAATACACTGTATCCGGGATTGATTTTATTAGATCTTAATATGCCCAAGAAAGATGGGCGCGAAGCGCTTGAAGAAATTAAGGAAGATCCCATCTTACGACGAATTCCGATTGTCGTGCTGACAACATCAAAAGCGGAGGAAGATATTTATCGGAGTTACGATTTGGGCGTCAGTGGGTTTATCGTCAAGCCGGTTACATTCGAAAGTTTGACCGAAGCGATCAAAATATTAGGCAAATACTGGTTTGAAATTGTTGAACTCCCATTTTAAAGCATTGGAGTTGAATGTGTACGACCGTCAGTTGAAAATACTCCTGGTAGAGGACGATGAAGACGATTATGTCATGACGCGTGACCTGCTTGCCGAGATCGAAGGGGTCCGATTTAAACTGGAATGGGAAAAAAATTGGGACGCTGCTCTTACAGTTATGCAGCGTAACCAATATGATGTTTATCTTGTGGATTACCGTTTGGGTGAACATAACGGGCTGGAGCTTTTACGAAAAGCAGTTCAAAACGGTTGTAAGGCTCCAATAATCCTGCTGACCGGCCAAGGCGACCGTGAAATCGATATCAAGGCAATGAAAGGTGGAGCCGCGGATTACCTTGAAAAAGGTGAAATCAGGGCGCCTATGTTGGAGCGTTCGATTCGCTACTCGATTGAAAGAAACCGATTGCAAAGCCAATTAAAAGATAGTGAAATACGTCTCAGCGCCATCATCACCAATACTGTTGATGCACTCATCATCATGGACAGTAATAAAATTATACGTTTTGTCAACCCGGCCGCGGAAAGTCTTTTCAAACAAAAAAAAGAAGCGCTTTTAAATAGATTGTTTGAATATCCAGTAGCCTCGGGTGAAACAAAAGAACTTCAGATCGGTCAGGAACCCGATGAGATCATTATTGCGGAAATGCGCGTCACTGAAATTGATTGGGAAGGAGAAAATGCCTATTTGGCATCATTACGTAATATTACCGAACGAAAAAACGCCGAGGAACAGATTCGCCTTTTAACACATCAATTATTAAAAAGCCAGGAAAGTGAACGTCAAAAAATTTCCAAGGATTTACATGATTCCGTTGCACAGGATCTTTCAGTTCTGAAAATCGGTATGGATACTCTTTTTGATCCTTGGTCGGAAATTCCGGAGGAGATCGGCCGGAGACTTTCCGATTGTTCCAAGCTTCTTTCCGGCCTTGTGGTGGAGATTCGTAATTTGTCTTATGACCTCTGCCCTGCATGTTTGGATCAACTTGGATTAAAACAGACTATTTCTCAATACTGTGGAGAGTTTTCCAATATAACCGGCATAAAAGTGGATTTTATGTCCGGCGGTATTGATGATGTTAGGTTTGATTCTGAAACGGAGATCAATTTATATCGCTTGATCCAAGAAGCCTTACTCAACGTTAAGAAACATGCAGATGCCAAGCACGTTACAATCAAACTCGTAGCGTCTTATCCCAAGATTATTCTTCGAATTGAAGATGATGGTAAAGGTTTTGATGTAGCGAAAAAAATGATTGCAGCACGCAGTGAGAATTGCATGGGGCTTTATAGTATGCAAGAAAGGGTTAGCCTGTTGGGTGGTAAAATAAAGATCAAATCGCGTCCAATGCAGGGCACTAAGATTTTCATAGAAGTTGACAGTAACGCGACAATAACGGATGCAAAAATGCCGTCAAAAAATTTTTTGATGAAAAGCGATAGCGTCTAAACTATGAAACTCTCCGGAATTAAAAGTCGTATTTTTGATGTGAATGGGGTACAGACTTGCATTTCGCAATGATACTATTTTGATTATTATCGATGAGATTTTATTTTAAATCTTTGAGTAATTAATGTAATAATTTGCTCAGCACTTGTTTCGATCGGTTTGTCCGTCACATCGATGATGGAGAATCCACCTTTTCGAAAAATCTTCTTTGCATTTTCCACTTCTTCATAGATTGTTAGAGGATCGGTATACTTTGAGGGTCCCGGTGGGCCAATACGCCTTTGCCGCTGCCGGCGGTGGGAGATAATTTGGCCGGGCTCGATCGTCAATCCAATGACTCGCCGGTGATCTATTTCAAAAAGCTCCGGCGGTGAAGTCAAACCCATAATAAGGGGCACATTAGCTGTTTTCCAGCCTAGTACGGACAAATACATGCTCAGAGGCGTTTTGCCGACTCTAGAGATACCCACCAACACAATTTCAGCCATCTGCCAATCTTGGGGGTTTTTACCGTCATCGTGAGTCATTGCATATTCAATGGCTGATACTCGCTCAAAATACGCTTTATTCAGCTGCCTGTACAATCCCGGCCGGCCGATGGGTTTTTGTCCTAAAACTTTCGTCAGTCGGGATATTAAGTCTCCCATGAGGTCAATTGTCGGGATGTTTCTATCTGCTGCCAAGCGGTTCAAGTAATTGCGCAAATGTTCATCCACCATGGTATGAACAATGGTGCCTTCCGTTGTTTCGGCTCGGCTGACCACATCTTCGATTTGCTCTAATTGGCGCACGTGGGCCACCGTAACCACCGGCACTTGAATCTCCGGGAATTGGACCAGAATGGTATGCAATACCTGCAAACCACTGGCTCCCGCTCCACCTGAAACGATGAAAATAGGCGGTATATTTGCAGTTCTTATTTCTTTATTTTCGGTATTCACAATTGAAAATTAGATCGCTTCTATTGTTGAAGGCGGCTTGGGCGTAATATTATAAGTAACGCTGACAACCCCCGGTACTTCTTTAGTGATTCGTTTTGCAAGCCTCTTTAAGATGTCATGAGCCAGTGCCGTTGGTGATCCGGTTTTTGCATCTTCGCTATCCCAACACCTTACTTCTATTTGCAAACCATAATCTCTTTTTCCATTTTTAATACCGGTGACTCGGTCATTATGCAGAATCGCCAGATATTGAAATGCTTTTGTATCTTGTAATTCAGTTTCAACGATTTGGGTTGCTTTTCTTACAATTTCAACTCGATGCGGCGTTACCTCTCCGATAACCCTTGCAGCTAGAGCAGGCCCGGGAAAAGGCGGTCGGTTATAAATTTCAGAAGGTAATTTCAGCGCTTTGGCAACCGCGCGTATTGCCGGTTTACGCAGTTTTATCAAGGGTTCTATAATTTGGTATCCATATTCTTTCTCAGCGTCTATCCCAAGCTGTTCAATAATATTATGCTGTCGTTTAATTCCGGCAACAGTTTCCTCAACATCCGTATAATTTGTGCCTTGGAATACAAAAGCAGCGCCACATTTTTTGACAAGTTGGGAAAAAACAATTGGATAAAAAGCTTTTGTAATCGCTTCTCTCTTTTCTTCAGGATCCAGTTTGCCTTTGAGGAGGGCAAAGAATTGTTCTTGAGCATCGATTTTTTCTACCGGCACACCCGCGTTTCTAAAAAGCGAAACGATATGGTCGGGTTCGCCTTCGCGCATTAGACCCGTGTCGATGAAATAACTTTTCAGTCTTTCACCCAAAGCCCTATGAGCGATCATTGTTACCGTTGAAGAGTCAACACCGCCGGACAAGGCATTAAGAGCAAACTTATCTCCGACAATACCGGAAATTTCTTTTATTTTTTGATTGATAAAAATTTCTGTATTTAAATCTTCTATTTTTAATTCTTCAATATTCATTTTATACTCCTTTTAGATAGGCGGACTAACATAGTCGGATATTGATATATCGATAGTTATGATTTGAATCGGCAAATTTATCAATAAAAAATGTTTACAAGAAAAATTTTGTCGGCCGGTCATATAAAATTTCCAAAAAATAAACATTCTACGTAAAATTATGCATCAATGAAAAAAATAATGAATATAACACATTGCATGTAGTTATAAATATTATTGCATTGATTTGGGTGAGATTTATGTTGATAAATTTTTTCTTGGGTCGTAGAAATTAAGTAAAATCTACAGCTAAAGGAAAACTGAAAGATGTATTGGGAAAAAGAAATTGAAACCATACCTCGTGAAAGTCTGTTGGAACTTCAATTGACCCGGTTAAAAGAAAGTCTTAAAAAAGCATCGGCTTCTCCTTTCTATGGCAAGGTATTTAAAGAGATGGGCTTTGATCCGAGTCAATTTCATTCGATAGAGGATCTGCAAAGTATCCCTTTTACCACGAAAGAAGATCTAAGGCGAAATCGGCCTTATGGATTTACAGCCGTTCCTAAGAAAAAATTAATCCGGGTTCACCTTTCCTCTGAAATCATTGATGATAGAGCTCTGGCTGTTTTTCATACCGCCGATGATATCGATCAATGGGCCGATGTTATGGCACGGTCCATGGCTATGACCGGCATGAGTGATAATGATGTTTTTCAAAACATGTTGCCCTATGGTCTTCTTACCGGCGGACTCGGTTTCCATTATGGTGCTGAAAAAATTGGAGCCCTTGTCATTCCGGCGGGTGTGGAAAACAGCAGACGGCAAATACAACTCATGCAAGATTTTGAGACAACGGTAATACATATTTCTCCTATCTATGCGCTTCATCTTTCAGTTGTTTTTCAGGAAATAGGGATTGACCCTCGTAAACATACCCACCTTAAGACAGCTTTTATTGGGGCGGAGCCCCATTCCGAAAAGACGCGCGATAAAATTGAGGAGCTGTTTGGAATCAAGGTATTTAACTCCTATGGTCTTTCGGAGATGAATGGGCCCGGCGTATCGTTCGAATGTCCGGCCCGGATGGGTATGCATGTTTGGGAAGATCATTTTTTCGTTGAGATTATCGATCCGAATACTTTGAAACCCGTATCAGATGGTCAGCCGGGTGAATTGGTTTTGACCACCCTATTACGGCAAGGGATGCCCCTTTTAAGATACCGGACAAGGGATTTAACCCGAGTTATCCCCGAGCCGTGCAAATGTGGTCGAACGCATAAACGGATCGAAAGAATCAGTGGTAGAACCGATGACATGATGATCATCAAAGGCGTTAATATCTACCCCAGCCAAATAGAAAAGAAATTGGCAAATTTGCCGGGGACGGGCCCGAATTTTATGATCATTCTTGAGCGTGAGGGTCTAAATGACCATATGATCATAAAAGTTGAAGTTCAAAAGGAATTCTTCAGTGGTAACTTAAAACAACTTGAAAACCTGCGGCAAAAAATTATCGAAGCACTTAAGACCGATATTCCAATTACCCCAAAAGTAAAGCTGGTCGAACCGAATACACTCGCCAAAATAGAAGGCCGATTCGTCCGGGTGATAGATAATCGAAAAGATTTATACTTTTAGGCAGCGGTTGCGTATAGGGCTATAGGAGGATCTAAGAATATGATTGCATATCAGCTTTCAGTGTTTGCGGAAAATAAGCCCGGCCGGATCTCGAAGGTAACCGGGATTCTGGCAAAGGCAAAAATAAATATACGTGCGATTACAATTTCCACTTCGGATGAATTTGGTGTCATCAATATTTTGGTGGATGATCCCAAGCAAGGCTATAAAGTGCTGGAAAAAGCAGGTTTAACCGTTAGTTTAAAAGAAGTTATTGCCGTATTGATCGACGATAAACCCGGGGGGCTGGACAAACTGGTCCAATTGCTTACCGAAGAAAATATCAATGTGGAAAATGCTTATGGTTTTGTCCTCGAAAGCTGGAAGAGAGCTGTTTTCGTAATTGACGTGGATCAATTGGATAAGACGCAAGAGGTACTCAAAAGATCAGGATTTGAGACCTTGAATGCAGAAGCCCTTTCGGCCGTCGAGCCATTTCATTATATGAAATATTAGGGTCACGGAAAATATAAACTCCCGCGCAATCTCGTGCGCATTTATTATTTTGGTGACTCCCGGGTTGATATGCTTTGTACGAAGATGGATAGGAGTAAAAAAATGACGCATAATGATAGAAACCATTACGCTGCGAAGCATCCACCCGGGATTCAATTAAATCCACAGATCGCTGAATCGGTAAAGAAAAAAATTTCAGATGATAAAATCACCTGTGCTGCAGCTCATAGAATTGCACGCGATTTGAATGTATCTCCCTCCGATGTTGGTGTGGTTTTGGATCTGCTGGAAACTCGAATCAGTAAATGCCAACTGGGTTTATTCGGCTACGGTCCGCAAAAGAAAATCGTTCAACCCCTCAAAAAAGTATCCCCATTATTGCGTGAGGCCATTGAAAACGCCATGGTAAAAGATCGCTTGCCTTGTGCTTCGAGCTGGAAGATTGCCGAAAAATTCAGTGTGCCCAAGATGGATGTCGCCGCAGCCTGCGAAACGTTGAAGATCGGAATCTCCTCCTGCCAATTAGGGGCTTTTGTTTGACAGGTTATTTGCTCACTTTCCATTCAGCCAAAATGTGTTCATAAGCGGCGATAGTGGCTGACTCAACGATGTCCTTTAATTCTCCTTTACCCGCCCAGCCGTTGCCTTGAAGGATATACGCATCTCTTAACTGGGCTTCAAGGTCTTCAATGGTAAAGTCCGGGTCCGTCAACTGTTGCAGTTGGACATTTCTACAGATATCGGCAAAAACCGAATCATATTTTTCTTGCTTCCAATTATTGTGTTGCATGCTATTACCTCTTGATTTTAAATGAATATTACAAAATCATTTTTTTCGGGCAAATATATCCTAAGAAAGAGCTTAGGGCAACTTTTTTATGTATATCTACATGGAATTTTTTCAGAAACTTATGGTGACTCAGATGGATAGGTTGCACTGTCGAGTTATAGATTATAAACGCCGATTTGCAGGGGATTGAAAAAATGATTTTGATATTTAAGGTTCAATCATTTTGGTGGTTTTCAATAATATCATAATTTTTGATAAAAAATGTTTTTAAATTTTTTTGATCCTGTTTAACAATTCCAGTTGCCTGGATGCTCATTTGAACAAGATCAATAAATTCATTCGAATTTTCGATTAAATATTCTTCATCATCGGTTGCCGACAATGTTATAGCCGTAACACAATCATTTTTATCCCATGCCGAAGCAGTTATTATGCCTCTGATTGTTCTTTTCGTTGACTGTGTTTGTTTTTTCATGATCCTTTTCCTTGGAACCCTTTTTCCTAATGAAGATTAAAGAATTTTCTTATGCGTTTTGCGCAATTGAAACTGCAGCCGGTTAAATTGAATAGTTTAAAAAGGCAAAATTCATACCACGAATATAAATAATATGTCATTGTATGGTAATACGTTAATATTAAATAACTACGGAACCTATATGAAATGAATTTCCCGCAAATTCACCCTAAATATGAGATGAGGTTTATACAATTTATTGAATTTTCGCCTCTAAATATGTTTAAGCTTGATAAACAGGAATATTTTATTCTGAATTTAACATAGCCGAATTTCAAATATTTATCATTTCTTGCAAATGAAGTTTAATCGATCGAATTTTTAGAAAAAAATAAGTCAGAATTAAAAGTTCGGACATGCTTGTTGATCGGAATTTAGAGTTCTTGTGATGGAATAAAATAAATGGAGTGGAATACGCTATTTAAAATCTTCTTTTTTTATACCGTATTTTGTTAAAAGTTTATGGAGTTGACGCGTACTGATTCCTGCATCTTCAGCAGATTGATTAATGCGACCCCTATTGCGAGTCAGTATTTCTTTTAAATACTGTCTTTCAATATTTTCGATTCCTTTGCGCCGGATTTCCGCTATCGTTTTAGAAGTATTTAATTGGACCTGGGTTATTTGAGTGTCGGGTGCAAACAATTCACTCGGAAAACTTTCAGGAGTTAAAATTGAACTTGTTTCCAGAATATAGGATCGTTCAATTAGATTCTCGAGTTCGCGAATATTTCCCGGCCACGAATACTTTTGAAAAGATTCCAATACCATAGGATGAATATCATAAATTTCCTTTAAATAAAATTGATTTAAGCGCTTTAAAAAAGATTCAACAAGCAGGGGAATATCTTCTTTTCTATCCCTCAGCGGGGGAATCTCTATTGGAAATACATTTAACCGGTAATAAAGATCTTTCCGAAAGCTGCCGTTGTCGGTCATTTTATTCAAATCAATATTGGTGGCGGCAATTACTCTGGCATTCGACTCTATGGTTTCATCACCACCCACACGTTGAAACGATCGGTCTTGCAGTACCTTTAAAAGTTTAATTTGAGCAGCGGGTGAAATGGTTCCGATTTCATCAAGGAAGATGGTACCTTCACGAGCGATTTCAAATTTTCCCAGTTTTCTTTTTATTGCGCCGGTAAAAGCTCCCTTCTCATGGCCGAAAAGCTCACTTTCAAGCAGTGTATCCGGGATTGCTCCACAATGAACACTAATGAACTGGTTATCTTTTCGATTGCTATGTGTATGGATTAAACCGGCAATGACGCCTTTACCGGTTCCTGTATCACCATACAAAAGCACGGTCGTTTTGGTCGGTGCGACAGACCGAACCTTTGCCAATACTTTTTTCATCAATGCACTATTTGTTCGAACAATATCCAGCGCATCCTTTTCCCAGAAATGATCGCGAAGATAATCGAGTTCGGACTGCTTAATTTTTTCTTCATAAATGTATTCGATTACATATTTGACTTCTTCCGGATTAATCGGATAAGTAATATAACTATTTGCGCCGGCTTTAACCGCTTTAACCGCTTCATGGATTTTTTCCTGTGAGGACATCACGACCAGGCTGGCGGTCGGATATAATTTCCAAAAAAGGGATAGTTCCTTTTGATAAGAGTTTTGATCTGTTTTTTTGCCGAGCTCCGGCTTCAAAAAATCAATATCAATAAAAGTGAATTCATATCTTTTCGTTTTAAGCAACTGCCGGTATTTGTTTTTGTCAATCGCCAAATAGATTTCATAATTGGCTTGAAGTGTTTCCCTGATTGCGTCAAATGCTGAAATGTTCGATGTAGCGATCAGTATGGATTTTGAAATGATATTCATCTTTGCATACTTTTTTTAAGCTGATTATTTTTAATGATGTTTTTTAACCGCATGCTCGGGAGTATAAAATTTTGTTGGATAATTTATTATTATAAAGAATATTTTTATATTGCAATAAAATGCTTTCATTTTAATCCTTTTCCACGATTGCCGCAGTCGTCCCGTTATAATGAATGACGTCGGCTATCGGTTTGATGAAGGACTGTCTTAATGAAAATGTATAGGCTCCTTGATCCGGGACTAGCAGTATGTCCCCGGGAGAAATGCTTTCGCCGAAAACTTTGGCCCCCCAGATATCCAGTGGGGTACACAAAGAACCAAAAACCTTAAAATCCATAGCACGGGTAGAAGGCTTTGAAAGATTGATGATGGGGATAAACTCACTTAAGGGCCTTTCCCACCCTAATAAATTGGTTCCACCGTCCGTAATCGCTTTTTTCCCGCTTTTTATATCGATCACTTTCAGTAAAATGTGCATTGCGAAATGCGAAATCCACCTTCCCGGCTCGGCCCATACTTCTAGACTTGCCAATGGTGATTCTTGAGCGGAAATAGCATTTGCAATCTTTTGTGCAAAAAGGTCTAAGGGAACAGCTTTTCGAAAATAATAAACGGATCTGAATTTATATGTAGGATCGAGCAGTCGTACAATATTTCCCTTGTGTGTGTTTTCAGGGTTGAGCCATTCACCACATTCAGGCCAAAAGCCACCCCCGATATCAATAAATTTTAATCTTTGCCGAAGCTTCGCCGGTAGACGCTTTTTTAGGCTATGACCGATTTTATTTATCATAGCCACCTGCGCATCGGGATTCAGATTCCAACTGGTATGAAATTGGATCCCTTCAAGATTTATTTTTTCTTCCACGCAAGTCTCTTTGATAAGTTCGAGGGCCTGGGGTAAAGGTATACCGAATTTATCCCACGCTTTTTGAGACTTGGAAGATATTCGAATGCCGGCTGAAATTTTAACCGGATTTTGTGTTTGCTTTACCAGGGCGGAAAGCCTCTGAAACTCATTAATGCTGTCGATAAGGATAGTGATGGATTCATAATTTCTTATAACCAGTTCAAGTTCTTCATTAGTTTTTCCAGGCCCACTAAAAATGATGCTTTTGCAACCCAGGTTCAGTGCTTTTGCAAGTTCAAATCCACTTGAAACATCGAGGCCGAGTCCTGATTTGATGACTTGTTTGCATACCCCGGAAAATGAATTGCTCTTCATTGCATAAAAAGCTCGATATTTTTGAAAATGGGATGAAAAAACTTCTCGAAACTTTTGGATACGTAAGTCCAGGGAAGGTTGATCAAAAAAATACAATGGGCTTCCGAAGCGTTGCACACTTTCAAGGAAAATAGGTCTTTTTGCCTGGATAGACTCAATATAACGTTCCAAAGTTTCAGACGGCAGCCTTTTTTCGCGCAGTTTTATTGCGTGATGAAATAGCTGCAATAGACTTATCTTAGGTGCGATGTTCATTTTTATTCAATCGTCAAAAAGGATTATGGGTGTGATAGATGTAAATTTATTTCGGCATTCAATTTCTTAGAAAGGGCTAAAAGATCTGTGACACCTTTGGTGGATAGTAAACAGTGCCCCAGCAGCCGGTTATCATAGTCCGATGGGGGTAGGGTTATTTTGTCGCCGACTCCTTTTTTCAAAACAACGTCTTTTACCTCCCGATGCGCAAAGAGAGTGGAGACATCCAAGTGCTCAATGATACCTTCTTCGGGTATAAAAAGGTTGATACTCGCAAAGCGATTCGAGGCTTTAATGGGAAAATTCGACAAGTCGAGTTTGCCGCACACAAAATCCAGATGAACGCCGAGAATATTTTTTTTCGACGCAATTTGAATGAGATCAGGGATGGAATCTCCGCCCGGTCTGGGTGAAAGTTCCAGGATGATGGGTGTATTATGATTAATAATAAAATCCGCCATAAAATGTCCCCAATTGAATCCAAGAGCGGTCGCCGCTTTTTTAAGTGTATCCATCAAGGCTTCGATTGCAAATCCATCTGGAAATTCCGCGGGAAAGGTGTAGGCAAAAACAGATCCGAATGTTTGATCAGGGGCCATGATTTTACCGGTTGTCCGAATGATTCGGATTTGACCCTCATCTAAGATAAAGTCACAGCTATATTCCGGTCCTGCTATAAAAGCTTCGGCGACCCAACTGCGACATGAATCAAGGTCATAACCTGCTGAAAATGAAGTGGATAATGATTCATAAAGCGGATGCGTTCTTCTTCGATAGAGTTCTTCTTTTATAATATCAACGGATTCTTTCACCTGGGTTTGACTTGAACAACAAAAAACAAGTTCACTACCGCTACCGGAAATTGGTTTGAGTACAATACCGGCCGGATTGGCTTGGAAAAAATTAAGGGTTTCTTCAAGGTTGGCGGCTAAAATTCCGGAAGGGGTAGGAATGCCGATAGAGTTCCAAATCCTTTTAGCTTTAAATTTGTTTCGACAAAAGCTAATTGATGTTGGAAGCGCAAACTTTATCCCCAGTGCAAGCGCCAGCCTAGCTGCAATCATCAAAGATTCGCAGTCAAAGCATGCGATTGCACAGGGTCTGAGTCTCTCGGAATTTAAAAAATGATTTACGACTTGAAGGGTTGCCCGAAAATTTTCAAACGGCGCGAAAACCATCTTCCTGTTAGGGATTGTTTCCAGAAGATCATGTTTTTTGAAAATTTCACTTAAAATAAAAAAAGCCGTGTCCGGATGACTATTTTGGATTCTGACCACATAATCCGGAGTTGTTCCGATAACTAAAACAAGATCAGACATTTGAAAGCCGGTTTTCCGCTCCATTCGGACGGTCCTTCCCTTGTTTGAAGACTGAATTCATATATCCTTTGGAGTCAATGCGATAGGTGTGGGTTTTATTTTTCAGCAAGGGATTTACAAATTTAAAAAGTGGTTCCGAATCAAGGTGCCAAAATTTTTTCCAGTTAAAGTCTCCGCAAAGAAAATCCACGTTTGAAAACTTATGATAAAAAGCGCTTTCTATGTGGTACATATTAATTACTTTAGCAGCCCCGGGAAAAATAGGGTTTGTTCCACCGGCATAAATTGTAAAAGTGCTCTTATAAACGGCTCCAATATCCACCGCCGCGGTTTTGCCGTTAATAATCAAGCTGACCATGCGCAATCGGCCTTTTGAGAAAAGCAGATACATGAGTTCTCTGAAGCTTTCTCTGAAACGTGCATCGAAAAAATAAGAATTTGTATGGTAACGTTCCAAGTTCCATTCAATCATTTGATCGAAATCTTCCAGCCGATTTATCTTGTAAACGGCTTTGGAACCGGTCAGCTTGGCAATTTCTTTCTTTATTTCTTTTAGCCGTTTCGTTGTAAAGCGGTTAAAATAAATGGAAATATCAAAGGCCATGCGGCCTGGATGCAGACCATAGGCAATTTCATCAACTTCAAGGTTTTGTGTTTCAAATGTTTCCGGGGATCGTATATATCTTAAATATGTATTTTCCGGGCATTCAGAAAATACATTCATGATAGTTTGGGGATTTCGGCAATAAAACGGGGTTCGTTCAAGCCATGTTTTATAATTCCAGGTTTCTCCAGGAAAAAAAACATATTGATCTTTACTTTCGAGATAACTCAACGGCAGCATCGCTTGAATTCCTTGATTGTCTTCAAGCAGCATAAAACAGAGGGGATTTTTATAATGTTTTTGAAAGCAGTTCCGAAATTCCCATGAATCGGAATTTTTAATCGGCTTTAAAAGCTTCTTCCAAAGTTCACGGCAGGAACTCGGATCTCTGATATATTTTTTTTTAAGCACAAGTATACCTTTATCTTGATAATACAATTCGGGCGGAGTCATTGAAATGACTTTTATTCTCTGACAATCACATTGAATTTAACCCGATTTGACTTGAAAAAATTTTTGGCAAAGTCGACGACGACTTGAGGCTGGTAAGGTTTACAGCTGAATACATCAAGATAGGTTGTATTGGATTTGTTGGCAAAATGAGCAGATATTAAGGAAGTTTCTATAAGTTGCGTCATGGAAAAGCCGGCAACTTTTTCGTCTTCTCCAAAATGAACGATCTGGGTTTCCCCAAAACGTTTCATTTCGATCAGGTCGCAAAGTCTTTTAACAAAATTTCGGATTTCTGATTCACTTCTAATTTTTTCAGGATCGCAGTCATAAAGATCAATACAGGATAACAGACCCCATGCGTTTTTTTTTCTAATTGCTTCAAGTGCATCATTTTTCATTCTAATCGGTCCTCTTGTTGTGTATGATGGTTTTGTCGTTATCGATGCTATTCATAATCCAGATCATAATAATTCCGACTTGAGTGTAATTTTTTACTTTTACGTTTTTTGGAATCGTCGTTCGATTCACTAGCTTTCATTTTCTTTTTGCGACAATTGGGGCAGCGCTTGGGATCATCAAATCCCTGTTTGTCAAAGCGTTTCTGTTCGGATACAGAGAAAATAAAAGATTCTTCGCATTGAATACAGATGATTGTTTTGTCTTTCATAATAAGTTTCTAAAACTCCTGATTGATCGAAAATTAGCGTTAATAATATGCGTGCTTAAGATCTTCTCAAGTGCGATGCCGGATATTAGGATATTAAATGGGGGGGTGCATTATGGTAATATCTACTCATTATATCTATGATTTTTGCTTCCATTATTCTTTACAAATGAATGAGCGACTAAAAAGCAAAAGACGTACCAAATTAATAAACTACTGATATTAAAAGAAATAATAATCTTATCGAATTGTTTATCAGAACTATAATATCCGGTTTCTGGAAGGTGAATCCTGATCGAATCGGATGCAAAGGGGTAAGGATGATTAATTGGCCGAAAAATTAAATAAAATTAATTTATGAATTTAGGAATTATTAATTCCGGTATTCGTTTTTTAAGAACTTAGAAGACTTAATTCGAGCTATTATATTGAAAAAAACTTCGGTTTTATTAGCTTAATAGGTTCTATGGGGTCTGTGCAAGGCTACTTTGCCGTTTCAATCTCAATTTTGATTTTTTTCGACGCAGTCAAAAATTATGACTAGCAACATTTTTTAGTGTATAAGAACTTGCTTTTATAAAAAAGCGCGCTATAATGACAAAAATAAATAAAGGCCCGCATTAAATAGCGGGTCGGTTTCGTTCTGAGGGATTGATCTGTTTGCCGAAGTGATAACCCAAAGTCTGGGACCATGAGAATTTTTTGGAAAGGAGGGTATCACAATGGCAAATGGAATAGTAAAGTGGTTTAGCGATAAAAAAGGCTTTGGTTTCATTGAGCAAGAAGATGGACCGGATGTATTTGTTCATTTTTCAGGTATTAAATCAGAGGGTTTTAAATCTCTTAGTGAAGGCTGCCGGGTCACTTTCGATATTGAGCAAGGAGCCAAAGGACCTGCTGCTGTAAATGTAAAAGTCGTTTAATCGACCTCTTGTATTGATATCGCACGGATAAGAAAAAGGGCATTGCATCAGCTTAGTCGGCTGATTATGAGATGCCCTTTTTATTATTTTATGAGTCGTTCGAGTTAAGCTCTTTTCCCTCCATGCGGGTATTTATCCACCGGCCAAAGCAGGGGTCCATCCCATGTTTTATAAGGGCCGCCCAAATCAAGCGTATCAGCTACATATTCAAGATCCAGCGATTTCAGTGTATTTCTTTTAGGGATCCCTGTAACCGGATCATATCCATGCTTTTTATAATACTGCTTAACCATCTCAAAATGTTTTTCTCTTTCCTTCTTTCCTGCAGGAGTATCTTTCATTTCCGGTTTTTGAGGAATGCGATCATGAATTATTGTAATTCCTTGGACGATATTGAAAGCTCTTTCGACGGCATGAATTCTATCGGCCGCTTTTTCGATCATTTCCGTATCAAACTCAATTCCTGTTGCCGCCGTTAATAGCTTTGCCAGTCCCTTCCAGATCGGAGACATCCATACCAGCGGAACAGTACATGTCCAAGTGTTGACAGCCCCCTTACAACGACCGATTGAATCTGCAATTGCCGTCACTCTCTCACCCAAACCAAGAGCCTGAACAGGATCTTTGGTCAAAATTTTTTCAGCTTTCAATTTTTGTAATATTTTTTCATCGGAATTATCTCCCGCGGCCCAGCTTCTGCCTCGCAGATGATCCGCCCCTCGGCTTGAAACAGCGTGGGAAAGCGCAAATAGTCCCGCGGGATAAACCCCTCGGCTGAGTCCTTTTACGTGATAACAATAATTCATAGCACCCTTGTCGATAATTTTGGCCATGCTGTACATGCCTTCGGCGATAAGATTGCCGAATCCTTCTCTTAATGCGGTTTTATGAATCAGTTCAATTTGGGACCCGGCATCTTCCCAGTCAAGCTTTAGGCCCCCGGTATCCTCCTGATTAATAATCCCCCGGTTATAAAGATCCTTTGCAAAGCCAATCGTATTACCCAGAGCGATGATATCTATTCCATAAGCGTCCGCGAGATTTTCCATTTCCATGATGGCTACCGGATCATATATGCCGCAATTTGTCCCCAGGCAGTAGATACATTCATATTCAAGCGCTTCACCGATTTCCCCCTTGCGGTTTCCGCTGGGAATTTCAAAAACATTTTTACATCGAATATGACAACTTTGGCAACCGGTACGTCCGACCTCATATTGTTTCCAGGCTTCATGTCTCAACGTGTCAGGTATTTCATCTGCTGAGAGTCGTTTTTCGGAATTTCGATGTCCTGGAAACCAGTGCTTCATACCGAAATGTGATCCAAACTGAGCCGCAACTTCCTGCTGAACTTTATCTTTATGTAAAAATTTTATATCTTTTTTTGTCAGGGTTAAGAATTCTTTAATATGTGCAAGCTTAATGTTTCCCGTTCCTTTTACTACAATAGCTTTCAGATTTTTAGAGCCCCAAACCGCACCGCTGCCTCGAGCAGCGGAAGAATACTTATCTACAATAGTTGACGCCAAACGGACCAGATTTTCCCCTGCCTGTCCAATACAGGCAACACTGATATCTTTTCCATGCCTTTTAATAAGGATGTCCGTCGCCTCCCAGGTTGTTTTACCCCAAAGGTCCGAAGCATCCTCAATCGTAATTTTTTCGTCCTGGATCAGTAAATAAGACGGTTTATTCGCCCGGCCGGAGATTACGATTTGATCGTAACCCGCGCGTTTCAAATAATAGGCAAATGATCCACCGGCATTGCCGTCGCCTAAAATTCCGCTGTAAGCCGAAAGCGTGCTCACATGAACTCGGCTTGAAAGACCTAATCCGGTTGCGGATAAAAGCCCGGGTGCAATACAGATAATATTTTCCGGACTCAATGGATCAATTTGAGATTTAATTTCATCAAATAGGGTTTTGGAATTCAGCCCTCTGCCGCCTAAAAATTTTTCAGCAATCGACCCGTCTAACGGCTGTTTTGCAATCCTATGGTTTGTAAGATCAATTCTGATAATGGTTCCTGCCCAACCGAACATGTTTTTATTACCTCAATACTCAATAAAAATTTACATTAAAATCAACGGCGTTGCAAAAAGTCCAATTTCTGCGTTGCGCTTCATTAGCATCGATCCGACACACTTTGCAAGACGGTAAGCCCATCATAGGCAATCAAAATCTAAAAAGATTTTTGTTGCAGGAACTGCAATGAACCCGTAAAGTCAAGCGGCCGGATAATTGTTTACGGGTTCGGGTGTTTTAATAGGAGGCTTTTTATTCTCTATGGTAAAATAAAAAAATAAATAATCACTGAAGTTTCGCAGTTAAATTTAAAGGCAAAAAAAGGGATAATTTTTTGAAATTATAGGGAAAATAATTGAAAAGCGGCTCTGATT
>JAFGES010000034.1 GCA_016931455.1 Desulfobacterales bacterium | reverse complement strand
GCATCTGCAGCCACATCGATCAATTTCTTGGCCTGCTCTATTGAACCGTTATGATTTGAGCCTGCTTCTGCAATGACAAAGCAAGAGTCCCCATTCTCTGTAAACCGCTTTCCGATAACGATTCTCTGCATAGAAAAAAACCTCCTCCGTATCCATACCTAACGTTCCAAACACCTAAAAAGAAAACCCAGATTTTTCTAAACCTAATTTTTTCTATTCATCCGGCTAGTCTTTGAATGATGGAGCAGTTGCATTTTTCCGTCACGAACACTGTTCCTCTCTACAAAACCTTTCTCAAAAAAAATACATCCTCTGCAAAATCATTCAGTCCGTGAGATGGATCTCGTGGAGCTTCTATCGTGAGTAGACTCCCCTCAGGAACAAAAGAGAGAAACCCCCTCAGGTTTAAATTCCCTTTCCCAAAATTCAAATGGACATCCTTTTGAGATTGTGTATCCCCATCAGACAGATGGAAAACTCTTGGATTGAATGCTAGAAATTCTTTGATTAAGGTTATCCCCTCGATCTCCAGTGACCGTGCTGCGCAAGTCGCATGCACAAAATCAAGGACTGTCCTAGAGATAACACCGGTTTCCAAGGCTTGTCGGAATTCCGAAGGGGACCAACCTACACATTCTTCACCCAAGAGGCCCAGTTTTGGCTTGTTTTCAAGAGCGATTCGCGGCTCATTTAATAATTTGATTTGACGAAGGGTTTCAGAAAAAGATCCATTATTGCCTCCATGAACAATGATGTTATCTGCACCTAGTTCGTCTGCAAACAGCCGTGTTTCATTAAAATGTTTCAGATTGGTCTTCCATTTGTCTTCCTGGGCAAGGTTCACACCATGGGATGAATGAGGAGCATGGATCACATACGGGATATCAATGGCTTTCCAAGCATTGATTGTGTTTTCATATGAACCTGGGATAATGTAAAGCTCAATGAAATTGAAAACGTTCCCTTTAAGCTTCAAAGCCTGTGGAATGAAGGCTACATCAGTCGAGTAGAATTTCAACCCTATCTTAAAACGAAAAACCATTTAATCCCAGATCCTCCCTGTTCCTGCATCAATCCATCCATTGATTTCCTTAATTTTAGGATGAGCATCTAAAAAATCAATTATATCCTCAATCTTAATATATTCTCCATCTTTTTTAAGCGCTTTATATACCTCTCTTGCTACAATTAGGTCTTCAGGATAATCAACGGTAAGACGGATATCCGGCCGTTGGAGCTTAGGTGACCCTACTCGCAGACGTTGAATGTTGAACTTATCTGGATTCTCAAACAGGTAAAGCGTGCAAAGTTCACTTCTATGTCTTTCTTCACCTAATTCGTGAGCCTTTTTGAGTGCGTATAAGTCAATTATTTCATAATACGTTCCTTCAGGTAATCCTTCAACAACAGTTAGAGACGCTCCTTTTTTTATATGGGAATTGAGTACTTCGTCAAATGTATCCATGTAAATGAAAGGACACTCTGGCGTTACCCGATAAACTGTGTCTCCATTTGCTTTATCCGCCGCGGTGATAAGCCTTTTTTGCACGTCATTTTCAGACCCTTCAATATATTTCAGATGCATTTTTTCTGCTAAATCCTTAAATGGGTCATTTCCTCTCACTTCACTGATTGCCAACACTATTTCGTTAATATCCTTGCATGTTTTAAGGAAGCCTACGAGATACTCCAAAATAGTAATTTCATTCTCGATATCAATAAACTGTAGGGGTTTAGCATAAAGTCTTTTAGATTGAACCCTGCAAGCAAGCGTTGCAACAACTTTCATTGTTTACCCCCATTTAGTTCTCTTATTTAGAAAAGTGATCTTGTCAGGCCACCATCAACAGGTAATACGATACCAGTTATATAGCTCGCTAGATCAGATGCCAAAAAACTGACCACTGATCCTATTTCTTCGGGCTGAGCAATCCTGCCAACCGGGACATTCGCAACTATTTGTGCTAAAACCTCATCGGTGGTTAAAGATTCAGCCTGGCACCGATTTGCGATTAGATATTTAGCTCGATCCGTATAGGTTGGGCCAGGACATACAGTATTAATGGTTATACCGAAGCCCGAAAGCTCAAGAGACATAGTTTTCGCAACAGCCGCTACTGCAGCCCTTATGGCATTTGATAAAACCATGCCGATAATAGGTTCTTTAGCTGATGTGGAAGCTATATTTATAATACGTCCCCACCCTGCTGCTTTCATTCCCGGGACAACCAACCTTGAAAAAAGAATCATACTCTGTAGGTTCTGTTTCAGAGCATTATCCCAATCGGTTTGGTCAATTTCCAGGAAGGCTCCCGGTTTGGGACCACCCGCATTATTGACTAAAATATCAACCCTGCCAAGCTGATGCTCTATCTGTTTTACAGCTTCTTGAGGACATAAAGGATTACCTACATCACCCGGTATTGCAATTACTTTGCTCCCTGAATCGGCAATAATTTTATCTCTGGCCTCTAAAAGAACTTCTTTTCTTCGAGCCAGAATAGCTAAATCTGCACCAGCTTTGGCCAACGCCATTGCAGATGCAAACCCAATCCCTTGGCTTGCCCCAGTAACTAAAGCGACCTTATCCTTAAGACTCCAACTGTATTGCATTTCTTTCATAACGGTATTTATAAAAACATTATAGTTCCCCAAAAATATCTTCACTAAGCAATTGATCAACAACCACTGATTGGTTTACACGTCTCCCTATATATTCTTCAACATTACGGGGATCTAATCCGCCCCCAGGCCTTTTGAAACAAATGTCCTCATCCTCCAACAATTTACCCTGAGGTATATTTTTCGCCGCAACAATGCTCCGCCTTTGCAATGAACGGTCTTCAATTTCTTCAAGACTTAAAGTTTTATTAGCACCTCTTGCTGCGTTCGCATATTTCATATATTGAGCGGCTCGCCTCCAACCATCAGGATCTAAACAAACTTGCCAGTCAGGCCCTCGCCAGCCAGACATTGGAGATAGATGTTTAGTGATAAGTGCTGCTCCTCGACTACTCGCAATAGTCGGCATAATTTCACTATTTGTATGATCGACAAAACCAACTGGCAATGCGTATCGTTGCTCCATCATTACTATACAATCAAGCTGTGTATATTCAACGGGAACAGCATCGCCTTTATGTGATGCCATTATATGTTGTCCATGTAAAAGCCCAAAGTTCTTTGCCCCACGGTTTTTAGCGCGGAACACAGCCCAATCAATTTCTTCAAGTGTTCCCATTAATGTTGAAATAAGGAAAGGTTTGCCGCATACACTTACTGCGTCTACTATACGAGGGTTATTTAAATCCATTGCGTTTATGACAATAACGTCTGCCCCCAGCTTATATACTGTTTCAACGAGTTTATCGCTTAAACATGCTGCATGAAAAAACATGTTTTTTGAATGAGCTGCAGCTATAAGCTCCTGAATCATTGTAGGAGTAAACTCTCGCTTTCTATAAATCGAATACCCTTCATGACCTAAGATATAGATGTCCGATGCAATACTCAGTTGAAACTCTATACCATCGGCACCACAATCCGATGCGATATCGATCATCTTTAGGGCCAGGTCAAAGTTTCCGTCATTAGCTTGACCTTCTTCGGCAATCATTATTGTTCTATCTCTCCTGCTACAACAAATGCTACCAATTATCATGGATGGAACGGTGTCCTTATCTTTCTGCATAATCTCCATTACCCCTTAATTCTATGTTAATGTTCAAGATTTGACAAATCACGAAAATGAACATCATTCAAGAGCTCAAGCACCCTTACTCCTGAGTGTAAATTTAGGGCAAAATTGCAGTCCTTCATCAATACCCTTTCAAAAAAATAAGATAATTCGTCAAGATAGCGTTTATTACCATCAAAATCAAATTTAACCACTTCAGAGTTAGGGTCGTATTGTACGCCATCTTCCAAAATTTTTATTAAGCCCATTCTTGATGGGATACGAGGATCCCCCGGCAAAAACCTTTTCGTTTCAGTCTTCCAAATATTTAGCTTTTGCGTGGAAAAATCAGCGTCAATATGGCCCTCGGCGCCTATTACGGTCATTTCATTGCGAGGAAAACGACTGAAAAAGTCTGAAACACAATTAATAATGACGTTTCTTTCGGTCCTGAGCATGCAATAAACACTGTCTTCAACATCTATGGATAATGGACTGATCTTCCTTTTCCAGCCTACTATTTCTTCTATCTCACCAAAAAGCCACCGAAATGTATCGAAGCTATGGCTTAAGCTCGTTAGAGCGACCCCACCTCCCAAAGATTTTTTAGCGGCGTATTCATTTCGATAGTCCTCATGAATATGCCAATCCGGCAAAAACCAGCCAGAATAGGAATAAACATAATATACCCTACCAATTACCTGCTTATCTAAAAGTTCCTTTAAAGCCAAAAAACCTTCATGAAAACGATAACTTTGACCCATCATTGCAGTTAATTTTTTTTGTTCCACAATATTTAACAACTGCCGGACTCCTTGCAAAGAATGCGAAAGGGGTTTCTCTATAAAAAGATGGATCCCCCGTATAGCTAAATCAGTTGAGATTTTTAGATGTGTTGAAGTGGGGGTAGCAATAACTGCTGTTTCAACAATTTCAGATCCCACTGCTTCCAAGTAATCAGTATAACAAGGTAGTTTTTCACCAATTTCTGAACATACTCTTTGCATTAAGCTTTTTTCGGTATCGCATAATACTAATTGCGCCCCAAG
>JAFGES010000005.1 GCA_016931455.1 Desulfobacterales bacterium | reverse complement strand
TTGAACCTGATATTTTATTCCATTTTATCGATATCATTGAAGATACCATTATACGGCAGATGCGGATAACATCTGCGAAACTTTAGTAATCAGAAAACTTTTATGAAATTTTTCGGATAATAAAAATTTTCATTCCTACAAAGGGGAGGGGAGAATTTTAATGATGAATTTAACGGCCGAGCTGTCAGCCAAACCAAGGTTTACACTTTTCAAGGATTTTGTCACTGAGCCGATGGTGCCGAACGTTTTCTTTTCCGTTGATTTTTCTTCTCGAGCACTCTTCGAATTTGGACCGGTCTGCCGTCAAGTCTTGCGTTGTTGAAAGAATCTCGGACTCTTCCGGCGACACTTTTTTCCACTTCAAAAAATGAGAATTCGCTATCCAAGTCGATTTCGCCGATCATGCTTGACCGGATACCGGAATTGTCGCAGACAAACCGAACAATTGCCCCTTCGTTGATTTTATCCAACCGACCGACGTTAATAAGAAAACGTTGCGTCTTTTTTTCTTTGAGGCGGTCTTTTCTTTTTGCAGTTTTTACAGTTTTAGAAACGGCAGCTTTTTTAGAGCCGATATTAACATTGATGTCATCGGTATGGCGGTAATACTCGATGAATCGATTAAACTCTGCTGAAACAAAACGTTTGATCAACTCATCCTTGTCAAAATTATCCAAGGCATCGTAAACAGCGGGAAGATAGTCTGCGATCTCTTTTCGGTTCACATCCGTATGAACGATTTTATCCACTAAACCGAACAGTTGTTTTTCACAAATGGCTCGTCCATCCGGTATTTTGCAAAACTCAAACTGAATTTTGCCCCTTTTTTCGAGCTCACGAATTCGACGCATTTGCTTCGTGTTGATCAACGCGATGGAAACGCCGGACTTTCCGGCACGTGCCGTCCGGCCACTGCGATGGGTATAGGCTTCGGTCTCATCCGGAAGGTTGTAATGGATCACATGGGTGATATCATCCACATCCAGTCCCCTGGCGGCAACATCCGTGGCCACAAGAATCTGAATCGTCTTCTGTCTGAACCTTTGCATGACGTAATCGCGTTGGGCCTGAGACAAATCACCATGAATGGCTTCGGCCTGATAGCCATCCTGCATCAGTGCTTCAGCTATGGTCTGGGTTTCTTTCCGGGTTCTGCAGAAAACCAGCCCGAAAATTTCGGGCGTAAAGTCTATGATTCTTTTCAAACCCTGATATCGGTGCTTTTCGTGAAGTACATAGCAATTATGCACAATGTTCTTAGGGCTACAATTTAGGCTGCCCACAGTAACTTCCACCGGATTGTTGAGGTAATTTCGAGCAATGGCCGCAACTCCCTTCGGCATGGTTGCGGAAAACAGCCAGACCTTTTTATGTTTCGGCATTTTCTCAAGAATAAGGTCGATATCTTCCTGAAAACCCATATTCAGCATTTCATCGGCTTCATCTAAAATCGCATATAAAATCTCAGACAGGTTCACTACCTTACGGTTGATTAGATCAAGAAGCCGGCCGGGTGTGGCGACAATAATCTGCGGCCTGTTTTTGATCTGCCGGATCTGGTCGGATATACTTGCCCCACCATATACTGCGAGAATATGAATGCCTTTTAAATATTTAGAAAAATTTTTAAGATCATCCGTAATCTGAAGACATAGCTCCCGAGTCGGACAGATCACGATTCCCTGCGGCCTGGACAGCGTCAAATCGATTTGCTGAATCAGCGGCAAGCCATATGCACCGGTTTTACCGGTTCCCGTCTGTGCCAGTCCTACAAAGTCCTTTTCACCGGAAAGAAGCACGGGTATCGCCTTTTCCTGAATCGGCATCGGCGTCTGAAATCCCAGAGCCTCCACCGCTTTAACCAATTCCGCCCTAAGCCCTAATGTTTTGAAACTCATTGAAGTTTTTCTCTCAAAAAAATAAGCAGGAAACGGATTCAAAGATCGCTTCCTGCTTTGTTATCCATAAAAAAACCGTCCAGGTAGATCCGGACGGCATCACATTTGTAAACCGCTGCAAGCCGAAGTCCCTAAAATTAGTGACAGATTTTAACCAGCTTACAGACCTATTTTTATATCTATATACTCCTTATTAATATTTATCAATCAAAAAGAATTTAAAACAGCAATTATCTTTATAATTAATCCCCCCCTTGGGACTGTAAGTTGAATAAATTGCCCGCAATTATTGCTAAAATTTAGAGCTGATGGGTTTGATTTGAAAGAATATATAACGTCTCAGGAATAGCTTATCTATTTTGGAGATTGTTTCACTGGGATAATGTTATTTTTTAGGTAGGATAGCTGTAAAACAGTTGTACCCTTAGAGTAAATTCCTTGATTAAGCAACACCGCTTTGGTAAGGAAATGCTGGTTCGCCCCTACATTTGATGATGGATGAGGAAATATCATGAAATACAATCCGGACATACACCACCGTCGATCTATACGATTAAAAGGATATGACTATTCACATGCAGGATTGTATTTTATTACCATTTGCACACAAGACCGATTATGTTTGTTCGGGAAAATTGAAAATGGAGCAATGGTTTTAAGTGATGCGGGTAAGATGGCAAATAAATGGTGGAATGAATTGAAACACAAATATCAGAACATTAGATTGCATGAACAAATTGTGATGCCAAATCATTTTCATGGAATTATCGAAATAATTGATAACACCCTTACACATGTTGATCCCGCATCTGTAGGGGCAGACCTGTGTGTCTGCCCTAATAGTGGCAATGATTCCAACAAGGGCGAACACACAGGTTCGCCCCTACATTCGATGGTGCAATGGTTCAAAACCATCAATCCCCGCTGGAAACCGGCGATTACACCGAAGGCGATGCCGGTAGTTACAGCCCGGAATTAGTGCGGAGTTGTTTATGGATAAAGAAAAATATCATCTTATCAAAAATGTAACTTTGCCGACGAGGATGGAAGTACCCAAGTAGACCATATTATTGTTTATTAAAATATTTGTGTGTTATGAGAAAAAAACAAAAAGACGATATTTTAAATGATTATCAAAGATTGAAGGATGAAATTATCCGCGATCAAGTGGATGAAATATTTCGAACAAAACCCGATAACTACATCTCAGAATTGGAAAAAATCGGCTTTCAATACTATAATGACGATGACCCCGAGGAGGTTGAGGAAAAAAATGCTCAACCGGAAAACCGGGATCAAAGGGATCTGGTTGAATATTTTGAAGGTGATCAGGAATTTTCTGAAAGAATTTTAACGACATTTTTCAAGGTCAAAGACGCTAAGGAGCCAAACCTTCCTTTGATAAGAAAATACTTCAAGATGGCGAATCAAAATCTGAAGTCTCTTATTTTGTATGGTCTTGATCATTATCCTGCACGGATTGACCTGCTGGCTGATCTTGTCTATTTCCATGAATTTGAAAATATTCTCAGCATTCTTATCAAGTATTATACGCGTGCGTGTATAAAAGAAAACAACCCTGAAACCTTTTCTGAACTGGCACAGGATTTTTATTACGCCACAATTCCGGATGGCTATGAAGCTTTATACGCTCTTCGTGATTTATTCGAACCGAATACGACTAAAAGGAAAATTATTGATTTCTTAATTCAAAAAAATGATAATGCGGAAGATTCTTCAATACCAATAAAATTTTAAAAATTTTCCAACACGGCAGTGTTCCGAATTATTTTTTGTATCACTGATTTCCTTGAAGATACAATCTGGCAATCTGCCTGCGTTAGGCAACTTGATGAATATGAGAAATGAGTAATTCTTTATCGAAAAAAGAGTTTGTACACAAGCTTTCATCAAAAATGCAGTGTGATGAAAAAAGGGCCGGCGAATGGCTTGATGCAGTGACAAATACCCTGTATGAAACTTTTCGAGATGGTAGTGGCGTCTCAATTACAGGATTTGGTGGGTTTTATTTAGATCGTCGGGGTGATTCATGTGCGTTTAAATTCAATCCAGGTCAAAAACTTAGAGCTTTATTAGGTTGGTCTTCGACATATAAAGGTGAGTTGTAATATCAATGCTGGTGGGTGGTAACAGCAAATGGGAAACACCCATCCCATTTCTTTATTTTGATGCCAGGTATCTTTGGTGTGCCAGCATCAGTTTGATTTCGCCATAGGAGTATTCGTCTCCCAGCTCGTTTTTTACTGCCTTGAGGGAATTATCGGAGGCTGCAGCCAGTTTATTTTCAATGGCGCTTTGTCTTTCAGGTGAAAGCAGCTTGCCTATATCCAATTCACCGTTTTCCACAAAAAAACACAAATGCCCCTGGATGGTGGATTCTACCAGACCTCTTTCTTCAGCAATCCGGGGAATCGTTAGTCCCTTTTTGAACATATCGAAACTGATCTGTTTTGTATCCGAAGGCGCTGTCTTTCCGAAGGCAGATTCATTTTTTTCCGGCGCTTCTTTGGGAGCCGGCAATATAACCTCGTCTATCCCGTGTCTTTTACGATAGGCCGAGACCATTGCCGCAAGTTCTTCGCCGTATTTTTCGATGGTTTTCTTGCCGATGCCTTTGATCTTTTTAAGATCAGCCGTGTTGTCGGGCAGGCATACAACAACCTGGATTAATACCCGTTGATGTAAGACCTGAAAATGGGCAATACTTTCCTTCCTTGCTGTGCGGGAGCGCCACTCTTTAAGCTCCTTAAATAGCTCCGGATGGTTGATGTCTGATTCTGCGTAGGCTGGGACCCGGTGTTTTTTTGTTCTTTCAGGTGTAAATTTAACCTCGGCATCTGATACGGCGCGCAGGTAATGCGACGTTGAAAATCCTTTTTCACAACATTTAATGCCCGCTAATTTCACGGCGATTTCTTTTTTAAGGTTATCTTGAGCATTGCCGATTTTTTTATCCAACTCTTTATTGTCTGTTTCAACGTTAAGTTTTTGGAAGAGATCATTGAAAATCAAGGTGAACTTATCCTGGAACCATGCCGAGGCTTTGCGGATTCGTTCCAGAACATAGGTATTGGATTCAGGCAGGCTGCCGTCCGAAAAGATGGTGCGCAATTGATGCTTAAATTTTTCACTGACTACAAAGATATTTTCCCGGGCTGTTTTTTCCAACCGGCTGATATCGGCTATGCCTGATATCTGAATCAGCCCGGCATTTCCCAGCAAAAGACGGGTAAGATAGTGAAGACGATTGTTAATGACTTGAAAATCAAAACAATCCAGCAGCAGTTCTTGCTGATAGTTTATTTTAGCAGCTTTAAGAAGGGTTTCGGAGGGCGGATTCTGCCTTGCCTTTTCCACAAAGCTCAGGACGGATTCGTCCGTTTCGATTCCCTTTGAAGGAATGGCTGATGTCAGCACCATTCCTTCAAGGGTCTTACAGCGGCTTAAGGCGACGTAGACCTGACCATGGGCGAAGACGGATTTCGCATCAATGACAGCCCTGTCAAATGTCAACCCCTGACTTTTATGGATGGTGATGGCCCAGGCCGGTTTCAGGGGGTATTGCCTGAATCTGCCGATGATTTCCTCTTGAATGTCCCCGGTTTCCGGGTGCAAAGTATATTTGATGTTTTCCCATTCTGTCGGTTCAACGACAATCTCCTCTGAATCGTCCGGGCCTACGACGCTTAGGGTCTGTTGGGAAATCTTTTTTATTTTGCCGATCTTCCCGTTGAAATAGCGCTTTTCAGAAGAGGCGTCATTGCGAAGGAACATCACCTGTGCGCCCTTTTTAAGTTTAAGCACAGCCTGGGTCGGATAGGCGTGTTCGGGAAAATCTCCGGAAATTTCCGCTTTGAAAGAATATGCTTTTTCAGTTAGGGCTCGAAGCCTGGATTGATTTATGGAATCGGCGTTGCTGTTGTGGGTGGTTAGAGTGATATAGCCCTGGCCGTCCGTTGGTGTGAAATCCTGAATATAACGCCGGTTCAGTTCTGCAGTGGCGGAGGCATCGAGCCTGTTGTCACGCACCTGGTTAAGAAGCTCGATAAAACGGGGATCTGACTGACGATAAATATGTTTTAATTCAATGGTAAGCAGTTGGGTCGCTTTAAGGGCATGGCTGCTGAAAAAATAGACCGATTCATAAAATTGCCGTAACATCTGCCATTCCTCTTCCTTTGCCACAGGAGAGAGCTGATGCAGATCCCCGATCATCAGCAACTGCACTCCGCCAAAGGGTCGGTCATTGCGGCGATGACGGCGCAGCACCTTATTGACTGCATCGAGCAAATCCGCTCGTACCATGCTGATTTCGTCAATCACCAGCAAATCAAGGCCCTGAATAATCCGTTTTTTTTCCTTGCTGAACCGGAACAGGTGTTGCCTATTACGCTCATATGACTCGCTGCCCGGTAAAAACGGTCCAAAGGGCAACTGAAAAAAAGAATGGAGTGTGACGCCGCCGGCATTGATGGCGGCTACGCCGGTAGGGGCGGTGACAATCATTCTTTTTGCCGTCTTTTTTTTCAGATAATGCAGAAAGGTGGTTTTGCCCGTGCCGGCCTTACCAGTCAGAAAGATGTTGCAGCCGGTGTGTTGAACAAAGTCTTCGGCCAGTTGAAGTTCATGGTTTGAAAAGGTTGTGAAAGACATGTTTTTTTACACCTATCTTGCTTATTGCAATCTCGTTTTCAGGATGTGGTATACTTTATCTTCCTAGTCCTGTCGGAATACCAGGACTTTAGAGAGAATCTTTATATACTTTAAATTAACATCAATAAGATCCCCTTATGTCAAGAGTAAAATAACCCATTGTCGTTGGACATATCTTGGAAAGTTGCCTAAAAGATCAGAACATGAAATATAATTGTATCCGGCAGCACTATTGCATTTATAATATCAAATTTGTTTAAGCACTACTAAAAGGGAGAGAATAAGTTGGCACTTGAAAAGTACTTTTACGGAAAAGACCCCTATTAAACGGCTTTTGCCGTCTCAAAACCTCTCGGCTGTCGCCGATAAAGATATTCCAGTGCCTCCTTGATAGCCAGATTTATAGGGCGTCTTCGAAAACCGATGGTCGGATTTAATACGGCGATTCGCATGAAGGATTCCTGGTAAACCGGCACCCGCAACCCTGCGGAAACCCCTATTCGAGCGCGTTGAACGCCGTCCGGAGAAGCAACCGTCATGCGTTTGCAAGGGCTGAATTCAAGCTCGCCCAACTTGTTTCTTCTGCTCGCGAAACCGAAGAGACGACAAAGGAACCGAAATTTCTTCTCCCTGTTCAAAAATGGCTTCGGCGATCGGAATCGCCTCCAGAACGGTCGCTTCTATCTGCTGAGTTTCGCAGCAGGCCCCACATCCATCAGGGCAGCGCAGGGCGGCGACTTGCTGAAGTCGGTTTGTTTTACGGTCGATGCTGCGATATATTCTGGAAATTTCGTAAGAAAGAGACAGTATATCATTTATATTCAAGTTTAAATGCCATCCTGCAGTTTCCGACTTTGTCCAAGGACCGGCTCGGAAAAGCCTACTTACCTACCGTAATCGTTACGTATCAATATGTGAAATATAATCCAGCGGCGCGGGATAATAAGGATTTTCAAAAAAAAAGCAATACAAATTTCAGCAGAAGAGAGCTTGATAGCGCAGGCAAAGGGGCGGCGAAATTAATTTTTTTCGAGGACTCAAAAAATACGGTATTTATTAACACAGCGCACTGATTATTATCCTCATCGGTCGGGGTAGGAATCGGGGTTGTCTGTGTTGACTGTACTGGAGGACTTCCAACGGCTGATCGCATGAGATCTTAGCAAATCCGCTCCGGGTGAAAAAATGGATGTGGACGAAAAAAGCACCTCATGATTAAACAAATGAGGTGCTTTTTTAATTCGTAACGCTGTATGCTTTGAAATCGTTTACTTAGGCGGCTTTCCGGATCAAGGTTTCCCGGGTTTTTGCAACTTCCGTGCTTTCAATATACTCGTCAAAAGTCATGAGCCGATCGATGACGCCGCCGGGGGTGATCTCGATTATCCGATTTGCCACGGTATTCACGAACTCGTGGTCATGGGAGGTGAAAAGAATCACCTCCTGGAATTTGAGCAAGCTGTCATTTAAGGATGTGATCGATTCCAGGTCGAGATGGTTGGTAGGTTCATCCAGCATCAGGACATTGGATTCGGAAAGCATCATCCTTGAGAGCATGCAGCGAACCTTTTCCCCACCGGAGAGCACATCGATCTTTTTAATGGCCTCATCTCCGGAAAAGAGCATGCGTCCTAGGAAGGTCCGGGCAAAGCTCTCGCCCTCTTTGGGGGGCGCGAACTGCAGGAGCCACTCGACAAGGGTCTTGTCGCCGTTGAAATAGGCGCTGTGTTCCTTGGGAAAATAAGAGAAACTGATGGTGACGCCCCAGGAGAGCCTACCGCTGTCCGGTTCCATCTCCCCAGCCAGTATCTGAAAGAGGGTGGTCTTGGCCAAGCTGTTTCCGCCCACAAAGGCAATCTTATCTCGGCCGTTCACAACAAAGCTCACGTTGTCCAGTACCTTTTCACCATCGATTGTTTTGGAGACGCCGTCCACTTCCAGGATCACATTGCCACAGGGTCGTTCCGGCTTGAAGCTAATAAAGGGGTATTTTCTTGAAGATACCGGCATGTCTTCCATGGTGAGTTTCTCCAAGAGTTTCTTTCGGGAGGTGGCCTGCTTCGATTTTGAGGCGTTGGAACTGAAGCGCTGGATAAAAGACTTCAGTTCATTGGCCCGTTCAGTGGTCTTCTTGTTCTCCGCTCGTTTCTGTTGCAGGTTCAGCTGGCTGGCTTGGTACCAGAATTCGTAGTTTCCTACGTATATCGAGATCTTGCCGAAATCGATGTCTGCAATATGGGTGCACACCTGGTTCATAAAATGACGATCGTGGGATACCAAAATAACCGTGTTCTGGAACCTGTAGAGAAATTCCTCGAGCCAGGCGATGGACTTGATGTCCAGGTTGTTGGTGGGTTCATCCAGGAGAAGGACGTCCGGGTTACCGAACAGGGCCTGGGCAAGGAGCACGCGCACCTTTTCCCCGCCTTCGAGTTTCTTCATCTGTTTCGTGTGCATCTCTTCGGAAATTCCCAGACTATTTAAGAGAACCGCCGCTTCGGACTCTGCCTCATAGCCGTCCATCTCCGCGAATGCGATCTCAAGCTCACCTGACCTTATTCCGTCCTCTTCGGAAAAATCGGGCTTGGTATAAAGCGCCTCTCTCTCTTTCATGTTTTTATGCATCTCTTCATGGCCCATGATCACGGTGTTTAAAACCGTCTCCTCGTCAAAGACAAAGTGATCCTGCCTTAAAACCGCAATTCGCTCTCTGGGTGCCACTGAGACGGTCCCCGCGTCCGGTTCGATATCGCCGGCAAGGATTTTCAGAAAGGTGGACTTTCCTGCGCCGTTGGCGCCGATGAGTCCGTAACAGTTACCCGGTGCAAACTTTATATTGACATCTTTGAACAAAACCCTCTTGCCGTATGAGAGGGTGACATTGGTTGCACAAATCATTTTTTTCCTTTTCATTAAATGAAAAACCACAGGAATGGTTCCCGTGGTTCAAAATAGTGGGCACTCTCTATCATCTTTCGAGTTGAAAGGAAATCTTTATTTTTTAGAACATTAGTGGGCCATTGGGGACGCAGATAGAATTATGAGTTTCTATTATCACGCAATTTGTGGCCATAAGTGCATCATGCCACGCAACACAAGAATTGATCCACGACATCGTTTACATACGGGAAGATCATTTCGAAAAACAATTCCGGTTCCGTATTGATATTTTGATGCACTATTGTTTTTCCGCTGTGATCAAGGATACACGCATACATTTTCCTTGCGTGCAAATCAATGCCGCAGTAATATTTGTGTTGCTGATTGTAAAATTTCATCAAGTTAGACAGAAATAGATAATCTTGCGGGAATAAGGTGACATGTTCCAATTTCTCTATCGTTTTTATAACTATGGCAGGGCGAATGCATCTTTGCCGTTAAGACCGAAATAACAATTTAGAAATTATAGGCGTAAAGAAAGGAGACCAGCGCGATTGTGAATATTGTGAATACAATTATTCCGATATTTTTCGTAATTGCTTTAGGATGGGCCGCACGGAAAAGGAACTGGATGCCGGATACTTTCCTAGATCCGGCAAATCGACTGGTATACAATCTGGCAATACCTGCAATGATTTTTAAGGCAATTTATAGAACCCCGTTGAAATCAAACATCAATATTACGGTTCTGGCCATAACTCTGATAAGCGTATGTGTAACAGCGGTTCTGGTATGGTTGGCCAGCAATTTTATGAAAGTTCGATTCACTCGCGGCACCTTTATTCAGAGTTCTTTACATGGAAATCTCGGATATATTGGCTTTGCAGTTTCATTTTATTATCTCGGTCGGGAAGGATTAGTTAAGGCCAGCCTGATAGCCGGTTTTCTGATGATTTTTCAGAATTTTCTTTCAGTCGTCGCTCTTCAATTATATTCCGGAGATACGAGAAAAGATAAACGAAGCATCTGGTTTCTGGCTAAAAAAATCATGAGCAATCCAGTGATTGTTTCCGCAATGATCGGAATCGTTTTTTCTCTGACCGGTCTGAAAATTCCTTCCGTCATCAATCGAATACTTGAAATTATCAGTTCATTCGCCCTGCCTCTGGCACTGTTAATTATCGGTGCGTCGCTCTCTTTTAAGGTCGTCAGGTCACGACCGTTACTCCTGTGCGCATCTTCTATTTTTAAATTAATTATTCTGCCCGGATTGGGGATGTTTCTTTTTCGAATATTTGATGTCAGTCAAGATATTCTTTTGCCTGGACTGATACTGCTGGCCTCTCCTACGGCTACAATTGCCTGTGTCATGGCAAAGGAAATGAACGGGGATACCGATTTCGCGGTAGCAGCCGTGTCCCTGAATACGTTGTTGTCGGCATTTACATACACGTGGTGGCTCCATTTCGCTAAACCCTGAATGAAATGACAAATTTTTAATAAAATATTTGTGCACTATGAGAAAAAAACCAAAAGACGATCTTTATTCTTATCAATTATTATACACTTGCGTGTATAAAAGAAATGAACTCTGAAACCTTTGCTGAACTGGCCGAGGATTTTTATTACGCTACAATCCCGGACGGCTATGAGGCCTTATATGCTCTTCGTGATTTATTCGAGCCGAATACGAATAAAAGGAAAATCATTGATTTCTTAATTCAGGAAAATGACAATTCGGAAGATTCTTCAATACCAATAGAATTTTAAAAATCTTCCAATAAAACATCCTGCGGGTAACTATTCACCCCCGCCGCCCAATACCGCGTAAAGCCGCACCTGGTTGACGAGTTTGACCAGGCGGAGAGAGATAAGCCCCTGCTGCGCAGCATAAAGGGATCGTTGCGCATCCAGGACGCTCAGGTAGCTGTCAATCCCCTTGGCATAACGTTTATTTGCAAGGCGATATGTTTCCGCAACGGCATTTGTCAGAGACTGCTGGGCAGATACCTGCTGGTCCACCGTGCCCCGGACGGCCAACGCATCGGCCACTTCCCGGAAGGCGGTCTGAATCGCCTTTTCATACTGAACCAGGGCGATTTCCCGTTGCGACTTGCTGACCCTGTATGCGGCCCAAGTTCGGGCATCGAAAATCGGCATGGCGATCTCCGGAGCAAAGCTCCACGTGCCGGATTCGGAGCCGAAAAGTCCGGACAGCTCGTTGCTGGCCGTCCCGATCGAGGTGGTCAAGGAAATGCGCGGAAAAAAGGCGGCCCGGGCTGTACCAATAAACGCATACGCCCCCTTCAGCCGATGTTCCGCCGCAATAATGTCCGGACGGTTCAAAAGCGCCGCAGATGACAGGCCGGAAAAAATTTCTTTGGGCGGATCAACGCTCGCCAGGTCCGTAGGCAGGAGCTCTTCAGGCACTGTGGAACCGGTCAGGAGATTCAAGGCGTTTTGGTCTTGCGCCACTATTCGGGTGAATCGCGCCACATCCGCCTGAGCCGAGTCCACCGGAATTTGCGCCCGGCGAACGTCCAGTTCAGTGGCGACACCGACTTCATATCGTCGCCTTATTAAATCATAGGCTGCCTGCTGGGTCGCCAGCGTGGACCAGGTCAGTTTGAGATTTTCCCGGTCAGCGCCAAGGGTCAGGTACACACAGGCAACCTCGGATACCAGCGCGATTTGCGCGCTGCGGCGGGCCTCATCCGTGGCCAAATATACTTCCAACGCCTGGTCTTTAAGACTGCGGATACGGCCGAAAAAATCGATCTCCCAGGCAGCGACACCCAGACCAAGACGGTATTGTTCAACGGTTCTCGACTCTCCGGGGCTGATGAGATCGGATGAACGGCGCTCTTTACTACCCGCTCCCACCGCATTGACCGCCGGGAACAGCTCCGACCGTTGAATGCCGTAAAGGGCACGCGCCCTTTCCACATTCAAGGCGGCAAGCCGCAAATCCCGGTTGTTGTCCAGGGCCATTTCAATAACCTCCTGTAACTGTTTGTCGGCGAAAAACACCTGACGGGAGAGATCCTGGACTGCGGTTGCTTCAGGGTTGGCCTGTGTGTCTTCGTAGGCCGCGCCGTGTGGCCACTCATCCGGGATTGGTGCCACTGGTTGGGTGTATTTGGGGGCCAGGGAACAGCCGTCGAGAATGAGGACAAATCCGGCCAGCAAAAATATTAATCGTCTATTCATGTGCGTGTCCTCCCGCCATACTTTCCTCAACAGGGTGGATCGTTAAGCGCTTTCGATGTTTTCCTAATACCTTATAGATCATTACATAAAAGAGCGGTGCGAAGACGATTACCAGAAAGGTCGAGGTCACCACCCCGCCGAGTACACCGGTGCCGATGGCTCTTTGCGCCCCTGAACCGGCCCCGCCGGCAATGGCCAGCGGAAAAACACCGAAACCGAAGGCCAGCGAGGTCATGATGATCGGCCGCAGCCTCAATTTCGAGGCTTCCAGCGTCGCCGCGATCAAATCTTCCCCTTCGTCGACCCGGGCCTTGGCGAACTGAACGATCAGGATGGCATTCTTGGTGGTCAGGCCCAGGGTGATCAAAAGACCTATCTGGAAATAGACGTCATTGGGCATGTCCCGGATGCTGGAGGCGATGACTCCGCCGATGACCCCGAGAGGCAGGGTCAGCAGAATCGCGATGGGAATGGGCCAGCTCTCATACAAGGCCGCCAGACAGAGGAAAATGACGAAGATAGAGAAAGCATAGAGCAAGGGTGCTTGAGAGCCGGCCATCCGCTCCTGGTAGGAAAGCCCGGTCCAGTCATAACCGATCCCCTGCGGCAACCTGGCAATGATCTCTTCCATTGCAGCCATGGCCTCGCCGGAACTCCTTCCCGGGGCCGGTTCGCCCCAGATATTGATCGACGGAAAGGCATTGTAGCGCTCTAACTTGGGCGAACCCATGGCCCAGCGGCCGGTGGCAAAGGAAGAAAAAGGAACCATCTTGCCGACGCTGTTACGCACATAGAGTTTTTTGAGATCCTGGGGCAGCATGCGATAGGGGGCATCCGCCTGGGCATAGACCTTTTTGACCCGGCCGGCCTGAATAAAATCATTGACATAGGCGCTGCCAAAGGCCGCAGAAATGGTGTTGTGGATGGAACTAATGGAAACACCCTGGGCGCCAGCCTTATACCAGTCCACATCGATATGATATTCGGGCACATCGTTCATGCCGTTGGGACGGACCCTGGATAGGCGTGGATCCTGGGCTGCCATGCCGAGAAGCTGGGTGCGGGCCGCCATCAATTTATCGTGGCCTATGCCGCCACGATCCTGCAACTGAAGATCAAATCCAGTGGCCATCCCCAATTCGGTGACTGGCGGAGGAGGGAAAGCAAAGACCATGGCCTCTTTTATCCGGGAAAAGGCTCCCATGGCCCGGCCGGCAATGGCCTTGACCTTCAGGTCCGGCCGCTGGCGCAAATTCCAGTCCCTGAGTTTGACAAATCCAAAGGCCATGTTTTGTCCCTGACCGCCAAAACTCACACCGGCGACGGTAATGAGAGATTCAACCCCTTCTTTTTCATTCTCAAGGAAATAATCCCTCACTTTATTTATAACCGCCTCGGTCTGCTCCAGGCTCGAACCCGATGGGAGCATGGCCTGGACCATTAGTATGCCCTGGTCTTCATCCGGAATATAAGATGTGGGCATGCGCTGGAAAAGATAGCCCATGGCCCCCACAATCAACACGAAGAGGAACAGGTAACGCAGTTTTTTGGCCAGCACTTGGCCGACCAGTCTAATATACAGATCCCGGGCACGGAAAAAACTTCGATCGAACCGGCGGAAAAAGGGGCGTAAAAACCAGACCGCGCCATCCGATGGCTCGTGCCCCTTGGGCACGGGTTTAAGGAAGGTGGCGCACAGCACGGGGGTCAGGATCAAGGCCACCACCACTGAAAGGAGCATGGATGAAATAACCGTCACCGAAAACTGGCGATAGATAATCCCGGTAGAGCCGGGGAAGAAGGCCATGGGACCGAAAACCGCCGACAACACCAGGCCGATGCCGATCAGGGCGCTGGTGATTTGGTCCATGGACTTTGCCGTTGCTTCCCTGGGCGAAAGCGCCTCCTCGGCCATGATTCGCTCCACGTTTTCCACTACCACGATGGCGTCATCCACCAGAAGACCGATGGCCAGCACCATGGCAAACATGGTCAGCATGTTGATGGAAAAACCAAACGCCCCGAGCACCCCGAAGGTCCCGAGCAGCACCACCGGTACGGCAATGGTCGGGATTAAGGTGGCCCGGAAGGTCCCCATGAAGAGATACATGACGACAAAAACCAACAGGACCGCCTCGCACAGGGTCTTGACCACCTCGTCAATCGCCACCTTGGTGAAAGGGGTGGTGTCGTAAGGGTAAATCACCTTCATGCCGGGCGGGAAATACCGACTCATCTCTTTGAGTTTTGACTTAACAGCATCGGCCGTGTCCAGCGCATTGGCACCGGCAGCCTGCCGGATTGCCATGGCTGCGGCGGGTTTGCCGTTATAGGTGGCCATGACATCTTCACGTTCAGTCCCCAGTTTCGTGCAGCCGATATCCTTGATCCGGACCACCGAGCCATCCGGATTGATGCGGATGGGGATGGCACCGAACTCCTCCGGGGTCTGGAGCAGATGTTGAACGATGATAGCGGCATTCAGGCGCTGGCCCTCCATGGCCGGCGCGCCGCCTAATTGGCCGGCGGAAACCTCGACGTTGTAGGCCCTGAGCGCCAGTAAGACATCTTCCATGGTCAGGCTGTAACTGGTCAGCTTGTCGGGATTGACCCATACCCGCATGGCATACTGAGAACCGAAATTCTCGACTTCACCCACACCCGGCACCCGGGACAGGATCTTTTCCAAATTGGACTGGGCATAATCCCGAAGGTCATTGCCGTCCATGCTGCCGTCTTCGGAGATCAGGCCGACGAGCATCAGATAGTTTCGGGTGGATTTGCTGACCTTGACTCCGGAACGCTGCACCACATCAGGCAGGCTGGCCATGGCGAGCTGAAGCTTATTCTGCACCTTGGACCAGGCGACATCCGGATCAGTTCCCGGGGCAAAGGTCAGCTCGACCCGAGATGCCCCGGATGAAGAGCTGGTGCCTGCGAGGTAGAGCATGTCATCCAGCCCGGTCATTTTTTGCTCGATAATCTGGGTCACGGTATTTTCCACCGTCTCACCCGATGCCCCAGGGAAAAAGGAGTCAATGGCGATCGCCGGAGGCGCGATTGGCGGATACTGTGCGACGGGAAGATTGTAAATGGCCAGCGCCCCGGCGGTCATCATAATAATGGCGATAACCCAGGCAAAAACCGGGCGGTCGAGAAAAAATTTTGATAACATTACGCCCCTCCTTCACTCTGTTTTTGAAGCGGCACGCCGGGGCCGGACGCCGGTGCATCTCCTGCTTGCGGCGGATCAAAAGGAGCTGCCTTCACCACCATTCCAGGACGAAGCATGAGTAGCCCCTCGACGATCACCTGATCTCCGACAGCAAGTCCTGATGAAACCAGCCATTTATCGCCAATGGCCCGGTCAAGGGCGAGTGGACGAAAGCCGACCTTGCTTTCCGCATCCACGATCAGCGCAAAGGGATTCCCCTTGGAGTCACGGGACACACCTTGTTGCGAAATCAGTATAGCTTGTTCGTTGACGCCTTCCTTAATAATCGCCCGGACGAACATGTTCGGCAGGAGAATATCTTCCGGATTGGGAAAAACAACCCGCAGAATCACGGAGCCGGTGGTCGGGTCCACCGTTACGTCACTGAATTGCAGTATCCCTTCCTGAGGATACGCGGTGCCGTCTTCGAGTATCAGCGTAACCTTGTTCCGGTCCGATCCCTCATGATTGAGACCGCTGTCCTTCAAACGCAGCAATTCAGTGGTGGACTGGGGCACATCCACATAAATGGGGTTCAGCTGCTGGATGGTTGCCAGGGCCATGGACTGGTACGCCGTGACAATGGCGCCATCTGTCACGGTAGACCGACCGATGCGCCCGGAAATAGGAGCGGTGATTCGGGTATATTCCAGATTGATGCGGGCCGATTTAACCATTGCTTTCCAATACGCGATATCCGCCTCGACCTGTGTCAAAACGGCCACTGCATCATCATAGTCCTGCTGACTCACCGCCTTGTCTGCAACCAACTCCTTATACCGTTCAGCCCTCAATCGACTGGCCGTCAGGTTGGCTTCGGACCGACCAAGGGCGGCCAGGGCATTGTCAAGGGTGTGCGACCGGCATGGTCGATAACTAACTGGTGGGATTCCAGTCTTGGACCCTGAAAGGAGGTAACAAGTAGGCGAAGGCAAGGGTGTCCGAAGAAACTTTCTTCCGGCTGCTCAGGAAAAGGGATTAACAGCGGGGAGTTCGCCAATGAGGAATCTGAAGGAAGCCGTAGCCGAAATTGCCACCTAAACTTGGTGTGAACCTCTGGTAGGCTTACAGGGAGGGCGTGGTACCACTGACTACTAAAGCCCTATATCCTTTCCGTATCCCTGTGGGTAGAGGAGGTAGGTGGGCAATGAAACAGCTATCGATCTTACCCGGTGAAGGGCCGTCTGTGCCGGAACATTGTAACTGCGACAATGTTACCTAAGCGGAACAAAGATGTGACCGTTATGGGCAGAGGGTCTGCAGATGAAGCCGTAGTAGTCGTAAAACGTGTTGCCGATGACGATCCGGGTGACCGGATCAGAGGATAAAACAATGCGTAAGTATTCGATGAGTGCTCATTGGATGGAGGCGAAGGGCGGAACATGTTAACCGTGTTACATTGACCATTATAAACTGTCATTATGAGATCAGCCATAGGAACAATCATCGGGCAAAGGACGTATAACCGATGCCGTACGATGGTAGCGCGGATCGATGAAATGATGATGCAAAAGAAGTGAAATGGAACAATTGGAACTATTCGTTGACCGAAGAAGCCTTTTTGAGAAGCTTTATTCTATTGAGTTTCTATATGAAGGTTTCAGGGCGGTAAAGAAGAACAAGGGGGCTCCCGGTATTGATGGTGTCACCATAAAGGACTATGAGGCAGACCTTGACAACAATTTGAGGCAACTCAGCGAAGATCTAAAGAAATGGCAATATAAACCATCTCCAGTTCTTCGGGTGGAAATACCTAAACCGGGAAAGAATGCAGGAGTCCGACTATTAGGAATACCTTGTGTTCGAGACAGAGTGGTGCAAGCAGCTCTGAAGCTGATTTTAGAGCCGATTTTCGACCCGTTATTTTCCGACAACAGCTACGGATTTCGACCGAAACGCAACCAGCGACAAGCGGTTGAAGCTGCACAGAAGATTGTAAAAAGCGGGAAGGAGTATGTGGTTGATATTGATCTTTCGAAATTTTTGGATCCCTCGCCATATTGCCCTCCCTTTCATGAATAGTTAAATAAAATCTGTATTATTTGTCCAATATCTTGATATGTATATCTATTTTTATGAAACCGTTGTCATGATGCATAGCTGAATATTCTAACTTTACACGTTGCAAAACAATTCTAGGGCTTAGTCATAACTTCCTACATTATGATTTACGTTACCATTTTTGCACGTTTATGGGGCCTTGCCGGGTAATCCATATTTTTCCAATAAAACGGATCTTCCAAAGATAAAAAAACTTTTTCAGTTTATAATATATTGTTTTTTTATATACTTAATATCGTTTATAGTTTCGATTTTTAGTATACACATCAACTTTCATTTCTATTTTAAATTATTTTCATCCATTTTATGTTTGCCATGCAGGTAACTATAAAAACTAGGTTTCGATATTTTTAATTGTTTGCAAATATCTTCAACCTTGTTATTTGGATCATTATATAATTTTTTAAGTAATTCTACTTTCTTTATATCCAATTTTTTGGGCCGCCCTCCAAGTTTCCCCATTTTTTTAGCAGCAATTCTGCCGGGTAATGTCCGATTTAAAATTTTTTCTCTTTCTGTTGTTTCGTTTATTGTTTTTATCCTTTCTTTGATTTTAATACATCACAGTTGAGTTTCTTTACTAATGAACATTTTTTGTGTATTTTTAAACCTCTTTTTTTCCGTTGAGAAATTATGTGCTTTGTGTACGAAGTTATGACCAACCCCCAATTCGATAGAACAAACTAACATTTACTAACAAGGGCAGGTACTTGTGTTTCATTGAAGGTTTAAAAAAGTTCAAGTTGGTTATTTTGTACTTTAATATACAATCCTTTTTGTTTACCGCGAGATACATGAACGGCTGATAACTTTCCCGTCTTTATATATTGCATCACCGTTTGACGCGAGACGCCTAGAATGCTCTTTGCTTCTTTCATTGTCACATAACCACTAGGAGCTTTTTCTTTAAAACGTGATCGAATTTCATCTGTCATTCTGATTTGCCATGGTGCTCCAGGTGTAATCTGTTCACCTGCGATAAATCCATCAGCAAGCCAACGATGAACCGTAGATTGTGCGATACCAAGAATGTCAGCAGCTTTTTTGATAGTTACCAATTCCCCACAGTCTGATTGAATTGAGGAACCATCAAATTTTGGAATTTTCCAATGACGCCGTAAGTTTCCAACTCTATTGGCAGTAAAACGATGCCCACGTGCCGTTCGTCTCCCCTGACGATTCAGAATTCCGGCAATTACAGCATCTGAATAATGAACAGCGAGTCTACCTACAAGATCAATGGTTTCTTGTTTTGTACGGATAGCAGGGACAGAACGGTTGAGTAAATCAATGTTAATTTCGGATACGGCCTCTGTTTGCCAACGAATTATTAAATGGACTTTTTTGGAGGTGCGATCCACTTTTATATTTACTTCTTGCAACAGAGTTTGGAGCAGTTCTTTTTTGTCGCGTGCAGTGGTTGTCGGTGCTTGCCAAACCAGCTTAATATCTTTGCTTAAAGTTCCAATGTGAGCGCGCTGCTCAGAATTTAAACATCCTGGACGTTGGCTCTTGCGACGATTAAATTCATTTTTTGCTTCCTGGAGTTTATTGAGGCACGATTCCCACTGGTTTTCAAGGGTTCGAGCCACAAGCCGATTTTCAGGTTCTACAGAACGAAAGCGACGTTCTGCCCGATCAGCCTCATATTGAAGCCGTTCAATCTGAAGACGCCACTGTTTAAGACCCGCGTCATGTTCAGCTTCAATATTGTTTTCAGCAAGCACAGCGGCCTCAATTGCCGCTGGTGTGATTGCATCAAGAAAAGCTTCAGATACTGCTTCGTCAATTTTTCGACCTCCAATGCGCATGCAATATTCCGCTCTACCCTTAACAATATTACTGGCTGCGCAGTAGTAACCCGGTGTAGAATTTTTACCTTGATAGTAAACTCTGAGGCGCCGCCCACATCGGCCACAGGTAGCTATGCCTTGCAGCAGCGCTGCTCCTTCCCGGATAGCTCCGGAGTCCTTGTGGGAAACTGGTCGAGTATTTTTTGAAATTCGATCTTGAATCATCTCGTAGGTCTCCCAATTTATAAAGCCTTCATGGTGGTCATGGATAAATACGGCCCATTTGGATTGAGGCAGGCGTTTAACTCGTTTTTTTACTTGCCCATTTTCATCCAAAAAACATTCTTGTCGTGTTTTACCATAAGAGTAAGCGCCTGCATAGGTCGGATTGGTTAAAACTGAGTGGATGGCGTGATAAGAAGCTGCAATCCATTTAATTTCAGATAATGTGCTGGATTGTAGGGGGAAAAGGAGTTTTTTGGATTGAAACCAGAGCCAGACCTGCCGAGCTGACCCTAACTGGATAAATTTTTCAAAAACAGTATTTATGGCACCTGTTACAGCTTGATCCGGATGTTTTAGGACTTCACCGTCCTGCTGTCCCCAAATATAACCTACAGGCAATCCGCGGCGTAACTCTCCCCTGGCAGCCTTGTTCCGAATACCACCTTCGAGTCTGGCGCGGATTACATGTAACTCAGCTTCGGCCATTGTTCCCTTCATACCCAATAAAAGCCGATCATTAAAAAGACCTGGATGATATAGTCCATCGGCATCGCCGATCAGAGTATCGGTGACACTGCACAAATCAAGCAGGCGATACCAGTCGGAGTTATTGCGGGCGACCCTTGATACTTCAATGGAAAGAATCAAACCCACCTTTCCGAGGGCAACATCGGATGCCATTTTTGTAAAACCGTTACGCTTTGAACTGTCAGTTCCTGATTGCGCCAGGTCTTCATCAATAATTTTAACTTTATTTTTAGGCCACCCTAAACTTACAGCCCGATCCTTTAACTTATATTGCCTATCGGTAGATTCCCGATTGTATTCAACTTGAGCTGCAGTTGATTGCCGAATATATACATAGGCTTCTCGTTGAAAATGGGAAGATTTAATTTTTTGATTATCGCTCATTATTGACCTCTCTTGATTGGGGTGACTGTTGTGGGCAAACAATTTTGTTGATCAGCTTTGCAAGAGAGGTTATGATTCGATCTTGTTGTTGTTTTTCGAGGTTTTCCCAAATTATTGGTACGACAGACGCTTCTTCTTGGGTCGGCCAAAGGCTCAGTTGCTTTGCCAGCATGATTTTCCTTTCTTGAAATATTTTTTCTGTTTATTTCTAAAAAAGGGAGTTTATCAAAAATCGCATCTATTTTCTTTCTAAGGTTTAGTAGATTTGATGCAGTTGCAATGAGATCGCTTTGAATACGACCATCTGTTTGTGTGAATTTTTGAGGACAAATTTCATTAATGTTTGTCCAAGAGGCGGGAATGAAAGACCGGCTACCATCTGGTAAGATCAGCGTCAAATATAAAATCTCATCTTTGTGGTGCCAGCCAATAATTCCTAAACTCCTTCCGTATAATGGGTGATGATTTCGAGTAATTTTTACTTTTTGGGGATAACCATCGAGGTGGGTAGTGTGTCGTATTTTCCTTTGATCGAATTCACCACGACCGCCTAATCTTCCGGCTATCACAGCATATCAACGATAAACGCATCTTGCGTATTATCGGAATGACGCTGCGAAGCGGGGTGATGAAAGATGGCCTCTACAGTCCCACAGATGAAGGAACCGTCCAAGGTGGGCCGTTAAGTCCGCTACTGAGTAACGTGGTGCTTGACGAGCTTGACAAGGAACTGGAGAAAAGGGGACTTGAATTTTGCCGTTTTGCCGATGACTGTAACATATTCGTAAGCAGCCCGAAGGCAGCCCAACGAGTAATGAACAGCATCAGTAAGTTTATCAGCACGAAGTTAAAACTCGTGGTGAACCAAGAAAAGAGCAAGGTGGCTTTATCCAAGTATGTTAAATTTTTGGGTATTACCATCATTGCAGGAACGATTGCCATATCGGTGGTATCGATGAGCCGGGCAATGGCAAAAGTGAAGGAATTGACACCGCGGGGGACGCATATAACGCTGGAAGAAACCCTAAGAAAGATCAATACATGGTATATGGGATGGTCACAGTATTACCTTATGACCCAATACCCCGGCCAGCTGTTAAAATTGGAAGCCCATGTGCGAAGGAGACTGAGGTCACGGATCATTGGGCAACAAAAGAGAAGACGTCATTTATTCAGCAAGCTGATAAAGCGTGGACTGAGTCGTTCGTATGCGGCTAATACCGTTTATAACAACGATGGCCGCTGGGCGATTTCAGGAAAATTCGCTATGGCCAAGGCATATTCGGTGCCGTGGTTTATAAATCAAATGGGACAGTATATAAGATCAGATCAGAGTATGGCCAACCCCCATTGGTTTTCGCTCAAGCAATGGATCAGGATGACATGAGGAGCCGTGTACGGACCCGTACGCACGGTTCTGTGAGAGGACGGAGCCCGAAAGGGCTCCTCCTACTCGATCGCCTGAAAGGGAGCCGGATCGATCAGATAAAGCACCTGTCCGGCCGTGACATTGGAACCTTCGGTGAACAGACGTTTTAGTATCAGGCCGCTGATCTGAGGCCTGATTTCCGCAATGCGAAAGGGCGCGGTTCGGCCCGGCAATTCGGTGGTCAGCGTAACCTTCTGCGTGTTGACCGTCACCACCGACACTGCCGGCGCTTGCTCCGCTTCTTCAGACCCTTGTCTCGGTCCCGTTGCCGGACTGATCAGTTTGCCAATCTCATCACACCCCGTCAATGCAAGCGCTGCCCAGATGGAGATGATAAAGAGAATCATTCGAATTGTTAAATTTTTCTTCATGCGGCACCTTTCTATCAAGTTGTCCCGGTAATGTCCATAATAACAGCATTCCATAAAGGAATGCCGGTTCATTTGATTACATTTTTACACTGTCCCAGCATGACGCGACAATGAGCCGCGCAAGGGAGTCATCCAGTTGCACCATACCCAGAATGTGATCCCGCACCGACCAAATAATCGGCGCAAACGCCAGGTTAAAAAAAATCACCGGGGGCAGGGTTTTGATCACCTGCTGAGCCACGCCTCTTTCATACAATTCCATGAAAATATTCGGCTGTCCGGTGGATGCGAAAATCCGGTTTCTACGATGGGCTTCACCATAGGGGGAATTGTGAAACTGCTCGGAATATTTAAAATCCATGGGATTCCGGATAAAATAGTCCACCAGCCTGGTTCCGATATCAAAAAAGCACTTCCGCACCGGCTGGCCGTAAGAATAATTTTCCAGTAGAAAGGCCAGCAATCTTTTTTCTTTTTCCTTGTAAATCGCCTCGATCAGCATATCCCGGTTCTCAAAATAACGGTATATGGTGCCAACGCCAACTTCAGCTTTTTGGGCAATCATGGACATGGGTGCTCCGTGAAACCCCTGGTCGGCGATCAGATCCATTGCCGCGCAGATAATATCTTCCCGCTTTATCTGTTTTTTCATGGTAAACTGCCTCTTTAATCGGAATTAAACCGGAATGAACATTCATTCCTTTTAAAGCGCAAAATGGTGTCCGTCAAGTTTTTTTAAGAAAGATTTTATTTTTCAGACTAAAAATATAAATGGTATGATAATTGCATATATTATAGTCAGACCTAACTATGGTGGGGGAAATAAAACTACAAGTTCAAGTAAAAACTAGTAGATATGCAGGGAGGTATGAATTTGGTACCTAACGGCTTGTTATTTAGTTTTTTTTACCCATTTTTGAATGAGATTTTTGATATAATGCACTGTTTTACTGAGAGGAAGTTATGAGAGAATTAAGGCGAATTGATATTCAAACACTGAAAAATCAAAGATTCCAATTGGAGCAGATGCTCGCAATCGAACTTGTGGCTACGTTCGATAAAGAAGATACTCTTATCGTACCTTTGAGGAAAATGGCCAAAAGGGCATTAGACGATATGAATAACATGAAGGAAATGGTGATCCTTGATGCCTGCAAAGAAGAAAAGATGCTCAACATTTGGCAAACAAAGGGTACTTTAGCACATATCGGCAATCAATACCAATCCCTAAAAGCTGCAGAATGTTCTGATATTATTCGTCTTTACGGTATGGTAGTTGAGCAATTAGGAAAGACTGGGGGTAGCGGCGCGCAGATAGACACGCTCAAAAAGACATACCGCCCGGCTCCTATGACGGATTTTCAAGGCAAAGATATGATCTGGGACCCAGATCGTTATCGTGTACGCGGCAAAAAACAAGTGCAAATCCCGGAATGGCATAAACTTTGGCAGGAAGAGGCCCATGTGCACGGTATTGACTTTAAGCAGGCAGGGAAGGGGGTAGAGCCTAAGAGCTCGATATTGAGCTGGTCGACCGTCCGGAAGATAGACAATGCATTCGGCTTGCCTGTGGGTGCAGATATTTCAGGCACCACGGCCGACTCTCTGTTTTTCGTTGAGCGTTTTGCAAGGCGTTGTAAAATCCCCTACGATCCAATTTACCAACTCCTTGCACTGGCGACACTGGTTAGCGCTCGTCACCACGCACTATTAGAAGTCGCCCTAACCATGACACTCAATAAGGTCACCACATACAGCATTGGTTTCTACTCAACCTTGTATCCTGCCGGTGATATCAACCACCTGTACCAGCATCCGGCGAGAGGGAAAATAAAAGGCATATTAACCCAATATGAGAAGCATGATTTTAACAAGCACATACTCGTTTATTTTGACCCAACGAAAAAAGGAAGTGAGGAAATACTGGGTGGTTATTTGTTTGAAAACGAAGGTGAAATTGCAAGATTCAAAGACTTAGCCACTACTGGTAAAGACTTCATATGGCGGTTTGTGACTTTCCCACCGGAACCGACTAAGGTGAGAATTAAACGAATGATGGGGCATTACGGACTTATAGCACCTGAATAAGTTAAGTTACCCGGGCTTAGTCGTAAGCACTTATTCACCCCCTTTCTTTATTTTTTCATGAACTTTGCAAGAAAGCAGGAGATGTTTATTTAGAAGCTCCGGTATTAGGTAGTGTAGTTCCTGCATCACAAGGTGCTCTTACAATTTTAATCAGTGGAGATCATAAAACGATGGATTCCGGCGGCGGAATCTCGGAAAGAGCTGGTCTCGTAAAACAGCCATGTCAGAAAGGCAAATCCGGTCCATGAACGTTCATGATTATTATCAAAGCGTTGCCGGCAGGCTGAAACACTGTTTTCGGTTCAGTGATTATGTGATCGCCACCGGCAATGAACTGACCGCCACCGGAGCAGATCCGGCCTTTCCGGCCACGGCCGAGCCCGTAGAGCGTCTTGAGGCACTGACGGTCGACCGCGGCCTCCAGGTGCATCTCCCCATCATCGGCAAACAGTCTCAAAGCGTATTGATGCCGATAGATTTTGAACTGTTTCTAAAGGACGAGAACCACCTGCTGTATACCAGTCCGGAAAGCCAGAAAGCTCTCTTTTCCCATCTGATCCCTGTTATCCGTTTTCTCGAAAATTTTTTTCGTTCCCGGGGCCTTCCCTATCTGCTGGATTATACCCCCTCCGGAGGCCATATCCTGTTTCACAACCTCCTGGGGCAGCGCGCAACCGACCAGCTGATTCAAATCGGCTACCTTGAACAGGACCTGATCCGGGCCTGTGATTACCGGGATCCGCACGATATCCGCCGCCGCAACGGCGTTTCACACCACGCGGCCCGTGCGTTCAGCGGGCTGGGAAAACTGGCCGAATACATTTCCCTGGTTACCATGGAGGCATTCAAGGACAACGAATCCCGGGGAATGTTTCCCGTCTTTATTTCAGATGCCCTGGATTGCAGCATCAATTTTGACAACTCATGGAACGAGGGTTCCCCGTTCATGCGTTCGATCCGAAGCCCCTTCAGTCTTCACAAAAAGAACCTGGAAAAATACGGCATCGAGGGCCACGGCCCCCTGGTAGATGTGATCGGAACTTGCTTTGACGGCTCACACGCAATTGAAGAAACCGATATGGAAAAGATTCTTAACACCATGTGGAATCTGGAAAACGCCTCGGAGCACGCCCGAAAATTTTCCGGCCACATTCCCTGTTCCAATGACGCCCTGATTGACCTGATTCATGAATACAAAGCCTCTGATCTGTACCGGTTCCATCAGGATTTTGACGGGCAGGAAGACATGCCCGCAGGCAAAGCCCTGGAACATGCCAAGCGGGAGACAAAGGTTCCGGACTGGTCCAGGGATATCCTCTATCATCCCAATCCAAAAGCACTGCAACCGAAAAACATGATCGGCCTGATTTATGATTTTTTAATTCGAGCCGAGTGGAACCCCCGGCATATTGCCGATATTCTGCGCGATTTGTATCAGAATCCCTCGTTTCACTGGACTCAGGATTTTTTCAAATATCCGGCCGTAGAAAAAGCCAACTTCTGGGCCAGGACCTACAGCGCGGTAACGCTATGGAAACAGGGCAGGCTGAGCCTATAGGCAGACAGAGCCCCTCCATGACCGGGTAAATGGGTACAGCGATGTAAATTTGCTTCTTTTTGTTTTTAAAAGGGAGAATTAGTGTCACTCCTTGAATTTTATTATAGTTTTGAGAATATGGGCAGAACATGACGAATAGAATATGAAAAGGGATTTTATCATGTATCATCCCATGGAGTTGAATCTGAAAAGATATGAAAAAGTTTACATATATTTTGGGTAAATTCTTTCATATTGCTCTATGGTTTTTTCTTTTGAGTTTGCAACTGACTAATATTTAATTAAATATATATTTAATTAAAGTGCTTTAACGTGGTATTAATCTTGCTATTTAATAAACTTAAAAGATAGAGATCTTTATTGAGAAACAGAAATTTCCCTAAGCTTGAGTGATTTGAAATGTCCATCAGATACATTGGAGGGAAGCTTTGCAGAATCCGAAGGAATTCAGATTACAGATCGGCCAATTCTGCTGTGAACTAAGATTCAAGGAGGCGAATTGGGCTACTTCCGTCAAAGAATATTACCAAGGATTTTTATCTGAAGAGGAGCCCGACATTTTCATTAACTTAACAGTTGTCCCGCACCAACAGTGGATTGAGCTTCCCTGCTCACTGATGATAGATAGGAGAGTCGACGGCAACCATTTTGATTTCCATTCGGGATTACTCCGTGGTTCTCTGGATCTGATAAATAAACGGGCGAAAGTCGAAGTAAAATATGGTCTGTTAAAAAATGCCAGGATTTTCGAACAATTTTTTTACCACCTCTATTATACCCTGCTTGAAGAAAGATATCCCAATGAAAAGCCCAACAATTATCTCTTACACGCCTGTGCCGTGGATGTCGGCGACCAGGGATATGTCTTCACAGGTCCATCCGGAAGCGGAAAATCCACTATCGGTCTGTTGGCTGATAACTATAACGTCTTAAATGATGAGATGGTAATTATCGGGAAAAGGAATGTGCGATATCCGTATCAAGTTCGCAGTACACCCTTTAATGGTGAATTCAAGACAAAAGTAAATGGATCCGTGCCCCTGAAAGCAATTTTTTGCATCCGGCACGGCCGGAGTAATTTTTTAAGACCTTTAAAACCCGCAGAATTCGTTCGTTTTGTATTGAGAGAGGTTGTTGTTCCACTACCCTTGCACACTGAGTACAGTGCCGAACACCTCTTCAAGATGACTGACTTTTGTGCACAGTTAGTATCGGAAGTGCCATGCTATGAGCTCTCTTTTGTGCCGGATGAAGGTATCTGGAAATTTATTGAACTAAATGTTAAGAGGTAAACATGGAAATTCTATCAAAATGTATAGTTGGATCAAGCGGCGTGGTCTCTCGACTCATTGATAGTGAAACCTTTTTAATGACCGAAGACGGAAAAAAGGTTCACATGATCAACAAGGTGGGTACACTTATATGGGAGTGCGCTGACGGCAGAATACCCATCAAGGGCATTATCGCAAAAATTCTTAAAAAATTCGATACGGATGAAGAAACCGCTGAAGCTGATTGCTTGGAGTTCATCAATAAATTATTCGATATGAAACTGCTCCGCATTACAGAAAAAAGTTAGCAAATATGACCATTAGTATCAAAAAAATTTTGGAAAATAAGTGTGTTGAGAAATGTATTCCCTTATTTGTCCTGTTTGAGCTAACCTACCGGTGCAACCTCTCTTGCAGACATTGTTACATTGTGAATACAAAACAAAGAGAGCTTACCTTCAAAGAAATTAAAGGCATCTTAGACCAATTAGTTGAATTGGGCACATTATATCTTACTTTCACGGGCGGGGAGATTTTTGTAAGAAGGGATTTTTTTGATATTGCCCGGTATGCGAGGGAAAAGGGGTTTTTCCTTTTTTTGCTGACAAATGGGACGCTGATCTCAGATAAAGAAATCGATAAGCTGATAGAACTAAAGCCGTTAGGCGTGGAAATCAGTCTCTTAGGAGCCCGACCCGAAACACATGACTTTATCACAAGGACCCTGGGATCATTTGAAAGGGCCGTAAGTACTATAGAGAAACTTGCAGAAAAAGGTATAACGGTAATTATAAAGACTACCCTTATGAAGAAAAATATAACGGAATATCAAGAAATTAAAAATCTAGCGCGGAAATTGGGGGTCCATCCCAATACGGGGGCTGATATCATACCTAAAATAGATGGAAACAATGATCCGCAGAAATATCAGATCTCATGGGAGGATAGGATTAACTTCCTTTATCCGGATGAGCCGATGAATTGTTTAATGGAACATATGAATGAGCATGTGGGGCCCTGCAAAGCAGGAAAGGCGGTTGCCTCTATCTCACCCTATGGAGATGTCCAACCTTGCATTCTCATGCCCATAAACTTGGGAAACCTTAAGCAAAAGAGGTTCAGAGACATCTGGCACGCTGAAAACAGTAACCTACATGCCGTAAGAACCATCAAAGCATCCGACCTGAAGGAGTGCGCTCAGTGCCAATTGGCTCGATTTTGTACAAGATGTCCGGGTACTGCCTATATAGAGACCGGAAATTTGCTGGCACCATCACCTATCGCATGCGAACAAGCTGGATGGAGGGCCTATTGCCATGAAAACCTTTTGATTTCTCCTGCTTGTCGGGAATCAAATCACAAAGGCTATATAACTAAAAAGGAAAGGAGATAATAGCAATGGAAGAAAACAAGAGAGAGATTTATGAAAAACCGGCGATTAGGACAGAGGAAATTGAGCTTGGTGTTTACGGGGAATATCAAACCAGCCCAGTTCCACAATTACAGCCGTTCTTCGGATTATGTCCCCCGTGCTCATAATCCAAGCATTATGGTAGGATAAAGATTTCGCTGGTGAGGTAAACTACTAAGCCCCGCTAGGTACCGCCGAAGCACCGAGCGCTTGCAGGAGATTTCGGCAATATCAAAGAGACGTGCCTTGCGGGGTGATAATTCAACTTTTGGGGTTACTTTACAGGAAGATTTGAGTACAGATTTTGTTAACATGTTAACCAAACAGGGAACCCAGCGGCTTTGGGAGAACTATTTAAGAGAAAACGGCAAGGCTTGGCTTAACACAAAATCAGGTAGCATGTCTCCCATGATCCCTGCCGGTGCCCGCATACTTGTCAAAAGTTGTCATTTTGAGCAAGTAAGGCTATTTGACTTAATAGTTTTCAGGTCCAAGGCGAAATTTATCGTACATAGAGTTCTTAAAAAAAGAAAAGAATATTTACTTCAAGGGGGAGACAAATTTTCCATACCAACCCTTATCCATAAAAAGTGTATTCTGGGTCGTGTTGAGATTATTGAAACTCCAAACTATATTATCAACCTAAAGAAAAAGAAGAGCTTTTTTATTAATATCATTATATCTGTTTTCTATATATTGGCACACAAAATGCCGAAATATCAATATTGGATATTAAAAATAAACAGTAAATTGATTAGACTGACAATATGAATGTCCCATGGGTATAAATCGTAAATGGATTTTTGAAGCAGATTGATGGCATATAATATTGTTTTACCTTAGATTGGATTGTATATTTCCTTATGTCTTTCGCTATTGAAGCTGTGAAACTCAAAAAACAGTTTAAAAAAACGGGATACAAAAACATTCTGTCTTGGCGGAAGCCATCTGTAGAAGCCTTAAAAGGCATTTCACTTGAGGTGAAAAAAGGCGAAATTTTCGGCATCCTCGGCCCCAATGGAGCGGGTAAGACCACCTTGGCGAAGATTTTAAGCACCCTCATCCTTCCTGACTCCGGAACCGCTTTAATAAATGGGTTTGATCTCTATCGCCACCCGAAAGAAATAAAAAAGTTTATCGGCTATACCACAAGTGAAGAAAGGAGTTTTTATTGGCGGCTTACCGGAAGGCAAAACCTTTCTTTCTTTGCAGCGCTCTACAATCTTTCAAATAACCAAGCAAAAGAAAGGATCAACTATCTTGTAGATCTTCTTGCTCTAAAAAAAGAGGTGGATAAACCGTTTATGAATTATTCAACCGGTTTTAAGCAAAGGCTTTCTATTGCCCGAAGCTTACTCTATAATCCACAGATACTGCTGATGGATGAACCCACGAGAAGTTTAGATCCTCTCAGCAGACTACGCCTCCAAAAGTTTGTAAAACAAGAGCTGTCAGGTGAGCAGAAAAAAACGATTCTTTTAGCCACTCATGACCTCTCAGAAGCCGAGTACCTTTGTGACAAGCTCGCTATTCTTTCTCAAGGAAAAATCGTTACAATAGGCAAATTAGGTGAAATAAAGGAAAAATTGGAAGGGAAAAAAAAATTTCACTTGAAACTAAAGGTTGAAAGCGATTATGTTTTTAAGCAACTTCTGAAGATGAATGGAGTCTGTGAGGCTAATATTATTTCATACATAAATGAGCTTATGACTCTGGAAGTGACATTGAGCGGCGAAGAGTTTATTTCTTCCGTTCTCAACCGACTTGTTAGTGAAAGAGTGAGTATATTTGCTTGTACACCTAAGGAACTGTCATTAAATGAGGTATTTGAGCAGGTCGTAAATTGATAATACAAAACTTGAGAAAAGTTATTTCCTTTGTCAAGAAGGACTTCCTTGAAGCCGTAAGTTACAAGCTCTCTTTTTTTATGCAAATTGGATCCATATTTTTTTCTATCGCTATCTTCTTCTTTTTAAGTAAGGTATTCGGTCAGGTAATCTCGAAAGAGCTGGAACGGTATGGAGGTGACTTCTTTTCTTTTGTTCTGATAGGGCTTGCCTTCACAAGCTATTACAGCTTGGGATTAACCAGCTTTTCCTCCACGATTCGGGATGCCCAACTCAAAGGCACTTTGGAAGCCCTCCTCGTAACCCCAACACCTCTACCCCTTATTGTATTCGGATCTTCTTTGTGGGGATTTTTTTATGCAACGGTAAGAGTAGTCCTTTATCTTCTCATAGGTGCCTTTTTCTTTAATGCTAAATTAATGAGCAATTATCTTCCGGCCGGTTTTGTCCTGCTTTTAACTATTATGGCTTTTTGTGCGATAGGCATTCTTTCCGCCAGTTTTATCATGGTTTTCAAACGTGGAGACCCTATCTATTGGATATTTGGTAGTGCATCAACCATTATCGGCGGCATCTATTTCCCTATCTTCGTGTTGCCCCCTTTCCTGCAAAAATGTGCTGTATTATTGCCCATTACGCATGCCCTAGAAGCCATGCGGCTCTTGCTTTTGAAGGGGTGTACGTTCGAAACCGTATGGCCCCAGATAAGGTTACTCATTGTGTTTATCGTTATTCTCATGCCTATTAGTATTGCGGCCTTTAAATACGCTGTAAAGACAGCAAAAAGGGAAGGCAGTTTAATCCAATATTAGCTATGAAGAACGTCTCCAGCGTTACGGAAAAACTTTTCCTTAATCTTATTCATCCTGATACTGAAAAACTGGAAATCCAAGCGCTATTATCAGATGAAATCGATTGGAAGGATTTTCAAGAAAAGACTTATGCCCACCGAATTGCTCCATTGGTATACTCTAATTTGAAGCAACTAGATCTACTTAACTTTGTGCCGAAGCCGGTCATTCGAGCCCTTGAAATGTCCTTAGTTTATACTTCGAGGGCTAATATAATGATGGGTGAAGAGCTTAAAAAGATCCTATGCGTGTTTAATGAGAGGGGAATTTCTTGTATTGTCCTAAAAGGCCATGCCTTTATTGAGACGATTTATCATAAAAACCCGGCAGTTCGTCCACTACGGGACATAGACCTACTCTTAAAAAAAAACGAAGTTAAGGAAGCCGGACTAGTCTTAAAGCAGATGGGCTATCAGTTTTATAATAGATCCATGGGGGAACATCTATACAGGGAATCTCACTTCCACCTCCCGTTTCAAAAGAGGGTAAAAGATAATTGCTTCCATGTGGAGTTGCATTGGCATTTGATAGCACCCGATATTCCTGTTAATCTAAATATGGACGACTTTCGGCAACGAGCTGTTGAGATTGATTTTTTTGGGACAAAGGCCGATGTGCTTCATCCGGAAGATGCTCTTATTTATCTTATCTGGCACTCATCACTAAACGGTTTCAATGAGCTTTTAAGTCTTGCTGATTTCCTTTATTTGATCAAGTATCACAACCCTTCCTGGGGCAAAATGATAAGCCGTATCAGAGATTCTCAGCTTGATATTCCCCTCTATTGGATGTCTTATATTACATATAGGCTTTCCAATTTCAACCTTATGTCTACTCTCGATATTGACCCTATCAGCAAAATATTCACGAAGATATTTTTCAATAATAAAAATATCTTGGAACAGTTTATAAATTTTGATTGGACGTTGCATCCTTTGCTTTTAATATTTATGTTCAAAAATAAGCGATATGGTACGAAACGAATCTTCAAAAACTTGCCTCCTTTCCCAAGAAATCTTAAAGTTATAGGACACTACATCTATTCTTTTTTTTGGATATGGTACAGATATGTTCAAGAAAAAAGACAAAGAATATGGAGAAGATAAAAAAAACGGCGGATACGCTTTTGGATAGTTAAAAAGGGTTTAGCCGTTTATGACTAAACCCTTTTTTTCGTTTTTGGAGGCGGCAACCAGATTCGAACTGGTGTATAATGGTTTTGCAGACCACTGCCTTACCACTTGGCTATGCCGCCCGGTAAAAATGGAGCGGGAAACGGGATTTGAACCCGCGACTTCGACCTTGGCAAGGTCGCACTCTACCACTGAGTTATTCCCGCTCAGTAAAAAAAATTTTTAGCGATTTATTTCGCTTTTGTCAAGAGAAATTTAGATTTGCAACAGACTTTTAAACCTGATGAAATAATCTGCTCCTGACCAAACCGTAAAGATCATTGCACCGATTAACAATACGGATCCGATGACATGAAAATCGATTCCAAAGTAGGAAAAATGAATCAACAAAGGAATGATCGTTGCTATCTGAAATCCGGTTTTATATTTTCCCAGCATGGAGGCTGAGACATCCAATCCTTTTTCTGCAATAACGTTTCGCAGCCCGGTTACTGCAAGATCTCGACCTATAATAATACAAACAATCCAGGCCGGTACCCAACCGTACGAAGCCAGCATGATAAAGGTTGAAGAAACCAGAAGTTTGTCGGCCAGTGGATCCATAATTTTCCCAAAGGTCGTTACAAGTCCTCGGCGTCTAGCGTAGAAGCCATCCAAGTAATCGGTAATTGCGGCAGCACTGAATAAAATAGCTGCGCAAAACGTACATATTCGGTTCGGAAACAGCAACAAAATCACAATCACCGGTATCGTTGCAACACGAAAAAGTGTCAACTTATTGGGATCGCTTAAATAATCTTTTATTTTTTGGGCTGGAAGCATCATATCGCCATCTTCTCAGATTTATTTCATTTTTGTTTTGTTCCAGTCGTCAAGAAATGCTTTGATACCTTTATCGGTGAGTGGATGAGCTGCCATCTTGCTGAGAACATTAAAGGGAATGGTAGCAATGTCGGCACCCATTAGGGCTGATTGAAGAACATGAAGCGGATGACGAATACTGGCAACGATGATTTCAGTTTCAAAAGCGTAATTATTGTAGATATCAACCATTTGCTCAATCAAAAGAAGACCTTCATGGGATATATCATCCAGGCGACCCACAAAAGGGCTTGCGTAGCTAGCACCGGCTTTTGCGGCCATCAGTGCCTGAAGTGGTGAAAATATTAAGGTCACATTGGTCTTGATTCCTTCGCTTGACAGTGTGCGGGTGGCTTTGAGCCCTTCAACGGTCATTGGAATCTTGACAACAATATTATCATGAATCCTTGCCAGATGCCGGGCCTCTTTGACCATGCCTTCGGTTTCGAGGCTGATCACTTCGGCACTGATGGGCCCATCGACGATTTTACAGATTTCTTTTATAATTTCTTCAAAATCACGACCTTCTCTTGCAATCAGACTGGGATTGGTTGTGACCCCGTCAACCATACCCATATTATAAGCTTCTTGTATTTCGTCTATATTTGCCGTGTCAATAAAAAATTTCATCTACTAAGACCTCCCGGTTAGTGCCGGCGGCTTTAAACATACGAATCCGCAAGTACTATTGATTATTTTTTTTTCTTGGACTCAATAAACTTGTCCCTACATTCTTTGCTGCAAAAATACAAATCTTTTCCATCAATGTTGCAGTGTATCCCGTTTCTACGAGGGAAATATATTTCACAATAAGGATCTTTGATCATTATATCGTCAATCTCACCCATTTTTTTCCCATCGATCGTATTTTCTGATGATATATTTTTAAACATCCATGATTTAAGTGACCGGTAAGCCAAATATAATAAAATCAGAAGAATTAATAAACGCATGGGTGCTCAAATACCTTTTGTTCATGATCGTCAAGGTTGTCCAGCAAATACTGAAATTCCTTTTTTAAAATCGGATGAACTTTTCGAGAGTCTATATCACAAAAAGGTTTTAATACAAAGCGTCTTTTATGCATTCTGGGATGCGGGATGACCAGTTTGCGCGAATCAATCACGCAGTCCGCAAATATCAAAATATCCAAATCGAGGATTCGAGGACTAAATCTTCTTGTATTAAATACTCGGCCGGCATTGCGCTCTATTGATTTGAGTTCATCCAAAAGCTGGAAGGGATCGAGAATGGTTTCGATTTTAATCACTAAATTGACAAACCAATCCTGATTCTCATAATCGACAGGTTCAGTGATGTAATAGCGAGAAATACCCTTTATTTTATTTTTACCGGATGTTACAAGAGCACAGACAGCATTTTGACAGTTTGAAAGTTTTTTCCCAATATTGGAACCCACAGATATGTAGGCTGTATGGATTTCCATCAGTTTACCGATTTATCCAATCATCGATTGATCAACTTAACATCGCATCGTTGCAAAGTTGACCTTTGTAGATGATGCGTGCATCACCTTCAAGGTAGATATCGTAAAATTCACCTTGTTTTTCTTTATAATGAACCGTTAAGTATCCCCCGCTTCTTGTTAAAATATTTAAAGGTGATTTTTTTTGGAACTTAGCAGCCATGACAATTGCGGCGGCAACAGCTCCTGTTCCGCATGCCAAAGTTTCATCTTCAACGCCCCGTTCGTAGGTTCGATTTGCCAAACGGCCGTCATTTTGAGCATAGATGAAATTGACATTTGTTCCTGCCGGTGCAAACAATTCATGATATCGGATTTCACGACCCACTTTGACCACATCAGCAGCCTCGATGTCATCCACCAAAAAAATTACGTGGGGAACACCGGTGTTGATACTGCTGATAGTCAATGGGCCGCCTTTCAGTTTAATCGGATAATCGAGCTTGAGATCTGCAGGTTCCGGCATATTTATTTTTACTCGGTCATTTGTAACTTGGGCGGCAATAATTCCAGCTTCAGTCTCAAAAGACATTTTCGATCCGACGATTTGGTTGAGATATGCAAACCGGGCTACACACCTAGCACCGTTGCCGCACATCTCTGCTTTGCTGCCGTCGGAATTATAAAAACGCCATTTAAAATCCACTTTGTCGGAGTTTTCCACCAAAATCAAGCCATCCGCACCCACGGACATTTTTCTGCGGCAAATTTTTGCAATAAAATTAGGCAAATCCGTTTCATCAACAATCTTTTCGCGATTATCAATAATAATAAAATCATTACCACTACCACTGAGTTTAAAAAAATTAATCAGGTCCATAATTTAAAAAACCATAATATTTAATCCATCTAAAAGCTAAAAACATGACATCTAACCGGTTCATTCATCCACCGATAATCCGATTTTCCAAAGATTAGACAAATGCAGGTATACATTCACCGGCAATAAGATCTTCATAAGTCTGGCGAGCCTTGATAACTTCAAACCGGTCATCCTTAACCATTACTTCCGGGACTTTGAGCCGAGAACAATAATTGGATGACATGGTGAAACCATAAGCACCGGCGCTCATTACCGCAAGTAGATCATCGGCTTTGGCATTGGATATTTTGCGGTCTAAAGCGAGAAAATCACCGCTTTCACAAATCGGTCCCACAACGTCGGCCACAATCGTTTTTTCTTCGGATTTCAAAACCGGTTCAATCGCATGAAAGGCTTTATAGATTGACGGTCGCAACAAATCGTTCATGCCGGCATCCACGATAATAAACTGTTTTTCTCGGCTTGCTTTTCGATACAGGACTTTGGTTACAAGAATTCCGGCATTTCCAACAAGAACTCGACCGGGTTCGAGAATAAGCTCAATCGGCATTCCTTCAAGAGACTTAACGATTGCCCGAGCATATTCACTCGGATGAAGTGGGGATTCGGCGTCATAAGTAATGCCGAGGCCGCCGCCCATGTCTATGTATTTGATTTTAATTCCTAAATTTATAATGTCAGTGATAAGCTTTTTTATACTCTCAAGCGCATCCTCAAACGGTTTTGATTCCGTAATCTGCGATCCAATATGGCAATCGATGCCGATTACCTGAATGTTTTTAAGCTTGCTTGCAATTTTATAACCCTGAATCGAGCTTTCGATATCTATACCGAATTTGTTCTTTTTCAATCCGGTTGAAATATAAGGGTGCGTTTTCGGGTCGACATCCGGGTTGACACGAATGGCAATCGGTGCTTTCTTTTTTAACATACCTGCACGTTTATCGATCAGTTCAAGCTCTTCAAGTGACTCGATGTTAAACATCAAGATGCCTTTATCGAGAGCATAGTCGATTTCATCGATACGTTTTCCAACTCCGGAATATACGATTTTGTCCGCTGAAAAACCGGCTTTTAGGCCTCTGTAAAGTTCTCCACCGGAAACAATATCGAGACCGCTGCCCAGGTTTGCGAAAAGTTTTAAGACTGCCAGATTGGTGTTTGCCTTTGCGGAATAACAGACCAGTCGATTTAAACCTTGAAATGCTTGATTAAAAATCAGAAAATGGCGCTTTAAAGTCGCGTGACTGTATAGGTAAAAAGGAGTGCCGACGTTTTCGGCAATCCGTTGCACGGGAACATCTTCACAGTACAACTCATTATTGCGGTATTTGAAATGATGCATAAATTACCTGCTGAAAAAATAATCCGTTAATAAACAACATCGACATAGTTGGAGTCGCTGCTTGCAACCCCGCTATTGGTATAAAGGATTATCTTATAGATGTTTTTATAACCTTTTTCAAGAGTTTCGGTGTATATCATCTGATCTGTTTCTACTTTATCCGAATGACTTAATTGGATGGGAATGTCGGCAACACGTTTAAATAGGATTGGACAATGTTTACAATCCGGTGCTGAAAGTGCGGTTTTTGATCTGTAAATAGTATAACCCGATAGTTTTGATGATAGTTTTCCTTTTAAACTTGGAACGCTCCATGTCAATCGGAGGATATCCCCATCAATGCCGGACTTCAAGTCATTTACTGCCGGCAGCTTTGACTGATTGCCGGCGATAGGTGGAGCTTTCTTGCCGCATCCGATCAAAAGGAAGATCGCTGCAAAGAGAAATAAAAAGAAAAAAAACCGCGTAATTTTGTCTATTATCAGCATACTTGATTTTTTAAAGCGGCTTTTACACTCAAAAAGGTTTCCGTCTCTTTATCCAGTTGCTTTTCAGCAGCTTCGACAGCAGCGATTACATTTTCCGTGGCCGTACCACCAAAGGATTTTCTACGATTTATCATCTGCTGCGGGGTTAATATATCGTAAATATCTTCCGTAATGAGGGAAGAAAAAGATTTTAGTTCATTTAAAGTCAATTCATGCAGTTCTTTATTGTTTCTAAGCGCATAGCTTACAGCCTTTCCGACACAGCTATGAGCTTCCCTAAAAGCGATTCCTTTCATTGTCAGATAATCCGCCATATCCGTGGCATTTAAAAAGCCCTTAGATGCCGCCGCATACATCGTGTCTTTTCTGATATTCAAGTTCGGTAGCATTTTAATGTAAATATCGATGCATTGCTTTAAGATATCGGAAGTATTAAATAATGATACCTTGTCTTCCTGCATATCGCGGTTATAGGCCAATGGCAGTGCTTTCATCAGTGTTAGAAGAGTCATTAAATCCCCAAAAACACGCCCGGTTTTTCCACGTACCAGTTCGGAAACGTCAGGATTCTTTTTTTGAGGCATAATGCTGCTGCCGGTAGCAAATGCATCCGGAAGTTCAATAAATCCGAATTCGGATGACGACCAGAGAATAAACTCCTCAGACATACGGCTTAGGTGTACCATGCAAATACTTGCCGATGATAAAAATTCAATAATAAAATCTCTATCTGATACCGAATCGATACTGTTGGCCGATACTTTCGGAAAATTCAGCAACTTGGCCGTATAATCCCGATCAATCGGATAAGTGGTTCCTGCCAGAGCTGCGCTGCCTAAAGGCATCACATTTATCCGTTTCAATCCATCATTAAACCGGTCCGCATCTCTTGAAAACATTTCATAATAGGCCATCAGGTGATGGGATAAAAGCACCGGCTGGGCTCTTTGCAGATGAGTGTATCCGGGCATAACAACATCTAAGTGGATTCGTGCCAAACCTAAAATGACTTTTCTAAGTTGGATCAGGTTTTTAATTAATGCTACGGTTTCATGTCGCAGATACATACGCACGTCCAACGCAACCTGATCATTTCGGCTTCTGGCGGTGTGAAGCTTTTGGGCAACGCGACCGACTTCTTGAACAAGTCTTGCTTCAACGTGCATATGAATGTCTTCCAGGCTGTCATCAAATCGAAATCCGCCGCGCTCTATTTCTCTTTTGATTTTTCCCAGGCCCTGGATCAGTGACAGTGCATCCTCTTGCGAAATAATAGCGGCCTTTGCAAGCATCTTACAGTGAGCTACACTTCCGTCAATATCATAGCAGTAAAGTCGCTTATCGATATCAATTGAGGAAGTAAAAGCCTCTACACTCCTATCGGTTTTTTCAGAAAATCTGCCATCCCAGGGCTTTACGGACATAAGGTAACCTCTTTTTTTATTTTTTTATCAAATTTTGAATGCGCAGGCGGAGTGCATTTAGGCGGATGAATCCTTCAGCATCTTTTTGGCTATAAACGTTGTCGTTTTCAAAAGTGGCAAAATCCTCGCTATAAAGTGACTCATCGGATTTTCGTCCTAAAATACGACAGTTTCCCTTATACAGTTCAAGGCGGACGATTCCGGAAACATTCTTTTGGGTTTCATCGATCATATTCTGTAAAAGGCTCATCTCCGGTGAAAACCAGAAGCCGTTGTATACCAGTTCGGAATATTTCGGTGTAAGAGAATCCCTAAGATGCATGACTTCACGATCCATTGTAATCGACTCCATGGCCATGTGTGCAGCCCTTAAAATGGTGCCTCCCGGTGTTTCATACACGCCGCGGGATTTCATGCCCACGAACCGATTTTCGACCATATCGATTCTGCCGATACCATGCCGTGAACCCAGGATGTTGAGCTGTTTTAAAAGATCGGCAGGCGAAAGCGCTTGATCATTGATAGCAACAGGATTTCCTTGCTTAAAAGTTATTTCAACAACTTCGGCTTGATCCGGAGCATCTTTCGGAGAAACCGTCAGAATAAACATATCTTCATCCGGCTCGTGCCAAGGATCTTCCAGTACTCCCCCTTCATAACTGATATGTAAGAGGTTTCGATCGCTGCTGTAAGGCTTTTTGATTGTTGTCGGGACGTCAATCCCGTGTTTTTCGGCAAATTGCATCAGGTCCGTACGTGAATTTAAATCCCATTCGCGCCATGGTGCGATAATCTTTATATGCGGATTGAGTGCCAGATAGCCGAGTTCAAATCTCACTTGATCATTGCCTTTTCCGGTCGCTCCATGGCTGACGGCATCCGCACCTTCTATTTTTGCGATTTCCATCTGACGTTTGGCGATCAGCGGTCGGGCAAGAGAGGTTCCCAAAAGATATTGTCCCTCATAGATGGCATTGGCACGAAAAGCGGGGAAAACATAATCTTTTACAAATGCTTCTCTAAGATCATCGATATAAACTTTCGTGGCTCCGGTTTTTAATCCTTTTTCCTCTAAATTATTCAGCTCTTCTTCCTGACCGATGTCGGCTGCAAATGCAATGACTTCACATTTGTATGTTTCAATAAGCCATTTTAAGATTACCGATGTATCCAACCCTCCGGAATATGCTAAAATCACCTTTTTTATTTTATCAGACACCATCTGTCTCCTTAGTTATTTATTCTGGGTCATTAATGCTTCCAGTATTGCTTTTTGCATATGAAGTTTATTTTCAGATTGATCCCAAACAACCGAAGAAGGTCCTTCCAAAGTTTCTTCACTGATTTCTTCTCCTCTATGAGCCGGGAGGCAGTGCATTACAATAACATTTTCCGGTGCATTTTTTAAAAGCTTTTCGTTGACCTGAAAAGGCTCAAAAACATGTTTCCTTGTGTTGCGCTCATTTTCTTGCCCCATGCTGGCCCATACATCCGTATAGATTACATCAGCATTTTTCACGGCTTCAACCGGATCCGTCGTAACGGTAATGGTGTCGGATCTTTTTGCAAGTGCCTTTTCCATAACAGCCGAGTTGGGAAAGTATTCTTTCGGGCAGGCTAGAACCAATTTAAAACCCAGAACGGCGGCTGAATTTATCCAGGAATGCGACACATTGTTGCCGTCTCCGATCCAGGTTATTTGCAGGGCCTCATAACCGCCTTTATATTCGATAACCGTTAAAAGGTCACTTAATACTTGGCAGGGGTGATATAGATCCGTTAAAGCATTGATAACCGGAATGGCGGTAAATTCCGCAAATTCTTTTAATAAATCCTGAGAATAGGTTCTGATAGCCAAAGCGTCCAAGTAGCGCGAAAGTACCCGCGCTGTATCCCGAACCGGTTCATTGCGTGCCATTTGGGTTTCTCTAGCATTGATGTAAATAGGTGTGCCGCCCAGCTGAACCATTGCCGCTTCAAAAGAAATACGAGTTCGAGTCGACGGCTTATCAAAGATAAGTCCAAGGCTTTTACCTTTAAGCGGTGTATCTAATATCCCCTTCTTATGTCGCTGCTTTAATTCAAGTGCCCGACATAGTAAGTCGTCAACGTCTTGTTTGCTGAGATCTAAAAGTGTCAATATATCTTTCTTCAATGTAACCTCACAGCTAATCGCTTAATTATAAAAATTCATCTAGGCATCTCACGAGACGGTCTATTTCGTCTTTTCCGATGATAAGGGGAGGAACAAAACGTAAGATATTGCCCTGAATGCAGTTGATGAGAAATCCTTTTTCCATGCATTTTTTTACAATAGGATCGCCCTCAAATTTTAGCTCCATTCCCAGAATTAAACCAATTCCACGCACATTTTGAACGGATGAATGTTTCTTTTTAAGCCATAAAAGTCGTTCTTTAAAATAAGTTCCCATTTTTTTACAGTTATCAAGGACTTTCTCTTCGGTAAGTATTTTAAGAACTTCAAGTGATGCAGACGTTACAAGCGGAGTGCCGCCGAATGTTGATGCATGTGATCCCGGTCCAAATGCGGCAACGACATGCTCTCTGGCCAGCATGGCACCAATGGGTAAACCGTTGGCAAGAGCTTTGGCCAGAGTCATAATATCCGGTTCAAATCCGAAATGTTCATAGGCAAAAAGCTTACCTGTCCGCCCGATACCGGTCTGTATTTCATCACAAATAAGAAGTGTGCCGGTATCATCGCAAATCTGTCTGATGCTTCTAAGGTAGTCGCGATCGGGGCAGCGCACACCGCCTTCACCCTGAATCGGCTCGATCAAAACAGCACAGGTTAACGGGTCGATTTTATTTTGCAATGCTTCGATATCATTAAATGGAACAAAATCAAAACCGCTCAGAATCGGCTCGTATCCTTGTTTAATTTTGTCTTGACCGGTAGCCGATAATGTTGCCATGGTACGCCCATGGAAAGATTTTTCCATAGCGATGATTTTGTGGCGATCCTTTTCTCCTTTTTCGTTGAAATACCGTCGGGCTAATTTGATCGCAGCCTCATTGGCTTCGGCGCCACTGTTACAGAAAAAAACCCGATCGGCAAAACTGTTTTCCACCAGCCATGAAGCAAGCTTTGTCTGAGGAACCGTATAATAGAGATTGGATACATGCAGCAGGATATCGGCTTGTGTGGAAATGGCCTTTGAGATTCTTGGATGAGCATGTCCCAGACTGCATACGGCAATTCCGGCAACAAAATCGGTATATTCTCGGCCTTCTATATCCCAGAGCGTGCATCCCCGTCCCCTGGTTATGACAATGGGAAACCTTTTGTATGTTGCTGCAATTACCTTATCTGCTTTATTTATGATATCATTTTTCATACTGTAACTTCCGTTCCAATACCACTGTCGGTAAATAACTCTAATAATAGCACATGACGTTTTTTACCGTTAATAATGTGAACTTTTTCAACACCGTTTTTGACCGCATCCACCGCACATTCAATCTTTGGAATCATCCCGCCTGAAATTGCTTTTTCCGCCACCATTTTTTTGATATTTTCGGCATTGATTGAAGAAATAAGACTCCCGGTAGCATCAAGAACACCATCCACATCCGTCAAAAAAATCAGACGCCCGGCTGAAAGTGCTATTGCGATTTTACTGGCGACAAGGTCTGCATTAATATTGTATGTTTCTCCGGAGCTTCCGATGCCGACCGGTGCAATAATCGGGATAAACCCCTTGGCGGTCAGTGTATTGATGATATCCGGATTGATTTTGGTCACTTCCCCCACCAAACCCGGATCGATGATCTCAGGCGGCTTATTACTGTCCTCTTGGTATACGATATGGAGTTTTCTGGAAAGAATCAGGCCACCGTCTTTGCCGCTTAAACCGACGGCTTTACCCCCTTGTTGATTAATCTGAGTGACGATCGCCTTATTGACCTTACCGCCGAGGACCATCTCTACGACATCCATTGTCGGTTCATCGGTCAAACGCATTCCTCTCACAAATTTGGGGCTTATACCCATCCGATCAAGGACTGAATTGATCTGCGGCCCCCCCCCGTGCACAACAACCGGATTTAGTCCGATAAATTTCATTAGAGTGATATCACGGGCAAAAGCATCTTTTAACTGTTCATCAACCATGGCATGCCCTCCGTATTTAATTACGATCGTCATGCCGTAGAAACGACGAATATACGGCAGGGCTTCAATCAGTATATCGGCTACATTCGAATTCATGATACTATTCGTTTCCATTACTTGCTTTTCGATTAAAAAAATAATATTTTTAAAGAATATATCTACTTAGGTCTTCGTCTTCTTTAATATCCTTTAATTTGTCATTTACATATTTTCTATTAATGACTACTTTTTTGTCATCCATGTCAGGTGCATCAAAAAGAATATCTTCAAGCAGACATTCCATAATCGTGTGAAGCCTCCTGGCACCGATGTTTTCCGTTAAGTTATTAACTTCTTCAGCAATTTTGGCTACCTCTGTAACAGCCTCGTCTTCGAACACTACATCGATGCCCTCTGTCTTTAAAAGGGCTAAATACTGCAGAAGCAAAGCATTCTTCGGTTCGGTTAATATCCTGACAAAATCCGATTGTCCCAGTGAATCTAGTTCCACTCGGATAGGGAACCGGCCCTGGATTTCCGGTATCAAGTCCGAGGGCTTACTGGTATGAAAAGCACCGGAGGCGATAAAGAGAATGTGATCTGTTTTCACCGGCCCATACTTAGTGCTTACTGTTGATCCTTCGACAATGGGAAGCAGGTCCCGTTGGACACCTTCCCGTGAAATATCGGGTCCATGACCTTCATTTTTGCCGGCAATCTTGTCGATTTCATCCAGAAACACAATGCCCGACTGCTCGACTTTTTCGATGGCTATTTTAACTACTTTATCCATATCGACAAGACTCTGAGCTTCTTCCTGGGTAATAATCTTAAGTGCTTCCGATACCTTAACTTTTCGTTTTTTTGTACTTTTCGGCATTAAACTGCCGAACATATCTTTAAAATTAATACCCATTTCTTCCATGCCGACATTGGAAAAAATTTCTACTACCGGCATTGATCGTTCAGCCACGTCAAGGTCGACATATCGATTATCGAGTTTTCCATTTCGAAACATTTTTCGAAGTTTTTCTCTGGTGGAGCAAGCCGCTTCCTCATGATATTTTACTAATTCAAGTGGACTCTCTTTTTCATCTCGCTCGCCGGCGGTTGCATGTTGCGTTGTTGATTTTGGAAGCAGCAGATCCAGTATCCTTTCTTCGGCGATCCGTGCCGCTTTTTCTTTGACCGCCTCCTGCTCCTGGCTTTTAACCCTGTTTACCGTAAGTTCCAGAATATCCCTTATCATGGATTCGACATCCCGACCCACATATCCAACCTCAGTAAATTTGGAAGCTTCAACTTTAATAAACGGAGAATCCGTTAGCCTGGAAAGGCGTCTAGCGATCTCGGTTTTTCCGACCCCGGTGGGGCCGATAAGGATAATATTTTTAGGCGCTATTTCATCACGCAGATCTTCTTCAACATGCTTTCTTCGCCACCGGTTCCTTAGTGCAATCGCAACCGAACGCTTTGCACGGTGCTGACCGATGATATATTTGTCAAGTTCTCTAACAGTTTCTGATGGTTTCAGGTCGCTCATATTATTCTTTGTCACTCATTTGGGTTAATCCATTAATGCCGGTGATAGGATACTCGATGTTTTTGTCTTATCCTAGTTTTATAGATTTAATGGAGGAATTTATTTTTTTCGGCCCTAAAGCACTTCTATCGTTAACTTATCATTGGTGTAAACACATATGCTGCCGGCAATTTTCATTGCCTCTTCCACGATGCGCTTTGCATCTAAATCCGAATGTTTAATCAAAGCTCTGGCTGCCGCTTGGGCGCCCACCCCTCCGGATCCAATAGCGATGACACCTTCATCGGGTTCAATGACATCCCCATTGCCGGATATGAGGAACATATTGGTTTCGTCAACGGCGATCATGATTGCTTCAAGGCGTCTCAAGTACTTATCGGTTCGCCAGTCTCGAGCCAGTTCAACGGCACTACGGGTCAGATTGCCGTTGTAGCGTTCAAGTTTTGTTTCTAGCCTCTCGGAAAGATTTAAGGCATCGGCGCTAGTGCCTGCAAAACCGACGATGATCTTATCATTGTATATTCTTCTAACTTTTTTGGCGTGATGTTTGATAATCGTGTCGTTTAAAGTGACCTGACCGTCACCGGCTACTACAACCGCGCCTTTATGACGAACGGCCAGAATTGTTGTCCCATGGTATTTCATTGTTTTATTATCTTCTCGGATGTGCCTTGTCATATGTCTCCATTAATCGGTTGATACTTACATGAGTATATTTTTGGGTCGTCGAAAGGCTTTTATGGCCTAGTAGCTCCTGGACAACCCGTAAATCCGCCCCGGCGTCAAGCATGTGCGTTGCAAACGTGTGCCTAAGACCATGCGGTGAAACAACTATAGGGAGACCGCATGCGCGGATTGCTTTTTTAAGGATACGGGCAATCGATCGTGTGGTCAGACGGCCTTTATTGCGGTTTAAAAACAATGGGCCGTTTTTATTAAGGCCGATACCGGTTTGCCTTTCCAGTTCTTTCCGATAGGTTTTGATTGTATCCACAGCCTTCTTGCCGATTGGAACAATTCGTTGCTTATTGCCCTTTCCAAGAACACGAACGGTGCTTTCCTTGACATCGATATCGTAAGTATTTATTCCGGATAATTCCGAAACCCGTATGCCCGTTGAGTAAAGCGTTTCCAAAATAGCCCGATTTCTTAGGCCCGGCAATGTAGCGGTTTCGATAGAATCAAGCAATCGAAAGATGTCATCGATCGGAAGATACACCGGAATGGTTTTTTCCTGTTTAGGCCGTAAAATATACTCCGTTGGATTATCCGGAATCATACCTTTCTTGACAAGGTGCCTGAAAAAAGAACGCAAAGCGGAAAGTTTGCGTGCAATGGAGTTTTTTTTATTCTTTTTGTATAAAAATCCCAAATACTGCCGAATCGTTAGGGCATCGATTTCATTCGCCTTTAAGGTGGCGGTGCTATTTTGATAAACGTAGCCGGCAAACTCTTCCAGGTCATGTAAGTATGCGCGACAGGTATTTGACGAATACCCCTTTTCAACCTTCAGGGATTCGACAAAAGATATTATCAGTTTTTTTAAACAAGACGAAATCATTTGAATTGAGTTTGATCAAAATTTTATTAGAGATTCCAGTTCGTTCCAGCTACCGACTTCCTTAAATGGATGAGGCTGCCTATTCCATGGTTGTTTGAAAAGAATAGGTATAATACCGGCATTATTAAGCTGAAAGCAAGTTTCGAGCCTGTCTTCTACAAAATAACGGATATTTTTGTTTAAAAGAACCTCTGCTTTGGCTCCAAAGTCTCCGGTTGGGATAATCTCTATCGAGTTCTTATCCAGCGGTAAGGTATTTAGGATCCAATCTTGGATGGGGCCTAAATAAGGACGAGCCGTTACAAAAAGAACCGGACTGTGGGCCTTACCTAATTTTGTTAGGACTTCCGGAGCTCCCAATATAGGTTCCAAAGGCGCTGTGTAATTGCCGTCCATTATTTTTGATATGATTGCAGTGGTGACCTTTGCATCAAGATCAATACATTCCTCCAAAATATAACTGGTAAAATCTTCGTATTTGATACCGTTAATATGATATTCATCGCCGGCTATTTGGAGAAATAATCTCATCGTGTCTGCAAAAACGCCATCAATGTCAAATGCAATCAATGCCGGATCAATCATATCATTTCCCCGTTCTCATAAATATCTATGCGGCCCTGCGGGTTTTTTTCTTTAGCCGAGTAATACGGCGTCTGTAAATTGCCGCCATTTTGGGATCGTTTTCTTTAATGACTGTTTCTCGCTTTGATTTTATTTCTTTAATCTTTTGCTTTATTTCTCGGATTGATGAATCGGTCAGTTTGCCGGAAATTTCTTCAATCCCTCTGGCTTTCTTAATAGCACCAATCAATTCCACCTTGTTCATTCCATGAACACCTGTAACCTCGGGAATTTCCATAGCCAGATCTCTGAGTTCCTTGGCGGTCATTTTCTCCAGGGGTTTTTCTTTGGTTTTCTTTTTCTTGGTCACCATATTCAATATATCTCCTTTATATCACATTATTAAAAAGTATAAGCGGAGGCTATAATGCCCCCGCCTAAATATAAATTTTGAGTGCTTAAGATCATTTTTTATCGGTTAAAAAAATATCATATTTTCAACTATCTTACGCTCCATTATAAAAATCTGATTCTTAAACCATTTTTTTTTATTATGTCAATAGATAATGGTGTGTCATACCTATTATTTTTTGTCGTCTATCTTCTTTATTCTTTTTTTGTGCGCTCAATAAGGTTTAAAAGCGGCCTAAATAGGTCAATCGGAAACGGAAAGATTGTGGTCGTATTTTTTTCAGCAGACATTTCACGCATCGTTTGAAGGTATCGAAGCTGAAGCGCCATGGGACGAGCTTCAATAATTTCTGATGCTTCGGCCAGCTTAGCTGCGGCCTGAAATTCACCTTCCGCATTGATCACCTTTGCCCGGCGTTCCCTTTCGGCTTCCGCCTGCTTGGCCATCGCTCGCTGCATTTCCTGCGGTAGATCAATATGCTTCAGTTCCACGTTGGCAACTTTTATGCCCCATGGATCCGTATGCATATCGAGTATCTCCTGAAGCTGAGAGTTGATTTTATCTCTTTCAGATAAAAGCTCATCCAATTCGGCCTGACCGCAGACACTTCGCAAAGTGGTTTGAGCCAGTTGAGACATTGCATAATTATATTGTTCGACTTCAATGATTGCCTTCGTTGGGTCAATGACTCTAAAATAGATAACGGCATTGACTTTCACAGAGACGTTATCTCTCGTAATGACATCTTGAGGATCCACATCCATGGCGACTAGGCGCAAGCTGACTTTTACCATTTTATCGATTATGGGAATCAGTATAATAAGTCCCGGTCCTTTTGCTTTGATAACGCGTCCCAATCGAAATATAACCCCACGTTCATACTCATTTAAGATTCGCAGGGCTGCGGACAGAAAAAAAACAATAAGTATAATTGCGGCTATGAGTGAAAACATGTTATTCTCCTTTTCGATGAATCGGTTCTACTTCTAAAATCAAGTTTTTGACTTTTATGATTCTCACTTTAGCACCTTGCGCCAGCGCAATGCTGGATGTCGCATTCCATAACTCTCCGTGGACAAATACTTTGCCTTCAGTCGGCGGTATAATCGCTTTTTTAACTAAGCCGATTTCTCCCACTAAGCCTTTAGCTCCTGTTCTCGGTTTGGACACCTGGGATCTAAAAACAAGACCGGCAACCCCGACGAAAAATCCGGATACCATTACCAATGTCGGTAGAAGTACTTTCCAGGAGAGTTTGAGCTCGGGGGTATCACTCTCAAATAACATCAGAGATCCCAAAAGAAGAGAGGTAATTCCCGCAATACTTAAGAGACCGTAACTGGTAATCTTCATTTCTAAAATAAAGAAAACGACGGCAAGGATGATCAGAAGAATACCGGCATAATTAACCGGTAGCGTTTGAAAAGAAAAGAAAGCCAAAATAATAGAAATTCCCCCGATGACCCCGGGAAAAATCGCACCCGGATGAGAAAGCTCGAAATAAAGCCCGGCTAGACCGATCATCATCAAAATATAGGCAATATTGGGGTCGCTAATAGTTTTTAGGATTTTTGTCCGTAAATTTTCTTTCAGGATTGTTATTTTAGGATGATCGAGTTGAATGACGCCTTTACCTTTAACTTTAAGCCCATTGATCTGTTTGATCAGATCATTGATATCGATGGCCACGATATCAATTACTTTCTCTTTTAAAGCTTCCGTTTCAGTCAGCGCAACACTTTCACGAACCGCTTTTTCAACCCAGGCTTCATTTCTTTCTCTCTTTTTAGCGATGCTTTTAACATAAGCCACCATATCATTGATGACTTTGTCAGCCATTGTACCGCTGATCTCTTTTCCGCCAAGCCCTACGGGATGTGCCGCACCGATATTGGTTCCCGGCGCCATTGCTGCAATATCGGCCGCGATCGTAATCATTACACCTGCCGATGCCGCCCTCGCCCCACTAGGAGATACATAAATCACAACAGGCACTTTGCTGTCAAACATAGCCATCACAATTTCGCGCATAGACTCGGAAAGACCTCCGGGTGTATCCAGCTTTATAATTATGCAGGCAATATCATCTTGAGATGCATTTTTGATCGATTTTTTTAAATAGTCGGCCACACCCGGGTTGATGCTGCCGGAAACTTCGGCAATATAAATATCATTTTTATCTGCCGAGACATTTTGGACACAAAAAAATAAAATAAAAGAAAAGAAAAGAAAAGAAAGTTTGAAATAATGTCCTGAAGGAAGCTTCACTTAAAATACCTCATGGCAAAAATTTAATTGTCTCGGTTCGCGGAAATCATTATAATCTGGACGGCCCTTACTACCCGTGCATCTCTTGCATTAATTTCTGCATATCTTCCCATACTTCACGCTTTTTTTCCTCATGACGAAGAAGGAATGCCGGATGATAGGTGGGTAAGACTTTTATCCCCTGGTAACTATGAAAACGGCCTCTGAGTTTTGTAATCGGCTTATTGGTTTCAAGAAGTGTTTGAGCGGCGAAGGTTCCGAGTGCACAGATAAAATCCGGCTTTATGATTGCGATTTGACGTTTTAGAAAAGGCAAGCAGGTGGCGATTTCATCAGGCATGGGATTTCTGTTTCCCGGTGGACGGCATTTTAATATATTACAGATGTAGACCTGTTGCCGGGTCAATTGAATGGCTTGAATGATTCGGGTCAAAAGCTGGCCGGCAGCACCTACAAAAGGATGACCCGTTTGATCTTCTTCAAATCCGGGAGCTTCTCCCACAAATACCAACCTTGCATGGGGATCACCTTCACCGAATACGATATTCTTACGGCCATCGGAAAGTCTGCAACGGTGGCAGTCGTCAAGATCAATCCGGATGGCTTCAAAGGTGTCGGGAAAAGAAGTTCCCATATGTCCCCAATTCCTTAAAGTGTTAACAGCTTTGGGTGAACAGTCAAACCCTCGGCAGCCGGATCTCGACAAAAACCGAAGGTAATGAATTGCTTCTTGGAGGATCGTTCCAAGATTTTCTTTTTTTATTTCTTTTGGATTTATACTTTTTCGGTACATCGTCAAGAAACGGTTATCCGCTCTAAAATACGGTCCAGTAGAATATGGGCGACGGCATCTTTTCTCATTTCAGCAAGCGATTCAAATGTTCCGTCTTTGTAAAAAAACGTTACCTCGTTCGTATCGGTCCCAAAACCGCCTATGGGTTGACCGACAAGATTTCCCACAATTATATCTAGATTTTTTTCAGTGAGTTTTTTTTGCGCGTAATTTTTAAGGTCTTGCGTTTCCGCAGCAAAACCGACAAGTATCTCGTTTTTCTTTCTTTTACCGAGTTCTTTGAGAATGTCCAGGTTTTTTTCCAGAAACAAAGCGATTTCGTCTTTTTCTTTTTTAATTTTAGTTTTGGCCTGCTCTTTCGGTCTATAATCGGAGACTGCTGCAGTTTTTATTATGATATCGGAGTGTTTCGAGTTCGTAAAAACCGCCTGAGCCATCTCGACAGCTGTTACGACATGGACCACTTTCACATTGATAGGATCAGGCAGGTGGGTTGGACCTGCAATCAGCATTACCTCGGCGCCTCGGTATTCTGCAGCCTTGGCAACGGCGTATCCCATTTTGCCGGTCGAAGGGTTGCTGATAAAACGAACCGGATCGATCGGTTCCCGTGTGGGTCCGGCCGTAACGAGAATGCGCTTTCCTTTAAGGTCCTTGACCGAAAGCAATGCGATGATTCTATCCACGATATCTTCCGGTTCCGGAAGACGCCCGGGACCGGAAGTACCGCAAGCCAGTTCCCCCGCTCCGGGTTCCATAATAATAAAACCGTCCGCTTTAAGTGTTTTGAGATTTTTTTGAACGGATTTGCTGAGATACATGTTTGTATTCATTGAAGGGCAGAACATCACCGGAGATGTCACTGCAAGCAGGAAAGTACTCAATGCATCATCGGCGATACCATTAGCGAACTTGCCGATGATATTAGCTGTTGCCGGAGCGACCACCACGGCATCGGCTTCCCGGGCCCAATCAATATGACGGATGGATGCATCACCACTGCTTTTTTCAAACAAATCGGTATAAACCGGCTGCTCCGATAATGCTTCAAAGGTTAGCGGTCCGACGAACCAACGGGCGTTTGCGGTCATGATAACCTTTACCCGGGCATCATGTTTTTTAAGCAGTCGTAAAATTTCTACGCTTTTATAAGCGGCAATACCCCCACATACCCCTAGTACGATATTCTTATTCCTTATATCGGATTTCATAAATTAAAAAGCGCTCCGTTTTGAGGCTCCAACGAAAACCCGCAACTCTTAGAAAGAATTAAGAAAATTATTCTTATTTTCTTTAGGGCGTTGCATCTTTGAACGAAAATTGGATTGCAAAATTATTTCAGCAAACCGGATTCAACCGGGTTCATTAAAGGAGCAACCCATATATTACAATGGGTGTTAAATCCTCCATCGGAAATACTGATGACACAATATCGATTTTCCTTCTCAAACAACATCATTGCGCGCGGAAATTTAAATGAGCTCAGGGGTCTCCAATTATCTTTCGTCATGTTATTTTCAAAAAAAGCAATCAAAGAGCCTATTTCTACTCTACCCGTTAGTACAAGAACCCCGGCTGAAAAACCCGATGTACGATATACAAACGATCCTTTTTTATCTATTTTCAATTCTCCGGGGACTAGGACATCTTGAAAATCATAGTATAACGCAACCGGTTTTTTTTCTTTTTGCTTACTAAAAAACGATGATGTCGATGCATCTTTTTTTTGTTTCAAACCGCTGCATCCGCTTATTAGAAGAAAAGAAACCATAATGATCCCAATAGATTTTAAAATCATTTGTTTTTGCCCAACCGATTTCATGTTTTTACCTCGTCCTTTTAAAATGAATAATGGTTACTGAGCTTAATTGCGTACAATTTATTTAATTCCCGTTTTCGTCCAAATTCATTACTTGCCGCTAAATTGTAATTGGCTGATATTCATTGTGAATTTCTCTTAAATGCTTCCATTCGGTTTTTAAGTTTTTTGAGATTTTGCAGTTTGTTATATCTGAGGATAAGTTCAATCCATTTACTGAATATCGGGACGAGATTTTTTGCATTCATTTTGCTTTTTTTCAAATTTTCTTTTTCAATCTCAGAAAGTGCTTCGATCAAATCCGGGCGCTTCGGTTCCCGTTCCAGCAAGGATTTATAAATTTGGGCCGCTTTTTCCAAGTAACCCTGTTTTGCATAAACTTTTGCCAAGGTAGCGGTATAGAAATTTGTAAAATCCATTATTTTAATTTCCTTTTATTAGGGTTAGGGTTGCGGAAAAATAGGTTCCGCCATCTTAGTTGATTTTTGGTACGACGCAATATAACTTGTTTTATTATTTTCCGAGCCTCTTACTTTTTGAGTTTAAATATTACTTCATTTTCACCGATCATACCTAATTCTTGTCTGGCTACATTTTCAATCAGTTTGGGATCATTTTTCAATCGATCGATTTCACGATACAGCGAAAGATTCCGGTGGGTCAGCCGATTATTTTTTTCTATCCAATGTCTTTTTTCCTTTTTCAATCGATTCAGATCAACAAAGCCGTTATCGCCGAATAGGATAGGCAAAAGAAGAGAAAGCAGCAGAAGTAATGAAATTGATAATAAAATCTTTTCCTTTGGACTCACTTTTTAATAATACCTTTCCTTGCAATGGTTAAAACCGTTTCAAGCTCCGGGCTAGCGCTTAAAAAGGAGAAAAATATATAAGATACGACACCGATGATAATACTTCCGATTAAACCGAAAAAAAGGCCGATAGTTTCCTTTCCTGCTGGAATAATTAAAAGTGAAACCGTCCAAACAATCAACCCCATTATTGCAGAACATAATATAATTTTGCAAGTAGATTGCGTGAAATTTCGCCGGTTCAAAGAACCGAACCTTTTTATTAAAGCTCGGGCAAGAAGCCCGACGTTTAGCATTGAGGCCAGGGACGTAGCCAGGGCAAGCCCTCCATGGCCCAGAGGTGTAATCAGCGTGATTCCAACGGCAAGATTTGTGAAAATGGATATCGCTGCACATTTCACAGGTGTTCGTGTATCTTGGAGTGCATAAAAGGTGAAAACTAAAATCCGTTCTGATGCGAATGCCCAAAGTCCAATACTATAATAAAAAAGCGCCTGAGCTGTCAAGCGGACGGTTTCTGCATCAAAAGCGCCTCGCTTAAATAAAAGCCCAATGATCGGTTCTCTTAAAATAATCAAGCCGATCATCGCTGGAATTGTGATAAATAAAACGAGCCTCATCGCATAAATGAAAGTATCTTTAAATGCATTGAATTTCCTATCCGCTATTAGGCGGGACAGGCTCGGCAAAACTGCGGTTGCGGTGGAGACGGCAAAAATGCCGAGGGGAAATTGGACGAGACGGTCCGCATAATAAAGATATGAAACGCTTCCTTCAGGCAGCAAGGATGATAGCATGGTTCCGACTAGTATATTGATTTGATATGCGGCGGTACCAAATATGGCAGGAGCTACGAGTTTCCCCACTTTTTTCAATCCCGGATGATAAATCTCGGCTTTTTGCCGAAAGTAAACCCCCTTTTTTATCAAAAACGGTATCTGTAGGAGAAGTTGCAGAAAACCACCGGCTAATACACTAATGGCAAGGCCGATTACCGGATTCACCATATGTGGCGCGATGAAAAAAACCGAAACGATGATTGCGATATTCAAAACCATAGGTGCCAGTGCCGGGGCGGCAAAATGACCGAGAGCATTCAAAATTCCCATACAAAGTCCAACCAACCCGATAAAAAAGATGTAAGGGAACATGATACGGGTCAGTGTGATCGTAAGTGAGATCTTGAAAGGAGAGCCGCTAAATCCGGGTGCGATGATACGTACAATCAACGGCGAAAAAATGATTCCGCAAACAGCGGTGATAAAGAGGAGGATAGACAAAAACCTGAGCGCGGATTTTGCAAATTTCAAGGCTTCATGCTCACCATCCTTGATAAGGTATTCAGTAAAAACAGGAACCAGAGCAATGCTGAGGGAACCCTCCGCAAATAGTCTTCGGAGTAGATTCGGGATCCTGAAAGCCACAAAAAAAGCATCGGATATCAGATTTGCCCCAAAGAACCAAGCCAGAACCATATCCCTTATATAGCCTAATATGCGGCTTGCAAAAGTTGCTGCACCAACAACACTTACAGCCTTTGTGATACGGGCATTTTCAGACATCGCATCAGATCCGAATGTTTTTACATGAAAAATTTTTTGAAATCTGCTACAAAAATTTGCTTTAAAAACTAACATTTTCTTCTAAGAAAAGAAAGGCAGACTTTGTTAAGTGCTTGCAATTCATATTATGAAAAATTTTCCATAATATGGAATCCATTTCAAAGAAAATGGGATGCAGATTTTTTTAACATATTATAACAACTTGAAATTAATCTTAATATTTAAAATATAATTTTGGTATGAACTATGCATCTACAATTTATAAAATGCGATTTAAAAATGATCGTACAACGGGTTGACATCTTCCAACATTTTTTTTCACGAATCATATGAAAATGAACTCATTAAAAGTTAAAATTGATAAGGCAATTCAAAAAGTTCAAGTGAAAATTTCATAGTAAATATTAATAAACGGAGGAGAGAAAAAATATGAAAATAGCCGATTGTTATCTCTATGGTCATAAATGGCGCATTACCAGCTTTGTGGAGCATGCCGACGGCGCTAAATATACCCTTTCGCGATGTATTAAATGCGGGGCGGAGCAGCGTATTTATGAAAATGGCTATGTTGAGCAGGCTTATTCTGAAGATTGGAATGACACTGAGGGTTCGAATTACAAGACCTACATGATGTAGTTGCGTTGATTATCAATCAAAAACAGATGTTCTATCCATCTTTCAGATCGAATCGGTATAGTCAGGTTCTCACCGATCGTTTTAATCTTTCCTTTCCTGCCCATCCATTTTGCTATATCCTCAATTATATATCACTTTGTGCTGAAGGATAGCTCTTCCACCTTGATATTTACATTGCTTTATCGTAATTTTAATACCCGTAATCAAATAGGTGCTGCAAAAAACCAACAAAAAGAAAGGAAAATATATGCAACCCCGACAAGTTATCGAAATATCCCGCAAGATGGTTGCCTTTCGTCTTCTTTATACGGTCTTTTTTCTGATTGTGCTTGAAATAATTAAATTGATTATTCAAGTCTCCGTTCTTTTTCAATATCTATATTTGTTTATTGCAAAATCTTACAGTGATCGTTTGAGGCGTTTTACAAATAAGGTTTCAGTTTATGGTTACCGAGTCATGCGATATGTTACATTGAATGAAAATAGAAACCCTTATCCGTTTACCGATTTTCCGGAAGAAACGGATTTGCCCGAAAATGATGTTTTTTTCCAATAGTTATACGGCCGAAACTATGATAATTTTTACTTTTGTATCTGGTTTTTGTCACCTATTTGACAATTTTAGGTATAATTGAGTCGGCCAGTTTGTTATAGTATTTTATAAGTATTTGATTATTTAATTATTTATCGCTAGAATAAAAATGGCACGCTTGTTGTATTAACTTATATGCAAAAAGCTTCCAATATTTGGAACGATTTGCTCTTTAAAATACTCTTTAATATTGCCTTTAAATACCACCCAACTTCAACACCAAAAGAAAAACCGTAACTTATGGTTTAAAATATAAAAAAGGGGGTGTGCGGTGGTAATTTAAAAGCTTCTCAGGTGCACGTGCATCTTTTGTGCCGGTCATTTTTAATCTCACCCTTAAACGGGGCGGATCATTTGCCCTTTGGCAATCATTAATGAATTGAGTAATTTTTTTTATATCATTTTTAATTTTTACATCATGACAAATGACAACGGCAATTGTAATTGTTTTATAAACATTTACTTAAAAAAGGCATAGAAAAAATTAGTTGAAAATTAACTAACACCGGCTACAAAATAACGGCATTATGGGAAGTTTTCACAATAGCCTTTTAATTTTCCTAAAAGGCAAGAAATTAGTTTAATAATTTTATTTAAATGACGAATCATCCTATGCTAAACAAAATCCCTTTTTCTTCTTTAACGAAAAGGGGATTTTGTATTTTGAGAGCAGGGAAAAAAACCAAAAAAGATGACCCAATGGGTGGGGCATAAAATTGAAACCATTCGATATTCATCTTTTTATTTCCATTTTGAAAAAGAATTATAAAAGATGGAATGCACCGATTGTTACCTTTATTGCAAACAGAGGGGCAACGCCCTTTCAAATCCTTGTTTCAACAATTCTCTCATTAAGAACCAAGGATGAAATAACTTCAGTTGCAGCTAAGAGGCTTTTCAAGGTTGCCGGAACACCCCAAGAAATTTTGGAACTTAATGAAGAAAAGCTAAAGGAGTTGATCTATCCGGTGGGATTCTATCCAACTAAAGCGAAAAGACTCAGGGAAATCAGCAGAATTATCCTTGAAAAATACAGCGGTGAAGTACCGTGTAGCATTGAGGAACTATTGAAAATCCCAGGCATTGGAAGAAAGACCGCTAATCTAGTCCTGATTGAAGCATATAAAAAGGATGCGATCTGCGTGGATACGCATGTACACAGAATCAGCAATAGGGTAGGGTATGTAAATACCAAGACCGCTGATCAAACCGAATTTGCACTCAGAAGCAAACTCCCTCAACAATACTGGATTAAATATAATGAATTTCTGGTTGCATTCGGGCAGCTCATTTGCCGACCGGTATCTCCATTGTGTAGTAGATGCCCGGTTTCCTTTATGTGCCCGAAAATTGGGGTTCAAAAATCAAGATAAATCAAATGGAGCCAATATGCATAAAAAGGAGATAAAAATTATTTCATGGAATGTAAACGGCTTGAGAGCTGCAATGAAGAAGGATTTTGCTGAATCTTTTATAAAGTTAGATGCGGATATATTCGCAATTCAGGAAACCAAACTACAAGAATCTCAGCTTACGGATGAAATAAAAAATTTTGATCGCTATGATTCCTACTGGTCTTTTTCTAAGGTAAAAAAAGGTTACAGCGGGGTTGCGAGCTATACGAAAATTAAACCGCAAAACGTAAAATATGGGTTCGGCATATCTAATTATGATAACGAAGGCCGTATGATTGAGATGGATTTCGGAGATTTTATTCTATTTAACCTTTATTTTCCGAATGGCAAGATGAGTGAGGAAAGGCTCCAGTATAAACTTGATTTTTACGAAAGTTTTTTTGAATATGCGGATGAATATAAAAAAGAAGGCAGAAGCCTAATTATAAGCGGCGATTTCAACACCGCCCACAATGAGATTGATCTAAAAAATCCAAAAACAAATGAAAAAAACTCCGGTTTTTTGAGAATTGAACGCGATTGGATTGACCGTATTATTGAAAACGGCTATATCGACACCTTTAGACATTTTCATCCTGATACGGTTAAATACTCGTGGTGGTCTTATCGATTCGATGCCAGATCCCGCAATGTCGGTTGGCGGATTGATTACTTTTTTGTTACCGACGATCTTATTCAAAACGGCTGTGTTCGAGACGCATTTATTGACAATGATATATTAGGTTCGGATCATTGTCCGATCGGACTTGTAATCGCAATCAAATAGATCGATTTTACGATTATTTCGTTACCAGGCCTTTTTCAATGGCATAGGAAGTAAGAGCCGACGCATTATGCAGGCCTAATTTTTTCATTAAATTAGAGCGATGTTTTTCGATCGTTTTTATGCTGATGAAAAGATATTCTGCGATTTCTCTATTTTTATATCCCTCGCCAATCAGTTTCAAAATTTCCTTTTCCCGTTGGGTGAGTTTGCTCCAAGATGATTTGGGTGTTATGTCCTTTTTACCTTCTATATATCCTTCTAGAACTTTTTGTGAAATCTCAGGGCTCAAATAGAGTTTGCCCGATAGGACATTTTTTATAGCCGTCAGCAACTCTCTATGTGTGGTATCCTTCAGACAATAGCCGTTTGCACCTGACTCAAAGGCCTCGATAATATATTCTTCAGATTTGTGAACGGTTAGGGTGAGAATCTTGGTTTCCGGAAACCGATTCTTTATTGCTTTGATAGCCGGTATCCCGTTCATTCTGGGCATGGAGAGATCTAATAGAATAAGATCCGGGCGATATTTATCAACGCAGCGAATGGCGTTAATACCATCTTCTGCTTCACCGATAACTTCGAAATCATCTTCGAGAGACAAAAGGGCGCGTAATCCTTCCCTAAGAATGGTGTGGTCTTCCGCAATGACAATTTTCTTTTTTTCTTTCATAGAAAAATTTATGAAAACAGTCAATTAATTATCCCATGAAGTGGGAATGCCTTTTTTGAAATATGAGAAGAGATGGCAAACCTCAACACTACTGCTGTGTCGTGGAGGCGTGAGTGTTACATATAAATTATCATATAATTTACTTATAAACTACCACCGGATTTTTGATTTGACAATAAAAATTGTCGATATACCCAAATTCCTATTCTCATATCATTCCATAGAGACCGTTTTAGCCGACTGTTGATCTCCACGGTCTACCTCATCATGAATTTCATTGCTTTCCGGATCAACTTTCCGTTTTTCAATGAAATTTTTAACCGACTGTAGGCTGTAACGCTTTGTTTGCGGTCCTCCGCGACCGGTGCATGATATGTCGATGTTTTTAATGTGTCCGTATTTTTCGAGCGTATAAACGTGACCCAATGAAACGCAGAAAATGTCTCTTTCCTTCTTCAAGTTGGACGATGGATTCGATTAAACGTCTGGTGTTTTCCGGGGGGCGCAAGAGATAGGCTGTTTCCTCGAGTGCTGTGAAGTCTTCAAGGAACATAATGACAACGGAATCGCTTTTTTTTTCGTGTTATAATAACCGGCGCCTTAGGATTTTACTGTTTATTCGGGGGATAGAACCTTTAATGAAAGATGGGAAACCATAGGATCAAAGTCGCGATCATCATGTAATAATGGTAATCCTTCCATAATACAATAGGTTCCGATTACAACATCGATCGTTTTACGAACCGTTACCCCATTTTTTCTTAGTATTCTGTAATTTTGAGCGCTATGCACAGCGACTTGGTAGCCTCCAATTCGGTGAAAAGGAAGAGCACTCAGATAGGATTTCGCTGATTCATAGTCATTATCCGATCGAAACCCTTGCAATATTTCGGTTAGAATTAAATCGCCGATAATGACGGGAACCTCTGATAGCAGATTATCCAACAGATTCGTCTGCCACGTTCGCTGTCCATTGAAATAATCGATCCATACGGATGAGTCGACCAATATCATTGATCCAGTCTCATTTTCTCAAGGTCACCATTCCATTTTAATTTACCGCGTAAGCTTTTGATGCGCTCCTGTTTCTTGATCCGGATTAATAGGCGTAACCCCGTTTCAACTATCGCCTTTTTGGTTTTCAATTGGGTTAGTTCCATGGCTTCGGCCATGAGGTCGTCATCAATAACAATATTGGTTCGCATAATTTTTCTCCAATGTGTATTTTCTATATAAAATATACATATCAATGAAATATTATGCAACTCATATCGTTAAAAAAAATCCCCTATTGATCGCTAAAATCAAATATTTTAACTTCCATATCAAAAGCTGTCGAAAATCAATTATAACAAACTACTTGTTTAAACGAGCCTGTTTTGTTAAGGGGAAAATCATATCATGCTTTTTTCTTCAAATTTCCCCGTCAAGGCTAAAAGGCTCTCGTTTTCTGACTTTTTGAAAATGTATTCATGAAAAAAAGAATGAATTAAATATTCATAGCAAAAGGAAAAAGTTGAAGTGGAACTAATCGAATGGAAAGATTTTGAAAAAGTGGAACTTAGGGTCGGCAAGGTAATACAGGCTGAAGTATTTGCCCAAGCAAGAAAGCCTGCATACATATTGCATGTCGATTTCGGCGATGAAATTGGGATAAAAAAATCAAGTGTTCAAATCACGGAACTTTATCAGGCCGATGAATTGGTTGGTAAACTTGTTGTCGCGGTTGTAAATTTTCCTAAAAAGCAAATCGGACCGTTGATGTCCGAATGTCTAGTTACCGGCTTCCCCAATGAAAACGGACAGGTCGCTTTGTGCGTTCCCGATAAGTCTGTACCTCTCGGCGCGAAGCTATTTTGATTGGTTATTCAAATGCGTTATTAGTTATTTGTTATTAGTTATTAGTTATTTGAGCCAATTTCAAAAGTCCCAAGTTAGTGGGAATTTTTTTATAGGAATTAGTCGGAAATAGTGGATATCCTATTGAATAAATTAAGA
>JAFGES010000033.1 GCA_016931455.1 Desulfobacterales bacterium | reverse complement strand
GGAATGCCTTCTTTGAAATATGAAAAGAGATGGCAAACCTCAACACTACTGCTGTGTCTTGGGAGGTGTGAGTGTTACATATAAAAACATTTTTGAATCTGTATCCTGGAAATCGAATCCCTACAACGTCCCCATCTTGAATGCTGCTGCCGCTCAGCCGCTGGTGAACCTGTCCGTCAAAAATTGTCTCTTGGCCGACATCGCCGATTTGCTCAAGACCTTTTTCACAAATAACCTTTTCCATCTTATCAAACAGTTTTAACAGGTCTTTTGCTTTGATTTGCGTTCCATTTTTTTCAATCGATCGCATGGTCACGAGCTGTGATAAAAGCGGGGATAGTTTTTCCAGCATATCTTTTACGGCCGCATCACCGGCATTTGCATTTTCCGACGCAGTCCGACTTTTAAGCAGGTGGTATTCTTTTTTCAGACTCTCGATCATGTGATCGCGATCTTGAATATCCATTTCAAGGTCGGCGATCCTTGCATGCAATTCAGATGAAGGCAAAGCCGGTTGGACGGGGAGCTTGCCCGAAGTCAACAAGCGATATGCCGCACCTATTCTTGCCCTGATTCCTATTCTTTCCCGTGATTTCATAGTATTTCCCCCGTATTTTTTCCAGCATGACGACAGTTTTAAAACTGAAGATCCGCTGCATCAATATCTTCAACCTCGATTGCGCCGAGCTCTTCTGCGCTGTCATCATCTTCTAATGTAATAGCTGAACCCACCCATTCCGTCTGAAATGAATGGAGAATTGTAAGAAGAGCCCATCTACGAGCTGAAATCTTATCTCCTCCCGCACCCCTTTCCTTCAACATCATTGTATGTCTTTTATAAACATCAGGTGTGCAAGCCACTTTTGCGCTCAATATTTCCGCATCGATTCCTGTCAGCAGGTTGAGCCATTGGACATGATCCTTGTCTTCCGGATTGAGTTTTTCAGGAAAAAGCATCTTGCCGACCATACGAATCGGCCAGTCCCCACCCTTCTCAAGCCCGTTTATTGTAGAGTCATCCATAAGACCTTTTCGGTGCCCCATATAAATAGAACGTGCTTGAATAAAAGGATCTTTTGATGACAGTCCTTCCCGAAGATCTTTGTCACCAGGATTTTGATTTTCCCAAAAAGTGAACAGATCCGTTAGTCCGGACGGAAGTTTTGCATCCGTTTCAAATGTGAGCTGACCCACTTTTTTGAAAGCTTTCACCGCAGTTTCAACGATATCACGACGTCTTACATTTTTCGGCCGCCAGTCGCTATGATCCCAGCGCTCACAAAGATCTAATAGACCCATTATATCCATTTTACCCGCAGCCTCAAATAAGCCTTCTTCATCATTGGCCTGCTTCAGGGTCTCATAGTAGACTTCAGGATCTATATCACCTCTGTGAAGTAGAGCCTTACGGTATTTTTCAGTGAGCACATTGTCTGCAGTCCTTACGACCGTCTCATTAATCCGTTTACGAAAGGATTCGGAAGCCATGATATAGGCCTGCTGAAATAGCACACCATCTTTGTCTTCTAAATTATGATATTGTTCAACCCGGCCTGCCACCAGGCAAAAGAGAGCCTCTTTTTCCGGAGCTATGGGTTGACGTTTCTTTTCCTTTATAACCTCAAGTAAATCTTTGGATTCCGTCCTGATCCATATATTATAAATTTCTTCGTTGATATCCGGCCTGTCGGGTAGAAAATGAAAGTACCTGTTAACAGCTTGTCTGACATCATCATCCACATCATCTAAAAAGCCGGATATTTCCCTCAAATGCCGAATATCCGTCCCAAGCTCTTTTTCACGACCGATTTTAAGTAGAAATAAAATTGCAAGATTCGGTTTTTCTTTCTTGACACTGTCAAGATATTTCTCAGCACCTGCGACAACATCAGGATCTTTGTCATCAAAATACGGCGCAACCTCCCAGATTTTATCCCTGTTAAATTCCAACCGGCTGACATCCCCTGTCTTAAGGGCTGCAAAATCCTGCATGGATTCCGGAAGCCGGCAAAGATATTTTTCTGCCTGCTCCGATACACTCGAATAATGATCTTTCAGATAGGGTAATATACTTTCAACCGCCTTACGGTCTTTTCCGATCTTGTCATATTGTTTGCTCAACAACAAAAATGCCAGATAACCGTCCTGACTAAAAGATTGAAGTTTTTTTTCGTAGCCGGCAATACTTTCCTTTACATCAGCATCATCAAATCCGCTCAATTTTGAAACACTAATGACCGTCGGTCTCTCCAGCCCGATCGCTTCAACCCTTCCCAGTTTCAACAAACACAAAATTCTGGTCTTGCCGTCAGCAACTAACATTTGATTGGTTTTAAGTATTTCTCCAAGCCGGAGATTTTTTTCTGTTGACCATACCAACCATAACCGGTCTATTTTAGCCGGCTCCGTTATTGATGAAAGTATCTTTGATATTTTTTTTACTTTTCTTTTGTTTTTAATTTTTACAAGCGCTTCAGCTAAAATGTCCATTGCTTCGATTTCATCTGTAGCTTCAAGATACTCAATTGCCTTGGAATGCCTGAACCCCTTGATCAGAAAATTCGTATCATAAAGCTTTTGTTTCGCTTCTTTTAGATCCATTTTTCCTCCACAACTCTGTGTTCTAGAAAAATTTCAAAATTTTAACTATCCGAAATAATAAATTATAGATTTTTACAATTTATTTGTATTATTTTGACATATGACCTGTCAAGGTGTCCATTTCGAACATATTGAACAAATAGCGATATTTGGAATTATTTATCATTAAATAGCATCCTTATTCCATAATTATATACAGAGCATAGCAACACATATGCCACCGCTTGAAACAGTCTCTTAACCGATTGTTTTTAATATTAAATACAAATAATTGAATAAAGCTGTTTTAAAGCCGCATCATTATGTTTTTCTCAAATCCGGATTTTTTATATTAAATTAAAATAAAGGTGCGATCAATCAGATGCAGCATCGTCCAAAACTATGTTTACCGATAACGACTCTTCTTGTAATAGACTGCTGAAATTATATAAAAATACCCACGGTATCGATCGGGGAAATAAGTCGGCTTATCAGGATAAGGGCTGGTAATCGACCAGTCCCGATTTTAGACCGACTACTGGACAATAATAAGAAAAATACGGGACATCCTTAAAATATTTAAATAAATTGAAACCAATTATATTCGGAGTATATGGCGGGCATATGAGGTTAAGGCGAATCAATCTAAACTGTATTTTTCCGGAATCGACCTCAACTCCACCAGCGTTGCCCCCCAACCGCCAGCCTCCGGCGGGGCCGGCTTAAATGATTTTACCATCGGATATTTCTTTAACAGGCTTTGAACCCTTTTTTTTAAGATCCCCTGCCCTTTTCCATGGATCACACGCACAGAGTAGATCCCGACCTCGATACAGGCTTCAAAATAGTCTGAAAGTAGATCAGGTATATCTTCCGGCCTGAATGTGTGCAGGTCAAGGACGTCTTCGATAGGTATTTTTACAGGTTTCACGATTATAGAATCTTTTTTTCGGATTGTTTAAACAGGAATTTACGAACTCATTATATATGTGTTTTTTTATTTCATGCTTCATAGATCAGTCTTTTGGTTTATCGACCGTTTCACGGAAATACGGATTATCAGATTCTTTTTCAAAGACAATTTCGACAGGTCTTCCGAAAAGAGCTTCCAACTGCTCTCTGAGCCCGAAATACCGGTCAAAAGGATCGGAAGAATCCGAATAAATACAGAGTGCTATGATCAGCTATAAAAAAAACCCTATTTCTTACTTGCCCCTGGTTTCGGAATAATCTTCAAGAAGTTTTTTAACAAAATGTATGGGAATCGCGTAGGTGATGCCGCTTGGATTCGTTAGCGCATTTTCCTTGGCGCCCTTAACATACACTTTGTTGACGATGCCTATCACCGCGCCGGTGCCGATATTATACAGAGGGCTTCCGCTATTTCCCGGATAGGCGGTTGCATCCAGTTGAAATACCGAATAGGGAGACTGAAGCCGTTCAACCAGGGTTTTGTCAAGTGTCCGAATGGCGTTGGCGGGAATGGCAATGGGGGTTATCGCCGAGACAATGCCGATATGTGTCGCGGCATAAAGGCCCAGAACAGCTCCGATGGGATACCCGGTGAACGCATAGGTTTCCCCCTCTCTCACCAGTGAATCATCACCCAAGGTAATCGGGGCACGTACATCCCCCTGAAAAGAAAGAAGACACAAATCGTTATCCTTATCCGTATAGACAACTGCGGCTTCATGAATTTTTCCGGTTTGCCCCTGACCGGTAAACACGGCAAGGGTCTCATTGTGTTTCTCATCGAGCTTCTCCGGAATCGCGTGGGCATTTGTTATGGCATGGCGGCCATCCAACACGATAAATCCCGTGGCGGATACAACCGCAGGCGGACGGCGAATTTTGTTGTATGTACCGATGCCCACGATGCTCGGTTTAATTTTCACAATCGTTTCGGGTAAGCCGCCGGTTTCATCATCCGCCTGTGCTCCGGCGGCGGGGATGAAATTGAGCATGATGCAGCAAGTGATGATGACATATAAGCGATTCATTGTTACCTGTTCTCCTCATTCGGCATTCAGGTTAACCTCTTCGTTCATTTAAAAGCATTTTACCACTGAACGATTGAAACCGCTACTACTAACGGGTGAAAATTCAGGGTGACTTTACTCTGCTGGCCGGGTGGCCGGGGGTAGGGCCCCACGCTAACCTATTGGAATTAAGCCATACATCTAAAAACAACCCTCTGAATACAGCTGAGAGTCCACTTTTTGGTATTCAAAAGAAGCCTCTAAGGAAATTTCATATAATCCCGAGCGAATCGAAATGCAAAAATAGTCCTGTTTGCGGGTTAAATTCAACCACATTTATTCACTATGCAAAATTTGAGACCCAATATTCACCCAAAACTTTTATGCTCCACCCCACCGAGCCGCTTAGCTTGACGTTCGCTTCAAAAACAATAATAGAAAAGTAAGTGAAATTGTGTTATTTTGCTTATAAAAATAGCTATCTTCGAAGGAAGGTAAGCGCCCAAACATTGCTGCACAAAAGATGTTTGCCGAGGCTGATCGAATATTGAAATGACTTTGGCTGTTTTTGATTCTGAAGCCCGGGGTTACAGATATGAAATATTGGGAGATAAAAAATGAGAGAATTTAGCGTGATAATTGAAAAAGATGAGGATGGCTATTTTGTTGCTTCCGTGCCGGCACTTCGAGGGTGTCACACGCAGGCAAAATCTCTCGACACTTTAATGAAGAGAATAAAAGAAGCTATTGAACTTTGCCTTGAGGTAGAAAAACCAATATCCAATGAGTTTATTGGTGTTCAAAAAGTGGCGATCAACTCATGACCACTTTTCCATCAATAACCGGCAATCGGCTAATTCGTG
>JAFGES010000004.1 GCA_016931455.1 Desulfobacterales bacterium | reverse complement strand
TCTTAATTTATTCAATAGGATATCCACTATTTCCGACTAATTCCTATAAAAAAATTCCCACTAACTTGGGACTTTTGAAATTGGCTCGGTTGTTTGTTCATTTTATTTTTTGCTAGTCTTGGAGGGGCACAGGATTTTTATCTTGAAGACATTAATTTCTCCTATGATTCTCAAAACGTCATTGACGATTTAAAACAGATTCCCCGTCTATCAGAGATTCTCATAAAGGATCCCGAGCTGATTTTGGAAATCTGCGGCCATACCGATTCAAGAGGATCGGCACAATATAACCGTTCGCTTTCAATGAAAAGAGCCCAGGCCGTAAAAGAAAAATTCATTCAGCAGGGAATTGCACCTAATCAAATCATCGTCAAAGGCTATGGAGAAGATCGGTTTAAAGATTCAAGTTCATCCGGTGAGGCGCATTTTATTAACCGTCGTGTCGTGCTCAGCGTTTATAAATTAAAAGATGGTGGGAAAGATTATTATTTCAAAGATAATATTTTTATCAAACCTTTTAAAATCGAATTTCCCGATATCAAACCGGCGGCGCAGCCACTCGTTCAACCGTCTCCGGCACCGATTCAGCAGCCTACATCCGATCCTGAAATGCTGCAAAGATTAGATCGGCTTGAAAAATTGCTCTCTCAAAAACCCGAACCGCAGCCTACTCTTACCCAAACGGCTTCACAGGCACAACAAACTCCTCTGCCGCTTCTTGAAAATAAATACGGAACCATCCTAGCAGGAATCGGATCTGATGACGGTTCGCTGACCGGAGGTATCGAGGGAAAACTATTTTTGCCTTTTGCAAATCAATTTGCCTTTCAGGCCGGTGCTCGGGCCAATATTAACGACGAGGTGAAAGAATATCAAATCGATATCGGTGTAGTTGGTAAATACGAAAGGTTTCAGCTCGGCGTTTTCACCTCAACCCTTTTTGCGGATCTGGAAAATTACGACCGGGCAGGTAACCTCAGTCAATTCGGTTTGTCGGCCGCGTACCTGATCGAAAGCGGCAGCATCGGCGCTTTCATGACCAAAGCAATCGAAGACGAGGATGTCATCTCCAAGGATTCACACTATGTGTCCTGGGATCTGATTACTACCGAAACCTATCTCAAAGTTCGCGACAAGGTCGGGTTCAACTTTGATTACCTGCTTGAATGCGGACTTTCAATCGATGGCGACATTGCCTGGGTTGATGCCGATGATACCGATGTTTCCGGCCGACTCAAACTCGGATATCCTTTGGTTTCAGAAGGAGGCCTCAGATTATTTCTTCAGGGAAGTTATGCTGATGGATTTATTGGTGATGATGACGATTTTACCGTTATCGCCGGTATTGAGCTTTCCAACCGGCTGTTTACAAAAAGACCACCGTGTTCTGAAGTCAGACCCATGATGATTCCGACTGTTTCCTATGAACTGAAAACTCGCACCCGTGTACTGGAATCCGATATCAATCTGTTGCCCGAAGTTTCAATCGCCGCTTCCACGCTTCAAGGGCCGGCACCTCTGGCGGTTTCATTTGTCGCCGATGCATCGGACCCGGACGGCAGTATCGAGAGTTATATTTGGGATTTCGGTGATGGTACCGCCGATTCAGGCACTGAGGTTAACCACACTTTTACAGCCATCGGAACCTATCTCGTAACACTGACCGTTACAGATAATGACGGCGGCCGTGCGACCGCACAGGTTGTCATCTCAACAGTCAACTTGCTGCCCAATGTTTCAATCGCTGCTTCCACGTTGGAAGGTTATCAACCGCTGTCGGTTACATTTACCGGCAATGCATCGGATTCCGACGGAAGTATCGCCGCATATAGCTGGAATTTTGGTGACGGCACGACCGATTTAGGTGCCGAGGTCATCCATACCTTCACCACTGCAGGAACGTATCAAGTCAATTTGACCGTAACAGACAACGACGGTGGGATAAAAACCGAAACGGTTTATATCAGGGTAAAAACCCTGCCTTTTTAAGATTATGAAAAAATAACGGTTATCCGTATCGCAATAAATAAACCCCTTTCGTCCTTTAACTGAAGAAAAGCTGAAAGGGGTTTTTGTTAGGTATTTGGGTTTTAATGGCTTTAGGCTATAAAAAACAGCGCTTCATGATCATGAAGAATTTTTAGACCGATGATCAGAAGTACTATCCCGCCGATAATCTCGGCCCAGTGGCTTAAACGGACAGCCGATCCTATTTTTTTTCCCATATGCAATCCGATAATCGTAAACATCCCCGCCACAATGCCAATAATCAGTGCCGGGGTCCATATTGAAATTTTCAGCAGCGCAATACTAAGACCTACCGCCAGAGCATCAATACTGGTTGCCACAGAAAGTAGGACCAAAGTCATCCCTTTGGTGGGATCCTTTTTTTCTTGCTGATCTTTATCATTTTCAAACGCCTCCCGGATCATATTTCCGCCGACAAAAACCAACAATCCAAAGGCAATCCAATGATCATACCGTTCAATATAGGCTCGGACCGTCAAGCCGGCACTCCAACCGATCACCGGCATCATAGCCTGAAAAAAACCAAAATGCCACGAAAGCCGGAATGTCTGTCGAAAACCGACGGTTTTTAGATTCACACCTGTAGCAATTGCAACGGCGAAAGCATCCATGGCCAAAGCCACCGCAATTGCCAAGAGATTGAAAATTTGCACGATTTTCCCCCTAAAACCGAAAAAGACAGCAAAGCGTATTCTCAACTCTTTTGACTTTAATCCTCTCAATGAGGCAAAAAGAATTCTGTTGAATATATACGTCCTCTAAAACTGTCAACTATTTTTGATTAAATATTTCCTTTCCTTATCCGTTACCCCAGGAACTGCCTTACGATCGATGGTTTCTTTTTTCCAATCCTGCCCCAACTTTATTTTTTAGCAGTTGACACCCTTGCTTTTATTTACTATCCCCTGCCCTCAATGAAAGTTTTATTACCAACGATTGGACGATTCAATCAAAATGGAGATCATTTGAAACCAGATCATAAAAATAAAATTTGCCTGCTTGGAGCCCATCTATCAATTGCAAAAGGACTTGAAAAAGCCATTTATAGGGCCGAAACGCTGGATTGCAATGTCCTGCAAATATTTACCCAAAATGCAAACACCTGGAAAGAACGTATCCTCATGCCGGATGAAATCCACAGTTTCAAACAAGCCAAGGCTAAAACCGACATCAAAAATATTGCTTCTCACGCATCCTATTTGATTAATTTAGCAAGTCCGGATAAAAAAAAGCATGCCCTGGCAATCAAAACACTTCAGCAAGAACTGATACGCTCGTCAATGCTCGGCATTTCCAATGTGGTCCTTCATCCGGGCGCTCATATGGGAACCGGTGAAAAAGAAGGGATTCATCGAATCGCTTCCAGCATAAATGAAATTTACAGCCAAACTTCCGGTATCACTTCCCGTCTTCTGCTGGAAACCACCGCCGGGCAAGGTTCCAGCCTGGGGCATACATTTGAGCAACTTGCATCAATTATAGATCAGATAGAAAATAAAAACCGGGTCGGAATCTGCATAGATACATGCCACATCTTTGCAGCCGGCTACGACATCCGCACTGAAACCGCCTACCAGGAAACAATCTCGTCCTTTGATACGATTGTCGGACTGCAGTATCTTTTTCTGATTCATTTAAATGATTCCAAAAAGGAACTTGGATTAAGAGTTGACCGGCACGAACACATCGGGCAAGGGTTTATCGGCTTAAATGCATTTGCATATCTCATGAATGACAAAAGATTTGTTCATATTCCGAAAATTATTGAAACCCCTAAAGAAAAAAAATCAGCCTATTGGGATCGTGTAAATCTCAGACAGCTCAGATCGCTTATCCTTTAAGCCTCCAAATCCGGTTGATCGAAAATTCGATGTCAAAAGCCCAAATACTGTGTGGACTTGAGACATCACTTATATATACGGACACTTTTTATGGGGGTTGGCTGTACCCGGCCATCATGATGGACTTGTATTCCCGTCAAGTTCAATAACAATTAGTCTCGTCGGACGTCCGGAAGGTTTGTAAAACGGAAGCATTATTCTTTTGATTATCGGTACATTTTACATCACCACAATTTTTTCTGCAGGTTTAGACACCACCTCACCGATATTGGCCGCTCTATCCATGCCTTTTTGTTTTAAATCCTGCAGAAGTTGATCGGCATTTTCTTTATCAACACAAATCAGTAATCCGCCGGATGTCTGCGGGTCAAACAAGATATCCTCAACGGTGCGATCAATGGAGGGAAAAAACTCCGATAAAGGTTTTCGAAACTCACGGTTCTTAAATGCTCCACCCGGCACCAACCCCATACTTGCAAAATCAAGCGCCTCGGGAATGATAGGAATACGATTTGCCGTCAACTTTATTCCACAGCTTGTATCTATGACCATCTCGGCAAGATGTCCGATCAGTCCAAAGCCGGTAATATCGGTACACGCATGGACCGGATACCTCTGCATAACCTCTGCTGCATCCCGATTCAAGGCGGCCATCAGCTGGGTCACATATTCGATAATTTCATCGGAAGCAAGACCCCCCTTAATCGCCGTGTTGATAATCCCCGTTCCAAGCGGTTTGGTCAATATCACTTGATCTCCCACTTTTATATTTTTTTTGGTAAGGATTTTATCCGGATGAATAAAGCCTGTAACAGCCATACCATATTTCATTTCATTGTCTTCAACACTATGGCCGCCGACCAACACTACCTCGGCCTCTTTCAATTTATCGATTCCCCCTTGAATAATTTGCCGCAATACGGAAATATCCATCTGCTTCAGCGGGAAGCAGACAATATTCATTGCCGTCTTGGGTGTACCTCCCATGGCATAGACATCACTGAGAGCATTCGCGGCGGCAATTTGTCCAAACATATAGGGGTCATCCACAATGGGTGTAAAAAAATCCAATGTTTGAATCATCGCCAGGTCATCGGTAATTTTGTAAACTCCGGCATCATCAGCACGTTCAAGACCGACAATCAGATTCACATCGGTTGGAAATTTTATCCCGCATAACGCCTTATCCAGGTCCCCTGGAGGAATCTTAGAAGCTCAACCCGCCCCCGTGACCGTTTCCGTAAGACGAAGTTTTTTAATCTCAGCCATTATCTTTTATCCTTACCTTGGATTAAACGAATGTATCGAATCAAAATCCACACGACCTTCAAGCGCCTTTTCAATCTGCTCCCGATGCTCCTCCAAAAACCTGATACAAACTCCACAATTGGAACTGATATGCCGCGGTATGGGAATCACCTTGATGGGAATTTTTTCCTTTTTGAGTAGTTTTTCCGCCCGCAGGGTATGGCTGACAGAATAAAATAAGACCACCTGATATCGTTTTACCTCACTCATACGGTGACCAATCTTCCGGCGGAAAGCATAACTTCTGCAATATCATACATATTAGAAATCATACCAGCCCTTAATTCATCAGATCTTGACATGATCTATTCCTTATTTTGAAGATATAATTTTGCTGATCGCCTCCAAGGAAAAATTCACTTCATCAACAGTATTATAATATCCGAAACTGAACCGGACCGTACCCGTCGGAAAAGTTTGAATCGTCCGATGCGCCGATGGAGCGCAATGGAGCCCCGAGCGACACATAATACCATAGGTTTCATCCAAAATCAGGGTCAAATCGGAAGGACTCATTCCCTTGATATTAAAAGACACCACCGCAATCTGTTTGGAAATATCGCCGCATCTATAATGAACGACTTCCGGCATGGCTTTGATACCATTGATAAAATGTTGTGCCAAACCGATCTCTTTGTTCCTGATATGCTCAACACCTCGATCGAGGACGGACCGGACTCCTGCCCCAAGTCCATACAGACCAATGGTATTGGGGGTGCCGGATTCATATTTATCCGGTATAAAATCCGGTTGGGCTTCAAATTCTGATTTACTGCCGGTACCACCCCTTTGGATGGGTCGAATTATATTTTCAAGACCTTCTCTAATATATAAACCGCCGGTTCCCTGGGGACCGCAAAGCGCTTTGTGACCCGTGAAAGCAAGCAGATCAATAAACATCTCTTTGACCTGAATCGGAAGTACACCGGCTGTTTGAGCTGCATCTACACAAAAAAGGACTTCGTGATCCCTGGCAATTTTGCCGATTTCTGCAATCGGCATGATAGCCCCGGTCACATTGGAAGCATGAGTCAAAATAATAGCACGGGTATTGGCTTTTATTGCCGCAACGACATCATCCGGACTCAACTCACCGTTTAAGCTGCATGGAATCACTGAAAGCTCCAACCCTCTATTTTCCATTGCACGCAAGGGCCGCATGACGGAATTATGTTCCATACTTGATGTAATGGCATGATCCCCCGGCTTAAGCAGTCCAAAAATAGCGATATTGAGGGCCTCGGTCGCATTTTTGGCAAAAACAATGCGAAGCGGATCTCCCGTGCCGAAAATCTCGGCCAAAGCTTCGCGGGTTGCAAGCACCTCACGCCCGGCTTCTATTGCCAGTCGATGACCAGATCGTCCCGGGCTGGCACCGATATCACAGAAATATCTTTCCATCGCTTCCAATGTCTCTTTGGGTTTCGGCCATGACGTAGCGGCATTATCAAAATAAATTATGTTGGACATAACAAACCTTTAGCAGTTATAGGTTGAAAAATAATAATTCTAAATTCAGGTCACCGTTTTTAATGAATACTGTAACCCCTAATTTAAAAAATGATATATTTGGATAGGTCATAATGTCAATTTGATAATATCTATATTTTTGATTTTATTTATTTGAAATATCTATCATTCAATACGAATTCGGCGAAATGAATTATACAAATAAAAATTGATGAACTGAAAAAAAATCAAAGCGGTTGAATTTCCAATATATCTGGAATATAGAAAAGCTTTCCTTAGTGAGGAGAAAATATCCTCGGCATGTTCTTGGAAAGAATAAAAATTTGCATTAATATGCAAAAACATAAATCATATTTTAGGGAATCCTTATACCAATCAAAAAAACAGTTTGGATTAAAGGTCTTAAGCAATGAAAATTCAATCAAAATTACCCGAAGTCGGGGTTACTATTTTTACGGTTATGAGTCGGCTGGCCGATGATTACCATGCCATTAACCTTTCGCAAGGATTTCCGGATTTCGATGTCAGTCCAGAATTAATTGCTTTGGTGGAAAAATATATGCGTTGCGGATATAATCAGTATGCTCCGATGCAGGGGGTGCCGGAGCTTCGGGAGGCAATCGCTCAAAAAACATTTGAATTATATCATACTCGTTACAACCCGCAAACTGAAATTACGGTTACTTCCGGGGCAACCGAGGCATTATACTCCGCAATTACGGCTGTTGTACAAAAAGGTGATGAGGTAATCATTTTTGAACCCGCATACGATGCCTATGTGCCGGTCATTCAGTTAAACGGTGGTATTCCTGTTTATATTGAGCTGAAGTTTCCGGATTACAAAATCGATTGGGATGAAGTCCAAAATGCGATATCAAAAAAAACAAAGCTGATTATTTTCAATTCACCCCATAACCCAACCGGAGCGGTATTGTCGAGTGAAGATATCGCCGCGCTGAAAAGTATCATTGGGCATACGGATGCAATGATTTTAAGTGATGAAGTCTATGAGCATATTACTTTCGACGGATTCCGACATGAAAGCATGTCCCGCTATCCGGAACTTGCGGAAAGAAGTTTTGTGGTCAGCTCCTTTGGTAAAACCTATCATACAACGGGATGGAAAATCGGCTATTGTCTGGCCCCTTCGTCTTTGGCCAAAGAATTTCAAAAGGTTCACCAATTTCTGACATTTACATCCAACACTCCGGTTGAGTACGCTTACGCGGAATTCATGCAAAATAAGGATGCCTATTTAAATTTATCCTTATTTTATCAAAAAAGGCGAGATAAATTTTTATCGATGATCAACAATTCACGTTTCAAAGCTTTACCTTGCCGGGGCACTTATTTTCAGTTGCTCGATTATTCAAACATTTCCGATGAATCAGATATTGAATTTTCAAAACGCCTCACAATTGAACACGGTGTAGCTTCAATTCCCATTTCGGTTTTTTACAACCGAAAAGATGATCATAAGGTCTTACGATTCTGTTTTGCCAAACAGGATCAGACCCTGGAACGAGCTGCGGAAAAACTCTGTAAAATTTAAATACCTAATCCATACCGGATTCCTTTATTTAATTTTTTGTCGTTTTTTTCAAGTTGTTAAACTTTAATAAAATCACCCGGCTGAATTACGTTTACCTTGGCTGCAGTCTCCTTTTCTACGCGAACAGCCCAGGCATTCGGATCCTGCCGGATCACATCGAAAGTATTATAATGGACGGGAATAACTTGTGCGGGTTCAATCAGTTTAACGGCCCGTAAGGCATCGTCAGGTCCCATCGTAAAATTATCGCCGATGGGCAAAATTGCCAGATCGATTCCTTCTTCACCGATAAGCTTCATATCATAAAAAAGTCCGGTGTCGCAGGCATGATAAAGTTTTTTACCCTCGATATAAAATAGAAAACCACAAGGGTTACCGCCGTAAGAGCCATCGGGCAAACCGGATCCGTGATGCGCAATCGTTAATTTAACCCGCCCCCAGGGATAATCAAAACCGCCACCGATATGTTGGGGATGAACATTATCGATTCCCTTGTCGATCAGCCAGTTATGAATTTCAAAATTTGATATGACGGTTGCACCCGTTTTTTGGGCAATTGCCACAGTATCACCGAGATGGTCGCCGTGACCATGGGAGACGAGGATATAATCGGCCTCGATTTGATCGGCCGTAACCGGTGAGAGCGGATTGCCGCTGAAAAAAGGATCGATGAGCAGCTTTGTTTGGTTCGTTTCAATTAAAAAACAGGCATGACCATACCAAGTGAGTTTCAGCGTCATTGTTGATCTCCTTTTGGTTTTGAATTTTTTTGATAGCTAATCACCTACTATACCCGCATAGCGGGTAGTATGAGGAAGCCCCCTTTAAGGGGGCATTGTTACAGGAAAGCCCCTCAAGGGGCTAT